>NZ_JMPP01000013.1 GCF_000735435.1 Klebsiella planticola ATCC 33531 | reverse complement strand
GTTATTTATCCGCTATGTTTAATCTTGCAGGAATAACGCAAACGGGCGTAATCTTACGCCCATTGCTGAAATACTCACTGCCATTAAGCTTCTGCCAACCATCGTAGAATAAACGCCGCGATCTGCGGAATATCGTTTAAATCTAACTGTGGGAGTGATGTCTCTAATGGGGTGTCGCTGACCACCGCAATCACATGCTCGTCCAGGACGAGTTCCTCGATACGATGTCCACCCTGTTGCCGAAAAAGCAGGAGCTTTGCCACCGGCTCATGCTTAAACCCTTCAACCAGAACTAAATCCAGCTTTGATGCATCCATCCTGCTAACCAGCCAGGCCAAATCCACCTCTTCTTGATCCGGCGTTTCCGTCATTAGCGCCCAGCGTTGTGAACTGGCGACAATCGTTTGAGCTGCCCCGGCTTTACGCAATTCATAGCTGTCTTTACCCGGCCGATCGACATCCATATTGTGATGGGTATGCTTGATCAAACCTGGACGCAGGCCAGCAGCGCACAATGCGGGGATTAATTTCTTTAACAGCGTTGTTTTACCGGTACCACTCCAGGCTGAAATGGCGAGAACGGGGATCATGATTGCTCCTGTATGCGCTGCAAGTCATCAAGGGTATTGACGTTAATAAATGCCGAGCGGACATCGCTGAAATCAACGCGATGTCCGCCGCTGTCGCGCATAAAAGCCATCACGCGTCGTTCTCCTGCAGCAAGATATGTTGCCAGATCGGGCATTAAACATCGATGCATCAGAGTAATAGCGGGATGATCGCGTTCGCCATCGTAAACCCAGACTACGGGGGCGGTCTTTTTCTGCTGTATAAAGCGCTCAGCCAGGAATGGGGGGATAAAGGGAGTATCGCAGGGACAGAAGAGAAACCATTCGCTCTGTGTCTGCTGCATCACGGATAGCATACCGGCTAATGGCCCCGGGAAGTCAGCGAGACTGTCGGAATACACCGGATACCCGCTTTCATACCAGCGTTCCAGATTACGGTTGGCGCTGATAGCCAGGTTGGCCACCTGAGGAGACAGCGCATCTGCAACATGGCGCCATAATGGCTTACCATCGAGTAGCTGCAATCCCTTATCCGCTCCTTCCATCCGCGTGGCCCTTCCGCCTGCTAATACAACGCCGGTTATGACCTCGCCTTGCATATCAATATCGCCTCTTTCATTGTGGGATTGACCCTGTTAAGTTGTCGCTATCAAGAGTAAGGAGCATGACCATGAAATGTAAACGTCTGAATGAAGTAATTGAACTCCTCCAGCCAGCCTGGCAGAAAGAGCCGGAGCTGAACCTGATGCAATTTTTGCAGAAACTCGCAAAAGAAGCCGGTTACGACGGTGAGCTGGTCGATCTTTCCGACGATATCCTGATTTATCATCTGAAAATGCGTGATTCAGCAAAAGAAGCCGTTATTCCTGGTATTCAGAAGGATTACGAAGAGGATTTCAAAACGGCCTTATTGCGCGCACGCGGCGTGATTAAAGAGTAAAAGGTTGTAAGTGCTGCCGCGGAACGAGTTATGAGATGATATCCTGAACTATTCCTAAGATTATCGGATGTCAGGATGCACGATAAGGCTTTTAATTTTCAGACGCTAAACCCGGATACCATCATCGATGGGCTATTCGATCTGGGGATGCGAGTGGACTCCGGGCTCACTCCGCTTAACAGCTATGAAAACCGCGTTTACCAGTTTCAGGACGAAGACCGCCATCGCTATGTGGTGAAGTTCTATCGTCCTGAACGTTGGTCTGCCGAACAGATCCTCGAAGAACACCAGTTTACCCTCCAGCTCAAGCAGGATGATGTTCCTGTTGCTGCGCCATTATTTTTCAATGACAGCACCCTTCATCAGCATCAGGGCTTCTTTTTTGCCGTGTTCCCCAGCTTAGGTGGGCGCCAGTTTGAATCTGATAACCTCGATCAAATGGAGTCCGTCGGCCGTTATCTGGGGCGCTTGCACCAGACCGGGCGTAAAGCGCGTTTTGTCGCGCGCCCTGAGATAGGAGTGAATGAGTATTTGCTCGCGCCGCGAGACGTTTTTGAACACTCAACGCTGATCCCCTCAGGTCTGAAGAAGGACTTCCTCTGCGCCGCAGATAAGCTGATTGCTGCCGTTATCGCTCAATGGCACGGCAACGCGGACATTCTGCGTCTGCACGGCGATTGTCATGCCGGTAATATTCTCTGGCGCGATGGTCCGCTTTTTGTCGATTTAGATGATGCCCGCAACGGTCCGGCCATCCAGGATCTCTGGATGCTGTTGAACGGTGATAAAGCCGAGCAGCGTATGCAGCTGGAGATGATCGTTGAAGCTTATGAAGAATTCAGTCCGTTCAATTCGGACGAAATCGCCCTTATCGAACCTTTACGCGCCATGCGGTTAGTTTATTATCTGGCATGGTTGCTCAGGCGCTGGGACGATCCTGCTTTCCCTATTAATTTCCCCTGGCTTACCGGGGAAGATTACTGGCGGGGGCAGACAGCAACTTTTCTTGAGCAGGTGAAGGTTCTGCAAGAACCCCCTCTTCAGTTAACGCCAATGTATTAATCAGATATTTCCAGGAGAGACGTAAACATGAAAAAAATTTGGCTGGCGCTGGCTGGTATGATTCTGGCTTTTAGTGCTTCTGCTGCCCAGATCACCGACGGTAAGCAGTACATCACCCTTGATAAGCCCGTAGCCGGCGCGCCTCAGGTTCTTGAGTTCTTCTCGTTCTACTGCCCGCACTGCTATCAGTTTGAAGAAGTGCTGCACGTTTCTGATAACGTGAAGAAAAAGCTGCCGGAAGGCGTCAAAATGACCAAGTACCACGTTGAATTCCTCGGGCCTTTGGGTAAAGACTTAACCCAGGCATGGGCCGTAGCGATGGCGCTGGGCGTTGAAGATAAGATCACTGTGCCGATGTTTGAAGCGGTGCAGAAAACCCAGACCGTGCAGACCGTGGCTGATATTCGTAAAGTCTTCGTTGATGCTGGCGTGAAAGGTGAAGACTACGATGCGGCATGGAACAGCTTTGTCGTGAAATCCCTGGTTGCTCAGCAGGAAAAAGCGGCCGCTGACTTCCAGCTGCAGGGCGTACCGGCAATGTACGTCGACGGCAAATATCAGCTGAACCCGCAGGGGATGGATACCAGCAATATGGACGCCTTTGTCGCCCAGTATGCGGATACCGTTAAGCAGCTGGTTGAGAAGAAGTAAAAAAAAAGCCGGTCACTGACCGGCTTTTTTAATATCCCTGTTAAACTCCCCTGTCGAGGTGGCATCATTATCAGGTTCAACGCTCCTCGCGTCCTTTTGTCCGCATGATTTCCGTCAGCTGACGATCTTTCTCTTCCCACAGTTCATTCAACCAACGCTGGAAACGGCGCTTAAAGTTTTTGTCATTCACGTAGTCGCCGTGCAGATCTTCCGCCACGAGAACGAGATTAACGCGAACCACAATACGCGTCAGCCGGCCGCTTAACATATCGTAAAATGGCCTCTGGTTGTTCTCCGGATAGCAAAGCGTGACGTTCAACAGCTTATCGAACTGAGCACCGAGCACGTTCAACGCCATCGCGATACCAGCGGCCTTCGGTGGTAATAAATTGCGATAAGGTGAACGGGTTTGCCGCTGCTTGTCTTCGGTAAAACGTGAACCCTCTACAAAATTGACGATGGTTGTCGGATGTGAGCGAAATTTCTCGCAGGAGCGGCGAGTGGTTTCAACATCTTTACCGCGACGCTCAGGATGGCGAATTAAATAACCTCGCGAGTAGCGACGCATAAAGGGCATATCCAGCGCCCAGCAGGCAAGCCCGATAAAAGGCACCCACGCCAGCTGTTGCTTAAGGAAGTACTTATTCATAGGGATATGCTTGCGGAACAACACGCAGAGCACCACGATATCCGCCCAGCTGTGATGATTACTGATAAGCAGATACCAGTTTTTCTTATTCAGCCCTTCAAGACCTTGCACGTCCCACGTCAGTCTGGGATTCAGGTAGAGCAGCAGTGCCAACCCTTCGCACCAGCAATACATCATGAAATTGCAGAAACGGGAAATCGCACGCCATACCGCAGGGATGGGTACAAGAAGTTTAATCAGCCCGGCGATGATTATCGGTACGGAACAGATAATGGTGACTAAGATGGTAAGGGCGATACTCAGCGGAAGTGTTATTGCAGCGAGTAATCTCGACATAGTTAGTTTATTCAGAAAGTTAGGCTGATAAAGAGCGCAGTTAAACCGTGCAAGAGGCTGATTTTACCAGAAAACGCAGCAAATGACGGGTCTTACCAGAACAGAAAAAAAGGCGGATCTTATATCCACATGGAACATTGAGTCATTAGAAAGGTATTAAAAGCCAGGATCAATAATTAACTTTATGATAAATAAACTTAAATTATGTTTTTTGTTATTTTATTTCAGAGCAGACAGCTATCCTTATAAAACTATGCACAAAGTTATCCACAGATATTGCCGCCGCACGATCGACCGGATCAACGAATCTTTTTGGTGAAATGCGGGAAAAATTCAGGTTTTCAGGCCTGTCTGTGGCATCCTTTACCCATAATCTGATAAACAGGCACGGAAATTATGGTTCAGATCCCAGAAAACCCACTTATCCTCGTTGACGGCTCCTCTTACCTCTACCGGGCGTATCACGCTTTCCCGCCGCTGACTAACAGCGCCGGAGAACCGACAGGCGCTATGTATGGCGTGCTGAATATGCTGCGAAGCCTGATCCTCCAGTATCAACCCACGCATGCCGTGGTGGTATTTGATGCCAAAGGGAAAACTTTCCGTGACGAACTGTTTGAGCATTACAAATCCCATCGTCCGCCGATGCCGGACGATCTGCGGGCGCAGATCGAACCGCTGCATACCATGGTGAGGGCGATGGGGCTGCCGCTGATGGCTGTGCCTGGCGTCGAAGCGGACGATGTGATCGGAACTCTGGCGCGCGAAGCAGAAAAAGCGGGCCGCCCGGTGCTCATCAGTACCGGTGATAAAGATATGGCGCAGCTGGTCACGCCGGGAATTACCCTGATTAATACCATGACCAATACCATTCTTGGCCCGGAAGAAGTGGTGACGAAGTACGGCGTTCCGCCAGAGCTGATTATTGACTTCCTGGCGCTGATGGGCGACTCCTCCGATAACATTCCCGGCGTACCCGGCGTGGGCGAGAAAACGGCTCAGGCGCTGCTGCAGGGGTTGGGAGGGCTGGATACGTTGTACGCTGAGCCAGAAAAAATTGCCGGTTTGACCTTCCGTGGTGCCAAAACGATGGCGGCGAAGCTGGAACAGAATAAAGAGGTGGCCTACCTCTCGTATCAGCTGGCCACGATTAAAACCGACGTCGAGCTGGATCTGAGCTGTGAAGAGCTGCACGTGCTGCCGCCGGCGGCGGATGATCTGTTGGCTCTGTTCAAAAAATATGAATTTAAGCGCTGGATCACCGATGTTGAATCCGGAAAATGGATGCAGTCAAAAGGCGTGAAGCCAGCCGTAAAACCGACAG
Source organism: Klebsiella planticola ATCC 33531 (assembly GCF_000735435.1). Classification (GTDB taxonomy): domain Bacteria; phylum Pseudomonadota; class Gammaproteobacteria; order Enterobacterales; family Enterobacteriaceae; genus Klebsiella; species Klebsiella planticola. Next base: position 89,346 of record NZ_JMPP01000013.1, on the reverse strand, counting down.
AAGCGGTGGCAGTAGCGGAAGACGAAGCCGAGGTGGTGGCGACGCTGTCTGCGGAAAACTACGTCACTATTCTTGATGAGCAGACGCTGATCGAATGGATCGACAAGCTGAAACAAGCGCCGCTGTTTGCGTTTGATACGGAAACGGACAGCCTGGATAATATTTCTGCCAATATGGTGGGTCTGTCGTTTGCCATCGAGCCCGGCGTTGCCGCCTATGTACCGGTTGCGCATGATTATCTCGATGCGCCGGATCAGATCTCCCGAGAACGCGTACTGACGTTGCTGAAACCCCTGCTGGAAGACGAGAATCTGCTGAAGGTCGGGCAAAACCTGAAATATGACCGCGGAATTCTGGCGAACTATGACATTGAGTTACGCGGTATCGCTTTTGACACCATGCTGGAATCCTACATTCTTGATAGCGTGGCGGGCCGTCATGATATGGACAGCCTTGCCGACCGCTGGCTGAAGCATAAAACGATTAGCTTTGAAGAGATTGCGGGTAAAGGTAAAAATCAGCTCACCTTTAACCAGATCGCGCTGGAAGAAGCCGGCCGCTACGCGGCGGAAGATGCCGATGTCACCCTGCAGCTGCACCTGAAGATGTGGCCGAAGCTGCAGCAGCATGAAGGTCCGCTGAATATTTTTAAAAATATTGAGATGCCGCTGGTACCGGTGCTCTCCCGCGTAGAACGTAACGGGGTCAACATTGATCCGGCCGTACTGCATGCCCATTCACAGGAGATTGCCAAACGCCTGATCGAGCTGGAGCAGAAAGCCTACGAGATCGCGGGTGAAGAGTTCAATCTCTCTTCACCCAAGCAGCTTCAAACTATTTTGTTTGAAAAACAAGGTATTAAACCACTGAAGAAAACACCGGGCGGCGCGCCTTCAACTTCCGAGGAAGTGCTCGAAGAACTGGCGCTGGATTATCCGTTACCGAAAGTTATTCTGGAATATCGCGGACTGGCGAAGCTGAAGTCGACATATACCGACAAGCTGCCGCTGATGATTAACCCTAAAACCGGCCGCGTGCATACCTCTTATCATCAGGCGGTAACGGCGACGGGGCGTCTCTCCTCCACCGATCCTAACCTGCAGAACATTCCGGTGCGTAACGAAGAGGGGCGTCGTATTCGTCAGGCATTTATCGCGCCGCCGGATTACCTCATCGTCTCTGCCGACTATTCACAAATTGAGTTGCGCATTATGGCGCATCTGTCGCGTGACAAAGGCCTGCTGACCGCCTTTGCGGAAGGTAAAGATATCCACCGCGCAACGGCGGCAGAGGTCTTTGGCCTGCCGCTGGAGAGCGTAAGCAGCGAGCAGCGTCGAAGTGCCAAGGCGATTAACTTTGGTCTGATTTATGGCATGAGCGCATTTGGCCTTGCCCGGCAGCTCAATATTCCGCGTAAAGAGGCGCAGAAATATATGGACCTCTATTTTGAGCGCTATCCTGGCGTCCTCGATTACATGGAGCGTACCCGGGCACAGGCAAAAGAGCAGGGCTATGTCGAAACGCTGGATGGCCGTCGCCTCTACCTTCCGGACATCAAATCCAGCAACGGCGCCCGTCGTGCCGGCGCCGAACGTGCGGCGATCAACGCCCCGATGCAGGGGACGGCGGCTGACATTATCAAGCGCGCGATGATCGCCGTTGATGAATGGCTGCTGACCGAGAAGCCGCGGGTGCGGATGATCATGCAGGTGCACGATGAACTGGTCTTTGAAGTGCACAAAGATGACCTTGATGCCGTGGCGAAAAAGGTGCACGAACTGATGGAAAATAGCACCACGCTGGCGGTACCGCTGCTGGTGGAAGTGGGAAGCGGAGAAAACTGGGATCAAGCGCACTAAGTATTCAGTGGATAAGGTGATTTCCTGTAAGTAAGCAACATAACTTATAGCGTTTTGTGATGATCATTTGAATTTGCTATGTAAAGAGTGAAAAAAAACTACAAAAAGTGCTTTCTCCGTAACCAAAAGAAGAGTAGAGTTAATGACGTAGGGTACAGAGGTAAGATGTTCTATCTTTCAGACCTTTTACTTCACGTAATCGGATTTGGCTGAATATTTTAGCCGCCCCGGTCATTTATGACCGGGGCGTTTTTTATTGCGCGAAAGAAAATTCTGGCGGACTGCGGTGGGCTGATGACGCAGCCCGGATAAGGCGTCAGGCGCCGCTATCCGGGAAAACAACGGCGATTACTCTCCGTCGGCGATCTCTTCCTGAGGAGGGATCTCATTAAACCAGCTGTCGAGCTTCTGACGCAGCTTATCCACGCCTGATTTTTTCAGCGAAGAGAAGGGTTCAACCTGCACATCGCCGTTAAAGGCAAGAACCGCCTCACGCACCATATTGACCTGCGCTTTACGTGCGCCGCTGGCCAGCTTATCGGCTTTGGTGAGCAGAACCAGTACCTGGATATCGCTTTCTACGGCCCATTCGATCATTTGCTGATCGAGGTCTTTCAGCGGATGACGGATATCCATCAGCACCACCAGTCCTTTCAGGCACAGACGTTTCTCCAGGTATTCACCCAGAGCGCGCTGCCATTTGATCTTCATCTCCTCCGGGACCTGAGCGTAGCCGTAACCCGGCAGGTCGACCAGGCGTTTGCCTTCGGCGACTTCAAACAGGTTGATTAGCTGGGTGCGGCCAGGGGTCTTAGAAGTACGCGCCAGGCTTTTCTGGTTGGTGAGCGTATTCAGGGCGCTGGATTTCCCCGCATTTGAGCGACCAGCAAAGGCAACTTCGATACCCGTATCGGATGGAAGGTGGCGGATATCGGGTGCGCTGGTGACAAAATGCGTCTGTTGATAGTTCCAGTTAGTCAAGACTGTCGTCTCCGTTAAATAAGGCTATGGCGGGGATTATACCTGAACAGCAGAAAAAGGCTGTTTTTACCGCATCCTCTGCCGTAAGTAAAAACCCTTCACTTTGTGAGACATTGTCCATTCAATGTCGAGGCAATCGATGAGAAACGACGGTGTGGATAGTGTTAAAGCATTAAAATTCATACAATTAACTGTATAGAACAATCTTAAATAGCCATTTTTACTTTGTGGTTGGTTGTAGGATTTGATTAAAACGGTAAAGTAATGGGCACAGGCGAGGAAGCCGGCAGGAAAGTGACTCAGGATGAGTAGTCAGGAGCGCCAGGGAGGCGAAGACCCGGGATTAATGTCAGGATGACAAACGTCTGGAGACGTTTTAACAAGGAAAGGGAGATAACAGGGACTGTTATTTGCTAAAGGAAAGACAGGGTGCGTCGTGAGCTAACAGGGAAAGTGGAAACCCGCTAAGGGTTGTCAGTGAGGAAAAAGGCGGCAGAGTAATCTGTCGCCTTTTTTCTTTGCTTGCTTTCTGCTAGATTCCGCCTCAATTCTATACTGAAGAAAACGAATCTGAAGATTACCTATATGAAAAAACCGACATCCGTACCCCGTGGCAAAACGCATCGCAAGACACGTGAAGAAATGAATCAGGAATCCCGCGATCGCAAACGCCAGAAGAAACATCGTGGTCACGCGGCAGGAAGTCGCGCAACCGGCGGTGATGCCGCATCATCCGGCAAAAAACAGAGCCAGCAGCAAGATCCGCGTATTGGGAGTAAAAAACCGATTCCGCTGGGCGTGACTGAAAGCACCCCGGCTCCTAAGCAGCACAAACCGAAGAGCGAGAAACCTATGCTTTCACCACAGGCTGAGCTGGATTTGCTGGAAAACGATGAGCGCCTGGACGCGCTGCTGGAACGTCTGGAAGAGGGCGGCACCCTGAATGCTGAAGAGCAGTCGTGGGTCGATGCCAAACTCGATCGTATTGATGAGCTGATGCAGCAGCTTGGCCTGTCCTACGATGATGACGAGGATGAGGAAGAAGAAGAGCGTCAGGAAGATATGATGCGTCTGCTGAAGGGTGGAAACTAACGTTTGCACTCAATCGGATTCCCGGTCCTGCTTATAACCCTTTTGGTTGTATGTTATCTGCTGTGGTTATTCGTTAAACTACGACGGTTGTCGCGGCGTCAGAAATGGCTGCGCAACCGGCTCATTACCCGAGGTGCGGTTGGGCCGGGGCGGCGTACCCGCCGACGGCACCATCGGAAGGAGTGAGCATGTCTGTGCAGTTAATCGACTGGGATCTGGCCCTGATCCAGAAATATAACTATTCGGGGCCACGTTATACCTCATACCCCACCGCACTGGAGTTTTCGCCTGAGTTCGGTGCGGCAGAATTTGATGCGGCGGTAGCTCGCTACCCGCAGCGTCCGCTATCGCTGTATGTGCATATTCCGTTTTGTCACAAGCTCTGCTATTTCTGTGGCTGCAACAAAATTGTGACTCGCCAGCAGCATAAAGCCGACCAGTACCTGGATGTGCTGGAGCAGGAAATTATTCATCGCGCGCCGCTCTTTGCCGGGCGTCAGGTGCACCAGCTGCACTGGGGCGGCGGTACTCCCACTTACCTGAATAAAGCGCAAATCAGCCGCTTAATGCGTTTGTTGCGCAGCCATTTCAGTTTTAACGCCGATGCAGAGATCTCGATTGAAGTCGATCCGCGTGAAATTGAACTGGATGTTCTGGATCATCTCCGATCGGAAGGCTTTAACCGGTTGAGCATGGGCGTGCAGGATTTCAATAAAGAGGTTCAGCGGCTGGTGAACCGCGAGCAGGATGAGGCGTTTATCTTTGCCCTGCTCAACCATGCGCGTGAAATTGGTTTTACCTCGACGAATATCGATCTGATTTACGGCCTGCCGAAACAAACGCCGGAGAGTTTTGCCTTTACGCTGCAAAAAGTGGCCGAGCTCAACCCCGATCGTCTGAGCGTATTCAACTATGCGCATCTGCCGACGCTCTTCGCCGCTCAGCGTAAAATCAAAGATGCCGACCTGCCTTCGGCGGAACAGAAGCTGGATATCCTGCAGGAGACCATTGTCTCACTCACCGACGCCGGCTATCAGTTTATCGGCATGGATCACTTTGCCCGTCCGGATGACGAGCTGGCCATTGCTCAGCGCGACGGCGTCCTGCACCGTAATTTCCAGGGGTACACCACTCAGGGCGATACCGACCTGCTGGGGATGGGGGTGTCGGCGATCAGCATGATTGGCGACTGCTACGCGCAGAACCAGAAAGAGCTGAAGCTCTATTATCAACAGGTTGATGAAACCGGAGATGCGCTCTGGCGCGGCATCGCGTTGACCCGCGATGACTGTATTCGTCGTGACGTTATTAAGGAATTGATTTGCCAGTTCCATCTCGATTTCTCTGCGGTGGAAACGCGGTGGGAACTGGATTTTCAGCGTTATTTTGCCGACGATCTGGCGCTGCTGGCACCGCTGGCAAAAGATGGGCTGGTGGATGTGGATGACAAGGGCATTCAGGTGACGGCAAAAGGCCGTCTGCTGATTCGCAACATCTGCATGTGCTTTGACGCCTATCTGCGTCAGAAAGCGCGGATGCAGCAGTTCTCCCGGGTAATTTAAACACTATCCCGGCGGGCGACAGGCCTGCCGGGACAGCGAAGCATTACTCCATTCCTAACTCTTTCAGCTTGCGCGTTAGCGTATTACGTCCCCATCCTAGCAGTCGCGCGGCTTCCTGCTTATGCCCTTGCGTATGACGCAGGGCAGTAGTAAGCAGCGTCCGCTCCATCTCCGGCTGCGCTTCAGAAAGCAGGTTTTGATGACCGGAACGTAGAGCGCGATCGGCCCACTGTCCCAGTAAGGTTGCCCAGCTGTCCGGTTGCATATGCGTCGGGCTATCGGGAATCGCGGTTTCAAACAGTTCGCTGGGAAGATCCTGCGTCAGAACCTCCTGGCCTGCTGCCATCACCGTCAGCCAGCGGCAGGTGTTCTCCAGCTGGCGGACGTTACCAGGCCAGGCTAAACGGGTGAGTGCGGTTTCCGTCTCCGGATGAAGCAGCTTGGCTTCGACCCCCAGTTCGCGGGCGGCAATTTGCAGGAAGTGCCGCGCCAGGCGGGGAATATCTTCGCGGCGCTCGCGCAGCGGCGGCAGATGAACGCGAATCACGTTCAGGCGGTGGAACAGGTCCTCACGGAACTTTCCTTCCTGCACGCGCTGCTCAAGGTTCTGGTGGGTTGCCGCAATAATTCGCACGTCTACCTTCACCGGCGCATAGCCGCCAACGCGATAGAACTGGCCATCGGCCAGCACGCGCAGCAGGCGCGTCTGTACATCAAGCGGCATATCGCCGATCTCATCGAGGAACAAAGTCCCACCGTCAGCCTGCTCAAAACGTCCCTGACGTACGGTATTGGCGCCGGTAAATGCCCCTTTTTCGTGACCGAAAAGTTCAGATTCGATCAGGTCTTTTGGGATTGCAGCCATATTCAGTGCGATAAACGGCGCTTTTGCCCGCGGGCTATGGCGGTGCAGGGCGTGCGCAACCAGCTCTTTACCGGTACCGGATTCGCCGTTGATCAATACGCTGATTGATGAACGCGACAGGCGCCCGATGATGCGAAAGACGTCCTGCATTGCCGGCGCTTCGCCGATGATATCGGCCGTCGGGCTATTAATCGGCGCATTACGCGGCTGCTGCTGTTCCTGGTAATGGCTAATCGCCCGATCAACCAGCGCCACCGCTTCATCGATATCAAAAGGTTTGGGCAGATAGTCAAAGGCACCTTGCTGATAGGCGCTGACCGCCGCGTCCAGATCCGAATGCGCGGTCATTATGATGACCGGAAGCATTGGGTGACGCTGTTTGATTTGTTTCAGTAACGCCAACCCATCCATTCCCGGCATCCGGATATCAGATAACAGTACATCCGGGGTTTTGGTGGTGAGTGCATCAAGCACCTCGTTGCCGCTTTCAAACGTTGTACAACTTAAGCCTGCTCCGGTGAGCGCGCGTTCAAGCACCCAACGGATGGAGCTATCGTCATCAACGATCCAGGCTATCCCTCGTTGCATAAACACCTCTACTTCCGAATAGGCAGGTACACCGAGAATTCGGTATGTCCTGGCCAACTGGTAAATTCAATTTTGCCGGAGTGCTGATCGATAAGACTGCGGGCAATGGAGAGCCCCAGACCGGTACCGCCTTCGCGACCGCTAACCATGGGGTAGAACAGCGTATCCTGTAAGTGGGACGGAATTCCCGGGCCGTTGTCCTCGACGTCAATACGCGCGGTGAGGCGGTAACGTACGCCGTGCAGCGTCAGCTGAAAGGCGGTACGGGTGCGCAGGATGATCTCGCCACCTTCTGGCCCCAGCGCCTGCAGCGCGTTGCGTACGACATTCAGCAGAACCTGTTCGATCTGGTCCGGGTCATGAGGAAGCTCCGGTAGGCTCGGGTCGTAATCGCGGACCAGTTTGACGTTATCCGGCAGTTCCATCGAGACCAGCTTCACAACCCGTTCGGCGACCTTATGGATGCTTTCGGTAACGTGCATCCCTGGATGCTGCGGCCCCAGCAGGCGGTCGACCAGATTTCTTAAGCGATCGGCCTGTTCAATAATCACGTTGGTGTATTCCATCAACGCCGGGTCAGGCAGCGCTTTACTCAACAATTGCGCAGCGCCTCTCAGGCCGCCTAAAGGATTTTTGATCTCATGGGCCAACCCGCGAACCAAATCCCGCGCCGCGATTTGCTGGGCGTGCTGCAGCTGCTCCTGGCTCAGGCGTCGCTGGTTATCCATCGGTGCCATCTCCAGCAGGATATAGCCTTCAGGCAGGCGCTGTGCGGTCAGAGACAGGATATGCGAGCGGCCATCGATAACCAGCGTCACTTCGTTGTCGGTAAAGCCCTGGCCCGCCAGCAGGCTTTCCTGCATCAGGCCGATATTCAGTGAAAAGTAGCTCAACAGTTCCGGAAGCGGCGTGCCAAAGAGCTTACGTGAACTTTGCGCCAGCAGCTGCTGCGCGGCCGGGTTCGCGTAATGCACCGCCAGGTCGTCATCGACCAGTAAGATACTGTTGATTAAAGAGTTAAGGATCTGCCCAGCATCGGGCTGAGTGCCTGTTGCCATCTGACAGTCTCCTGAAAAGAGTGCACCATTTTAGTGCAGTATAGCTTTTTATAGATAAAAAGCGCATGAGATCAGAGTGTTGGTGGAGAAAAAAGCCCATCCTGAGATGGGCTGAAAGTTTCCACGGCAACAAAATATCCACGGTACCCCACGCCACAACACGGAATACCGGGGATTTACAGCAAAATCAGACGCTGTAGTACAGTTCGAATTCAACCGGGTGCGGAGTCATGCGTACGCGGTCGTTTTCTTCAATACGCAGGGCGATGTAAGCATCGATAGCGTCGTTGGTGAACACGCCGCCAGCCGTCAGGAACTCACGGTCAGCGTCCAGCGCGTTCAGTGCTTCTTCCAGAGAGCCTGCAACCTGTGGGATCTCTTTCGCTTCTTCCGGCGGCAGGTCGTACAGGTTTTTGTCCATCGCTTCGCCCGGATGGATTTTGTTCTTGATACCGTCAAGGCCAGCCATCAGCAGTGCTGCGAAGCACAGGTACGGGTTAGCCGCCGGGTCCGGGAAGCGCACTTCGATACGGCGTGCTTTCGGCGAGGTGACTACCGGGATACGGATGGAAGCGGAACGGTTACGGGCAGAGTAAGCCAGCATGACCGGTGCTTCGTAACCCGGGACCAGACGCTTGTAGGAGTTGGTGGTCGGGTTTGCCAGGGCGTTGATCGCTTTAGCGTGCTTGATAACGCCGCCGATGTAGTACAGCGCTTGTTCAGACAGGCCTGCATACTTGTCACCAGAGAACAGGTTAACGCCGTTCTTGGACAGAGACATGTGGCAGTGCATACCGGAACCGTTGTCGCCGAACATAGGCTTCGGCATGAAGGTCGCGGTTTTACCGAAACGGTGCGCCACGTTGTGCACAACGTATTTGTAGATCTGAATTTCGTCCGCTTTTTTAGTCATGGTGTTGAAACGGGTAGCGATTTCGTTCTGACCCGCGGTAGCCACTTCGTGGTGGTGAGCTTCAACAACCAGGCCCATCTCTTCCATGATCATACACATGGTAGAACGGATGTCCTGAGAGGAGTCAACCGGCGGAACCGGGAAATAACCGCCTTTCACGCCTGGGCGGTGACCTTTGTTACCACCTTCGTATTTGGTGGAGGAGTTCCATGCGCCTTCGATGTCGTCGATAGCAACGTGGGAGCCGGAGATAGAGGCGCCGAAACGGATATCGTCGAACAGGAAGAACTCAGGTTCTGGCCCGAACAGAACGGTGTCCGCCAGACCGGTAGAGCGCAGGTATTCTTCCGCGCGTTTGGCGATGGAGCGCGGGTCACGGTCGTAGCCCTGCAGCGTACCTGGTTCCAGGATATCGCAGCGGATGATCAGCGTCGGTTCTTCATAGAACGGGTCGATCAGCGCAGTGGTCGCATCCGGCATCAGAACCATGTCAGATTCGTTAATACCTTTCCAGCCACCAATCGAGGAGCCATCAAACATTTTGCCTTCTTCGAAGAATTCGGCATTTACCTGATGAGAAGGAATTGTGACGTGCTGTTCTTTACCTTTGGTATCGGTGAAGCGCAGATCGACAAACTTCACTTCGTGCTCGTTCAGCATCGTCAAAACGTGTTCAGCGGACATACTTAAACTCTCCCGGATTGGTCATTGTCGTCGTGGTAACGAAAACTTTTTAACTGCTTAATGTGGCGTTGTTGCCTTAAAAAATATAAAGCGAAATCTGTGCCAACTTTTAAATTGCCCCCAAAAGGCGTTATCATGCACTCCATCGTGCAAAAGGGCTGCACCATTATGAATGCATTGCACCAATATAGTGCAATTGTGTGAACATTGGGCACTATTTTGGTGCAATTGACCTTGAATAACCCTTTTAACGCTCCGTGAAAGCGATCACAAAGAAACTCTGCAATACTTGTTTGTGGAGGATGTTTGTGATCCTGTTTTGTACTGCGATTAATCCGTGTACAATAACGCGCTATTTCTAATGCCTGAGGCAAAGTTGTGATCGAAAATTTGCGTAATATCGCCATCATCGCGCACGTTGACCATGGTAAAACTACCCTGGTTGATAAGCTGCTGCAGCAATCCGGTACGTTCGACGCGCGTGCCGAAACTCAAGAGCGAGTGATGGACTCCAACGATTTGGAGAAAGAGCGTGGGATTACCATCCTCGCGAAAAACACCGCCATTAAATGGAATGACTACCGTATCAACATCGTTGATACCCCTGGGCACGCCGACTTCGGTGGTGAAGTTGAGCGTGTAATGTCCATGGTTGATTCCGTTCTGCTGGTTGTTGACGCAATGGATGGCCCAATGCCGCAGACGCGCTTCGTAACCAAGAAGGCATTTGCTCATGGCCTGAAGCCCATTGTTGTCATCAACAAAGTTGACCGTCCTGGCGCGCGTCCTGACTGGGTTGTCGATCAGGTATTCGACCTGTTCGTTAACCTCGACGCTACCGACGAACAGCTGGACTTCCCGATCGTTTACGCTTCTGCGCTGAACGGTATTGCGGGCCTGGATCACGAAGATATGGCTGAAGATATGACTCCACTGTATCAGACTATCGTCGATCGTGTTCCGGCACCGAACGTTGACCTTGATGGTCCGCTGCAGATGCAAATCTCCCAGCTGGATTACAACAACTACGTTGGCGTCATTGGCATCGGCCGCATCAAACGCGGTAAAGTGAAGCCAAACCAGCAGGTCACTATCGTTGATAGCGAAGGCAAAACCCGTAACGGTAAAGTGGGTAAAGTTCTGACCCACCTGGGCCTGGAGCGTATCGACAGCGATATTGCTGAAGCGGGCGATATCATCGCGATCACCGGTCTGGGCGAACTGAACATCTCTGACACCATCTGCGATCCGCAGAATGTTGAAGCGCTGCCGGCGCTGTCAGTCGATGAGCCAACCGTATCCATGTTCTTCTGCGTTAACACCTCTCCGTTCTGTGGTAAAGAAGGTAAGTACGTTACCTCTCGTCAGATTCTTGACCGTCTGAACAAAGAGCTGGTGCATAACGTGGCGCTGCGCGTTGAAGAAACTCCGGATGCTGATGCATTCCGCGTTTCCGGTCGTGGTGAACTGCACCTGTCGGTTCTGATCGAAAATATGCGTCGTGAAGGTTTCGAAATGGCGGTTTCCCGTCCGAAAGTTATCTTCCGCGAAATCGACGGCCGTAAACAAGAGCCGTTCGAAAACGTAACGCTGGACGTTGAAGAGCAGCATCAGGGTTCTGTCATGCAGGCTCTGGGTGAGCGTAAAGGCGACCTGAAAAACATGAATCCAGATGGCAAAGGCCGCGTACGTCTCGACTACGTGATCCCAAGCCGTGGCCTGATCGGCTTCCGTTCTGAGTTCATGACCATGACTTCCGGTACTGGTCTGCTGTACTCCACCTTCAGCCACTACGATGACATTCGTGCGGGCGATGTGGGCCAGCGTCAGAACGGCGTACTGATCTCCAACGGTCAGGGTAAAGCGGTTGCGTTTGCCCTGTTCAGCCTGCAGGACCGCGGTAAGCTGTTCCTGGGTCACGGTGCTGAAGTTTACGAAGGCCAGATCATCGGTATTCACAGTCGTTCTAACGACCTGACTGTAAACTGCCTGACCGGTAAGAAACTGACCAACATGCGTGCTTCCGGTACTGACGAAGCAACGGTCCTGGTTCCGCCAGTGAAGATGACCCTGGAGCAGGCTCTGGAGTTCATCGATGACGACGAACTGGTAGAAGTGACCCCAACTTCCGTTCGTATCCGTAAACGTCATCTGACCGAGAACGACCGTAAACGCGCAATGCGCGGTGCGAAAGAAGATTAATTCCCGCTTCTGTCGATGCCAGAACCCCGCCTTGATGGCGGGGTTTTTTTTGTCTGTAGAAAATCACCGGTCAGGTGAACTGCATCCCAAAAGCTGGGCGGGGGCAGTTCACTAGTAGGGGGGGCCGTAAATCTTTCCGCTTTGGGCCCGTTATGAGTGTGCGGGATTTATGGGATATCTGAAGGGAAAAAGTCACCTGATACTGTATGAGCAGTTTGGTGATCTGAAGTGTAAATACAGAGTCAGGGCGTTCTGACACCGGGGTGACTACGCCGATACGGTGGGCAAGAACTCGGCGAAGATACAGGAATACATGAAGCACCAGATTGAAGAGGATGAAATGGGAAGACCGTGATCGATTCCTTATCCGGGCAGCATAAATCGTTCTGAACGCCGGTTTAAAAACCATACATAGTCAAACCCCGCCTTTCCCGCTACAGTTAATCTTTCATGGCGCGCAAGGAGACAAAAATGCTCTATATCTTTGATTTAGGTAATGTGATTGTCGACATCGACTTCAACCGGGTACTCGGGACATGGAGCGATTTGAGCCGTATCCCGCTCGCGACGCTCAAGCAGCATTTCACCATGGGCGAGGCGTTCCATCAGCACGAACGCGGTGAAATTAGCGATGAGGCCTTTGCGCAGGCGATGTGCCATGAAATGAATATGCCGCTGAGCTATGAGCAGTTTTCCCACGGCTGGCAGGCCGTTTTTGTCTCTCTGCGCCCTGACGTCATCGCGATTATGCAAAAACTGCGTGAGCAGGGGCACCGCGTGGTTGTCCTGTCGAATACCAATCGCCTGCATACCACTTTCTGGCCGGATGAATATCCGCAGGTGCGGGCCGCCGCCGATCGTATCTATCTTTCCCAGGAAATGGGGATGCGCAAACCCGAGGCGCGAATCTATCAAAGCGTCCTGCAGTCGGAAGGTTTCTCTGCGGAGGATACGGTCTTTTTTGACGATAACGCCGATAATATCGCGGGGGCTAACCAGTTGGGGATCACCAGTATTCTGGTGACCGGAAAGGAGACCATCCCCGCCTACTTTGCGAAATAACTATGCTCAAAACCGTTCATCAAAAAGCAAAGCACCGCGTCCGGCCCCTGATGGCCTGGATAAAACTGCTGTGGCGGCGCATTGATGAAGACCATATGACCACGCTGGCGGGGAATCTCGCCTACGTGTCGTTACTCTCCCTGGTGCCGCTGATTGCCGTGGTCTTTGCGCTGTTCTCGGCATTTCCGATGTTTTCCGAGGTCAGCGGGCAGATTCGCCATTTTATCTTCGCTAACTTCATCCCGGCGACGGGGGATGTCATCCAGGGATACATCGAACAGTTTGTCGCGAACTCCAGCCGGATGACGGCCGTCGGCGCCTTCGGGCTGATCGTGACGTCACTGCTGCTGATGTATTCTATTGATAGCGCGCTGAACACTATCTGGCGCAGCACGCGCACCCGGTCCAAAATTTACTCGTTTGCCGTTTACTGGATGATTCTGACGCTGGGGCCGCTGCTGGCGGGGGCGAGCCTGGCCATCAGCTCTTATCTGCTGTCTCTGCGCTGGGCAAGCGAACTGAACGGCGTGATTGATGATGTGCTGCGTCTCTTCCCGCTGATTTTATCGTGGACGGCGTTTTGGCTGCTTTACAGCATTGTACCGACGACCCAGGTACGCAATCGCGATGCGATTATCGGATCGCTGGTGGCGGCGCTGTTATTTGAGGCGGGTAAAAAAGCGTTTGCCTTATATATCACGGCGTTCCCGTCGTATCAGCTGATTTACGGCGTGATAGCCGTGGTGCCTATTTTGTTTGTCTGGGTGTACTGGACGTGGTGTATCGTCTTGCTTGGGGCAGAAATTACTGTCACTCTCGAGGAATACCGCAAACTTAAAAAAGAAGAAACAGAATAACTATGATTGCATTAATTCAGCGCGTATCCCGTGCAAGCGTAACCGTGGAGGGCGAGGTGACGGGTGAAATCGGCCCGGGGCTTCTGGTGTTGTTGGGCGTCGAGAAAGACGATGATGAGCAAAAAGCGAATCGCCTGTGCGAGCGCGTGCTTGGCTATCGTATCTTCAGCGACGCCGAAGGAAAAATGAATCTGAATGTGCAGCAGTCCGGCGGCAGCGTGCTGGTGGTCTCACAGTTCACGTTGGCAGCGGATACCGAACGGGGTATGCGCCCGGGTTTTTCCAAAGGGGCTGCCCCTGACAGAGCAGAAGCGCTGTATGACTATTTTGTCGCGCGCTGTCGCCAGCAGGAGATGAACACACAAACCGGGAGATTCGCTGCGGATATGCAGGTATCACTGGTGAATGATGGTCCTGTGACCTTTTGGTTGCAGGTATGAGCCAGCTTCCGGGCCGGCTGCGGGTAACAAAAGAGAGTACAGCTATGTATCACCTTCGTGTACCGCAAACAGAAGACGAACTCGAGAGCTACTATCAGTTCCGCTGGGAGATGTTGCGTAAGCCGCTTCATCAGCCCAAAGGATCGGAGCGTGACGCCTGGGATGCGATGGCGCATCACCAGATGGTAGTGGATGAAGAAGGCAACCTGGTTGCCGTCGGGCGGCTATATATCAATGCGGAGAACGAAGCCTCCATTCGTTTTATGGCCGTACACCCGTCGGTGCAGGATAAAGGCTTGGGTACGCTGATGGCGATGACGCTGGAGTCCGTCGCCCGTCAGGAGGGCGTTAAGCGCGTGACCTGTAGCGCTCGCGAAGACGCGGTGGATTTTTTTGCCAAGCTCGGTTTTGTTAACCAGGGCGAGATTACCACGCCAACCACCACGCCTATCCGCCACTTCCTGATGATTAAACCGATCGCCTCGCTGGACGATATTCTGCATCGCGGCGACTGGTGCGGGCAGCTGCAGCAGGCCTGGTATCAGCACATTCCGCTCAGCGAAAAAATGGGTGTGCGCATTCAGCAGTACACCGGCAAAAATTTCATCACCACCATGCCCGAAGCCGGTAACCAGAATCCGCACCATACGCTGTTTGCCGGAAGTCTGTTTTCCCTGGCGACGCTGACCGGCTGGGGGCTGATCTGGCTGATGCTGCGCGAACGGCATTTGGGCGGTACGATTATTCTCGCCGATGCCCATATCCGTTACAGCCAGCCGATTAGCGGCCGCCCGAGCGCAGTGGCCGATCTGGGTTCGCTCAGCGGCGATCTCGACCGTCTGGCGCGTGGACGTAAAGCCCGCGTGCAGCTGCAGGTTGAGTTGTTTGGCGGCGAGAGTCTGGGCGCCATTTTTGAAGGCATTTACATCGTTCTGCCCGCGAAGCCGTTTGGTTCGTATGAAGAGGGCGGGAACGAAGAAGAGTAATTCCCGCCGCAGCGATTATAGCGACCGACCTGGCGAACGGATTCGCCAGGCGATATCTCCCATGGCATGGCGCGCCGCCAGACTGATGCCACCCAGCTGAAAGAAACCGTGAATCACGCCAGCATAGCGCTGGCAGGTACAGGCCACATTTTGCTCAACCATCCGTTGGTACAGCGCTTCGCCTTCATCGCGCAGCGGGTCATATTCGGCGGTGAGGATATGCACGGGCGGCAGACCGCTGAAGTCGTCACGCCAGAGCGGGCTTGCCTCCGGGTGTGCAGATTCCGTGGCGGGCAGGTACATTTCGTAGCCGCTCAGCAGCGTATCCCGGGTGATGATGTAATCCTCTCCGTTGCTGATGTAGCTTGCCGAAGCCGCGGTAGCGTCCAGCATGGGATAAATCAGAATCAGCTGCGCGGGCAGCCAGGTCCCCGCAGCTTTCAGCCGTAGCGCGGTGACGAGAGCCAGATTCCCCCCCGCGCTATCGCCCGCAAGGGTGATTCGCGAGGTATCCACCCCAAGCGGCTCTGCGTGGCGCCGGATAATCTGCGCTCCCCGTTCCGCGTCATTGTGCGCGGCAGGAAACGTCTGCTCGGGCGCCAGCCGGTATTGCACGGCAATCACCCGGCAGCCGCTTTCATACGCCAGCTGGCGCAATTGTTTATCGTGGGTGGCGAAGCCGCCGCTGACAAAACAGCCGCCGTGATAGTAGATAACGGTAGGTAGAGGACCGGCAGCATTCTGCGGTGATACCACGCGAAAATTGATTCCTTCCAGCGTGATGTCGTCCACCTGCACACGCGTTTCGCTTTCTCCGGCCAGCACCGTACTGGCTACATAACCCGCCCTCCGGTCATCAATATTCTGCTGTCGTGAAGAGGGGCGCCCTGCGGCGATAAACTCCTCAACCAGCCGGGCGATACCTTGTTCCAGTGCCATCATTATATTCTTTCAATCTGTATGGATATACAGTGTTATAGCCTGGATTGCAGCCGATAGAAAAGGGTTTTTTTGTGAGAAATGAGCGCCGGGGCCGGGAGAGGGGCGTACTAAAGCGAAGGCGTTCCTCGGCTGAGGTGCTTGCGCATCGGGGTGGAGTGCCGGGTAACCTGGATTACCCGGCACTATGAGGGGATTTACTCCCCTTCACCCGGGAACATAAACGGGTTAATCGAACTTCTGGCGAAGCCTTCCTGCTCCATGCGGGCATCCAGCACCAGCGAGGCGAGATCGTCGGCCACGGCTTCCACTTTCGGATCTTTTTCCTGATATAGAATCTTCAGGTACGTTCCGCAGTCACCGCAGCTTTCGGCTTTCACCGCCGCATCTTCATTTTCCAGCGACCAATAGTTGAGATCGCGGGTCTGTTCGCAGTTGCTGCATTTGATGCGCACCACGTGCCATTCAGTTTCACACAGGTTGCAGTGCAGGTAGCGCAGCCCCTGAGTGGTCCCAATCTGCACCATGCTGGAAACAGGCATTGAACCGCATACCGGGCAGAACTGGCGTGCTTCACCGTATTCGGCGCGGGCTTTACCTGGGATCAGGCTGGCCATTTGCGCCCAGTAGAGCGACAGGGCGGCCCAGATAAACGGCGCTTTATCACTGCTCACCAGCGAGAAGTCGGAAGCGAACAGCGCGCTTGCCATCTCTTCCAGCTCCAGATCGGAGGATTTTTCCAGATTCTCGATAACCGCCAGCGCGGTACCGCTCATCTCCGGCTTCAGCTCGGCAATGAGCGAATGCAGCAGCTTGTGCCAGTGCTTATCGCGCGGCAGGAGGTGAATATCCAGCGGCGGTTTGCCCTGCGCGTTGGCTTCTTTGATGCGCGCGGTCAGGTCCATTTGCAGCGGGTGGTCGTAGAGCACCACTTCCTGCGCGTGGGCGACCAGCGCGGCAAAACGCAGAAAATCGCCCAGCGGGTTGTTCTCTGCCAGCTCGCGCAGACGCTCTGCGCGGCGGTTGTAGAGGTTCTTGAGTCTGGGGAATAACAACGGCGGAATATAATCCGCCGTGCGTTTCTCGCTCGAACCCAGCTCATCTTGCGGGATTATGCGAATACTCATTCAGTCTTATTTTCCTGTTTCTGGCGAACTTCTCGGTACCAGCGGGGGTGATGTTTCTTCGCCCATGTTTTGGTAACCCAGCCTTCCACCATCGCGGTAATGGTGCCTTTCACCCACAGGGCGGCGTAAATATGCACCATGATAACCACAATTAGGGCAACGGCGGCAAATGAATGCAGCATGAGCGCTAACCGGATTACCGGGATTGAGAACGCAGGCGCAAAATACGGACGCCAGATGATCACACCGCTGACCAGCAGCAGAACCAGCAAAATAATCGCCGCCCAGAATACGCATTTCTGGCCGAAGTTATAGCGCCCGGTGTCACCCACTTCCTCGTTGACGACGATCTTACGAATATTCTTCGCCCAAAAGATATCATCCCGATTGATTAGGTTATGGTGCCAGTAGCGGAAAAACATGATGATGAATGAGGCAAACATAATGACCCCAACAAACGGGTGCAGAATGCGCGCCAGCTGCGGAGTGCCCATGATTTGCATCAGCCAGTTGAAGGACGGGAAAAAGAATCCCAGTCCGCTTATCGCCGCCAGCATGAAGCAGAAGGCGGTGACCCAGTGGTTGATGCGTTCCGGCGCCGTGTAGCGCACGATGGTGTCACGTCTTTTCATTTGCGCACCTCGTCATTCTCTTCATGCAGGTTGTCCTCTTCCTCTTCCGCACGGTTCGGACCGACCCCGACATAGTGGAAGACGCTGGCTGCAAAGGTCGCGGCAAACCCTACCGCCGCGAGCGGTTTCCAGATACCTTTCCAGAACTTCACGGTGGCGCTGATTTCCGGATTTTCCGGCAGGCCGTGATACAGATTCGGCTTGTCGGCGTGGTGCAGTACGTACATCACGTGCGTTCCGCCTACGCCAGCCGGATCGTACAGGCCCGCATTGTCATATCCACGAGTTTTCAGCTCGGCGACGCGTTCGCCGGCCAGCACCTTCATGTCCTCTTTGGAGCCAAAGTGAATCGCCCCGGTCGGACAGGTTTTCACGCATGCCGGCTCCTGGCCCACGGTGACACGGTCTACGCACAGCGTACATTTGTAGACGCGGTTGTCTTCCGGGTTGAGTCGGGGGACGTCAAACGGACAGCCGGCGATGCAGTAGCCGCAGCCAATACACTGTTCGGACTGGAAGTCGACGATGCCGTTGGCATACTGAATGATTGCCCCTTCCGACGGACAGGCCTTCAGGCAGCCCGGATCGGCGCAGTGCATACAGCCATCCTTACGGATCAGCCACTCCAGTTTGTCGTTCTGTTCCACTTCCGAGAAGCGCATTACCGTCCAGGATTTGGCGGTCAGATCCGCGGGGTTATCGTACACCCCGACGTTGCTGCCGACTTCATCACGGATGTCATTCCATTCTGAACAGGCGACCTGACAGGCTTTACAGCCAATACAGGTGGTGACGTCGATTAGCTTCGCGACTTCCTGCTGGTGGTCCCGCGCCTGAGGCGCGGGAGTGAAACCGTTAGTCGCGGAACGACGAATGATGTCTTGCGATTGATAAGCCATAAGTCGTCTCCGTTACACCTTTTCCACGTTCACGAGGAAGGCTTTAAACTCCGGCGTTTGCGTGTTCGCATCGCCGACGAACGGCGTCAGCGTGTTGGCGATAAAGCCTTTCTTCGCCACCCCTTCATAACCCCAGTGGATAGGAATACCGATCGTATCGATATCCTTACCGTCCACTTTCAGCGTGCGAATACGCTTGGTCACCACCGCCTTGGCTTTGATATAGCCGCGGTTGGAGGAGACGCGAACGGTATCGCCATGCGCGATGCCGAGCTTATTCGCCAGCTTCTCGCCGATTTCCACGAACTGTTCCGGCTGGGCGATGGCGTTGAGCAGCGCATGCTTGGTCCAGTAGTGGAAATGCTCGGTGAGACGGTAGGTGGTACCGACGTACGGGAACTTATCCGCTTTACCCATCTGTTCCAGGTCACCGCTAAAGACGCGGGCGGCCGGGTTAGAGACGACATTCGGGTGTAGCGGGTTGGTGCCCAGCGGCGTTTCAAACGGCTCATAGTGTTCCGGGAACGGACCTTCCGCCATCTTATCGAGAGCAAACAGGCGACCCATACCTTCGGGCTGCATGATAAACGGTCCGACATCGCTGCCCGGTGCGGCGGCGCTGTAGTCCGGAATATCCATACCGGCCCATTTGGCGCCGTCCCATTTCAGAATCTGACGCTTCGGATCCCACGGTTTACCCTGCGGATCCGCCGAGGCGCGGTTATACAGGATGCGGCGGTTGAGCGGCCACGCCCAGGCCCAGCCCAGCGTATTACCCAGCCCTGACGGATCGGCGTTATCACGGCGGGCCATCTGGTTGCCTTCCGGCGTCCAGCTCCCGGCGAAGATCCAGCAGCCGCTGGAGGTGGTGCCGTCATCGCGCAGCTGCGCAAAGGAGCTGAGCTGCTGGCCTTTCTTCACCACTACCGCGCCGGTGACCGGGTCGGTCAGATCCGCCAGCGCCTTACCGTTGCTCTCCATCGCCACTTCTTCCGAAGCCGGTTCGTGCGGCGTGGAGTAGTCCCACGTCATATTCAGCACCGGTTCTGGCGTCGGGCCGCCTTCTTCGGCGTACATTTTCCGCAGGCGTAAGAAGATACCGGCCAGAATTTCACCGTCGGTGGTCGCAATCCCCGGGGCGTCCGCGCCTTTCCAGTGCCACTGCAGCCAACGCCCGGAGTTGACGATAGACCCGTTCTCTTCGGCGAAGCAGGTGGAGGGCAGACGGAACACTTCGGTCTGGATTTTCGCCGGATCGACATCGTTCGACTCACCGTGGTTTTGCCAGAAGGTGGACGTTTCGGTATTGAGCGGATCGATGGTCACCAGGAACTTCAGTTTCGACAGCGATTCGACCACCTTGTTTTTATTTGGGAATGAGGCCACCGGGTTAAAGCCCTGGCACAGATAGCCGTTCACTTTGCCCTGGTGCATCATCTCGAAGTATTGCAGGACGTCGTAGCCCTTATCCCACTTCGGCAGCCAGTCGAAGCCCCAGCTGTTTTCCGCCGTCGCTTTATCGCCAAAGAAGGCCTTCATCATTGAGACGAAGAATTTCGGGTAGTTGCCCCAGTAGTTCACCTGATCTTTCAACAGTGGCTTCGGCGTGTTGGCGGTCAGGTAGGTTTGCAGGTCGGTCTGTTTCTCACTCGGAAGCGTCATATAACCCGGTAGGCTCTGCGACAGCAGCCCCAGATCGGTCAGCCCCTGGATGTTGGAGTGACCGCGCAGGGCGTTCACGCCGCCACCGGCCATCCCCATGTTGCCGAGCAGCAGCTGGATCATCGCCATGGTACGGATGTTCTGCGCACCGATAGAGTGCTGCGTCCAGCCGAGCGCGTAGAGGAATGACGCGGTTTTATCCGGTGCGCTGGTTTCGGCGATGTACTCGCAGACTTTCAGGAAGTCGGCCTTCGGCGTACCGCAGATGTTTTCCACGACATCCGGGGTATAGCGGGAAACGTGTTGTTTCAGCAGGTTCCATACGCAGCGCGGATGTTGCAGGGAGGTATCGCGTTTGGCGAAGCCGTTTTCGTCCAGCTCATAGTTCCAGCTGGTCTTATCGTAGCTGCGTTTTTCCGCGTTATAGCCGCTGAACAACCCGTCGTCGAAGCTGTAATCCTCACGCACAATCAGGCTGGCGTTGGTATAGGCTTCGGTGTACTCGCGGTTGAATTTTTCGTTATTCAGCAGGTACAGGATGACGCCTGACAGGAAGGTAATGTCAGTCCCGGAACGAATCGGGGTATAGAAGTCGGCTACCGACGCGGTACGCGTAAAGCGTGGGTCGATAACAATCAGCTTCGCGCCGTTGTGAATTTTGGCTTCCATCGCCCAGCGGAACCCTACCGGGTGCGCTTCAGCGGCATTACCGCCCATCACCACGATCAGGTTGGCGTTTTTGATGTCAACCCAGTGGTTGGTCATCGCACCGCGACCAAATGTTGGAGCAAGACTTGCTACCGTTGGTCCGTGTCAGACGCGCGCCTGGTTGTCGACCGCGAGCATACCGAGCGCGCGGGTGAATTTCTGCGTTAAATAGCCGGTTTCGTTACTGGAGGCTGAAGCGCACAGCATCCCGGTGGTCAACCAACGGTTGACGGTAGTGCCGGCGTCGTTTTTGGCGATAAAGTTGGCATCGCGGTCTTCTTTCATCAGCTTCGCGATGCGATCGAACGCTTCATCCCAGCTGATTTGCTGCCACTTGTCGGAGCCTGGCGCACGATATTCCGGGAATTTCAGACGACTTTCGGAATGGATAAAGTCGACCAGACCCGCCCCTTTCGGGCAGAGCGCACCACGGTTGACCGGATGGTCAGGGTCACCTTCGATATGAAAGATGGATGCTTTGGCGTTTTTCGCACCGTCGCCGAGGCTATACATTAACAGCCCACAACCGACAGAACAGTACGTACAGGTGTTACGGGTTTCACGGGTACGCAGCAGCTTATATTGCCGGGTTTCCGCGAGCGCGGCGCCTGGGGCAAAACCCAGCGCTGCAGCCGTTGTGCCTGCCATACCGCCAGCGCAGATCTTAAAGAACTGCCTTCTGCTGACCTGCATGGTTCACTCCTTGTATCGACATTGTCACATGTAGTTATTTACTTTGCGGTAAGCGCCGCAAAGGTTCAGAATTGGGGGGTGATCACCCTTTCACTTGAAGGGGTATGCAAAGAATACCACATTGTGTGTATGCCTGTTCCAATACGGTTAAGACAAAGTGAATAAGAACCCTCCCGAACAAATTGAAAATGTGACAAGCATCACAGGATGTCGTCAGGTCGCGCTCTGGAAGCGCGATGATTTGCAACATCCGCAGTCTGACGAATTAGCCGAAGAGGTTCCTGTGGCGCTGGTCTATAACGGTATCTCACACGTTGTCATGATGGCCTCTCCCAAGGATCTGCAACGATTTGCCGTCGGTTTCTCATTATCCGAAGGGATTATTGAAAACCGGCGCGAGATCTACGGGATGGAGGTGGTGCAGGCCTGCAACGGTCTGGAAGTGCAGATTGAACTTTCCAGCCGTCGTTTTATGGGGCTGAAAGAGCGCCGTCGCGCGCTGGCCGGGCGTACCGGCTGCGGCGTTTGCGGCGTTGAGCAGCTCAACGATATCGGCAAGCCGGTGCAACCTTTACCTTTCACGCAAACCTTTAGCCTGGGGAATCTCGATCGCGCGCTGGAACAGCTTCGTGATGTTCAGCCGATTGGCCATATCACCGGCTGCACCCATGCGGCAGCGTGGCTGCGTCCGTCTGGTGAGCTGGCGGGCGGACACGAGGATGTCGGGCGTCACGTCGCGCTGGACAAACTGCTGGGGCGGCGCGTAGAAGAGGGCGATGACTGGCAATGCGGGGCGGCGTTAGTCTCCAGCCGCGCCAGCTACGAGATGGTGCAGAAGGCGGCAATGTGCGGGGTGGAAATTCTGTTTGCGGTTTCCGCCGCCACTGCGCTGGCGGTGGAGGTCGCGGAACGTTGCAACCTGACGCTGGTGGGCTTTTGCCGCCCGGGCAGGGCGACGGTTTACACCCATCCGCAGCGGCTGATCGCAGGTTAAAAATAAGTCAATTTTTTTGAATGATGAGAGCAAATCCTTCCGCTTTTAGTTGTGGGTTGTGAGGTCTACTATTTATCACATCAAGGAAAAACGCCTTACCCAAACAACTTAATGAAGGATTTACATCATGAAAAGCATCAAAACTTTTGCTGCAGTTATCGCTCTTACCGCTTCCTTCGGTTCTTTCGCTGCACAGTCAGTGAGCGCAACCTCCTCTACAATGGACGGCGCGGAAGCGAAAATCGCCGCTCAGGCTCAGGCCGCCGGTGCTTCTTCTTACACCATCACCGAAGCCTTCACCGGTAACCGCGTGCATATGACGGCAGAACTGAACAAATAAAACCGGCACCACCGTCGAAAGAGCGCCTGCGGGCGCTTTTTTTGTTTTTGTGCTTTCATCATCGTGAAATCCCTCCACCCAACGCCTCCACTTCTCCTCAAAAAAATGTGGTGTTTATCACGTTTCTCTTCTTTGCTTTTGGCAACGAGGTTAAGCCTCTGGCAAGCAAAATGACGCGCTCTCCTCTCAATATTTAACCTAATGAATAATAAAGTTATTTAAAAATAACTGTTAAGACGATCTCATCTTTTAAGTGAGATGTTCATCACAAAAAACACTCCATATTTATATCTGTCAATCGTTACAACGGATAAATTAATCATAATTATGTGATCTTGATTGCAAATCCAGGTCTTGAACTTAGGGATAAATGTGGGCAAGCAAATATGACGGTGGTGACCATGAAAATCGGTATTGTTATTAGCGGCGGCGATGTATCTGGAATTAATAATTTCATTTTTCAGGTTGCGAAACTCGCGAGCGCGGAGATCACCATTTTTAATGGTGGAATACCTGGGCTGCTCGATAAAAATCACCAGGACATCGCCTGGCGGGATCTTGTCGATTTCTCTATTTGTTCACTGCCTGTTATTACGTCCGGCCGAACCACTCGCAAATTGCTGAGAAATGAGTATGAAACTATAGCCAGGAAAATTAAGTCACTGCGCCTTGATGTACTTATTATGGCCGGTGGTGATGGTAGCCTACAGTTCCTTAATACGCTTAGCGAATTTGATATTAACTGTTTCGGTGTCGGGATGACTATCGATAACGATGTATACGGTAGTGATTATACTATCGGATTTTCTACAGCCTGCGAACAAATTATCAAGGAGGTTTCTCGTTTAAGAAATACCGGCAGGGCATTACCTGGGCGGGTGTTTATGGTTGAAATATTAGGAGGGTATTGTGGAGAGCTAACGCTGCAGTCAGCGATTAAAAGTAATGCCGATATTGCGCTGATCCCGGAAGCACAGATGCCATTAGAGGATCTGGCTGAGCGCGTCAGAGGCAAGCTTCGCGAGCAAAACAGCGTGGTGATACTTTGCTCTGAAGGTTACACCAGGGAGTATTCACCTGGGTTTCAAGGGGCTATCGATACGATGATCAAGCAGCTTGAGCCACGTATCGGTGTCCGCATCCGTAAAACCATCATCGGCTATGGACTGCGCAGCGGCGACCCGACCTGCGAAGAAATTTACCAGGGCACGATCATGGCGAATGAAGTTGTTCGCTGTATTCAGTCAGGAATGAAAAATAAAGCCATTATTATAAATTCAAGCAATAAACCTATTCCAATTGACTTAGTCAGTATGAAAAAACGTCTGGTAGATATCGAAGGACATCATTATAAACTTGCCAAACAACTCAATATTATTTGAGGAGACCCTACATGCTGAAAATTCTTTGCGTATGTGGCTGCGGCCTCGGTTCAAGCTTTGCCATCGAAATGACGGCGAAAGCAGTATTAAAGAAGCTGGAAATTCCTGCACATATTGAACATACCACCGTATCTGAAGCTGGAGCATTTAAATCTGACATTATTCTGACGCAAAAAACATTTGCCGACATATTAACTGCCGACGCTACTGAAGAGGAAATAAAACGAGTGGTGGTCCTCAACAAGCTGACGGATAAAGATGAAATTGAGCGAAAAATCGTCTCATTCCTGAAGGAGCGTAATCTGAAGGTGGCCGATCATGAATAGCTTTATCGAGTTTATTGTAAAAGATTTGCTCGGCCAGGCTTCGATATTAATCGCGTTTATTGCCATGCTGGGTCTGATCTTACAGAAGAAGTCAGTGGGTAAAACAGTAGAGGGGACATTTAAAACGCTGCTCGGGTTCTTAATTATGATGGCCGGCATTAATATTATTGTCGCCACCCTGAGCTTCCTTAACGATATCTTCACCCACGGTTTCGGGATGAAAGGATACATCACCGATGTTGCCGCTATCGCCGGTCTGGCGAATCGGGAGCTGGGTTCTGAAGTGGCGCTGACGCTGATGGTGATCTTTGCCGTTAACATTATTATCGCCCGCCTGACGCCGCTGAAATATATCTTCCTCACCGGGCAGGCGCTGCTGTGGATGGCGACGATTGGCACGGTGATTGGCTACAAAGCCGGGCTGACCGGGCTGCCGCTGATCCTGACCGGCGGTATCTTTGGCGGCGTCATGGCGGTACTGATGCCGGCATTAGCGCAGCCGGTGGTCAGACGCATTACCGATTCTGACGATGTGGCTCTCGGCCATTTTTGCACCATCGGATATTTAGTCCAGGCAGCGGTGGCCAAAGTGGTGGGTAAAGGCTCCCGTTCCACTGAAGATCTTGAACTGCCTGATAACTTCAAGTTTCTGCAGGATACCTATCTCGCCATGGCGGTGGTGATGGTCCCCATGTACCTGATTCCGGCGCTGGCGGCCGGACCAGAGTATATCGCCCAGTTTTCCGGCGGCGTGAACTACATGATGTATGCCTTTATGCAGTCTGTTCAGTTTGTGGCAGGGGTCTTTGTCCTCTACAGCGGCGTGCGCTTATTACTGAATGAACTGGTCCCGGCTTTTCGCGGTATTGCCATGCGTATTGTTCCGGATGCGAAACCAGCGCTGGACTGCCCCGTACTGTTCCCTTATGCCCCGAACGCGGTCATCGTGGGATTCCTGGCGACTACCGTGGGTTCGATCATCGGCATGTTGGTCTTCCCGATGTTTGGTCTGGCGATGATCCTCCCGGGACTGTTAACCAACTTCTTTGCCGGCGGTACGGCGGGCGTCTTTGGTAATGCGCTGGGGGGGCGTCGCGGGGCAATGATTGGCGGCGTGGTTCACGGTCTGTTTATTACTTTCCTGCCTGCCATTCTGGTACCGATGCTTGAAAGCTACGGTTTTACCGGCGTCACATTCAGTGATTCAGATGTCATTAGTTCAGGGTTGGTATTAGGCCATGCCTTGCAGAATAACTGGTTATTTGTCGCCTTGTTTATTGTTTTTGTCGCCGCACTGGCATGGTTCGTAAACGGTACATCATCTAAGCCTAAAGGGGAAAATATTCATGAGTCTGTATAATTTCAACGATATTCTGAAAGTCGCCCAGCAACGAAATTACAAAGCTATTGGCTCATTTAATTTGCACTGTATTGAAATGCTACCGGCTTTTTTTAAAGCTGCACAAAAGAGCAATAGCCCTTTAATGATTCAAATCTCGACCGGTACGGCGGAATATCTTGGCTATCGTTTACTGGTGGATGCCGTTCGCTCACTGGCGGAAAGTGAAAATGTGCCAACCTGTCTGCATCTGGATCACTGTTCTGATATTAGCGCGATTGAAACGGCCATGAATGCCGGATTTTCATCGGTTATGTATGACGGTTCACACCTGGGGCTCGAAGAAAATATCGGCAATACGCGGATTGTGGTGGAAATGGCGCGGCCGCGGAATATCACCGTGGAAGGGGAGCTGGGCGCCATCGGGGGTTCAGAAGATGGTAAAGCCGTTGCCGCAGAGGATATCTGTTTTACCACCGTCGAAGACGCCACGCGCTTTGTAAATGAGACCCAGGTTGACATGCTGGCTGTATCCGTCGGTACGGTGCACGGCCTTTATACCGGAAAGGCGCAGATCCAGCATCAGCGCCTGAAGGAGATTAGCCGGGCTACGGGCGTTCCGCTGGTGCTGCACGGCGGTACCGGCGTCAGTGATGAGGATATGCGTAAAGCGGTGACTGAAGGGATTAATAAGGTCAATGTGGGCACAGAAATGAACGTGCAGTGGGTTGACCAATGTAAAACCACTTTTGAAAAAGGCAAGGTTAATGACAGCGTGCGTAAGTTTTTAATTCCCGCCAATAATGCGGTCACGCAGGTGCTGATGGAAAAAATGGAATTATTTAAATAGTCAAACCGCAATAATAGATTGTTATTACCAGGTTAGCCCTGCACCCGTCAGGGCGGGAGAAGATTATGTTTCAATCACTGAAAGCGTTGTGGAAAAAAGAGAATCATCCGCCGCAGGATTATGATCGGCTGTCCCGTGAGCTGGCTGAGGAAATAAAGACGCTGGAAAATGAACTGCAGGGCGAGCCTGGCAATGGTGAAATCCAGAAGGCATTGATGCTGAAGTATAACAGGGCGCTAGCGGTGTATGCTAAAAGCAAAATACATCGTCAGGATATCGACGCACTATTTATTCGTATTGATGAGTTACGCAATATTATTCGCCGTAATATCTAGGGAGGCGTAATGACCATAAAAGATTTGCTGATTGAGGCCGATGCGATTCAGGTCGGCGTGATGGAGTCTGACTGGCGCAAGGTGATTGAGCTTGCCGCCAGTCCCCTGGTGGCGAACGGGTATATCTCTGAGAGTTATAGTAAAGCGGTTATTGATAATACTCTCAATCATGGAGCTTATTACGTATTCGAAGAGGGGATTGCCATTCCCCATGCCAGACCGGAGTGCGGGGTGAAGCGAAACTGCTTCAGTCTGGTGGTATTAGATAAACCGATTCAATTTGCCGGAAGCGACAGGGCGGATATCGTCATTATGTTCGGCGCTCAGGATAGTAATGCGCATATTGAAGAGGGAATTCGGGCGATTGTTGCGCTGCTGGACAATAACGAAACCATGGCCAGGCTTCGCGCCGCCAGTACCAGAGAAGAGGTGATTGCGTTGTTATGAACAGACATCTCACTGCAGGCTGTAAAACCGTGATCTTAATTAACGGCATCCCCGCTTCGGGAAAGAGCACGATAACCCAGGCGCTATCGCAAACCTTTGGCCTGCCGCTCCTGACCATCGATGAGATTAAAGAGCCGTTTATGGCGTGCTTTACCGACATCGATCGGCCTTTTAACCGTCAGTTGGGATGCGCGGCCTACGAGGTTATCTGGTCGATCATCGGGAATTCGCCAGCCAACGTTATCTGGTTAATCGACGCCTGGTTCGGTTTCCAGCCCCGGGAAACTCTGCAGCGGTTGCTGCATCAGGCGGGGGTTGAGAAAGTGGTTGAGATCTGGAATCAAATCTCCCCTGAGCTTGCCGTGTCACGCTATGCCACGCGCCTGCAGGAGCGCCGCGCGGGACACCCCGGAGAAGAATATCTGCCGGAACTTGCCCTGCTGGCTGAACGGGCTGAGCCGATGCGATTTGGCCCGGTCTTCACGGTGGATCAACAGCAACCGCTGGATATTGTCAGGCTATCGGCGTGGATTAAGCAGACGCTAGGTTGACGGAGCGTCTGATTGCCGGATAGCGCTTACGCCTGTCCGGCCTACGAAAGTCCGGCCAGACGCAGCAGCGCCGTGACCACCGCCGCCGAAATAATCACCACGATCAGCGGCATCTTGCGCCAGGCAAGAAAAACGGCGAAACCGACGCCCAGCACTCGTGCCATGCCAGCAAAATGTTCACCTTCATAAAAGGTGGTCGCCAGGGCCACAGAAAACAGCAACACCGTTGCCGCATCGGAAAGCAGCGCCTGAGATCGTTCAGAAAGCGCTAAACGACTGCCGAGCTTCGCCCCGCCCAGGCGCATCAAATAGGTTCCTGCCGATAAAATCGCCATGCCGACGATGAACAGCGTGATATCAGCCATTATTTTTTCCTCGTCATCAAACCAAACAGAGAGAGCAGCACCGGCAAACCCACCGGAGCGAAGGGAACGGTAGCAAGGGATAGCGCCGCGCCGCTGCAGGCGCGAATTAAGGTGGTGCGATTCTTAAACGCCGGAATGACCAGCGCCAGCAAAATAGCCGGGAATACCGCATCCAGACCAATGGTTTCCGGGTCGGGTAACAGCTTGCCGACCATGGCGCCGAGCAGTGCCCCTGCGGGCCAGATCATCGCCACGCCGAGGCCACACAGCCAGTAGGCGGCTTTACGCTGTTCCGGCGTTTTTTGCGAGAGCCCGAACACCACGCTCTCATCATTCATAATATGGCAACCCAGCAGGCTGACGCCGCGTTTGCCGACCAGGTCGCGCACCGTGACGCCGAACGGAATATGACGGGCGTTGACCAGCAGGCCTGCCGCCGCAGCGGCTAGCGGGTTCCCGCCGCTGGCGATAATGCCGATAAACATAAATTCTGAGGCGCCTGCCAGTACCGAAAGGGAGAGCGCAAACGGAACCCAGACCGGGAAGCCATAGGCTATCGCCAGCGAACCGTAGGACATGCCGACGATGCCGACTGCCAGGCACACTAACGCTATCGCTTTGATAGTGTCTGCTTTGAGACAGGAGAGGTGCTGCTTCATACTATTTAGCCATATCGAACGAATTTCCATTATAATGAACGCATCAGTATCGATTTTCAAGACGAACGAATCGTTCGATATAAAAAACGTGGAGCCGTGTATGACACAGCCAATTAGCCTGATTGCCAAAAGTCTGGTACGTGAACGTGCACGTACCGGGCTGTCGCTGGCGGAAGTGGCGCGCCGGGCGGGTATTGCTAAATCAACGTTATCGCAGCTGGAATCGGGCAACGGTAATCCGAGCCTGGAGACCCTGTGGGCCCTCTGCGTCGCGCTGGATATCCCTTTTGCGCAGCTGCTGGAGCCGCAGGCGCAAAAGACACAGGTATTGCGTCGCGGAGAAGGAACCAAAGTGGTGGCCGAACAGGCCCATTACCAGGCTATTTTGCTGGCGAGTTGTCCGCCGGGTGCCCGCCGCGATATCTATTTATTACTGACGCAGCCAGGCGCTGACCGAATTTCTCACCCCCATCCACCGGGTTCGGTTGAGCATATTATTATTACTCAGGGGCGCGCGCGGGTCGGGTTGACCGAAGCACCGGAAGAGCTGGGTGAAGGAGATTACATCTGCTATCCGGCGGATCAGGAACATGTTTTCCAGGCGCTGGAACCGGATACTCAGGCGATACTGGTTGCTGAACAAAACTAACGGGATGGCGAGGACACAGGCGCCGTCGCTGTTGCTGTTGCTGGACGCCATCTCCGTATTGCGGGAAACTAGCCGCATTCTCCGCGAAGACAGGGATACATATGTCGCTGAAAGCCATTGCTAAAGAACTTGGGATCTCGGTCACCACCGTCAGCCGGGCATTAAACGGCTATGATGACGTGTCGCAGGAGACGCGAGCCCGCGTCGAGGCAGAAGCGAAACGCCGCGGCTATCGGCCCAATACCTTTGCCAGGCGTCTTAAAATGGGCAAAATCGATGCCGTGGGCCTGGTGTTCCCCGTACGTCCGGCTCCGCTGAATAACACGGTGTTTCTCGAGATGGTCGGAGAGATTAGCCATGAGCTGGCGCGTTATGAAATTGATTTGCTGCTGATCGCGGATGATGAGCAGGCGGATAAACATGGCTATATGCGCATGGTGCAAAGCCGGCGAGTCGATGCGCTGATCGTGGCGCACACGCTGGATGACGATCCGCGTCTGACGCAGTTGCTCTCCTCCGGGTTCCCGTTCCTCGCTCTTGGTCGCAGCCGCCTGCCGCAGCCCTACGCCTGGTTTGATTTCGATAATTATGCCGGGACGTATCGCGCGACCCGCCACTTAATCAGCCAGGGCCATCGGCGCATCGCCCTGCTGGGGGAAAATAACAGCCAGGCGTTTATCATTCAGCGGCGTAACGGCTACCTGGACGCCTTGCGTGAAGCGGGTCTGTCCGATAGCTGGCTGCGTAGCGTGTCGCCCACCCGACGCGGCGGATACCAGGCTACGCTGGAGCTATTGCGCCTGCCGGAGCCGCCGACGGCGATCGTCACTGACTGCAATACCCACGGCGACGGCGCGGCGATGGCGCTCTCGCAGCTGGGTCGCCTGACCGGCGATAGCCGCGTGTCATTAGTGGTTTATGACGGATTGCCGCAGGACAGCATTATCGATACTCCGGTCGCTGCGGTGGTTCAGTCCACCCGTCAGGGCGTCGGCCGGCAGATTGCAGAGATGGTCCGGCGGCTGATCGCCGGTGACGATCTCTCCTCTTTACAGGTGCTCTGGCAACCTGAATTCATCCCTGGCGAAACCGCCTGATCGTCTTTCTACAACGCTAATTTCTGCACTCGATCACGGATCCGAAACGTTTTGGTTGTTACCCGAAACGTTTCGGATCAACAGTAAGACATTCCTTGTTGTGGAGATGTCTGATGTCTGATTCGATTTTACGTCTGCAAAGCGCCACGGTTGATGTGGTAATCAAAACCCAGCCGTTCGCCGAAATTATCTACTGGGGGCCGCATTTAGCGCACTTTTCGCCGCAGGATGCTGACACACTTGCTCGCCCGATCGCCAACGGTCGCCTTGATGTTGACTCGCCGGTCACCTTGATGGCCGAGCTGGGCCACGGGTTGTTCGGCGCGCCGGGAATTGAAGGGCATCGTCAGGGCCTGGATGGTTCGCCGGTCTTTGTGACTACCGGGATTTTCCACGAGGGGCAGCGCTTAACGCTGACCAGCGAAGACAAGCAGGCCGGTCTGCGTCTGGATAGCGAGATTGAGCTCGATAGCAGCGGCGTCCTGCGCGTCCGACATGGCTTAACCAATCTTCGCTCGCAGCCCTGGCAGGTCGATCGCCTGGCCGTGACGCTCCCGGTTGCCGAACGTGCCCGCGAAGTTATGGCGTTCCACGGCCGCTGGATTCGCGAATTTCAGCCGCATCGTCTGACCCTTGAGCACGACAGTTTTGTGCTGGAAAATCGCCGCGGACGCACCTCCCATGAACATTTCCCGGCGCTGATTACCGGTAGCCCGGCGTTTTGCGAAATGGAGGGAGAGGTCTGGGGCGTGCATTTGGGCTGGAGCGGTAACCACCGTCTGCGGGCGGAGGTGAAAACCGACGGCCGCCGCTACCTGCAGGCGGAAGCCTTGTATCTGCCGGGCGAAATGGCGCTCGCGGAAGGGGAAACGTTGTGGACACCCAGCCTCTATGCCAGCTATTCCGCTCAGGGGCTGAACGGTATGAGCCAGCAGTTCCACCGCTATCTGCGTGAGCAGATCATTCGTTTTCCGGACAATAAGCCGCGACCGGTGCATCTCAATACCTGGGAAGGGATTTACTTCGACCATGATCCGCAATACATCATGCGCATGGCGGATGAGGCGGCGGCGCTGGGCGTCGAGCGATTTATCATTGACGACGGCTGGTTTAAAGGCCGCAACGACGACTGGGCGGCGCTCGGCGACTGGTATCTCGATGAGAAGAAATATCCCAATGGTCTGACGCCGGTGATTGAGCATGTGAAGTCGCTGGGCATGGAGTTTGGCATCTGGGTTGAACCGGAAATGATTAACCCGAACTCCGATTTATATCGCGCGCATCCTGACTGGGTGCTGGCGCTGCCGGGCTATAAGGCGCTGACCGGACGTCATCAGTATGTTCTGAACCTGAATATCCCTCAGGCGTTCGATTATCTGCTGGAGCGGATGAGCTGGCTGCTGGGCGAACATGCGGTTGATTACGTGAAGTGGGATATGAACCGCGAGCTGGTGCAGCCGGCGCATAACGGCAAAGCGGCGGCCGACGCGCAAACCCGTCAGTTTTATCGCCTGCTGGATACCTTAGTGGCCCGCTTCCCGCAGATCGAGTTTGAATCCTGTTCTTCCGGCGGCGGACGCATTGATTACGAGGTGCTTAAACGCAGCCACCGCTTCTGGGCTTCAGACAATAACGATGCGCTGGAGCGTAATACCATCCAGCGCGGCATGAGCTATTTCTTCCCGCCGGAAGTGATGGGGGCCCATATCGGCAACCGTCACTGTCACGCCACCTTCCGCCAGCACAGTATCGCTTTTCGCGGCCTGACCGCGCTGTTTGGTCATATGGGGCTGGAGCTGGATCCGGTGAGCGCCGATGAACAGGAGCGTGCCGGCTACCGCAAGTATGCGGCGCTGCATAAGCAGTGGCGCGACGTGATTCACCATGGTGTGCAGTGGCGGCTGGATATGCCGGACACTACTACCCTCGCACACGGCGTGGTCAGCGAAGATAAGGGGCAGGCGCTGTTTCTGGTGAGCCAACTGGCGATGCCGGATTACAGCCTGATGGCGCCGCTGCGCATCGCGGGCCTGGAGGCGGGGGCGCGGTATCACATTACGCTCCTTGATCACCCGAATATTCAGATAACGGGGGAGGGCGGTCACACCATGCGCAAGCTGCCGGCGTGGATGACCTCACCGCAGACGGTAAGCGGCGAGTGGTTGCAACAGGCGGGACTGGCGCTGCCGATTCTCGACCCGGAAAGCGCCATTTTGATTGGTCTGCAACGCGTGTGATGGCAATGGGCCGCCCGGCGGCCCTTATTGAGGAATATAAAAATGAACCCGACCGCCTGTACCCATAAAAACAACCCTAACTTCTGGATTTTCGGGCTGTTCTTCTTTCTCTACTTTTTCATCATGGCCACCTGTTTTCCGTTTCTGCCGATCTGGCTATCGGACGTTATCGGACTGAACAAAACCGAGACCGGTATTGTGTTTTCCAGCCTGTCTCTGTTTGCGATCTGTTTTCAGCCGGTGCTGGGCGTTATCTCGGATAAGCTGGGGCTAAAGAAGCATCTGATGTGGGTCGTCTCCGTCCTGCTGGTGCTGATTGCGCCGTTCTTCCTCTACGTGTTTGCTCCGTTATTGAAAACCAATATCTGGGTCGGCGCGTTAAGCGGCGGTGCCTATATCGGCTTTGTGTTTTCCGCGGGCGCCGGGGCGATGGAGGCGTACATCGAGCGCGTCAGCCGGAATAGCGGGTTTGAGTATGGCAAAGCGCGTACCTTCGGTTGCCTGGGATGGGCGCTGTGCGCGACCACGGCAGGCATGTTGTTTAGCGTCAACCCGGAATGGGTTTTCTGGATGGGATCGGTCGCGGCCTTGCTGCTGCTGGTACTGGTGGCGATAGCTAAGCCGCAGGCCAGTCAGGCGACCCAGGTGCTGGGCTCCCTGGGGGCCAATCGTTCCGCAGTGGATTTGAAAACCGCGGTGCGCATGTTCCGCCAGCGCAAAATGTGGATGTTTATTTTGTATGTGGTTGGCGTGGCCTGTGTCTATGACGTGTTCGATCAGCAGTTCGCCACCTTCTTTAAATCCTTCTTTACCACCCCGGAGGCAGGCACGCGGGCGTTTGGTTTTGCCACCACTGCCGGGGAGATCTGCAATGCTATTATCATGTTCTGCTCACCATGGATTATTAACCGTATCGGCGCCAAAAATACCTTGTTGATTGCCGGGATGGTGATGGCGGCAAGGATGATCGGTTCATCGTTTGCCACGACGGCCGCTGAAGTGGTGGCGCTGAAAATGCTCCATGCGCTCGAGGTTCCGTTCCTGCTGGTGGGGGCCTTTAAATACATCACCGGCGTCTTCGATACTCGACTGTCGGCGACGATCTACCTGGTCGGTTTTCAGTTTGCCAAACAGGTGGCGGCGATTTTCCTCTCCGCGTTTGCCGGCAATATGTATGACCGGATTGGCTTCCAGGACACCTATATGATCCTTGGCGGAATAGCGCTGGTGGTCACGCTTATCTCGGCTATCACATTATCAGGTAAAGCCCCCCAGGGCAGCGTAGAGGGCAAGGCGATGACGACCTGATCGTGCAGTTGGCCATAACCCGGCGTGGCCGAGCGCCAGGCACGACGCCGCAGTGACCCGCGGCGTCGTTTTTTATACCCGGTTTCCGGGCGATTCAAGCGAGATAAAACACCTCTTTGAGCTCCGCGCTCACCGGGCTGTTGTCCGGATTGGCAGGCATCACATCGCGCATATGTTGCCACCAGCGCTGGCAGACATCGGTACTGGCGACTGCATTCCACCGCTCCTCAGATTCAATTTCCACCGTGGCGAACAGCAGATTGCGCTCTTTATCGAGATAAATCGCGTAGCGATGCGCGCCCTGTGCTTTGAGTACCGCCTCCAGCTCCGGCCAGATGGGATTATGGCGACGCTGGTACTCCTCATGCGCGTCGGGATTGACCTGCATGACAAAGGCTTTGCGGATCATAAGGCCTCCAGATAGAGCTCACGGACCTCATCGCGGCTGGCGCTGCGCGGGTTGCATGGCGCGCAGGGGTCAGCCAGCGCCTTATCCAGCCAGCCTTCGATATCGGCTTTGGTGACGCCAAGCTGGCTGAAGCCTTGCGGGATTCCGACCCGTTTGCTCAGTGCGCGAATCGCGTTGATGGCTTCTGTGCTGGCGGCTTCATCGCTCAAACCGTGGGTGTCCACGCCCATGGCCTGCGCCACGCGGGCAAAGCGAGCGATGGCGTTCGGGCGGTTAAAATTTTCGATGATCGGCAGCAGGATAGCATTGCATACGCCATGCGGCAGATTGTGGGTGGCGCCTGGCTGATGCGCCAGCGCATGGACCAACCCCAGTCCGGCGCTGTTAAATGCCATGCCCGCCAGATACTGGCCGAATGCCATTTGTTCGCGCGCCTCGAGGTTATGCCCGTCCTCAACGGCCTTCGGTAGCCACCGGGATATCAGGCGAATGGCCTCCAGCGCGTTGGCGTCGGTAAGCGGATGGGCGCCGACGGAAACAAACGCTTCGATGGCGTGGGTCAGAGCGTCCATCCCGGTTGCGGCGGTGATGGATGGCGGAATATCCAGCATTACGCTGGCGTCATCCACCGCAATATCCGGGATAATATTCGGATCGATAATCACCTCTTTGACCTGACGCCCGGAGTCGATAATCACCGCGTTGCTGGTCATCTCTGCCGCGGTACCGGCCGTCGTGTTAATCGCCACCAGCGGTACGCCGGCATTTTTCACCTTGCCGACGCCGGAGTAAGCGGTGGAAG
This sequence comes from Klebsiella planticola ATCC 33531, assembly GCF_000735435.1. Classification (GTDB taxonomy): domain Bacteria; phylum Pseudomonadota; class Gammaproteobacteria; order Enterobacterales; family Enterobacteriaceae; genus Klebsiella; species Klebsiella planticola. The sequence continues at coordinate 53,447 of NZ_JMPP01000013.1, read as the reverse complement.
GCGCCGGGTTAGCGGTGAGGATTTTTACCGCTTTGGCGGTATCGATTGGGCTGCCGCCGCCAAAGGCGATGAGGTAATCGCACCCGGCCTCCCGATACGCCGCATAGCCTTGTTGTACCAGCGCCTCGGTGGGATTGGGAAAGACCTCGTCAAACAGATGATAAGACAGCTGCTGCTCATCCAGCGCGGCGAACAGGCTGTCCAGCAGCCCGAGCTTGACCAACTGGCCATCGGTGACGATCAGCGCTTTGCCCCACTGTTTATTCGCTACCAGCTTGACCATATCACCGATAGCGCCCGCGCCGTGGAGGCTGATTTTGGGAAGTGCCAACATAAAACTCATCATAATTCTCCTTAATTACCGTGATTTTTATGCCCGGCGGCGCTGCGTTTGCGTGGGCCTGTTCTCTCGTAGGCGCAGCGCCGTCCGGCATTAGATCCGTCTTCGCTGCATCACTCGCCGCGTAATAATTGGCAGCGAGATCACCGCAATCAGCATCGCGCCGATGATGATTGACATAACAATGCCCGGCACGTTGAGCAGGCTCAGGCCAAAGGTCACCAGCCCCATCAGGAAGGCGGCGATAATCACCCCCACCATGCTGCCGGAACCACCGAGAATATTGATGCCGCCGAGTACCGCCATCGTCACGACCGCCAGCTCCCAGCCCATCGCCAGGGTCGGGCGGGTGCTGCCAAGTCGGGAGGTCAGCAGCACGGCGGCTAACCCGGACATCAGCCCGACCAGCGCAAACAGCACCAGGTTGTGGCGCTTCACGTTGATACCGGAAAACCAGGCGCCGGTCGGGTTATTGCCAATGGCGTAGGTGCGGCGGCCAAAGTTGGTTTTGTGCAGCAGGAAAGCAAAGGCGATGGCGAGAAGAATAAACAGCGCGAACTCGAACGAGAGCGCGCCCCACACATAGCCCTGGCCGAACCAGGCGAAGCTGTCCGGATAGTGGTTCAGCGCTTTGTCGCCCAGCAGAATGTAGGTCATACCGCGATACAGGCTCATGGTGCCGATGGTAATGACGATCGACGACAGATTCAGGCGCGTGACCAGCAGGCCGTTAAACAGACCGCACAGCAGACCCACCCCCAGCCCGACGACCACCAGCAGCGGCGTATCGATCCCCGCCGCCGCGCAGAAGCCCATCACCGTTGAGCTCAGCGCCATGGTGGAGGCGACCGAGAGGTCGATTTCCCGGGCAATAATCAACATCGCCATCGGCAGGACCACAATCGCCTTCTCGGTAAAGTTGAAGGTGGCGTCCGACAGATTCCAGATATTGAGGAAGTAGGGCGAGGCCAGCGCGCAGACCACGAAAACCACCACCGTGACCGCGAGTAAAAATCCTTCCCAGCACAGCAGGCGGCGCAGCGGTGACGGCGCAGGTGCGACGTTGATCATCTCTTCCGGGGTCATTATTTTGCTCATGATTTCACCGTCTGTTTTTGCGCGGCAACCACCGCACTGCGCAGAATTAACCGCCCGTGTCGCTTGTTGCCGCGCTCATTGAGCACCACCGCGATAACGATGACCGCGCCGGAGATCGCCATTTGCCAGAACGGTGAGATACCAATTACCGGCAGCGCATTATTGATGATGCCGAGGAACAGCGCGCCGCAAAGGCAGCCGATGACGCGCCCGGTTCCCCCCATCGTACTGATGCCGCCAATCACGCAGGCGGCCACGACCTGTAATTCAAAACCGTTGGCAACGTCAACGTAGGCGACGGCAAAGCGCGAGATCCACAGGTAGCCACAAAAGCCCGCCAGCGCGCCGGAGAGGCAGAAGCTGATGAACTGCATTTTCCCCGCATTAATCCCGGTGTAATACGCCGCGGTAGCGTTGCCGCCTGCGGTATACAGTGCCCGGCCGGTACGGCTGTAACGCAGAAAGTAGCCCACCAGCAGCAGCGCGGCGATGGCGCACCAGCTCAGCAGCGGTAGCCCAAGCAGCGAGGCGCGCGGCAGGCCGAGAAAATCGGCGCTCATCTGGTGCGAGTTGACCCAGCCGCCGTCGGAAAGCAGGAAGATAATGCCGCGGTAGATGCTCATGGTACCGAGGGTGACCACAATGGCCGGGATGCCGAGCCGCCATACCAGCAGGCCGTTGATCATCCCCATCAGCAGGCCCAGCAGGGTTGCCAGAACCAACAGCGCCCAAACCGGTACCTCGGGATAGTGGGCGTTGAGCAGCGCGACAATCATCCCGGTCAGCGCCAGATTGGCGGTCATCGACAGATCGATGCCTTTGGTCAGCAGCACCATCATCTGACCGAGGGCAAGGATGATCAAAATGGCGGTGTCGTTAAACATCTCCACCAGATTACCGGGAGTGATAAATGACGGCGCCCGGCTGCCGATAGCGCCGATCATCATAATGATGACGACAGCCAGCAGCGCTTCACGGTGTTTAAGCAGTTGTCGCCCCATTATGCTGCCTCCCGACCGAGGCCGCTGGCGGCGCTGACGATGGTTTCCGCCGTTGCCTCCCCGGCGCGATATTCGGCCACCATCAGCCCTTCATGCATCACGATGATGCGGTCTGCCATCCCCATGACTTCCGGCAGCTCCGACGACACCATGATCACCGCCAGCCCCTGGCCTACCAGTTCGGACATAAACTGATGCACCGCCGCTTTTGAACCGATGTCGATCCCCTTGGTTGGCTCATCGAGAATGATCACCTCCGGGTGCGTGGCCAGCCATTTGCCGATCACCACTTTCTGCTGATTGCCACCGGAGAGGGTTTCTACCGTCTGCTGCCAGTTAAACGCTTTGACCTGCAGACGTGAGGCATACTTATTCGCCAGCTGCCATTCGCGGGTGGCGTTCAATACGCCATTGGGGTTGAGTTGACTTAGCTGCGGCAGGCTAATGTTCTGGGCGATTGGCAGGGCAATAATCGCCCCCTGCTTCTGCCGCTCTTCCGGCACGCAGACAATACCCGCCCGGATGGCGTCCGCTGGCTGGCGGAAGTGCATGGTTTTACCGTTCAGCACGATCTCTCCGCTCGCGGGACGAGATACCCCGGAGAGCGCCTGCATCAGCTCGGTTCGCCCGGCGCCGACCAGGCCGTAGAAGCCCAGAATTTCACCTTTACGCAGCGAAAAATGGATGTTGGCAAACTCGGTGGGATGACAGAGGTTCTTCACCTCCAGGACCGTTTCGCCCGGCGTGCACTCGACTTTCGGGTAGGTCTGGGTGATGGCGCGACCGACCATCATCGCCACCATCCGTTCTTCGGTAATGTCATTCATCGCGCCGGAGCTGACGAAGACGCCGTCGCGCAAAATGGTGTAGTAATCAGCCAGTTCGAAAATTTCGTCAAACTTATGCGAGATAAACAAAATCGCTTTCCCGTCTTGCTTCAGACGTTCAACGATTTGATAGAACTCCAGAATCTCATGCTGCGAGAGGGCGGCGGTGGGTTCATCGAGAATCACCACCTGGGCGTCGAAGGAGAGCGCCCTGGCAATCGCCACCATATGACGCTGGGCGATGCTGAGGGTTTTCAGCGTCGCGCGTGGGTCAATCTGCACCTCAAGGCGGGTGAGAATTTCGCGGGCTTTGCGGTGCATTGCGGGCCAGTCGAGTTTCTTCAGCAGGCCGGTATGCAGATACTGGCCGACGAAAATATTTTCGGTGACCGACAGCTCGTCGAACAGCACGGTTTCCTGATGAATCGCGGTGATCCCCACCTTATGCGCCGACTCCGGGTTCGGCAGCTGGATAGGGATCGCTTTATAGAGAATCTCGCCCTCTTCGGGCTGATAAATACCGGTCATGACTTTGACCAGCGTGGATTTGCCGGCGCCGTTTTCACCGATTAAGGCGGTCACTTTGCCGGGCCAGAGATCGAGCTGTACGTTCTCAAGGGCATGCACACCGGGGAAAACCTTGGTGATGCCCTTAAGCGACAGCAGAGGAGTGGATGCCATCATGATAATTCTCCAGTTTTTCCCCTCCCTGAATCGGTGAGGGGAACGGGGTCAAAAGATTTTTGAGAATTTATCGATGTTGCTGGCATCGTAAACGAACGGCTCGGCCATCGCGCCGTTGCCGTCGGCATCCAGCTGTACTTTACCCAGCTTGCCCATACTGGCTTCGGTTTTACTCGCTGTCCCTTTAACCAGATCGTCGGCCAGATATGTGGCGGCGTAGCCCAGATCAATAGGGTTCCAGATAGCGAAGCTTTTGCTGGCGCCGGATTTAATCGCCCCGGCCATTTCAGACGGCAGCCCGAGCCCGGTCACGTAGACCTTGCCAATCTTGCCCTGATCCTTGACCGCCTGCGCGGCGGCAACGATCCCGACCGAAGAAGGCGAGACGATCACTTTCAGATCGGGATACGACTTCAGCAGGCCCACCGCTTCGCGGTAGCTCTTATCCGACAGATCGTCACCGTAGGCCACGGTGACCAGATTGACGGACGGGTACTTTGGCAGCACCTTTTTCATCTCCTCGATCCAGATATTCTGGTTGGTCGAGGTCGGCGTGGCGCTTAACACGGCCACATCGCCTTTATCGACATTCAGCGTTTTTAACGCTTCGGCGGCGAGCCGGACGTTGGTTTCGCCAATCAGGGCATTATTGGAGGGGTTGAGATGGATTTGCCGACCCGCCGGCGCTACGCCGGAATCCCAGGAGACGACTTTGATACCGCGCTGCATGGCTTTTTTCAGTACCGGGACCACGGCATCAGGATCGTTGGCGGAGATAGCGATCGCATCCACTCCCTGGGCGATCAATCCGTTCAGCACTTCGATCTGCGCTTCTGCCGTGGTGGTGGTTGGGCCGGTATAAATCACTTTCACATCGCCTAACTCTTTGGCCGCTTCCTGGGCGCCGACGTTCGCGGCTTCGAAGAATCCATTTCCCAACGATTTCGCCACGAGGGCGATTTTCACTTCCGCGGAAGCAGAACCGGACAACGCCATAATGGCAACGGTGAGGATCAAGCTTGTCTTTGTTTTCATTGCTTTTACTCCACATGATTGAGTTAGATTCCCGTTGTCATGCACATGACAGATGCGTTGGCTTGTACGACCCGTCCATCCGTGGACTCCGCCCCCTTCCTGCAGTGCGACTTACTCGGGGAATGATTTGCAGGTGACAGAGTTCGCCCCGTCTCGGTGAGCGGGGCGCGATGTTGTTATTGATACAGGTCTAACGCGGACTGCATGGGTTGTACCGCAAAGCGTTTGCCCAGGGCGATGAGCTCTTCGCGGGTGATGGTCTGTTTCATGCCCCCCATCGAATAGACTTTCACCAGCACTTCGGCTGACTTCTCGGCGGTATCGATGAGACCGAAGGTTTCGTCCAGCGTCGGGCCGCTACCGAAGACGCCGTGGAACGGCCACAGCACCAGCGAATGTTTGCGCATTTCCTGGGCGGTGGCCTGGCCAATTTCATCGGTACCCGGCACCATCCACGGCAGAATGCCGACCCCGTCCGGGAAGACCACCAGACATTCGGTGCTGCCTTCCCACAGTTTACGGGTGAACAGATCGCTGTTGTTCTCCAGTACATAGGTCAGGGCAATCAGGTTGGTGGCGTGGCAGTGCATGATCACGCGGTCTTTGCCGTTGGTCAGCTTGATGCGTTCGCTGTGGGAGAGAAAATGCGCCGGTAATTCAGAGGTCGGCACCGCATCGTCCGTCAGTCCCCATAGCACGTGGTATCCCGCACCATCGCTGTCTACCTTCACCACGCCGAGATTGGCCGCAGGATCGAGCTGGACGTTGCGGAAAAATTTGCCGGAGCCGGTGACGATAAACGGCTGGTTCGCCAGCGTGGGCATCGGCTGACTGAGGGCGATGTAGCGCGGCTTAGCGTGAAAATCGGCCGCGAACGGTTCGATATCCGCTTCGTCGAGGCGCAGCGTCAGGTTACCGCCGTTACGCTCGTCCCAGCCCTTCAGCCAGGCATCGGAGGTGGCTTTAATCATGCCCTGGACGAACCAGGCGTTGATGATGTTCTGCATAGTCTTGTATTCCTGTTCATTTGGTGCGGGAATTGCCCTCACCGTAAATAGGGTGTTTATCTGCCGTAGGTCCTGTGATGGCGTCGTAAACGGCTTATCCGGATGAGCAGAATTCGCCGATCCGTAGCCCGGGTAAGGCGTCAGCCGCGACCCGGGGAAAATCCGGCATTATCTGCGCTGGTTCAGAACCGCTTTTTCGTAAGCCCGCACGCTATCCAGCCACTGGCTACCGGCCGGGGTATCATGACGCTGGCAGTACATCTCCCAGGCGGCCTGCCATGGCAGGCACTTCTGCTCTTCCAGCAGGGCCAGACGGGCGGTGTAGTCACCGTCAGCTTCCAGCTGGCGCAGCTGTTCCGTCGGTTCCAGCAGGGCGCGCAGCAGCGCTTTCTTCATGTTGCGGGTGCCAATCACCCACGCCGCGATGCGGTTAATCGAGGCGTCGAAGAAATCGAGACCGATGTGCACGCGGTCGAACAGGTTGTGACGGATGATTTCGCTGGCGATCGCCTGGGTTTCGTCATCCAGCAGCACGACGTGGTCACTGTCCCAGCGCACCGGACGGCTGACGTGCAGCAGCAGCCGAGGGATATACAGCATGGCGGCGGAGATTTTGTCGGAGATGACTTCCGTCGGGTGGAAGTGGCCGGCATCGAGGCACAGCGCGGTCTGGCGGCTGGTGGCGTATCCCATGTAGAACTCGTTGGAGCCGACGGTGTAGCTTTCCGCGCCGATACCGAACAGTTTGCTCTCTACGGCATCGATATGATGCGCCGGGTCGAGTTTTTCGCTGATGACCTCATCCAGCGCATTGAGCAGACGCTGGCGCGGGGCAAAGCGGTCAACGGTAATATCTTTCATGCCGTCCGGGATCCAGATATTCATCACCGACGGGGTGCCCAGCTGCTCGCCGAACCAGGCCGAGATACGGCGGCTGGCTTTACAGTGATCGATCCAGAACTGGCGGATTTCGTCGTTGGCATGCGACAGAGTAAAACCATCTGCGCTCATCGGGTGGGAGAAACAGGAGGGGTTAAAATCCAGCCCCAGCTTATTGGTTTTGGCCCACTCAACCCAGTTGCGGAAGTGTTGTGGTTTGATTTCATTGCGCGCCACCGGCGTGTCTGATTCCAGATAGAGCGCGTGCAGATTCAGGCGTTTCGGCCCCGGAATCAGGCTCAGCGCCTGCTCAAGGTCGGCGCGCAGCTCGCCAGCGTTCCGGGCTTTGCCCGGATAGTTCCCCGTGGCCTGAATCCCGCCCGTTAAGCTCCCTTCCGGGTTTTCGAAGCCGGCGACGTCATCGCCCTGCCAGCAGTGCATCGAAACGGGTAGCCGGTCCAGTTGACGCAGGGCCTCCTCGACATCCACGCCAACGGCAGCGTAGCGCTGTTTAGCAATATCCCAGGCTTGTTCAAGTTGAGTGGTCATGCGCAAAGCTCCTTAGTCTGTTGTGGCTGAAACTGCGCCACGAAACGGGCAATTTCATGTTCAGGATTGGGGGTAAAGGTGGTAAGCGCGGCATTGCGGCATACCACCTGACGGAAATCGTCGACGTTATTCAATTCGTCCAGGGTCATCAGCTGGATGCCGATATTGCCCAGCGTAGAGGCCTCTACGGGCCCGGCAACCACCGTGATGCCGCAGGCGTCGGCGCACAGCTGATTAAGCAGCGCGTTCTGGCAGCCGCCGCCGACAATATGCAGCTGGCTGAACGGCTGGCCGCGGAGTTGGGCCAGTTCGCGGAGTACGCGGGCGTAGAGCAGGGCCAGGCTGTCGAAAATACAGCGCGCCAGTTCGGCGTCATCGCCGGGAACCGGCTGCCCGGACTCGCGACAGGCGGACTGAATTTCGGCGCTCATATTGGCCGGATTGATAAAGCGTTCGTCGTTGCAGTCAATGACGAAACGGCAGGCCGGAAGAGGAGCGGTACGGGCGATCAGCGCCGACAGGTCGCTGATGTTTTGTTCTTTCAGCACCCGCTGTAGCAGCCAGAGGCCCATGATATTTTTCAGCACCCGATAGCGCCCTTCGGCGCCACCTTCATTGGTGATATTCGCCTGCAGCGCGTCGCTGCCGGTGTAGGGGGTTTTGCTTTCAAAGCCCATCAGCGACCAGGTGCCGGAAGAGAGATACGCGGCGTTTTTGCTGGCCAACGGCGCGGCGATCACCGCGCTGGCGGTATCGTGACTGGCGACGGCCACTACCGGAATGGCGTTGCCCTGCGGGCATATCCAGTGACCGATCACGTTACCGGGATGCGTCGGCGTACCGAACCATTCGCGCGGCGCTCCGCTCCAGTTCAACAGCTCTTCATCCCAGCTATCGCTGTTAATATTGATCAACTGGGTGGTGGTGGCGTTGGTGTATTCCCAGTTCAGATTGCCGGTGAGGCGAAAGCTGAAATAGTCAGGGATCAGCAGCGCATGCGAAACCTGGCTGACCAGCTCCGGCTGCTGTTCAACCAGCGCGCGGAGCTGGTAAAGGGTATTGAAGGACATAAACTGAATGCCGCTACGGCGGTAGATCTCGGCGCGGCCTATCTGCTCTTCGGCATGGTGCATCAGGCCATGGGTACGTGAGTCACGATAGGAGACCGGCAGGCCCACGCGTTCGCCGTGCTTATCCAGCAGGACATAATCCACGCCCCAGGTATCAATACCGATACTGTCGATGAGGATACCCTGCTCGCAGACCTTCACCAGCCCGCGGCGAATTTCGCCTTCCAGACGGTCGACATCCCAGCAGTCGTAGCCATCCACCTTTTGCAGGCTATTGGTAAAGCGGTGTATTTCGCGCAGCGTTAGCGTACGCGGCCCGCATTCATAGCTGGCAAGCATCACCCGCCCGCTGGAGGCGCCTAAATCAACGGCTACACAATGACGAAAGCTCATGGGGAGATCCTTGTAAAAATCATTGTCAGCAGTCTAAAAAAGTCGTGAATCGCGCACCTTCTTGCCACTGACAGGGAAAACAGGCGGCTGGCAAGAAAGCAAAGATGACCGTGAGGGAGGTCACAGTTTCTCTTCATGAGCGTCAGGGAAGAGGATGTGATGTTGTCCGCAGTTCCCGATCTTTCCGGCTGTTTCTTGAAAAAGCGGCAGGTTTTACGAATTTTGCGGTCAAAAATTGAAGGCCGGATTGCGGACCCTTAATTACTATTTGTGACACTGATTGATAACATTTCTCATTTCGAGGGCGCCGTTATGACCATCTTGCACAGCGTGGATTTCTTTAAGTCCGGGACTTCTGCTGTGGCCATTGAGCCACGTCTCCCTCAGGCGGCGTTCCCGGAACATCATCACGATTTCCATGAAATCGTCATCGTTGAGCACGGTACGGGGATTCATGTGTTTAACGGCCAGCCCTATACCATCAGCGGCGGTTCGGTGTGCTTTATTCGCGATCACGATCGTCATCTCTATGAACATACGGACAATTTATGCCTGACGAACGTGCTCTACCGCGCGCCGGATGCCTTTCGCTTTCTGAATGGCGTCAATCAGCTGTTACCGCAGGAGCAAGAGGGAAATTACCTTTCTCACTGGCGGGTGAACCAGACCGTGCTGCAGCAGGTACGGCAGATCGTCGGACAAATGGAAGATATCGGTCTCGAACCGGATATGCATACGCTCGCCGGACGGGAGATTCTCTTTATGCAACTGCTGGTCCTGCTGCGTAAAAGCAGCCTCGCGGAAGGGGCGGTCGGCAACGAAGCGCGGCTGAATCAGCTGATGGCCTGGCTGGAAGATCACTTCGCCGAGGAGGTCTGTTGGGAGGAGGTGGCGGCTAAGTTTTCCCTGTCGCTGAGAACGTTACATCGCCAGTTGAAGCAACAGACCGGCCTGACGCCGCAGCGCTACCTCAATCGGGTGCGACTGATGAAGGCGCGTCACCTGCTACGCCATAGCGATGAGAGCATTACGGATATTGCCTATCGCTGCGGTTTCGGCGACAGTAACCACTTTTCGACGCTTTTTCGCCGCGAGTTTTCCTGGTCGCCGCGCGATATTCGCCAGGGACGGGACGCCATTCTTCAGTAACGCGAGAGCAGTCAACGTTTTAGCGAGCAAAAACGCGAATAATAAACCGTTATTGGCGGTGGAGTTCTGGTAGTGGCTGGTCAGCTGATTCTGCGCAAAGATGAGTTTTTTGCCTCTCCTTCTCAGGCGGTAGCGGTTGCCGACCGTTATCCGCAAAATGTCTTCGCCGAGCATACCCACGAGTTCTGCGAACTGGTGCTGGTATGGCGGGGAAATGGCCTGCATGTCCTTAACGATCGCCCATGGCGCATTACCCGTGGCGATCTGTTTTATATTCGCGCCGAAGACAAACACTCCTACGCCTCGGTGAATGATTTAGTTCTGCAAAACGTCATCTATTGCCCGGATCGTCTGCGGCTTAACTTTGACTGGGCGGCCCATATTCCCGGTTTGTTTGGGACGTCGTGGATGCCGCACTGGCGGATCGGCAGTTCTGGTATGGCCCAGGTTCGCCAGGTGATTACTCAGCTGGAGCAGGAGAGCGCCCGCGGCGATGCGCAGGCTAATAACATGGCCGAGCTGCTGTTTGCGCAGCTGGTATTGATTCTTCATCGCCACCGCTATGCGACCGATAACCGGGCGGCGACCCAAAGCGAAACGCTCCTCGATAAGCTGCTGACCGAACTGGCCGGCAGCCTGAACCGACCTTTTATTCTCGAGCTGTTTTGTGAGCGGGAAGGGTGCGGCGAGCGTGCGCTGCGTCAGCAGTTTCGCCAGCAGACCGGGATGACGATCAACCATTACCTGCGTCAGCTGCGTATCTGCCACGCGCAGTATTTATTGCAGCACACCGAGCGCTTGATTGGTGACATTGCGATGCAGTGCGGATTTGAAGACAGCAACTACTTTTCCGTCGTCTTTAATCGTGAAATTGGCATGACCCCTGGGCAGTGGCGGCAACGCAGTCGCGTTGCCGCATAGGGCGTTAGCTGGCCATTCCGAGGCCAACGATATTGGCGGCGATGATAATCACCACGCAGCCCAGACTTAACACGCTGACCGGACGACGCCCGGCGTTGTTCCACTCTTTCAGCACCAGCCCGACCAGCCCGCCGCACAGCACATAGAAGCTCATATGCAGCATCCAGCTCATGTAGTCATACTGCGCGGGAATACTGGCGTGGCCCCAGGCATAGAAGAAAAACTGGAGATACCACATCAGGCCGCCCAGCGCCGACAGCAGCACGTTGGCGACGATCAGCGGTTTTGCCCGCGAGAAGTCGGCTTTGATCGACAGGTGTTTGACTTTAGCCAGACGAATAAAGCAGAAGCCAAGGTTGACCAGCGCGCCGCCGCCCATAATCACCACATAGCTGGGCAACGCGGTATACAGCGGGTCAACCCCCAGCGCCGCCGCGGCATCATGCATGGGTCTGGCGGCGTTCATCGCAAAGGACATCCCGGCAGAAAAAATGCCGCACATCACCGCCAGCATCAGCCCTTTTTTCAGATTGAAGTCTTCGGCTTTAATGCCCATCTTGCGCTCTTTCAGCTGGCCGGCGCGGGTGACTATCGCCACGCCAATCACCGCAACCAGCACGCCGAGCAGCGTCATCTGGCCACCCTGGGTATGCAGCAGCACATCGATCTGCCCGTTGATAATCGGGGTCATCAGCGTACCGACAATCAGGGTAATCCCGATGGCAATACCGATCCCCATCGACATGCCGAGGTAGCGCATGGTCAGGCCGTAGTTAATATTGCCGATCCCCCACATCGCGCCAAACAGAAACACCGGCAGCAGCGTGGAGGCGTTGAAGGAACGGTAATAGGCCCAGAAATCAGGCAGCAGCATCGCGCTGATAGCCCAGGGAAGAATCAGCCAGGAGACAATCCCGCCGATTGACCACATGGTTTCCCATGACCACTGTTTAACTTGTTTGAACGGGGCATAGAAACAGGCTGCACTGGCCGCACCTATCAAATGCCAAAAAATACCCATCGTAATCGCGTGATTCATTGATTTTATCCTCATCTATTTTTTTATCGGATAAATCTTCTTCCGACACGATGAGTGTAAAAATCGGTCAGTTTTCTCGCCTTCAGGCTGTTGCCATGTGACGCTGAACTCTGGCAACCAAAAACTTAATTACTTGTTCCAGCTCACAAAAATGCAGGTATACCCTGTGGTTATAACCTTATTAAAAATACGGCATTGATAAGCGTTTTCAATATCATTTAATTAACTATAATGAACCAACTGCTTACTCGGCATTAACACTTCCTGCCGCTTAACAATAATGGAGATGATTATGAGTTATACACTGCCAGCCCTGCCGTACGCTTATGACGCCCTGGAACCGCACTTTGATAAGCAGACGATGGAAATCCATCACACTAAACATCACCAGGCCTACGTTAACAACGCCAACGCTGCGCTGGAAAGCCTGCCGGAATTTGCTGGCCTGTCTGCTGAAGAACTGATCGCTAAACTGGATCAGCTGCCGGCTGACAAAAAAACCGTACTGCGTAACAACGCGGGCGGCCATGCTAACCACAGCCTGTTCTGGAAAGGCCTGAAAACCGGTACTACCCTGCAGGGCGACCTGAAAGCCGCTATCGAACGTGATTTCGGTTCCGTTGATAACTTCAAAGCTGAGTTTGAAAAAGCAGCTGCGACCCGTTTCGGTTCTGGCTGGGCATGGCTGGTGCTGAAGGGCGACAAACTGGCCGTGGTTTCTACCGCTAACCAGGACTCCCCGCTGATGGGCGAAGCTATCTCCGGCGCTTCCGGCTTCCCGATTCTGGGCCTGGACGTTTGGGAACACGCTTACTACCTGAAATTCCAGAACCGTCGTCCGGACTACATCAAAGAGTTCTGGAACGTGGTTAACTGGGACGAAGCAGCAGCGCGTTTTGCCGCCAAAAAATAAGGTTGCATTGTGCTGAACGAGAAGCGAGTCTGATGACTCGCTTTTTTTATATCCGCAGCAAAGGAGCAGCGATGCACTATCCGGTGAATGTCTTTGTGGGCAAGGTAAAGGATTACGACGGCAGCCGTCCAAGCGCCATCGGTAAAATTCAGGTCGACGGTGAACTGACCCTCGGTGAACTGGGGCTGGAGGGCGATGAACAGGCGGAGAAGAAAATACATGGCGGGCCGGACCGCGCGCTGTGCCACTATCCCCGTGAACACTACGCCCATTGGGCTCTTGAACTTCCGCAGCAGGCGGATCTTTTCTGCGCCCCGGCGTTTGGCGAGAATCTCTCGACCGAAGGGCTAACGGAAAACGACGTCTGTATCGGCGACATCTTCCGCTGGGGAGAGGCGCTGATTCAGGTGACGCAGCCGCGTTCACCGTGCTTCAAGCTTAACTATCATTTTGCTGTCAGCGATATGGCGCAGCTCATGCAGAACAGCGGTAAAACCGGCTGGCTGTATCGGGTCGTGGCGGGCGGGCTGGTATCCGGCGATGCGCCGCTGGAGCTGGTTTCCCGACTCAGCGACGTGAGCGTCCATGAGGCGGGCGCCATTGCCTGGCATATGCCGTTCGATGACGAACAATACCATCGCCTGCTCTCGGCGGCGGGGCTGTCGGCGAGCTGGAGCCGTACCCTGCAGAAACGGCGTCTGAGCGGGCAGATCGAAGACAATTCGCGGAGATTGTGGGGGAAATAGTTCGCCGATATCGCCGGAGGCGCTGGCTGCGAATTATCCCGGAAGCGGCGCGCTGCGCCTGTCCGGGCTACCCGTCTGTGGACGGTTGTTGTAGCCCGGCGAAGCGCAGCATAAGCCGGAGAAGAGCGATCAGGTGCGCTTATACAGCGGCAGCCAGATGGTCAGCCGCAAACCGCCTAACGGGCTGTCATCGGCTTTGACCCAGCCGCGATGCTGCTGAATCGCGGCCTCGACAATCGCCAGCCCCAGACCGGTGCCGCCGGACTCGCGATCGCGCGCCTCGTCGGTACGGTAGAACGGACGGAAAATCTGCTCGCGATCCTCCGGACTGACGCCCGGACCATCATCATCGACGTTGACCGTGATGCCGTCTTTATCCACCGAAAAACTGACCGAAATTTTGGTGTGCGAGTAGCGCAGCGCGTTACGGACGATATTTTCCAGCGCGCTTTCCAGCGCATTAGGATTGCCGTACAGCGGCCAGGGGCCCGGCGGATACTCGACGGTGAAGGATTTTCCAACCTGCTCGGCTTCAAACGCCGCGTTATCCAGTACTTCGCCCCACAGCTGATTGGCTTTCACCGTTTCACTGACCAGCGCGTTATTCGCCTGATTGCGCGACATCACCAGCAGGTCGTTAATCATGCTGTCCAGCCGGTGGGCCTCGGTCTCAATACGCTCAAGCTCTTTGCTCTCGCCGCTGCGACGGCGCAGTAAGGCCGTGCCCAGCTGCAGGCGCGTAAGCGGCGTACGCAGCTCGTGGGAAATATCGGACAGCAGACGCTGCTGACCGGTCATCATGCGCTCCAGCGCCGTGACCATCTGGTTAAAACTGGCCCCGGCGGCTAAAAACTCCTGCGGGCCGGCTTCCAGTTCCGGATGTTGACGCAGGTTGCCTTGCGCGACCTCATCGGCGGCGTTTTTCAACTTGCGCGCCGGTTTGGCCAGACTCCAGGCCAGCCACAGCAGCAGCGGCGAACTGACCAGCATCGTGACGATAAGCAGGAGCAGCGGGCGGTCGAACAGCAGGTTGATAAAATCGGACTGGGAGGTGCTGGCAGGGCGGATCAGATAGAGCTGGTAATTATCTTCCCCATCCCTGACGGAAAACGGCCCGACCATTTCCAGACGGCCGTAGCGTTTTTTCTGCGGATGATCGGCATTATCGGCCTGGCCGATAAAGTTACGAATGATCTGCATTTCGTTGCGTTCTGCACCGATCACGCGGCCTTCGCTGGTGACCAGCAGTAAACGCTGTCCCGGCGGAGCCCACTTATCGATAGCGCGAAACAGCCGACGCCACCACATCAGGTCATTGGGGGGATCGGTCGCCAGTTCGGCCTCGACGTGCTGTTCAATCATGGTGCCCTGACGCTGTTCGCTCTCCAGCAGTTCGGTCATCTGGCGCGAGTCCAGCTTGGGCAACATCAGAACCAGCATCAACACCAGCGCCAGCGTGAGCCAGAAAATAGCGAAGATGCGTGCGGTTAAACTTCCTATCATGAAGCCGAAACCATCAGGTAGCCGCGTCCACGCAGGGTTTTAAACCACGGATGGCCGTCTTTGCGTTCCGGCAGCTTACGACGCAGATTGGAAATATGCATGTCGATGGCGCGATCGAACGGCGTCAGGCGTTTTCCCAATACTTCCTGGCTCAGATGTTCACGAGAGACAACCTGGCCAAGATGCTGCGCCAGCAGGTAGAGCAGGGTGAACTCCGTGCCGGTCAGCTCCAGGGTCTGACCATCGAAATTGGCTTCCTGGCGGCCGGGGTTGAGGCTCAAGGCGTCAACTTCCAGCGTCGGGGAACCGACTTCGGTGGTTTGCTGCTGCTCACTCCAGTGAGAACGGCGCAGAATCGCGCGTATACGCGCCACCAGCTCACGATCGTTGAAGGGCTTAGGCAAGTAATCATCGGCGCCCAGCTCGAGGCCGAGAACGCGATCCAGCTCGCTGCCGCGGGCAGTTAGCATGATAACCGGGGTCTGGTGTGTCTGACGTAACTCTTTAAGCGTATCGATACCGTTTTTCTTCGGCATCATCACATCAAGCAAAAGTAAATCGATGCTGTCGTCCAGAAGGGCCAGCGCCTGTTCCCCGTCATGGGCCACGAGCACGTTAAATCCTTCCATATCGAGCAGCTCTTTTAACAGGGAGGTGAGCTCCCGGTCATCATCAACTAACAGGATTTTATTCATTGTTTAAATACCTCCGAGGCAGAAATTACGTCATCAAGGCTCGCTAATCCATGACTTTACGTTGTTTTACACCCCCTGACGCATGTTTGCAGCCCGAATCGTAGACTGTATCTCGTTGAATCGCTACACAGACACAAACGTATTGGGAGTATGTGATGCGCAATGTTATTGCTGCCGTCATGGCCTCAACGCTGGCGCTAAGTGCATATAGCCAAGCCGCTGAAGTCGTTACCAGCGTTAACTGGCTCCCTGGAGACGACGGGGCGCAGCGCACCAGCCAGAGTCATATGTTTGACGGCATAAGTTTAACCGAACAGCAACGCCAGCAGTTACGAGATCTTATGCAACGGGCACGCCATGACAGGCAACCCATTAATGTTAGCGAAATGGAGACAATGCATCGTCTTGTCACCGCAGAAAATTTTGATGAAAACGCTGTGCGCGCTCAGGCTAATAAAATGGCGCAGGAACAGGTTACTCGCCAGATTGAAATGGCGAAGGTTCGCAACCAGATGTACCACCTGTTAACGCCGGAGCAGCAAGCGGTTCTTAATGCTAAACACCAGCAACGAATGGATCAGTTGCGTGAGGTTGCAAGGATGCAAAAAGGTTCAGCAACCATGCTGTCGAGTAGTAGCAATACCGTGCAACCCCAGTAGTAGACCCTGTTTTCCTTGCCATAGACACCATCCCTGTCTTCCCCCACATGATGTGGGGGTTTTTTTTGCCTGTCATTCAGCGAAACGACTCCCGCCTTGCTCCTCGTGGCGACAAAAGTTCAGGTTATACTAAGCGCATCGCCGAAAAGGAGCATGTATGAATCAATCTTATGGGCGGCTGGTGAGCCGTGCGGCTATTGCGGCGACGGTGATGGCGTCCGCGTTACTTTTGATCAAGATTTTTGCGTGGTGGTACACCGGGTCTGTGAGTATTCTGGCTGCGCTTGTGGACTCGCTGGTGGATATTGCCGCCTCGTTAACGAATCTGCTGGTCGTGCGTTATTCGCTTCAACCCGCTGATGAGGAACATACTTTTGGCCACGGTAAGGCAGAATCGTTGGCCGCGCTGGCACAAAGTATGTTTATCTCCGGGTCGGCTCTGTTTCTGTTTTTGACCGGTATTCAGCACCTGGCGCGTCCGGAGCCGATGCAGGCGGCGGGTGTCGGTATTGCCGTGACGCTGATCGCACTGGTCAGCACGCTGGTGCTGGTAACGTTCCAGCGTTGGGTGGTGAGAAAAACGCAAAGTCAGGCGGTGCGAGCAGATATGCTTCATTATCAGTCTGATGTTATGATGAACGGCGCAATTCTGGTGGCGCTGGGTCTCTCCTGGTATGGTTGGCATCGTGCCGACGCGCTGTTTGCTCTCGGGATTGGCATCTATATTTTATATAGCGCTCTGCGTATGGGTTATGACGCCATTCAGTCGTTATTAGACCGCGCGCTTCCTGACGAGGAACGTCAGGAAATTATCAATATCGTGACCGAATGGCCAGGCGTCAGCGGGGCACACGATCTACGGACGCGGCAGTCAGGGCCGACTCGCTTTATTCAAATACATTTGGAAATGGAAGATAACCTCCCGCTGGTTCAGGCACACGTTATTGCCGATCAGGTCGAGCAGGCGATTCTGCACCGTTTCCCGGGTTCTGATGTCATTATCCATCAGGATCCCTGTTCTGTGGTGCCGCTGGCGCGGCAGGGCGTTTTTTGAGCTTTGGGTTATAGTCTGTAAACTCGATGTAAAAGTGTGGGGCAGATCGGCATTTTTTGTATAAATTACCGCCATTTGGTCTGACCTGAATCAATTCAGCCAGAAGCGTTTGATATACTATTGCAATTATCGTCGTGCACTCCTGGTGAAGGAGCGCTTCAGGCAACAGGATTATTTTTTGCTTCCTAAGTTCAGAGGTAGTCATGATTAAGAAAATCGGTGTATTGACAAGTGGCGGTGATGCTCCGGGCATGAACGCAGCAATTCGCGGCGTTGTGCGCGCAGCATTAACGGAAGGTCTGGAAGTTTTTGGAATCTATGACGGTTACCTCGGCCTGTATGAAGATCGCATGGTTCAGCTCGACCGCTATAGCGTTTCTGACATGATCAACCGCGGCGGCACTTTCCTCGGGTCAGCACGCTTCCCGGAGTTCCGCGAAGAGCATATTCGCGCCGTGGCGCTCGAGAACATGAAAAAGCGTGGCCTGGATGCGCTGGTCGTTATCGGCGGCGATGGCTCTTACATGGGGGCGATGCGCCTGACTGAGATGGGCTTCCCGTGCATCGGCCTGCCTGGCACCATCGATAACGATATCAAAGGCACTGACTACACCATCGGATTCTTTACCGCGCTGAGCACCGTGGTGGAAGCCATTGACCGCCTTCGCGATACCTCTTCTTCCCACCAGCGTATTTCGGTTGTTGAAGTGATGGGACGTTACTGCGGCGACCTGACTCTGGCTGCGGCGATTGCCGGCGGCTGTGAATTCATCATGGTGCCGGAAGTGGAATACACGCGTGACGATCTGGTTGCTGAAATCAAAGCGGGCATCGCCAAAGGTAAGAAGCACGCTATCGTGGCCATTACCGAACATATGTGCGACGTGGACGAGCTGGCGCACTACATTGAGAAAGAAACCGGCCGTGAAACCCGTGCGACCGTTCTGGGCCACATTCAGCGCGGCGGTTCCCCGGTTCCTTATGACCGTATTCTGGCCTCGCGCATGGGCGCCTACGCCATTGAACTGCTGCAGCAGGGATTTGGTGGCCGCTGCGTCGGTATTCAGAACGAGAAGCTGGTGCACCACGACATCATCGACGCTATCGAGAACATGAAGCGTCCGTTCAAAAATGACTGGCTGGATTGCGCGAAGAAACTGTACTAATTCTGGCGTGACACAAACAAAAAGGCCTTCTCAGAGAGAAGGCCTTTTTTATTAGTGGGCAGGTTATTCGATATCCAGTGCATCCTCGGACAGGATGATCCCGGTATTATCGGCATACAGATGGTCACCGGAGAAGAAGGTCACACCGCCGAAATTGACGCGTACATCGCTTTCGCCGATACCTTCACCAGCGGCCCCCACGGGAATGGCGGCCAGCGCCTGGATGCCAATATCCAGGTCTTCAAGGTCGTCAACCTGACGCACCGCGCCATAGACGACAATCCCTTCCCACTCATTTTGTACGGCAAGACGCGCCAGGTCAGCGTCAATCAACGCACGTCGGACGGAACCCCCGCCATCGATCAGCAAGATGTGACCACGGCCGTTCTGTTCGAGCATATCGTATAGCAACCCGTTATCCTCGAAACATTTCACCGTGATGATTTGTCCACCAAACGACGACCGCCCCCCAAAGTTGGAGAACAGAGGTTCCACTACGTTGACATCCTCCTGGTAGATGTCACAAAGCTCGGAAGTATCGTATTTCATAGGCTTAACGTTCAGTTGCTGCGAGAGATTTTAGTATATCTCGCGAATCGTATTGTTGGCAAAATCATCAATTGTTAATTGATATTTGTCAGTTAACCCACCAGCTTGCTGCAAATAATCCCAATGACAAACAGCAGGTTGGTCAACAGCGCGGCTTTCACCGTGCGTTCCAGCATCGGGCGCATCGCCACCGGCTCGCGCTCGCGCATCACAAATCGCGCCTGCTTCACCAGCAGCGGCGTGGCGAGCAGGAACAGCCAACCCCATGGGTTATGCAGAGAAATCAGAGTAAACAGCGCCAGGCACAGCGGCGCGCCGATGAGCAGGCAAGTGTGATAGCGGCGGGCGTTGAGCGGCCCCAGACGTACTGCCAGCGTGTTTTTGCCGTTCTCTCTGTCGCTGTCGATATCGCGCAGATTATTGATATTCAGCACCGCGGCGGCTAACAGACCACAGGCGGTGGCGGGGAGGAAAATGGTTGCTTCAATCGTGTGGGCCTGGAGATACCAGCTCCCTGCGACGCTAAGCCAGCCAAAGAACACCAGCACCGAGATATCGCCAAGGCCGATATAGCCATAGGGCCGGGTGCCGACGGTGTAGGTGATCGCGGCGATAATCGCTAAACTCCCCAGCACCATGAAACCAATAAAATCGGCCATCGTCTGCCAGGCGCAGAACAACAGTGCCAGCCCGGAGAGGCAAATCAGCACCACGGTAACGATCAGCGCGCGTTTCATCTGCGCCTGGGTAATGGCCCCTTTTTGCATGCCGCGTAGCGGCCCGATACGGTCGGGTTTATCGCTGCCCTTAACGGCATCGCCATAATCGTTGGCCAGGTTGGATAAGATTTGTAGCAGGCCGGCGGTGATCAGCGCCAGCAGCGCGACCCAGGGATCGAAGTACCCCTGCTGCCACGCGAGCGTCGTACCGACAACAATGGCGGAAAAGGCCAGCGGTAGCGTTTTTGGCCGCAGGCTTTCCAGCCAGGCCTGGGTTCGGTTTATCGGTTGTTCAGTCATAATTCCTGGCCAAAAAAATGGGGCTATATATAGCCCCATCGATTGTGATGAAAATACATTGAACCGGATTATAGGATAAAACGGCTCAGATCTTCATCCGCCACCAGCACATCCAGATGCTTACCGACATACTCGGCATCAATAATAATGCTCTGACCACCCATTTCACTGGCGTCAAAGGAGATGTCTTCAATCAGACGCTCCAGTACGGTGTGCAGGCGACGTGCACCGATGTTTTCGGTGGTTTCGTTAACCTGCCATGCCGCCTGCGCAATACGCTTGATGCCGTCTTCCGTAAACTCGATGTTGACGCCTTCGGTCGCCATCAGGGCTTTGTACTGGACGGTGATGGAGGCGTTCGGCTCGGTCAGGATGCGCTCGAAATCTTCCGTCGTCAGCGCTTTCAGCTCGACGCGAATCGGCAGACGGCCCTGCAGTTCAGGGATCAGGTCAGACGGACTGGCCACCTGGAATGCGCCAGAGGCGATAAACAGAATGTGGTCGGTTTTCACCATCCCGTGCTTAGTCGACACGGTGCAGCCTTCGACCAGCGGCAGCAGGTCGCGCTGTACGCCTTCGCGAGAGACATCCGGGCCGGAGCTGTTGCCGCCGCGCTTACAGATTTTGTCGATTTCGTCGATAAACACGATACCGTGCTGTTCAACGGCATCGATGGCGTCCTGCTTAAGCTCTTCCGGGTTGACCAGCTTCGCCGCTTCTTCTTCGATCAGCAGCTTCATTGCGTCTTTGATTTTCAGCTTGCGCGGCTTTTGCTTCTGGCCGCCGAGGTTCTGGAACATCGACTGCAGCTGGCTGGTCATCTCTTCCATGCCCGGAGGGGACATGATTTCCACGCCCATCGGTGCGGCGGCGAGATCGATCTCGATTTCTTTATCGTCGAGCTGGCCTTCACGCAGTTTTTTGCGGAATGCCTGACGTGCAGCAGACGGTTCCTGAGGCTGTTCAGCCTGGCCCCAGTTGTTTTTTGCCGGCGGGATCAGCACATCAAGAATGCGCTCTTCCGCCAGTTCTTCCGCGCGATAGCGGTTTTTATCGATGGACTGCATGCGGACCATTTTGATCGCCGCATCGGTCAGGTCGCGGATAATCGAATCCACTTCTTTCCCGACATAGCCCACTTCGGTGAATTTTGTGGCTTCAACTTTGATGAACGGCGCGTTGGCCAGTTTCGCCAGACGACGGGCAATTTCCGTTTTACCCACACCGGTCGGACCGATCATCAGAATGTTTTTCGGCGTGACTTCGTGACGCAGCTCTTCGTTCAGCTGCATACGGCGCCAGCGGTTACGCAGCGCGATAGCGACAGAACGCTTCGCCGCGTCCTGACCGATAATATGTTTGTCCAGTTCGCTGACAATTTCGCGTGGGGTCATTTCAGACATGGGAGATCCTTACGCTTTAGAGGCTAATTCTTCGATGGTGTGGAAATGGTTGGTATAAATGCAGATATCACCTGCAATATTCAACGCCTTCTCTGCGATATCGCGTGCGCTCATATCGGTATTTTCCAGCAGAGCGCGGGCAGCGGCCTGAGCGTAGGGACCACCGGAGCCGATAGCAATCAGGTCGTTTTCTGGCTGCACCACGTCACCGTTACCGGTGATGATGAGCGAAGCGTTTTCATCCGCCACGGCCAGCAGAGCTTCCAGTTTGCGCAGCATACGATCGGTACGCCAGTCTTTCGCCAGTTCCACGGCGGCTTTGACCAGGTGGCCCTGATGCATTTCCAGTTTACGTTCAAACAGTTCAAACAGCGTGAAGGCGTCGGCGGTGCCGCCGGCGAAGCCCGCGATCACTTTGTCGTTGTAGAGACGACGCACTTTTTTCACGTTACCTTTCATGACGGTATTGCCAAGCGTGGCCTGGCCATCACCGGCAATAACCACATGGCCGTTACGGCGAACACTAACTATTGTTGTCACGAGCAGACCCCTTGGTTACAAAAGCGGAATAGGGGCCCCGCGCTTCACGCGGGGCAGAATGCAATTATAGATGGGGGGGATTTTTGGGGTTTCAACCCCTGGCGGCGAGACGAATGCAGTTTGCGTGTCCGGCCATCTTCAGGCGAGTGATCATATCGTTGGCGCTCTCCTTGCCTTTCAGCGGCCCAATGACCACGCGATTCCAGCCATTGTTGGTGGTAATGTGTGAGGAGAACCCTTCAAACGCCAGCTGCGCCCGAACGGTTTCCGCCTGTTCTGCGCCTTTAAAGGAGCCGCACTGAATCATCCAGCTACGATCGTCTTTCTTCTCCGCCGCTGCTTTCGGCGCCTCTTCAACGCGAGCGACCGGCGCAGCCGCCTGGGTTTTAGGCTGTGCGGTAGTATGCGCAGGCGTCTGCAGCAGATCCTGATACGGCTGCTGCGTCGAGGCGGTTTGTTTCGGTTGCTGTACCGGCTTTGGCTGCTGCTCTGCCACGCGCTGCTGCACGCGCGGCTGTTGCTGCACCGGCGCCTGCTGCTGGGTTTGCGCCCATTGTTGTTGAGCCTGCTGCTGCTGTTGTTGTACCTGTTGCTGCGCCAGACGCTGACGCTGCAGCGTTTGCTGGCGCTGAGCCGGGGTTTGTTCGTTCCACGGCACCTCGGTCAGTTGGGTCGGCTGCTGGCGCATATCCGCCTGCATTTGTGCCAGCAGCTGGCGCTGTTCGTTGGTCAACTGCTCGGGTTTCATCACTTCCCCGCCGGCCGTCGGTTCAGTAGGCGCACGGACGCCTGGCTGGCGACTTTCCAGCTCTTTAATATAGCGCCAGCGCTCTTCCGGTTTCGGCGGGAGGCCATTACCTGCCACCTGACGGTTTTGCAGCGCTTCCGCTTCTTCTTTTTTATGGTGCGTGATGAAGTACAGCCCACCGATAAAGGCCACCAGCACTGCCGCCGCGATCGCAACCATAGTGGGTGAAACCGCCGGAAGGCTGCTCTGTTTATTCCTTGAGCTTCGGGTATTACCCTTTTTGCGCCGCGAAGGAGCCGGTTGGCTGCGGCGTACATAATCTCGTTGTGCCACTATCGTTTCGCTGTTTTATTCGTTCGTCAGTCCGCCATGTTACTTAAGCGGCGGGCCTTTGACCAGAAGAGCAGGCCCGAAAACCTGATGGTTATGCTCTGATTTTGCGTGTACTGCCGCGAACGATCAGTTCGCAGTCCAGCAATCGTGAACCGCTGTTCACATTGTGACCATGTAGCTGATCCAGTAACAGGAGCATTGCTTCGCGGCCAATATCAAAGCGCGGTTGCGCAACGGTCGTCAATGGCGGATCGCAAAATTCGGATAAAGAGATATTATCGAAACCGACAATCGACAGGTCGTCAGGTACCTTCAGGCCCCGACGTTTTGCCAGCGACAGCGCCCCCAGCGCCATAATATCGCTATGGCAGAAGACCGCGGTTGGTGGCACCGGCAGCGCCAGAAGCTGTTCCAGCGCGCTGGCCCCTGCTTCATAGGTAAAGTTGCCGCGAGCGATATAGTGCGGATCGATGGTGATCCCGCTACGACGCAACGCCTGCACATAGCCCTGGAGACGATAGTGGCAGAGCGGCATCTCTTCCGGGCCGGCGATACAGCCAATACGCTGGTGACCCAGTTCGTGCAGATAATTCACGGCATTAAATGCGGCGGTGAGGTTATCGATGTGCACCGTGGGCAGCTCCAGCTCCGGCGCAAATTCATTCGCCATCACCATTGGCGGTAGATTGCGCTGCTCTTCCACGCCTGCGTCAAACGGCAGGCGGGAGCCTAGCAACAACATACCGTCGATCTGCTTGGTAATGATCAGGTCGATAAAGGTCTTTTCCTGCCGGTTCTGGTGGGCGCAGTCGCCGATCAGCACCAGATATCCCTGTTCCGCCGCGGTAATCTCAATGCCGCGGATAATCTCGCTGAAAAAGGGATCGCAAATATCCGGTACGATGACCAGAATCGTACGCGATTCGTTACGTTTCATATTGCGTCCGAGCGACTGCGGCAAATAGCCGACTTCAAGCGCCGCCTGCTCCACCCGGTTACGGGTAGTCTGAGAAACCTTATCCGGATTCATTAACGCTCGGGACACGGTTGCCGTTGAAACGTTTGCCTTCAGGGCGACGTCTTTCATTGTGGCGGCAACCACCTGTTTTTTGGGCTTCACCTGTTTTCTCCTCGCTGACTGGCGCAGACACATCCCTTGCGATCTGACATCAGCAACATTTTTAGCAGATAGTCGATGTAGAGAGTTACAGAATTTTCATGAAAAACGTGATGGCCGTTGAATTTTTTCGATCCGTCTCGCAAGAGAAGGCTTAACCTTCAATAGGATCGACGTCGAGAACCCATTTTACCTTGCGCGCTTCCGGCAGCGTATTGATCAAGGCGAGCGTACCGCTGACGATATGCTGCAAGCGAACGCGGGAAGGATGCTGGAGCAGAATTTGCCAGCGCCAGCGGCCCCCGCGTTTGGGCGCCAGTGCCGGAACCGGGCCCAGCACCCACAGTTTGTCATCGGCCAGCGGACTGGCCTGCAGTAAATTACGCAACTGCTGCAGGAACAACGGCGCCTGCTGGTTGTTATGGTCTTCGGCACGAATCAGGACATGGCTGGTCCACGGCGGCAACTGCATGGTCTGCCTTTCGGCCAGCGCCTGTTCGGCAAAGGCGTCGTAGCCTTTATACAACAGCGTTTGCAGCAGCGGATGTTCCGGGTGGTGGGTTTGCAAAATCACCTCGCCCTGTTTACCCGCGCGTCCTGCGCGGCCAGAGACCTGGGTATAGAGCTGAGCGAAGCGTTCTGCCGAGCGGAAATCGGCGGAAAACAGCGCGCCATCGACATCCAGCAGCGACACCAGGGTAACGTCCGGGAAATGATGACCTTTAGCCAGCATCTGTGTGCCGATCAGAATACGCGCCCCGCCGCGATGGATATCGCTGAGGTGCTGTTCGAGTGCGCCTTTACGGCTGGTGGTATCCCGGTCGACGCGTGAGATCGGCACGCCGGGGAACAGCGGCGCCAGCGCCTGCTCCAGCTGCTCGGTCCCCAGCCCGACCGGCACCAGATGCGTCGAGCCGCAGGAGGGGCACTGACGCGGAATCGGGCGCTGGCTGTCGCAGTGGTGGCAGCGCAGATGATGCTGCGCCTGATGCAGGGTGTAGTAGCTGTCGCAGCGCGGGCATTCGGCGATCCAGCCGCAGTCATGGCACAGCAGCGCCGGAGCGAAGCCGCGGCGGTTCAAAAACAGAATCACCTGATTATCGGCCTGCAAGTGCTGACGCATGCGGGCAATCAGCGCCGGGGAGAGTCCTGCCTGTAATTGCTGTCCTTTCAGGTCCAGCACATGCTGTTGCGCCGGACGGGCATTACCCGCACGCTTTGTCAGCTTCAGCTGGCGATATTTTCCCTGACGAACGTTGTATAAGGTCTCCAGCGCCGGGGTTGCCGAGCCAAGAATAATCGGGATTTGTTCGCTATGGGCGCGCCAGACCGCCAGATCGCGGGCGTGATAGCGCCAGCCTTCCTGCTGCTTATAGGAGCTGTCGTGCTCTTCATCGATAACGATCACGCCCAGGTTTTTAAATGGCGTGAACAGCGAGGAACGCGTGCCGATGACGATGGCCGCCTCGCCATTTTTGGCCTTCAGCCACGCGGAAAGACGTTCGCTGTCGTTAAGGCCGGAGTGCAGAACTTCAACCGGGGCGTTAAATCGCTGACGGAAACGGGCGATGGTTTGCGGCGTCAGGCCAATTTCCGGCACCATCACCAGCGCCTGTCGGCCTTGCGCCAGCACATTTTCCAGTACGCTGAGGTAAACTTCCGTTTTCCCGGAGCCGGTAATCCCCGCCAGCAGCCAGGTTGAAAAACGGTCCGATGCGCTGTGAATCGCCCCGACGGCAGTGGCCTGCTCGGTGTTGAGGCGCAGCCGTTCGCCGGGTACCGCAAAGTGGGTTCGCCAGTCGGTGAGGGCGGGTGCTTCGCTTGCCAGCTCGCAAAGTCCTTTCCCGCGCAGAGCCTGCAACGCCGCATCGTTAAACTCCAGCTCCGCAACCTGGTGACGCCAGATCCTCCCCTGACGCAGTGCGGCCAGAGCCTGCTGCTGTTTCGGGGAGCGTTTGAGGCTGTTGATATCGACAGCCTGGCCCTGTTCGGTAGCGAACCAGTACCACTGCGGCGCCGCGCTGGCCGGTTTCCCCTGGCGAAGCATGATCGGCAGGGCGTGGAACAGCACATCGCCGATAGGATGATGATAGTAGTCGGCCGCCCACAGCAGCAGTCGCCAGACGGCAGAAGAAAATACCGGTTCGGCATCCAGCGTGTCGATAACTGGCTTGAGCTCATCCAGCGGCAGCTCGCTGCGTTCGCTGACGGCGGTCACAATCCCAATACGCTCTTGCTTACCGAACGGCACGCGCACGCGGCAGCCTGCTTTGACCGGCATTCCCTCAGGTAGCAGGTAGTCAAAGGTACGGGGCAGCGGGACGGGCAGGGCAACGTGGGCGACGGGCATGTCATCTTCCTGACTTGAAATCTGGCCGGTTAGTATACACATTGTGATAAGGGCTCGCGGATCAGTTTGCATATGCTGGTCAAATTCTGTATGATTCGCCGCCTTTGGTGCGCTTCGTGCAGCATCAGAATCTATTACCCGGGGATTGCGTTTAGCGGAATTGCGCCGGGAAATTATTAACATCGCGTGGTGTCTGGCGTTAGGGCTGGAAGAGCGACGCGGCCTTAACTGAGGTTCTCCCATGAAAAAAGATATTCATCCGAAATACGAAGAAATTACTGCTTCTTGCTCTTGCGGTAATGTCATGAAAATCCGTTCTACCGTAGGTCACGACCTGAACCTCGACGTGTGCGGTAAATGCCACCCGTTCTACACTGGCAAGCAGCGTGATGTTGCGACCGGTGGCCGCGTTGACCGCTTCAACAAGCGCTTCAGCGTTCCAGGCACCAGCAAGTAAGTTGCCGGAAGAAAAAGCCGCCCACGGGCGGCTTTTTTTGTTTCTGTCGTTATGCCCTGAATGCAAATTCAGGGTGGGCGGGAAGAGACGTAAAAAGGGCGGAAGGTCACTTCCGCCCTTTTTTATTGACTTAGTATTCCCACGTATCCGGGTCGATACCCATCTCGCGCATAATCTGTTTCGCCGCTTCCGGGATCTCATCGCTGCGCTCTTTACGCAGGTCTTCATCGTTGGGTAACGGTTGACCGGTAAATGCATGCAGGAACGCTTCACACAGCAGTTCGCTATTGGTGGCGTGGCGCAGGTTGTTGACCTGACGACGCGTGCGTTCATCGGTGAGGATCTTCAACACCTTCAGAGGAATGGATACCGTAATTTTTTTTACTTGCTCACTCTTCTTACCGTGCTCAGCGTATGGGCTGATATATTCGCCGCTCCATTCAGCCATGAGATACCTTTAATCCTCTAGTCATTAGTTAAGGGCCAGAACCCAGGGTCCGGGCCATAATTGCGCGTAGTTTACCGTAGAGGGGGCGTTCTGACACCCGATAAGCCCCTGCAGAGATGCGCTAATGCATATAATTTTAACGGCTATTCTCTATTTGCTCAATCTATACGCAAAGAAGTTTAGATGTCCAGATGTATTGACGTCTATTGTGACAATGATTACTCTGGTGCCTGACTTTTCACCGATTCAGCCCAGGAACTGCCCAACATGACGCGTAAACAGGCCACCATCGCAGTGCGTAGCGGTTTAAATGACGACGAACAATACGGTTGCGTTGTCCCGCCGATTCACCTTTCCAGTACCTACAACTTCACCGGCTTTAATGAACCTCGTGCCCATGACTACTCCCGCCGCGGTAATCCTACCCGCGATGTGGTACAGCGCGCGCTGGCGGAGCTGGAAGGGGGAGCGGGCGCCGTTCTGACCAATACCGGCATGTCGGCGATTCTGCTGGTGACAACCGTATTCCTGAAGCCCGGCGATCTGTTGGTGGCGCCTCACGACTGCTACGGCGGCAGCTATCGTCTGTTTGATAGCCTGGCGAAGCGCGGCTGCTATCGGGTTCTGTTTGTCGATCAGAACGATGAACAGGCGCTGAGTGCGGCATTGTCTGAAAAACCGAAGCTGGTATTGGTCGAAAGCCCAAGTAATCCATTGCTGCGGGTGGTGGATATTGCGAAAATCTGCACGCTGGCTCGTGAAGCGGGGGCGGTGAGCGTGGTGGATAACACTTTCCTGAGTCCGGCGTTGCAAAATCCGCTGGCGCTGGGAGCCGATCTGGTGCTGCATTCGTGCACCAAATACCTGAACGGGCATTCTGACGTGGTGGCCGGGGTGGTGATTGCGAAAGATCCGGCGGTTGTCACCGAACTGGCATGGTGGGCGAATAATATCGGCGTGACCGGCGGCGCATTTGACAGCTACCTGCTGCTGCGAGGTTTACGTACGCTCTCTCCGCGTATGGAAGTCGCACAGCGCAATGCGCTGGCGATTGTCGACTATCTGAAAACCCAGCCGCTGGTGAAAAAACTGTATCATCCGTCTCTGCCGCAAAATCAGGGGCATGAGATTGCTGCCCGTCAGCAAAAAGGTTTTGGCGCGATGTTAAGCTTTGAGCTGAAGGGCGATGAGCAGACGCTGCGTCGTTTTCTGAGCGGATTATCGCTGTTTACGCTGGCCGAATCGCTGGGGGGCGTAGAAAGTCTGATTTCGCACGCTGCGACGATGACCCATGCAGGTATGGCACCTGAGGCGCGCGCGGCGGCGGGGATTTCAGAAACGCTTCTGCGTATTTCGACCGGTATTGAAGATGGTGAAGATTTAATTGCCGACCTGGAAAATGGCTTCCGGGCAGCAAACGAGGAATAAACATGAGTGTGAATGCGCAGGCAGGGGCGAAGGGTCGTCAGCTGCACAAATTTGGTGGGAGTAGTTTAGCGGATGCGAAATGTTACCTGCGCGTCGCGGGGATCATGACGGAATACTCGCAGGCCGGGGACATGATGGTTGTCTCCGCCGCGGGCAGCACCACCAATCAGCTGATTAGCTGGCTGAAGCTCAGCCAGACCGATCGCCTTTCTGCGCATCAGGTACAGCAGTCGCTGCGCCGTTACCATATGGAGCTGATCGCCAGCCTGCTGTCGGCAGAAGCGGCGGATACGCTGATCGCATCGTTTATTCACGACCTCGAGCGTCTCGCCGGCTTGCTGGATAGCGGCGTGACCGATGCGGTATATGCCGAAGTGGTCGGCCACGGCGAAGTGTGGTCTGCGCGTCTGATGGCAGCGGTGCTCAACCAGCTGGGACTGGAAGCGGCATGGCTTGACGCACGTAGCTTCCTGCGCGCCGAACGTGCTGCGCAGCCGCAGGTGGATGAAGGTCTGTCTTATCCGCTGCTGCAACAGCTGATGGCGCAACATCCCAACAAACGTCTGGTGGTGACCGGCTTCATCTCGCGCAACAGCGCCGGGGAAACCGTGCTGCTGGGGCGTAATGGTTCTGACTATTCCGCTACCCAAATTGGCGCCCTGGCCGGAGCTTCGCGCGTCACTATCTGGAGCGACGTGGCCGGGGTTTACAGCGCGGATCCGCGTAAAGTGAAGGATGCGTGCCTGCTGCCGCTGCTGCGCCTGGATGAAGCCAGCGAGCTGGCGCGTCTGGCGGCTCCGGTCCTGCACGCACGCACCCTTCAACCGGTCTCCGGTAGCGATATCGATCTGCAGCTGCGCTGTAGCTACACGCCTGAGCAAGGCTCCACGCGCATTGAGCGCGTGCTGGCGTCTGGCACCGGTGCGCGTATTGTCACCAGCCATGATGATGTCTGCCTGATTGAGTTCCAGGTGCCCGCCGGTCAGGATTTCAAGCTGGCGCACAAGGAGCTGGATCTTATCTTTAAACGCGCCCAACTGCGCCCGCTGGCGGTTGGCGTACATGCCGACCGTAAGCTGCTGCAGTTCTGCTATACCTCGGAAGTGGCCGACAGCGCGCTGCGCCTGCTCGATGAAGCCGGTCTGCCGGGCGAGCTGCGTCTGCGTCAGAAACTGGCGCTGGTGGCAATGGTCGGGGCTGGTGTCAGCCGTAACCCGCTGCACTGCCACCGTTTCTGGCAGCAGCTGAAAGGGCAGCCTGTCGAGTTTACCTGGCAGTCTGAAGAGGGGATTAGCCTGGTGGCGGTGCTGCGCGCAGGCCCGACGGAAAGCCTGATTCAGGGCCTGCATCAGTCTCTTTTCCGGGCAGAAAAACGTATTGGCCTGGTCCTGTTTGGTAAAGGCAATATCGGCTCGCGCTGGCTGGAGCTGTTTGCCCGTGAACAGAGCACGCTCTCAGCCCGCACCGGCTTTGAGTTTGTCCTCGCTGGCGTGGTGGACAGCCGCCGCAGCCTGCTTAACTACGACGGTCTGGATGCCAGCCGCGCGTTGGCCTTTTTCAACGATGAAGCCGTTGAGCAGGACGAAGAGTCGCTGTTCCTGTGGATGCGCGCTCATCCGTATGATGATTTAGTGGTGCTGGACGTGACCGCCAGCGAGCAGCTGGCCGATCAGTACCTCGATTTTGCCAGCCATGGTTTCCACGTCATCAGTGCGAATAAGCTGGCCGGTGCCAGCAGCAGCGACAAATATCGTCAGATTCACGATGCGTTCGAGAAAACGGGCCGTCACTGGCTGTACAACGCTACCGTCGGCGCGGGTCTGCCGGTGAACCATACCGTGCGCGACCTGATTGACAGCGGCGATACCATTCTGGCGCTGAGCGGTATTTTCTCCGGCACGCTCTCCTGGCTGTTCCTGCAGTTTGACGGCACCGTGCCGTTTACCGATCTGGTCGATCAGGCCTGGCAGCAGGGGCTGACGGAGCCGGACCCGCGCGTTGACCTGGCGGGGAAAGACGTGATGCGTAAGCTGGTTATCCTTGCGCGCGAAGCCGGTTATGACATCGAGCCCGATCAGGTGCGGGTGGAATCGCTGGTGCCTGCGCACTGTGAAGAGGGCTCCGTGGATCACTTCTTTGAGAATGGCGAAGAGCTGAACGAACAGATGCTGCAACGTCTGGAGGCCGCTCGTGAACTGGGGCTGGTTCTGCGCTACGTGGCGCGTTTCGATGCCAACGGAAAAGCGCGGGTTGGCGTTGAAGCCGTCCGCGAGGAGCATCCGCTGGCGGCGCTGCTGCCGTGCGATAACGTCTTTGCCATCGAGAGCCGCTGGTACCGCGATAACCCGCTGGTCATTCGCGGCCCGGGTGCCGGCCGCGACGTGACCGCTGGTGCCATTCAGTCGGATATTAACCGCCTGGCGCAGCTGCTCTAATCCTGCCTCTGCCCGAGACCAGACCGGCGTCTGGTCTCGGAGTATCAATGCGCCGCAAAGACCTCTTTGGCGGTGAACAGGCCATTTAAGGCCGCCGGGAATCCGGCATACACCGCCATCTGCATGATGACTTCGATAATCTCCTCCTGCGACAAACCGACGTGCAACCCGGCGGCAATATGTACTTTTAGCTGCGGTGCGGCATTGCCCAGCGCGGTTAAGGCGGCAATGGTGGCGATTTCACGGCTGCGTAAATCGAGCCCCGGGCGGGCGTAAATATCGCCAAACGGGAATTCAATCAGGTAGCGGGCAAAGTCCGGGGCGATGGCCTGTAGGCTTTTGACGACGGCATCGCCGCCTTTACCGTCAACGCGCTGCAACATGTCCAGGCCGGTGGTATAACGCTCTGATGTCATGATCTTTCCTCATAATGATGGTGGGTTGGGAAGAAGGTTAGAGGCGTTGATCGGACTTGAGTAATACCCTTTTCGTGATACCTTTCAGGTATGACAAGTTCACGCTTACAGACTCTTGATATTCGCCTGCTGCGCTATTTTGCCGTGGTGGCGGAAGAGAATAATATCAGCCGGGCGGCGCAGCGACTGTTCATCTCACAGCCGCCGCTGAGCCGCCATATCCGTCATCTGGAAACGCTGTTGGGCGTGACGCTCTTTGTCCGCCATACCAAAGGGCTGATTCTTACCGCAGAGGGTGAGCGGGTGCTGGAGCTTATTCGTCCGCTTCTGGCGCTGCAGGAGACGACGCTGAGTGCGCTAGGCCAGCTGTCCGATGACCGGCAGCAGCCCTTACATCTGGGGCTGACGACCGCCTTTGAGCAGGGTATTTTTGCGTCTCTGGAATCGGCGTTGGGTCGCCAGGCCCGTGCGCTTTCCCTCCTTCGCCACTCGTCGCCTGCCCTTGCCCGGCAAGTGCGCAAAGGCAAGCTGAACGCTGCGCTGGTTGCGCTGCCGCTGGACGCCGATGGGTTAACGCTTTCTCCTTTGCCCTATCATGAAGCGCTGATTGCGGCGCTACCCGCGTCATGGCCGGAATCCGCAATCCCCCGGCTGGTCTTAAAACACCTGAATCATCGGCCGCTGTTTTGGTTCAGGCGCGAACGTAATCCGGCCTTTTTTGACGCAACCCGGCGTATTTTTGACCGTATTGGCTACGTGCCGGCGTATGTGGAGGAGCCCGCTGAGCATGACGTCCTGTTGGCGCGCATCGCACGCGGAGAAGGGATGATTTTGCTGCCGGCGTCATTTGCCGCGATACAGCGTCAGGGGGTGGTATTTCATCCGCTGGAGGAGACTCGTTTGCGTTTGTCGCTGGGATTACTGACGCGACCGGAAGATGAAGCTTTGCGCGCGTGGTTGCTGCCGTTTATTGAGGAATCATTATCTTAGCGTTTAGCGACATGAGTTAATCTCATCTTCACTGAATATTCCTCACTCTTTACGCTGATTTTTCTATTGACGCCCGCTCTCTTTTCCGTCATTTTTACATCTGGACGTCTAAACGTATAGAAGTTCGCGACACAACAAACAATAAAATGCGATTGATGAGGTAAGGTATGAGCTTTTTTCACGCCAATCAGCGGGAAGCCCTGAATCAGAGCCTGGCAGAAGTGCAGGGCCAGATTAACGTGTCCTTTGAATTCTTTCCGCCGCGCACCAGTGAAATGGAGCAAACCTTGTGGAAGTCCATCGATCGCTTAAGCAGCCTGAAGCCAAAGTTTGTCTCGGTGACCTATGGCGCCAACTCCGGCGAGCGCGATCGTACCCATAGCATCATTAAGGGTATTAAAGAACGTACCGGTCTGGAAGCGGCACCGCATCTGACCTGTATTGACGCCAGCCGCGATGAACTGCGCGCGATCGCCGAAGACTACTGGAACAACGGTATTCGCCACATCGTTGCCCTGCGCGGCGACCTGCCGCCGGGTAGCGGTAAGCCTGATATGTATGCGGCGGACCTGGTGACGCTGTTGAAAGAGGTCGGAGATTTTGATATTTCCGTTGCGGCCTATCCTGAAGTTCACCCGGAAGCCAAAAGCGCGCAGGCCGATCTGCTGAACCTGAAGCGGAAAGTCGAAGCCGGCGCGAACCGCGCGATTACCCAGTTTTTCTTTGACGTTGAAAGCTATCTACGCTTTCGCGATCGCTGCGTGTCTGCCGGGATCGATGTCGAAATTATCCCGGGCATCCTGCCGGTTTCTAACTTCAAACAGGCGAAAAAGTTTGCCGACATGACCAACGTGCGTATTCCAACGTGGATGTCAAAAATGTTCGAGGGTCTGGATAACGATGCGGAAACTCGCCAGCTGGTCGGTGCCAACATTGCGATGGACATGGTGAAAATTTTAAGCCGTGAAGGGGTGAAGGATTTCCACTTCTACACGCTGAACCGTGCCGAGATGAGCTACGCCATCTGTCACACCCTGGGCGTGCGTCCGGCGGTATAAAAAATGGCCCTCATCGAGGGCCATTATGCTTATTCCCATTCATGCAGAAAACGCTGCCCGTACTGATCGGCGACCAGCAGCGCGGCGTAGACTTCATCAGCGGTCGCGCCGCCGGGCATATTGTGGATAGTTTCTCCCTCTGCGCAGGCTGCTTCCGCGACGGTACGCATTTTGCCGGGAATATCTCCTTTAATATCCAGCTGTGCCAGGGTGACAGGCAGCCCGACGCTGTGACACAGCGCGGCGACGGTTTCAATCTCTTCCAGCGGGGCATTTTCCAGCACCAGCTGCGTCAGCGTCCCGAAGGCGACCTTTTCACCGTGATAGTAGTGATGCGCGTCCGGAATGGCGGTAAGGCCGTTATGGATCGCATGCGCTGCTGCCAGCCCGCCGCTTTCAAAACCCACCCCGCTCAGATAGGTGTTGGCTTCGATAACTTTTTCCAGCGCCGGCGTGACGACATGCTGCTCCGCCGCCAGCATCGCTTTTTCACCTTCTGCAA
This sequence comes from Klebsiella planticola ATCC 33531, assembly GCF_000735435.1. GTDB lineage: Bacteria > Pseudomonadota > Gammaproteobacteria > Enterobacterales > Enterobacteriaceae > Klebsiella > Klebsiella planticola. The sequence goes on along the minus strand of NZ_JMPP01000013.1, from coordinate 18,926 downwards.
TCAGCGTGTTGTAGCACAGCTCAGCCAGCGCCAGCGCCGCCTGAGTGCATTTGCCTCCGGCCATTGTCGTGGCGCCGCTGCGTGAACAGGCGCGGGCTTCAAACCAGGTAGCCAATGCATCGCCGATACCCGCTGCCAGCAAGCGCGGTGGAGCGCCTGCGACGATTTGCGTATCGACAATCACCATGTTCGGGTTGCGCGGCAGCATCAGATAGCTGTCAAACTCGCCTTCGTCGGTATAGATAACGGAGAGGGCGCTGCAGGGGGCGTCCGTTGAGGCAATGGTCGGGGCAATCACTACCGGAAGATTCATAAAGTGGGCTAATGCTTTCGCGGTATCCAGCGTTTTTCCGCCGCCGATTCCCAACACGGCATTGCAGCGGGCCGCGCCGGCGATTTCTCGTAAGCGATTGATTTCATTATGCGAGCATTCACCGCCAAACGGCACGATTTCAGCAGCCAGACCCGCATCGGCCAGGCTTTTTCGCAGCTTTTCTTCGGCAAAACCCAGCACAAACTTGTCGCCAACAATGAGCCAGCGTTCGGCCAGCGGTTTGAGATAGTTGCCAAGGCGGGTGATAGCATTCGCGCCCTGAATATATTTGCCTGGGGATTGAATAATGCGATCCATTTCTATTCCTCCTGGTTGATCGTGGCGCCGCCCTCTGGCGACGCGACAATCGGGTTACAGGTTCAGATTGCCAAAAGCGTTATTCCAGTCTTGCTCAAACTTCTCTATGGCTGACTCTACCGCGGGGGTGCCGAGCATTTGTTGCGCTACGTCTAAGGGAAGGGTGATAGCTTCACAGCCGGTCAGCAGGCAATCCAGCGCCTGACGTGGAGTTTTAAAGCTGGCGGCCAGCACTTTGCTCCCCGGCGCGTGCTGCTCCAGCAGGGATTGCAGCTCCTGCACCATGCGAATACCGTCACCCCCCTGGGCATCGACGCGGTTGACGTAAGGGGCAACATATTTTGCGCCCGCCAGCGCTGCCAGCAGCCCCTGCGCGGCGCTATAGACCGCGGTACCCAGCGTCGGGATGCCTTCTTTCTTCAGTAATTTGATAGCGGCGAGGCCTTCAGCGGTGACCGGGATTTTAACCACGATGCCCGGAACGGCGTTGCTCAGCCGTTTGGCTTCCGCCACCATGCTTTCAGCATCGCGGCTCATCGTCTGGGCAAACAGCGTGCCATCAGGTCCGATGGCCTTTTGCAGACGCGGGAGAACATCCCAGATCGGCGTTTTGCCTGCGGCGATAATGCTCGGGTTGGTGGTCACTCCGGCCAGCGGATAGATTCGTGCCAGACGTTCAACTTCTGCTACGTTCGCGGTGTCCAGATAGAGTTCCATAGCCTTTCCTCAATTCTCAATTCAGTGATGTTGAGGTAAGGATACGGCTTCTCCTCGGCGGGTCGCCAGATGACAAATTTGCCAAAAACTGGATAAATGTACGCATTGCGGGTAAGGATGATTTAGATCACATTTTCCAGCTATATCTGGCGAGCCTGGGCAGGAGGATCGTAAAAACGCGATGGCTTACTTACAAAAATCTAGTTTCTGCTTAGCGCGGTTTCTCCGTCAGCTGGCTGTGATACTGGCGGCGATACTCGGAGGGGGAACGCTCGGTATTCTTGCGAAACAGACGGCAGAAATAGTTGCTGTCGACAAAACCGCAGGCGTGAGCGACATCTTTGATTTTCATGTCGTGGCCTTTTAACAGCATTCGGGCCTGCTCAAGTCGGATGTGATTCAGATACTCGTTAAACCCCATGGTCCCGCATTTCTGGAACAGATGGGAGAGATAGTTTGGCGAGAGATAAAATTCCTGTGCCACCGATTCGCGGGTTAACGGTTCGGCAAAGCGAGCGTCGATATATTTGCGGATCGCTTCAAAGAGCGCCTGACTTCGGGAGGCGGTTTGCACCTGGCTACCAAGCAGATCGGCGCAGTGGCTCAGCAGGCTGATAACGATGTATCTCGCGGTGTGCTGTTCCTGCGGTTGCATCTGCATCTCATTGAGCGCCTGTAGCAGGAAGGAGCCTGTCCGGGGGCCGCGGCGCGGTACCTGAAGCTTATCCTCAACATTCAACATACTGCCGTTCCAGCGCGTCAGGGCGAGCTCTAACTGCTGCTTGCCAAACACAATGCTCAGGACGGTACAGGGCGACTGCCAACGGGGAGAATGCCATCCGCCGGCGTGAATAAACAGCACGTCGTGCCGGGACAGCACGGGCGGATCGGCTTTGATGCCGGGATCGTGAAGCTGGCCATCAAGCATGATTTCGAGGCGTGGGAAATCCGCCCTCTGCACGTTACCGGATGCCGGGCGGCCGTCGGTGGCAAATCGGATCTGCCGGATCGTCGCCGGGCTTTTGATTAACGCGTCGATGTGTTGATTGAGATCGGTATCCATTCTTGCTCCGTAGAAGGCGCCACATTTTTATCATACCGGACAGCGCGAAAAGGGTAAAAGTCAGTGGGCAATGAGGGGAAATCATATTGCAGCTTATATATGATATGTTATATCGTAACATATCATTGCAAATGTTAACTCAGGAGAGAGTGATGACCAAAATGATTTCTGCCCTTGCGCTGGGCGTTGGCATGCTGTTAGCCAGCGCTCAGACCTCTGCCCACGGCCACCATAGCCATGGCCCCGCGTTAACGGAGGCGGAGGTTAAGGCCAGCGAAGGTATTTTTGCCGATGCGGACGTTAAGGATCGGGCGCTTAGCGACTGGGATGGGATCTGGCAGTCGGTGAATCCGTATCTGCTGAATGGGGATTTGGATCCGGTGCTGGAGCAAAAAGCCAAAAAAGCGGGCGGCAAGAGCGTGGCGGAATATCGGGAATATTATAAGAAAGGCTATGCCACTGATGTGGACCAGATTGGGATCGAAGATAACGTGATGGAGTTTCACGTTGGCAAAACCGTTAATGCCTGTAAATACACCTATTCCGGCTATAAGATCCTGACCTATGCTTCCGGCAAGAAAGGCGTGCGCTATCTGTTCGAATGCCAGCAGGCGGAATCAAAAGCGCCGAAATTTGTTCAGTTCAGCGATCATATTATCGGACCGCGCAAATCACAGCATTTCCATATCTTTATGGGCAATGACTCGCAGGAGGCGTTACTGAAAGAGATGGACAACTGGCCGACCTATTATCCTTATGCTCTGCATAAAGAGCAGATTGTCGACGAAATGCTGCACCATTAATAAAAATCCCCGGTCGCGTGAGGCTCACCGGGGAAAGCGTAACCGGATCAGGCGCGATCCGGTTTTTTCCCGGTAAATATCGTCTTACCGGGAACGGCTGATAAATTAGCCCGTGTTGCGCATACCTGCGGCAACGCCCGCAATCGTGACCATCAGCGCTTGTTCAACGCGCGGATCCGGCTCTTTACCTTCTTCTTCCGCCAGACGTGAACGGTGCAGCAGTTCTGCCTGCAGGACGTTCAGCGGGTCGGTATAGATGTTACGCAGCTGGATAGACTCGGCGATCCACGGCAGGTCGGCCATCAGGTGGGAGTCGTTTGCAATATCGAGCACCACTTTGATCCCGTTGGATAGCAGCTCACGCAGCTCCGCGCCCAGTTCCCATAGCTCCGGTTTCACCAGACGCTGATCGTAGTATTCCGCCAGCCACAGGTCAGCCTTCGAGAACACCATTTCCAGCATGCCCAGACGGGTAGAGAAGAACGGCCAGTCGCGACACATGGTTTCCAGTTCGCTCTGCTTGCCATCTTCCACCACTTTTTGCAGCGCGGTACCTGCACCCAGCCAGGCCGGCAACATCAGACGGTTCTGGGTCCAGGCGAAAATCCATGGAATGGCGCGCAGGGACTCGACGCCACCGGTAGCGCGACGTTTTGCCGGACGCGAGCCGAGCGGCAGTTTACCCAGTTCCTGCTCCGGCGTCGCGGAGCGGAAATAAGGGACAAAGTCTTTATTTTCACGCACGTAGCCGCGGTACATTTCACAGGAAATGTCGGAGAGCTCGGCCATGATGTGACGCCATTCCGGTTTGGGTTCCGGCGGCGGCAGCAGGTTGGCCTCCAGCACGGCGCTGGTGTACAGCGACAGACTGCTGATGGTGACTTCCGGCAGACCGTACTTAAAGCGAATCATCTCGCCTTGTTCCGTCACGCGCAGGCCGCCTTTCAGGCTTCCCGGGGGCTGAGAAAGCAGCGCCGCGTGCGCCGGGGCGCCGCCGCGACCGATGGAACCCCCACGACCGTGGAACAGCGTCAGTTCAATACCGGCTTTTTCGCAGGTCTTGATCAGCGCGTCCTGTGCCTGATACTGCGCCCAGGAGGCGGCCATCACGCCGGCGTCTTTCGCTGAGTCGGAATAGCCAATCATGACCATCTGTTTGCCCTGAATAAAGCCGCGGTACCAGTCGATGTTCAGCAGCTGGGTCATGACGTCATTGGCGTTGTTCAGATCGTCCAGGGTTTCAAACAGCGGCGCAACCGGCAGGGCGAAGCCAATACCGGACTCTTTCAGCAGCAGGTGAACTGCCAGCACGTCGGATGGAGTCTTCGCCATGGAGATCACGTAAGCGGCGATGGATCCGTGCGGCGCTTCGGCGATCACCCGGCAGGTGTCGAGCACTTCGCGGGTTTCATTGCTCGGCTCCCACTGACGTGGCAGCAGCGGGCGTTTGGAGTTCAGTTCGCGGATCAGGAAAGCCTGTTTGTCGGCTTCTGACCAGCTTTCGTAATCGCCAATGCCGAGATAACGGGTCATCTCTCCCAGTGCTTCGGTATGGCGGGTGCTTTCCTGACGAATATCGATACGCACGAGCGGTACGCCGAACGATTTCACGCGGCGCAGGGTATCGAGCAGTTCGCCGTTGGCAATAATGCCCATGCCGCAGGACTGCAGCGACTTATAGCAGGCATAAAGTGGTTCCCACAGCTGTTCGTTCTGGGTAATCAGGCCGGCAGGTTTCGGCAGCTTCTGTCCTTTCAGGCGAGCTTCCAGCCAGGCCTGCGTTTCCATCAGCTGGGTACGCAGTTTTTTCATCAGATAACGGTACGGTTCCTGCGCGCCTTCCGCGCCGGCCAGCTCCCGCAGTTCGTCGGTACATTCGACCATCGACAGTTCGGAAATCAACAGCTGAATATCTTTCAGGAACAGGTCGGTGGCTTTCCAGCGGCTCAGCAGCAGCACCTGACGGGTGATATCGGCGGTCACATTCGGGTTACCGTCGCGGTCACCGCCCATCCAGGAGGTAAAGCGCACCGGTACAAAGTCAACCGGCAGCTGATAGTTGAGGTTCTCTTCCAGCTGTTCGTTCAGCTCACGCAGGTAGTTTGGTACCCCTTCCCACAGGCTGTTTTCAACTACGGCAAACCCCCATTTCGCTTCATCAACTGGGGTCGGGCGGTACTTACGGATTTCATCCGTATGCCATGACTGGGCGATCAGCTGGCGCAGACGGCGCATCAGCTGATGGTGTTCGTAATCCGCGATATCTTTATTATCAAGCTGCTTCAGGCAGTTGTTCACTTCCACCATTTTGTGGATCAGCGTACGGCGGGTGATCTCGGTGGGGTGAGCGGTTAATACCAGCTCCAGAGACAGGGACTCCACCGCTTTTTTAATGGTATCTTCGTTGAGATGGGGTTGGTCTTTGAGTTTTCTCAGGGTGCGGGCAATCACTTCCGGATTGCTGGCCGCTTCGCCGTTTGGCGAAATACTGTGGTACTGCTCCGCCGTATTCGCCAGGTTCAGGAACTGGCTGAAGGCGCGAGCGACCGGCAGCAGCTCGTCGTTGGACAAGTTTTGCAGCGTGGTGAGCAATTCCTGGCGATTGGCTTCATTGCCGGCGCGAGAAGACTTGGACAATTTACGGATAGTTTCGACACGATCAAGAATGTTCTCTCCCAGTGCATCCTTGATGGTATCGCCTAGCACCTTACCGAGCATACTGACATTACTACGCAAAGCGGAATATTGTTCGTTCATGTTACCCCAGACACCCCATCTCATTTTATTTTGTTATACCCGGCACTCTGCAACGTTGAGCGGCGGATAAGCAGCCGTCTTTTATAAAGCCACGTAAAAACCCCCACGTCAATTGTTGCGAAATCGCTTCAGCAAACGAATAAATGGCGGCAATTTGCGAAATTTAACTCAGACGTCGCTTGATAAGCGTTGCTTATGGAAATGTGACCAGAATCACCGTCCCGCCCCAGGAAAAGAGGCGGGATCCGCAGGCTTTAGTGCCAGCAGAAATGGTGGACAACCTGCGTAATCAGCTCACGGGTCGGCTTGATAAAGCGGGTTTCCAGATATTCATCCGGCTGGTGGGCCTGGTTAATGGAGCCAGGACCTAAAACCAGCGTCGGGCAGAGCGTCTGGATAAACGGCGCTTCGGTGCAGTAGTTCACGACTTCAGTTTGTGCGCCGAGGAGCTTTTCAACAACCTGAACCAGCCGGTGGTCCGGCGGGCATTCGTAGCCCGGAATCGGCGGATGCAGCTCGGAGACGGTCAGGCGACCCGGCCAGCGCTCGCTAACCGGTGCCAGCGCTTCATCCAGCAGTCCGTTGAGATCGTTGAGCGTCATGCCCGGAAGTGGGCGAATATCCATATGCAGCTCGCAGCAGGCGCAGATGCGGTTTGAGGCGTCGCCGCCATGGATAGCCCCGAGGTTGAGCGTCGGATACGGTACGGTGAAGGCATCGTAGTGATAGCGCTCTTTCAGCGAGTCGCGCAGCTGCATGATGCGACCAATGGCATCGTGCATCAGCTCAATGGCGTTGACGCCGCGCGCCGGATCGCTGGAGTGGCCGGACTGCCCCTGGATACGGATGGCGTTGGACATATGGCCTTTGTGCGCGCGTACCGGCTGCAGAGAGGTGGGTTCACCGATGATGGCGCAATCCGGGCGCAACAGGGTCGTTTCGGCAAAGTAACGGGCGCCGGCCATGCTGGTCTCTTCATCGGCGGTAGCCAGGATGTAGAGCGGTTTTTTCAGCTGACTGACATCGACATCGCGCAGGGCATCAAGAATAAAGGCAAAAAAGCCTTTCATGTCGGCGGTGCCGAGGCCGTACAGCTTGTTTTCGTGCTCGGTGAGGGTGAAAGGATCGCGGGTCCAGCGGCCGTCATCAAAAGGAACGGTATCCGTATGTCCGGCGAGGAGCAGGCCGCCAGCGCCGTGGCCGGTGCTGGCCAGCATATTGAATTTGTTGCGCGTATCCGGCACCGGCTGCACTTCGACATTGAAGCCAATTTCGCGGAACCAGCCAGCGAGTAAATTGATTAAAGTCTCATTACTTTGATCCAGCGCCTCTTCGGTTGCGCTGATAGAAGGTGTGGCGATCAATGCGCGGTAAATCTCGATAAAGGGTGGTAAGTTGTTTTTCATTGTTGACACACCTCGGGTCATGATAGTATCAATATTCATGCAGTATTAGTGAATAAAAATACATTATCGTTGAGCGTAAGAAAACCCATAAAGTGTAGGGAAAGTGCTTACGGCTTAACAGGGTGAGGAAGAGAAATGCTTCCTGGACAAACATGACGTAAGAAGGTGAAGAGCCCCGATGTTGAAGACGCTGATTGTGGGTGCCAGCGGTTATGCCGGCGCAGAGCTAGTGACCTATGTAAATCGCCATCCTCATATGACCATAACCGCTTTGACGGTCTCCGCGCAAAGTAATGATGCAGGGAAATTCATTTCCGATTTGCATCCGCAGCTGAAAGGCATTGTGGATTTACCGCTGCAGCCGATGTCAGATATCAGCGAATTTAGCGCCGGGGTGGATGTCGTCTTCCTCGCTACCGCCCATGAAGTGAGCCACGACCTGGCGCCGCAGTTCCTTGCCGCAGGCTGCGTGGTATTCGACTTATCCGGCGCCTTCCGCGTAAACGACGCTGCGTTCTACGAAAAATATTACGGCTTTACTCATCAGCATCCGGCCCTGCTTGAGCAGGCGGTGTATGGCCTGGCAGAGTGGAGCGTCGACAAACTGAAAGAGGCGAATCTGGTCGCCGTACCGGGCTGCTATCCGACAGCGGCTCAGCTGTCGCTGAAGCCACTGATCGATGCGGACCTGCTGGATCTTAGCCAGTGGCCGGTGATCAACGCGACCAGCGGCGTCAGCGGTGCGGGTCGTAAAGCGGCCATCGGCAATAGCTTCTGTGAAGTCAGCCTGCAGCCGTATGGTGTGTTCAACCATCGCCATCACCCGGAAATCTCGACCCATCTTGGCGCAGAGGTGATTTTTACGCCTCATCTCGGCAACTTTAAACGTGGGATTCTGGAAACCATTACCTGCCGCCTGAAGCCAGGCGTCAGCAAAGAGCAGGTTGCCGGAGTGTTCCAGCAGGCGTATGCCGATAAGCCATTGGTACGTTTATACGATAAAGGCGTGCCCGCATTGAAAAACGTCGTAGGTCTGCCATTCTGTGATATCGGTTTTGCGGTTCAGGACCAGCATATTATCGTGGTGGCGGCGGAAGATAACCTGCTGAAAGGCGCGGCGGCGCAGGCAGTCCAGTGCGCGAATATTCGTTTCGGCTTCGCTGAAACGCAGTCTCTTATTTAAGGTGTGATGATGAACCCATTAATTATCAAACTCGGCGGCGTTTTACTCGACAGCGAAGAAGCGCTGGAGCGTCTGTTTACCGCGCTGGTCAATTATCGTGAAACGCATCATCGCCCGCTGGTTATTGTGCACGGCGGCGGCTGTGTGGTGGATGAGCTGATGAAGCAACTCAACCTGCCGGTGAACAAGAAAAACGGTCTGCGGGTGACGCCTGCGGATCAGATCGACATTATTACCGGTGCGCTGGCGGGAACTGCGAATAAGACGCTGCTGGCATGGGCGAAGAAACACCATATTGCGTCCGTTGGCCTGTTCCTTGGCGATGGTGACAGTGTGAAGGTCACTCAGCTTGATGAAGAGCTGGGCCACGTTGGCCTGGCGCAGCCGGGATCGCCGGCGCTGATTAACACGCTGCTGGCGGGCGGCTACCTGCCGGTGGTCAGTTCGATCGGCGTGACCGATGAAGGGCAACTGATGAACGTGAACGCTGACCAGGCGGCCACTGCGCTGGCGGCGACCCTTGGCGCGGATCTGATTCTGCTTTCCGATGTCAGCGGTATTCTCGATGGTAAAGGCCAGCGCATCGCGGAAATGACCGCGGCGAAGGCGGAGCAGCTGATCGAACAAGGCATTATCACTGATGGCATGATCGTCAAGGTGAATGCCGCGCTGGATGCGGCGCGGACGCTGGGCCGTCCGGTGGATATCGCCTCCTGGCGCCACGCGGAACAGCTGCCGGCATTGTTTAATGGCACGCCTATCGGCACGCGTATTCTGGCTTAATATTTCATGCCCGGCGGCGTATTGTTTGCCGGGCCTACAAGACTGTAGGTCGGGTTAGCGAAGCGTCACCCGGCAGAACTAAACGAATTTAAGGAAATGGTTATGGCACTTTGGGGCGGGCGTTTTACTCAGGCAGCAGATCAGCGGTTCAAGCAGTTCAACGACTCTTTGCGCTTTGACTATCGTCTGGCGGAGCAGGATATCGTTGGCTCTGTCGCCTGGTCTAAAGCGCTGGTGACGGTGGGCGTTCTGAGTGCCGCTGAGCAGCAGCAGCTGGAAGAGGCATTAAGCGTGCTGCTGGAAGAGGTGCGGGCAAATCCGCAGCAAATTCTTGCAAGCGATGCGGAAGATATCCACAGTTGGGTGGAAGGTAAACTGATCGACAAAGTGGGCCAGCTGGGTAAAAAATTGCATACCGGTCGTAGCCGTAACGATCAGGTCGCAACCGACCTGAAGCTGTGGTGTAAAGATACCGTCGCGGAGCTGCTTTCTGCGAACCGCCAGCTGCAAAGCGCGCTGGTGGATACGGCGCAGAACAACCAGGATGCCGTTATGCCGGGTTATACCCACCTGCAGCGTGCGCAGCCGGTGACGTTCGCCCACTGGTGCCTGGCCTACGTTGAGATGCTGGCGCGCGATGAAAGCCGCCTGCAGGATACCCTCAAGCGTCTGGACGTCAGTCCTCTGGGCTGCGGTGCGCTGGCGGGTACCGCCTATGATATCGATCGCGAGCAGCTGGCCGACTGGCTGGGCTTTGCGTCGGCGACCCGCAATAGCCTGGACAGCGTTTCTGACCGTGACCACGTACTGGAGCTGCTCTCCGATGCGTCGATTGGCATGGTTCACCTGTCACGTTTCGCCGAAGATCTGATTTTCTTTAATACGGGCGAAGCCGGTTTTATTGAGTTATCCGATCGCGTCACCTCCGGTTCCTCGCTGATGCCGCAGAAAAAGAACCCGGATGCGCTCGAACTTATCCGCGGAAAATGTGGCCGCGTTCAGGGCGCCCTGACCGGGATGATGATGACTCTGAAAGGTCTGCCGCTGGCCTACAATAAAGATATGCAGGAAGATAAAGAAGGGCTGTTCGACGCGCTCGATACCTGGCTTGATTGCCTGCATATGGCGGCGCTGGTGCTGGATGGCATTCAGGTCAAGCGTCCGCGTTGCGAAGAGGCGGCGCAGCAGGGCTACGCGAATGCGACCGAACTGGCGGATTATCTGGTTGCGAAAGGGGTGCCGTTCCGTGAAGCGCACCATATTGTCGGGGAAGCGGTTGTTGAAGCGATTGCCCAGGGCAAACCGCTGGAAGATCTGGCGCTGGCCGACCTGCAGAAGTTTAGCGGCGTGATTGCCGACGATGTCTATCCGATTCTGTCGCTGCAATCTTGTCTGGATAAGCGCTCGGCAAAAGGCGGCGTTTCGCCGAAGCAGGTTGCCCAGGCGATTGCTGACGCGAAACAGCGTCTGGTGTAAATCCTCGCCGCCCCTGGATGATTCCAGCGGGATGAGTGAGAAAAGAGGCTCGGGCTATGTCCGGGCTTTTTTATGCAAAAAAAAAGCGGACACAAGGTCCGCAAAAGTTCACGTTGGCTTTAGTTATCTGGTCAGGGAATATGCTGAGGCAATGTCGTGATTTTCTGACTTTCGCCTCGTTTCTGGGTTTATTATTGAACAGAAAACTTGATAGGGATAATCGTTCGTTGCTATGCTATCTATCGCCATGAACTATCATGGCGACGGAGGATGAATAATGAATATTCGCGATCTTGAATACCTGGTTGCGCTAGCCGAGCACCGCCACTTCCGGCGCGCGGCGGACTCCTGCCACGTCAGCCAACCCACGCTTAGCGGACAAATCCGTAAGCTGGAGGATGAACTTGGGGTCATGTTGCTGGAGCGCACCAGCCGTAAGGTGCTGTTTACCCAGGCCGGACTGTTGCTGGTGGATCAGGCGCGTACCGTGTTACGCGAAGTCAAAGTGCTCAAGGAAATGGCAAGTCAACAGGGTGAGACCATGTCCGGGCCGCTGCATATTGGCCTGATTCCGACCATTGGCCCTTACCTGTTGCCACAAATCATACCGATGCTACACCAGACGTTTCCAAAGCTGGAAATGTACCTGCATGAAGCCCAAACGCATCAGCTGCTGGCTCAACTGGACAGCGGCAAGCTTGACTGCGCGATCCTCGCGCTGGTGAAAGAGAGCGAGGCCTTTATCGAGGTACCGCTGTTTGACGAGCCGATGATGCTGGCAATCTACGAAGATCATCCGTGGGCTAATCGCGATCGCGTGCCGATGTCCGATTTGGCCGGGGAAAAACTGCTGATGCTGGAAGATGGCCACTGCCTGCGCGATCAGGCGATGGGGTTCTGTTTTGAGGCCGGTGCGGATGAAGATACGCATTTCCGCGCGACCAGCCTCGAAACGCTGCGCAACATGGTGGCCGCAGGTAGCGGTATTACGCTGCTGCCGGCGTTAGCGGTGCCGCAGGAGAGAAAACGCGATGGCGTGGTCTATATTCCGTGCATTAAGCCGGAACCGAGACGAACCATCGGGTTAGTTTACCGCCCCGGCTCCCCGCTGCGCAGCCGCTACGAACATCTGGCGGAGGCCATCCGCAGCACCATGGATGGCCATTTCGACAAAGCGTTAAAACAGGCGGTTTAAGCCATTTAACGCAGCAACCCGATAGGCTTCCGCCATGGTTGGGTAGTTAAAGGTGGTGTTGACGAAGTACTCAATGGTGTTGCCACCACCTTTTTGCTCCATAATCGCCTGGCCGATATGAATAATCTCGGCCGCGCGCTCGCCAAAGCAATGAATCCCAAGGATCTCTTTCGTTTCCCGATGGAACAGGATCTTCAGCGTGCCCACGCTCATGCCGACGATTTGCGCCCGTGCCAGATGTTTAAACTGCGCGCGACCCACTTCGTACGGTACCTTCATGGCAGTCAGCTGCTGCTCCGTTTTACCGACGGAGCTGATTTCCGGGATGGTGTAGATGCCGGTGGGGATATCCTCAATCAGATGGGCAGAAGCCTCACCTTTAATCAGCGCCTGCGCGGCGATGCGACCCTGATCGTAAGCGGCTGATGCCAGACTTGGATAACCGATGACGTCGCCTACGGCATAGATATGCGGCAGCGCGGTCTGATACATGCTGTTGACCTTGAGCTGGCCGCGGCTATCGGTTTTCAGACCAATATTTTCCAGCGCCAGCGAATCGGTGTTACCGGTACGCCCGTTGGCGTACAGCAGGCAATCTGCTTTCAGTTTTTTACCCGATTTCAAATGCATGATCACGCCGTCATCAACGCCTTCAATCTTCTCGTACTCTTCGTTGTGGCGAATAACCACACCGCTGTTCCAGAAGTGATAGGAGAGGGAGTCGGACATCTCTTGATCGAGGAATGCCAGCAGACGATCGCGGGTATTTATCAGGTCCACTTTGACTTCCATACCGCGGAAAATGGACGCGTACTCACAGCCAATCACCCCGGCGCCGTAGATAATGACGTGGCGGGGCTCGTGCTGCAGACTGAGAATAGAATCGCTGTCGTACAGGCGCGGGTGGGAAAAGTCGACATCAGCCGGATGATACGGACGGGAGCCGCAGGCGATGACGAATTTCTCGGCGGTGATCGTCTCGACGGTACCGTCGTGACATTCCAGGGCGAGCGTGTGTTCATCAACAAAGTGCGCGTTGCCCTGCAATATTTCGCAGTGGTTGCGCTCATAGAAACCCTGACGCATATGGGTCTGCTGGTTAATGACGCTGTCGGCATGGTTAAGAATGTCGGCGAAGGAAGAACGAAGAAGACGGGAATGGTCGCTGTAGAGGGGGTTTTGGTTAAACTCGATAATACGACTGACGGCATGGCGGAGGGCTTTCGACGGGATGGTACCCCAGTGGGTACAGCCGCCGCCGACGTTATGATAGCGCTCAATAACGGCGACGCGCGCTCCTTGCTTAACCAGTCCCATCGCAGCACCTTCACCGCCAGGACCGGAACCAATCACTATTGCATCATAATCCCAAGAGTGTGACATGGCATTACTCACCTGTTTTATACATAAAATAAACACGATGATAACATTCGCCGGGCTTTAACCCAATTATCGTTGTGCTTTTTTGCGGCATAAAAGCAGATTCGGCTCGTAAACAATCATTCACAAACCTGGCTAAACCGATTAGTTTTAATCTCTGGTATAGTGCCAACAGGTCTATTGGAAGGATTCAGACATCGTGATGGGCGTAAGAGCACTACAAAAAGAGAAAACCCGACGTTCGCTGGTCGAAGCCGCATTCAGCCAGCTGAGTGCTGAGCGGAGTTTCGCCAGCTTGAGTTTGCGCGAAGTAGCGCGCGAGGCGGGGATTGCACCAACGTCCTTTTATCGCCATTTTCGCGATGTTGACGAACTCGGTCTGACGATGGTCGACGAGAGCGGGCTCATGCTACGCCAGCTGATGCGCCAGGCGCGGCAGCGTATCGCCAAAGGCGGCAGCGTGATTCGCACCTCGGTTTCCACGTTCATGGAATTTATAGGTAATAACCCAAACGCTTTCCGTCTGTTGTTACGGGAACGTTCTGGCACATCCGCGGCGTTTCGTGCCGCCGTGGCGCGTGAAATTCAACATTTCATCGCGGAACTTGCCGATTATTTAGAAATCGAAAACCATATGCCGCGCGCCTTTACCGAAGCGCAGGCTGAAGCTATGGTCACTATCGTTTTCAGCGCCGGCGCTGAGGCGCTGGACGTCAGTCCTGAACAGCGCCGGCAGCTGGAAGAGCGACTGGTACTGCAGCTCAGAATGATCTCGAAAGGCGCGTATTACTGGTATCGCCGCGAACAAGAAAAAATGTCACATCATTCCGAATAACGTGAAGGACGAGCAATGAAACACTCAGTTCAAGATAAAGGTACGCTGCTGCTGGCGCTGATCGCTGGTTTATCCATTAATGGAACCTTCGCCGCGCTGTTCAGCTCGATTGTTCCCTTTTCCATCTTCCCGGTGCTGTCTCTGCTGCTGACAGTTTACTGTCTGCATCAGCGCTACCAGAACCGCAGTATGCCCGTGGGCTTGCCTGGCCTGGCGGCGGCCTGCTTTATTCTCGGCGTTCTGCTGTATAGCACCGTGGTACGTGCGGAATATCCGGATATCGGCTCCAATTTCTTCCCGGCCGTGCTGTCGGTGATTACCGTGTTCTGGATCGGCTACCGGATTCGTAACCGTAAGGATACGGCGGCAGAGTAAGCCTCGTTACCCGGCAAACATTGCGTTGCCGGGTGTTTGGTGCTTACTTTTTCGTGAGCAGTACGCCACATTCCATATGATGGGTGTACGGGAACTGATCGAACAGCGCCAGACGCGTGACGTCATGAGTCTGGCTTAAGGTTTCCAGATTCTGGCACAGGGTCTCCGGATTACAGGAGATGTACAGAATACGCGGGTACGCCTGCACCATCTTCTCCGTTTCATTATCCAGCCCGCTGCGCGGCGGATCGACAAAAATCGTCTCACACTGATAGCTTTTCAGGTCAATACCCTGCAGGCGGTTAAACTCTCGTACACCGTTCATGGCCTGCGTAAACTCTTCCGCCGCCATACGGATAATCTGCACGTTATCAATATGGTTAGCCGCAATGTTGTACTGCGCCGCCGCGACCGACGGTTTGGCGATTTCCGTTGCCAGTACGCGATCGAAGTTGCGCGCCAGGGCCAGCGAGAAGTTACCATTGCCGCAGTACAGCTCCAGTAAATCTCCCGTCGCCTCTTTGGTGGCGTCCAGCGCCCACTCCAGCATCTGGATATTCATGGCGGCATTCGGCTGAGTGAAGCTGTTTTCTACCTGGCGATAGATCATTTCGCGGCCGGCAACCGGCAGACGCTCATCGATGTAATCTTGATCGAGCTCGATTTTGGTTTTGGTGGCCCGGCCAATCAGATGCACGTTGAGGTTTTTCGCGCGCAGCGCATCGCGCAGAATCTCGGCCTGCTGACGCCACTCATCGTCGAGTTTTTTGTGGTACAGCAGCGATACCACGGCCTGGTTGCTCATGGTCGTCAGATAATCGACCTGGAATAGTTTGTGGCGCAGAACCGGGTTATCGCGCACGCCGTCAAGAATCTCGACCATCAGTTGATTGATGAGCTCACTTGCCGCCGGGAAGCTATCGACGCGAATCCGGGATTTCGTCTGCTGATCGAACATGATGTGGTACAGGTCGTCACCGTCATGCCACAGGCGGAATTCAGCACGCATACGATAATGACTCACCGGCGAACGAAACACCTCCGGAACCGGCGCGGCAAAAGGCACCATCATTTTTTGCAGACGGACGACTTTTTCTGCCAGCTGCGCTTCATATTGTTCGGTCGGAAGGTGTTCTGGGGTCATGATGCATCCTGAATAAAATAAGTACGCGGGGATTGTAGGGAAAGCGCAGGGGATGTCCAGCCCGGATAAAGGATCAAATATAATTATAGAAGTCTGGACATCTATATGTTTCTAATTATAGCATTGTGTAACCGGTCCTGTGAGTTAAAAGGGAACCCAGTGTAAATCTGGGGCTGACGCGCAGCGGTAAGGAAGGTGGGATGAACGCATTATGCAGACACTGCCGATATCAGGTGGGAAGTCCTCATCCATAACACGCCCCAAGCCCGAAGACCTGCCGGAATACGTCGCATTTGGTTTCTATCATCGCGTGCTACTGATGAAACCAGCGGCATCCTTTATATGTTACGGATGCTTTTACAATGATTAAAAAAGCTTCGCTGATGACGGCTCTCTCCGTCACGGCATTTTCTGGCTGGGCGCAAGACAGCAATTCAGATACGTTAGTGGTGACAGCAAATCGTTTTCAACAGCCGGTCAATACGGTTCTTGCACCGACCGATGTGGTCACCCGCGAAGATATCGATCGCTGGCAGGCGAAGGATTTGAATGACGTTATGCGTCGACTGCCGGGGGTGGATATTGCCCAGAACGGGGGAATGGGACAGAGCTCTTCTTTATTTGTCCGCGGTACCGAGGCCAAGCAGGTTCTGGTGCTGATCGATGGCGTTCCCATGCCGCGCCCCGGTATTACAAACAATCCTGACCTCAATCAAATACCGCTTTCTCTGGTACAACGCGTGGAATACATCCGCGGCCCGCGTTCGGCTATTTATGGTTCCGGCGCGATGGGCGGCGTAATTAACGTCATCACCCATTCTGATAAAGAAGAATCTAAGATTACCGCAGGCGTCGGTTCTGAAGGCTATCAGCAATACGACGGCACGCTTCGCCATCGCTTCGGTGATACGGTGGCGACGGTCGCCGGTTCCTATGAGGGCAATAAGGGCTTTAACGTTCAGCCTGACTCGAGCTGGTCTCACGATCAGGATCGCGATGGTTTCCGCAGCAAAGCGTTCTGGGGCGGCCTTGAACATAAATTTAACGATAACCTGAACGGTTTCTTCCGTGGGCGTAGCTATACCAATAATAGCGATTACGATCTGGGCAGCCCGCCATACAGCCCTGCCTACAGTGCAGATGAAGAGCAGCTCTATAACCAGAGCTGGGACGCGGGCCTGACATTCAGCTCCGGGATCTACTCTTCACAACTGATTGCCAGCTATCAGAAGGTCAAAGACTACAACTACAGCAGCATATACGGCCGTTACAATGATGGTACGACGCTCGATCGGATGACTCAGCGTAACCTGCAGTGGGGAAATAACGTTATTGTTGGCCACGGTTCGGTGAGCGCCGGCGTCGACTGGCAACAGCAGCGCCTGACCTCGTCGGATACGGTCATATCGGATACCTACAAGCGTGATAACACCGGCCTGTATCTGACCGGTCAGCAGCAGTTTGGCGATGTTACGCTGGAAGCGTCCGGTCGCGAAGACCATGACGAGCAGTTTGGCTGGCACGGGACCTGGCAGACCACCGCCGGTTGGGAATTCGTGGAAAACTATCGCGTGACCCTCGGCTATGGTACCGGCTTCCTCGCGCCTTCGCTGGGACAGCAGTTTGGTTCGACCCGTTTTGGTATCAGTTCAAACCCGAACCTGAAGCCTGAAGAGTCCCAACAATGGGAAGCCGGGTTTGACGGTCTCACCGGGCCGCTGGACTGGCGCCTGTCTGCGTATCACTACAAGATCACCAATCTGATTACCTATTACTCGGATCCTGTCACCTATGAAGGCGAGTATGACAATATCAATGCCGCAACCATTAAAGGCGTTGAGTGGACCGGTAATATCGACACCGGCATTTTCAGCCACCGCGTCACGTTGCAGTACGTCGACCCGCGTAATGATGACAATGGTGAAGTCCTGGCCAGACGTTCTAAGCGACAGGCGAAGTACCAGCTGGACTGGACAATGTTCAACGTCGATATGGATGTATCGTGGCAGTATTACGGTAAGCGCTACGATAACAACACGTCTCAGTACAATAATACGCAGCGCATTTTGCCAAGCTACAGCACTGTTGATGTTTCTGCCGCGTATCCGATCACCGATCACCTGACAGTTCGTGGTAAAATAGCTAACCTGTTCGATAAAGATTACGAGACAGCTTATGGCTACCAAACTGCAGGACGAGAATACTACTTGTCTGGCAGCTACACCTTCTGATCCACGTCCCACCGTGCTGGTGTTTGACTCCGGCGTCGGTGGGTTGTCGGTTTATCATGAGATTCGGCAGCTTCTGCCGAATCTGCATTATATCTACGCTTTCGATAACGTCGCTTTTCCTTACGGGGAGAAGAGTGAAGAATTTATCGTTGAACGCGTGCTCGAAATTGTCACTGCCGTTCAACAACGTTATCCGCTGGCGCTGGCCGTCATTGCCTGCAACACCGCCAGCACAGTCTCTCTTCCCGCCCTTCGTGAAAAATTCGCTTTTCCTGTCGTGGGAGTCGTCCCGGCGATTAAACCCGCGGCGCGTTTAACGGCGAACGGTATTGTTGGTCTGCTGGCGACGCGTGGAACGGTCAAGCGTCCTTACACCCGCGAGCTGATAAGCCGTTTCGCAAATGAATGTAAGATAGAGATGCTGGGTTCCGCTGAACTCGTTGAGCTGGCGGAAGCGAAGCTGCACGGCGAACCGGTCCCGCTGGAGGAGTTGCGGCGTATTCTGCGCCCGTGGCTGCGAATGGCGGAGCCGCCTGATACGGTTGTGCTGGGCTGCACACATTTCCCTCTCTTACAGGAAGAGCTGCAGCAGGTGCTGCCGGAAGGGACGCGGATGATCGATTCAGGTGCTGCGATTGCGCGTCGTACCGTCTGGCTGCTGGAACATGAAGCGCCAGATGCGAAATCCAGTGATCCGAATATGGCTTATTGCATGGCGCTGACGGCCGAAACTGAACAACTTTTGCCCGTTTTACAGCGTTATGGCTTTGAGACGCTGGAAAAACTGCCACTTTAATCGCGTTTTGCACAAAAAAGAGACGGTTGAAAAGTTTTTTTAAAACAGGGCTTGTCAACGTCTCAGAACTCCCTATAATGCGCCTCCACTGACACGGAACAACGGCACGCAAGCCGCCGGGTCAGCGGGGTTCAGAGATGAACGCCAACAG
>NZ_JMPP01000012.1 GCF_000735435.1 Klebsiella planticola ATCC 33531 | reverse complement strand
TTAAGCCTGCTAAATTAATTAGCGGGCTTAATAGTAAGAGATTTAGGGGCGTAGCTCAGTTGGTAGAGCACCGGTCTCCAAAACCGGGTGTCGCGAGTTCGAGTCTCTCCGCCCCTGCCATATATAATCCTTTGCTCAGGCAAAGGATTTTTTTTGTCTGTTATTTTCCATCCCCAAAATCTTCCAGCATCCTCCGTCCCTGGAGGTACGCATTATTCCAGTATGTTTGTCTTCAGTATTTCGCGGATCTGTACCTGTTTATCGCTGTTTTGTAGCCAGATAGCGTACAGGGGGCGGGATAGCGTTGTACTGTCCGTCACCGTATGCAGGCCGCTTTTATCCTTTGCCCAGCGTGTCGGTAGCCATGTGCAACCGTTGAGCGCAGCAAGTTGCTGATAGGCCAGTTCAGCGGAACTGGTTGTCAGCAGAGGAACATCATCACTGCCAATTAGTCCGACCTCATTTTGTTGGAAGTCCGGACCCCATTCCAGGCGCAGATAATTCAATTCATTCTTAGTTTTAAATGGCGAGGCGCAGTAGAGTGCCAGGGTGAAATTACCGAGTAACTGGCTGCTTAATTCGTCCATTTTCGGGGATTCTGTCGTGATCAGTAGATCAAGCTGTCGTTCATGTAACTGTTTAACAAGCGATTGTCGCTGTGCAATCCGCGCTTCAAACTGCAGGTTACAGGGCTCTTTGTAGAGCTTCCCCAGCCATCCGTTAAGCATGCATTCCCACAAAGATGCGCTGCCGCCAATTGAAAATTCATTGTGCCGGGAAGCATTCGCAACCTCTTTTCGCGCCGCCTGCCAGGTGTTCATCAGGGTTTCGGCATAAGGAAGGAGTTTATCGCCGGCTGACGTCAGGCGGATGTTATTGCGATGGCGGGTAAAAAGGTTCACGCCAAGCTGGTTTTCCAGCTGGCGAATACGAAAGCTGACGGCCGACTGCGTCAGATAAAGCGCCTCTGCTGCTCGTCCAAAGTGGCGAGTTCTGCTCACCTCAAGGAAAGTTTTGAGCAATTCCGTATCCACACTCTTCTCCGCAAAATTATTTGTCGTAATGATTTAAATCTTTTGTTTTACACTCTGTCAAGCGTAACTAATACTCCGCGCCATAAATAGCTCGGCCAAAGAATCAGGAGCGTGTAGGATGGCGGAAAGCTTTATGACGACTAATCGTTTTTTCGATAATAAACATTATCCGCGCGGGTTCTCCCGTCATGGTGATTTCACCATCAAAGAGGCACAACTGCTGGAACAGCATGGTTATGCTCTTAACGAACTGGAACTGGGTAAACGCGAACCTGTCACCGAAGATGAAAAACAGTTTGTTTCGGTATGTCGTGGTGAACGTGAGCCAGCCACGGAAATGGAACGCGTCTGGATTAAGTATATGGCGCGTATTAAGCGGCCTAAGCGTTTTCATACGCTGTCCGGCGGGAAACCGCAGGTTGAAGGCGCTGAAGATTACACCGAAAGCGATGATTAACAAAAAAGGGCGTAAGCCCTTTTTTTATGCCATGAGTTTTTGCAAATGGTTCAGCATCCTGTCTATCGCCCGATAACCAAGGGCCTCCTGCAGGTGGTAGCGCTCAATACAGGGTTCCCCCCCTATGTCGGCGATGGTCCGGGCGACTTTCAGCAGACGCTGCCAGGCGCGGATAGAAAGCCCCAGCTGCGATAGTACCTGTTCCAGCCAGATAGCATCCTCTTTACTGAGCGGACACCAGATTTTCATTTCGTTACTCTCCAGATGGGCATTGAGTTTCTCCTGCCGGACCAGCTGTTTGTCTCGGGCGGCGAGAACCCGCTTCCTCACGCTGGCGCTATTTTCCACGCCAGAGACTGCCTGGCTGAGCACGCCTGGAGGCGGTAGAGGAATTTCCAGCGAGAGGTCGAACCGGTCGAGGAACGGCCCGGACAGGCGACCCAGATAGCGTAAGGTTTGTTCCGGTGATGCGCGATTATGATGACCCTGGTAATGCCCGGTGGGGCTGGGATTCATAGCCGCAATAAGCTGAAAATGTGCCGGATAGTCAATTTTCGCACGCGTTCGTGAAATATGTATTTTCCCTGACTCTATCGGCTCCCGCAAAGCATCCAACACCCGGCGTTCAAACTCCGGTAGTTCATCGAGAAATAGCACCCCGTTGTGTGCCAGCGAGATCTCTCCGGGTATCGGGATTGAACCCCCCCCCTACCATTGCCGCGAGAGAAGCGCTGTGATGCGGACTGCGAAACGGCCGCCGGCGCCACTGTTTTGTTGCGCGATGGCGACTCAACAGACTAAGAATGGCGGCGCTTTCGAGCGCCTCCTGATTGCTTAACGGTGGCAGAAGACCTGGCAACCGGCTGGCAAGCATGGTTTTTCCTGTTCCGGGAGGGCCAATCAACAGCAGGTTGTGACCCCCTGCGGCAACGATTTCCAACGCCCGTTTTCCTTGCTGCTGGCCAATAACATCGCTCAGATCAGGTAGAGGGTCATCAGGAAGTTCTTCCTCCGGTATGGAAGGATTGAGCGCATGGCGTCCCTCGAGAAAAGCACACACTTCCTGCAGATGCCCGGCGACAAGACACTCGTGGCCCTCAATGAGCCCCACTTCTGCAGCGTTATCCTCGGCGACGATAATTTGTCGTCCGGCTTTTATCGCCTCCATTGCACTGGAGATAGCGCCAGGAACGCCGCGTAGCGCCCCTGTGAGCGCGAGCTCGCCGATAAACTCATATTGATTCAACCTGGACGCATCTAGCTGCTCCGACGCGACCAGAAGCGCGAGAGCGATGGGGAGATCGTATCGCCCGCCTTCTTTTGGCAAATCAGCAGGGGCCAGATTGATGGTGATCTTTTTGGCCGGAAACGTATAGCCGCTGTTAATTATCGCGCTGCGTACCCGGTCGCGAGCCTCTCTTACCGTGGTTTCAGGAAGCCCTACCATGGTTAACCCGGGAAGCCCGTTGCTGATATGTATTTCGATCGTAATAAGTGGGGCACTGATACCGAAAGCAGCCCGTGTGTAAATAATCGCGAGTGACATAATGCCTCCTGAGTACGGGCATTATGTCGGCAGAAAAAGGGGCAGTAATGAGTAAGAAATGTATTTTACGCGCCATGTTCCAGCGAATATCACCGGTTATTGTGACATTTCACTCATGATGGAAGCAGCATCGCAGACGGCCATCATGGTGAAATAGCGTATTGCCGGAAACCGCCGCATCGTCATAGAAAAGGGTGATAAATTGAATTTTTTTCATTTTATATTTTTTCTATTAAAAACAATTGTTTTACAAAAAACTGTTAGCGCGATCAGTAAGTGATGTATAAAAAAATCTTGTGTTTATTGTGATGTCTGTGGTAACTCTTTAGGTATTCCTTCGAACAAGAAGCCAGAAAGTACAGAAAATGACAGCCCTTCTACGAGTGATTAGCCTGGTCGTGATTAGCGTGGTGGTGATTATTATCCCACCGTGCGGGGCTGCACTTGGACGAGGAAAGGCTTAGAAATCAAGCCTTAACGAACTAAGACCCCCGCACCGAAAGGTCCGGGGGTTTTTTTATAACTTAAAAATGATAAGCGAGGAGCAGACAATGACGAATAGCATAAAATTCTGTTTCTCCCGATCTATGACGGGGAACTAACTATGAATGGGGCACAGTGGGTAGTACATGCTTTGCGGGCACAGGGGGTCGACACGGTTTTTGGCTATCCTGGTGGCGCGATTATGCCGGTTTACGATGCATTGTATGACGGCGGCGTGGAACACCTGTTGTGCCGCCACGAGCAAGGAGCGGCCATGGCAGCTATCGGCTATGCTCGCGCCACCGGCAAAACCGGCGTGTGCATCGCCACATCAGGTCCAGGTGCGACGAACCTGATCACCGGCCTGGCTGATGCGTTACTGGACTCTGTCCCTGTTGTCGCCATCACTGGTCAGGTCGCGGCGCCGTTTATCGGCACCGATGCTTTCCAGGAAGTGGACGTCCTTGGTTTATCACTGGCCTGTACGAAACATAGTTTTCTCGTGCAGTCGCTGGAAGAACTGCCGCGAGTGATCGCTGAAGCTTTCCAGGTCGCAAACTCTGGCCGCCCAGGCCCGGTTCTGGTTGATATCCCGAAAGATATCCAGCTGGCGAAGGGTGAGCTTGAACCGTATTTCTCGACGGTTGATAACGACATTGCCTTCCCCCATGCAGAAGTTGAGCAGGCGCTGCAGATGTTAGCTGCCGCGCAAAAACCGATGCTGTACGTCGGCGGTGGCGTGGGCATGGCGCAGGCGGTGCCTGCGTTGCGCGAATTTATCGCCATTACGCAAATGCCGGCCACCTGCACGCTGAAAGGTCTGGGGGCCGTTGATGCGGCCTATCCGTACTATCTGGGCATGCTGGGGATGCACGGCACCAAAGCGGCCAATCTGGCGGTACAGGAATGTGACCTGCTGATCGCCGTTGGCGCCCGCTTCGATGACCGTGTTACCGGGAAGCTGAATACCTTTGCTCCGCACGCCAAAGTTATCCATCTGGATATCGATCCGGCGGAGCTGAACAAGCTGCGTCAGGCACATGTTGCCCTGGCGGGCGATCTGAATACATTGCTGCCAGCGTTGCAGAAGCCGCTGACTATCGACGCCTGGCGCCAGCATAATCAGGCGCTGCGTGACGAGCACGCATGGCGCTACGACCATCCGGGTGAGGGTATTTACGCACCGCTGTTGCTCAAACAGCTCTCCGACCGTAAGCCGGCCGATAGCGTTGTGACAACCGACGTGGGTCAACATCAAATGTGGTCAGCGCAGCATATGACCTATACACGCCCTGAGAATTTTATTACCTCCAGCGGTCTGGGCACGATGGGCTTTGGCCTGCCGGCTGCGGTTGGCGCTCAAGTTGCACGTCCGAACGATACCGTTATCTGCATCTCCGGCGATGGTTCGTTCATGATGAACGTGCAGGAGCTGGGTACCGTGAAGCGTAAACAGCTGCCGTTGAAGATCCTGTTACTGGATAACCAGCGTTTAGGTATGGTGCGTCAGTGGCAGCAGCTGTTTTTCGAGGAGCGCTATAGCGAAACCACCCTCACCGATAATCCCGATTTTGTCACGCTGGCCAGCGCTTTCGGCATTCCTGGACAGCACATCACCCGTAAAGACCAGGTTGAAGCGGCTCTCGACACCATGCTTTCGAGCCAGGGGCCATACCTGCTTCATGTCTCAATCGATGAGCTTGAGAACGTCTGGCCGTTGGTACCGCCCGGTGCCAGTAATGCAGAAATGCTGGAGAAATTATCATGATGCAACATCAGGTCGCTTTGCAGGCTCGCTTCAATCCGGAAACCTTAGAACGCGTGCTGCGCGTGGTACGTCACCGTGGCTTTCAGGTTTGTTCCATGAATATGGAAACCGCGGCAGATGCCGGCAACATAAATATTGAATTGACCGTTGCCAGCCAGCGGCCCGTCGAATTACTGTTTAGTCAATTAAGTAAGCTGGTCGACGTCGCCTGCGTCGAGATCCAGCAACCAACATCACAACAAATCCGCGCATAAGCGCAAGGGAAGAAAAATGACGACGAAAAAAGCTGATTACATTTGGTTCAACGGCGAGATGGTTCCGTGGGGAGAGGCGAAGGTTCACGTGATGTCTCACGCGCTTCACTACGGCACTTCCGTGTTTGAAGGCATCCGTTGCTACGACTCACATAAAGGACCGGTGGTGTTCCGTCATCGCGAACATATGCAACGTCTGCATGACTCAGCCAAAATCTATCGTTTTCCGGTCTCTCAAAGCATTGATGAGTTGATGGAAGCCTGCCGCGAAGTTATCCGTAAAAATAACCTGACCAGCGCGTATATTCGTCCACTGGTCTTTGTTGGCGACGTTGGCATGGGTGTTAACCCGCCTGCGGGATACAGCACTGACGTGATCATCGCGGCGTTCCCGTGGGGAGCTTATCTTGGCGCTGAAGCGCTGGATCAGGGGATCGATGCGATGGTTTCTTCCTGGAACCGTGTCGCGCCCAATACCATCCCGACCGCGGCAAAAGCCGGGGGTAACTACCTCTCTTCCCTGCTGGTTGGCAGCGAAGCGCGCCGCCATGGTTATCAGGAAGGGATCGCGCTGGACGTTAACGGCTATATCTCCGAGGGCGCGGGTGAGAACCTGTTTGAAGTGAAAGATGGCGTGTTGTTCACTCCGCCATTTACCTCTTCTGCGCTGCCGGGCATTACCCGCGACGCGATCATTAAACTGGCAAAAGATCTGGATATTGAAGTCCGCGAGCAGGTGCTGTCCCGTGAATCTCTGTATCTGGCTGATGAAGTCTTTATGTCTGGTACTGCTGCGGAAATCACTCCGGTGCGCAGCGTTGACGGTATTCAGGTTGGCGAAGGTCGCTGCGGCCCGGTCACCAAGCGTATTCAGCAAGCTTTCTTTGGTCTCTTCACCGGTGAAACCGAGGATAAATGGGGCTGGTTGGATCAGGTTAACCAATAAACATACCCGTCATATTTCAAGCATAAGCATAAAAAAATGGGGTGGCACGCAGCGCCCCATGTCACAGAGACTGGGAGTAACTAAAGCATGCCTAAGTACCGTTCCGCCACCACCACTCACGGCCGTAATATGGCGGGTGCCCGCGCGCTGTGGCGCGCAACCGGGATGACCGATGCTGATTTCGGTAAGCCGATTATCGCCGTTGTTAACTCCTTCACCCAATTTGTACCGGGTCACGTACATCTGCGCGATCTGGGTAAGCTGGTTGCTGAGCAGATTGAAGCCTCAGGCGGCGTTGCCAAAGAATTTAACACCATCGCGGTGGATGATGGGATCGCCATGGGGCATGGGGGTATGCTTTATTCACTGCCATCCCGTGAACTGATCGCCGACTCGGTTGAGTACATGGTTAACGCGCACTGCGCCGATGCCATGGTCTGCATTTCCAACTGTGACAAAATCACCCCGGGGATGCTTATGGCGTCCTTGCGCCTGAATATTCCGGTGATTTTTGTCTCCGGTGGCCCAATGGAAGCCGGGAAAACCAAGCTTTCTGACAAAATCATCAAACTCGACCTTGTCGATGCGATGATTCAGGGGGCGGATCCAAAAGTCTCCGACGAACAGAGTGAGCAGGTCGAGCGTTCCGCCTGTCCGACCTGTGGTTCCTGTTCGGGGATGTTTACCGCCAACTCGATGAACTGCCTGACCGAAGCGCTGGGTCTGTCCCAGCCGGGTAACGGCTCTCTGCTGGCGACACACGCCGACCGTAAGGAGCTGTTCCTCAACGCGGGGAAACGCATCGTTGAGCTGACTAAGCGCTATTACGAGCAGGATGATGCATCCGCGTTGCCGCGCAACATCGCCAGCAAAGCGGCGTTTGAAAACGCCATGACCCTGGATATTGCCATGGGCGGTTCGACGAATACCGTTCTGCACCTGCTGGCCGCCGCGCAGGAAGCGGAAATCGACTTCACTATGAGTGATATCGATAAGCTGTCCCGCAAGGTTCCGCAGCTGTGTAAAGTGGCGCCGAGCACGCAGAAGTACCATATGGAAGATGTGCACCGCGCGGGCGGCGTACTGGGGATTCTTGGCGAGCTCGATCGTGCCGGGCTGCTGAACCGCGAGGTGAAAAACGTTCTCGGTCTGACTCTGCCACAAACGCTCGATCAATATGATGTCATGCTGACTAAAGATGACGCGGTGAAAAAAATGTTCCGCGCCGGCCCGGCGGGTATCCGGACGACTCAGGCGTTCTCGCAGGACTGCCGCTGGGATACATTGGACGACGATCGTGCCGAAGGGTGTATCCGTTCACTGGAGCATGCTTACAGCAAAGACGGCGGTCTGGCGGTTCTGTACGGCAACTTTGCGGAAAACGGCTGTATTGTTAAAACCGCAGGGGTGGATGACAGTATTCTGAAATTCACCGGCCCGGCGAAAGTCTATGAAAGCCAGGATGAAGCCGTTGACGCGATCCTGGGCGGTAAAGTGGTGGCGGGCGACGTCGTGGTTATTCGCTACGAAGGGCCGAAGGGCGGTCCGGGAATGCAGGAAATGCTCTATCCGACGACCTTCCTGAAATCCATGGGTCTGGGTAAAGCCTGTGCGCTGATCACCGACGGGCGTTTCTCCGGCGGTACCTCGGGTCTGTCGATTGGCCACGTCTCACCGGAAGCAGCCAGCGGCGGCAATATCGCGATCATTGAAGACGGCGATATGATTGCCATTGATATTCCGAACCGGGGTATTCAGCTGCAGCTGAGCGATGCCGAAATCGCCGCGCGTCGTGAAGCACAAGAGGCCCGCGGCGATCGTGCCTGGACGCCGAAAGCACGTGAACGTCAGGTCTCCTTTGCACTCCGCGCGTACGCCAGCCTGGCAACCAGCGCCGATAAGGGCGCGGTTCGCGATAAATCAAAACTGGGGGGTTAATGATGGCTGAATCACAACCCCTGTCTGCCGCCCCCGAAGGGGCGGAATATCTCAGGGCGGTGCTGCGCGCACCGGTCTATGAAGCGGCGCAGATTACGCCGTTGCAAAAAATGGAAAAAATCTCGTCGCGTCTTGATAACGTGATTCTGGTGAAGCGTGAAGATCGCCAGCCGGTTCATAGCTTCAAGCTGCGCGGGGCCTACGCAATGATGGCAGGCCTGACGGAAGAGCAAAAAGCGCAGGGAGTGATTACCGCTTCTGCGGGCAACCACGCCCAGGGGGTTGCGTTCTCGGCATCGCGTCTTGGCGTGAAGGCGCTGATCGTCATGCCGGTTGCCACGGCGGACATCAAAGTGGATGCCGTACGTAACTTTGGCGGTGAGGTACTGCTGCACGGCGCTAATTTTGATGAAGCGAAAGCGAAAGCCATCGAGCTGGCGCAACAGCAGAACTTCACCTGGGTCCCGCCGTTTGACCACCCGATGGTGATTGCCGGGCAGGGCACGCTGGCGCTGGAGCTGCTACAGCAGGATGCACACCTGGACCGCGTGTTTGTCCCGGTTGGCGGCGGTGGGCTTGCCGCAGGCGTAGCGGTGCTGATCAAGCAGCTGATGCCGCAGATCAAAGTGATCGCGGTGGAAGCAGAGGACTCCGCCTGTCTGAAAGCCGCGCTGGATGCCGGACATCCGGTCGATCTGCCGCGCGTCGGGCTGTTTGCCGAAGGCGTGGCGGTGAAACGTATCGGCGACGAGACCTTCCGCCTCTGCCAGGAGTATCTTGATGATATCGTCACCGTCGACAGCGATGCGATTTGTGCGGCGATGAAAGATCTGTTCGAAGATGTTCGCGCCGTGGCTGAACCGTCTGGTGCGCTGGCGCTGGCAGGAATGAAAAAGTATATCGCGCAGCATGATATCCGCGGCGAGCGGTTGGCACATGTGCTTTCCGGGGCCAACGTTAACTTCCACGGCCTGCGCTACGTCTCCGAACGCTGCGAGCTGGGAGAGCAACGTGAAGCGCTGCTGGCGGTGACCATTCCTGAAGAGAAGGGCAGCTTCCTGAAGTTTTGTCAGCTGCTGGGTGGCCGTTCAGTGACCGAGTTCAACTACCGTTTTGCTGATGCCAAAGACGCCTGCATTTTTGTCGGGGTTCGTCTGAGCCGCGGTCTGGAAGAACGCAAAGAGATTTTGAGTCTGCTGCACGAAGGTGGCTATAGCGTTGTCGATCTTTCTGATGACGAAATGGCGAAACTTCATGTGCGCTATATGGTCGGTGGGCGGCCGTCAAAACCGCTGCAAGAGCGACTGTTCAGCTTCGAATTCCCCGAATCACCGGGGGCGTTGCTCAAGTTCCTGCATACGTTAGGGACCCACTGGAACATCTCGTTGTTCCACTATCGCAGCCACGGAACCGATTATGGCCGCGTGCTGGCGGCGTTCGAGCTTGGCGATCATGAGCCGGATTTCGAGACCCGACTCCATGAGCTGGGCTATGACTGCCACGATGAAACCAATAACCCGGCGTTCAGGTTCTTTCTCGCGGGCTAATGGCTGATGGCGCTGCGCTCATCGGGCCTACAATCAGATTACAGGCCAGGTAAGGCGTGCGCGCCAAATATCAGTGGTTCGGCAGAATCGACCAGAAAGCATCAATAAGCGGCTCATACAGCCGCTTTTTTTGTGCGCACACGCCTAGTTCAAACGGCGTTTTCTCATCGCTGCGCTCTAAAATCATCACGCGATTGCGTACCGGTTCCGGACTGTTCTCCAGTACCACTTCCGGAATTAAAGCCACGCCGCAGCCGAGCGCGACCATCGACACCATCGCTTCATGGCCGCCCACGGTGGCGTAAATCGAGGGATTGCTGATTTTATGGCGGCGAAACCACAGTTCGATGCGGCGGCGCACCGGCCCCTGATCGGCCATGATAAACGGTACGGTTGACCAGTCGGGCTTCTCCTGGCTCACCTGGGTGCGTACCGGACAGGCCAATGCCGGGGCGATCAGCACGACCGCCAGGTTTTCCAGCATCGAAAACGCCACGGAGCCCGGCAGCGTTTCCGGCTTGCCGGCAATCGCCAGATCGGCCTCGCCGGTGACAACTTTTTCCATTGCATCCGCGGCATCGCCGGTGGAAAGCTTAATCTCCACCGAAGGGTGAGCCGCGCGGAAGCGATCGAGAATCGGCGGCAGATGACTGTAGGCTGCCGTCACCGAGCAGAAGATATGCAGCTCGCCGGAAAGCGAAGGGCCTTGCTGATCGATGGCATGACGAAGCTGCTGGTACTGTAGCAGCGTCTGCTGTGCGAACAGGCGTAGCTCTTCGCCAGCTTCGGTCAAGGTGACAGTACGGTTATCGCGAACAAACAGCGGCTGCCCGAGATCTTCTTCCAGGCGCTGGATCTGGCGCGAAAGGGTGGAGGGGCTGACGTGCATCGCCCGCGCGCTGCGGCCAAAATGGCGGCTTTCGGCCAGATGCAGGAAGGTTTTCAGATCGCGTAAATCCACACTCCGTACTCCACGGTTTTGCATTGCAGAAATTGCAACGTGACGTTGTGAATATATCAATTTCCGCAATAAATTTCCTGTCATATAGTAAGTTCATTCTCGCAAAAGCGAACCGAACAATAAGACAGTACAACATCACGAGGTATCACCATGGCTAACTACTTTAATACACTGAATCTGCGCCAGCAGCTGGCGCAGCTGGGTAAATGTCGCTTTATGGGCCGCGACGAATTCGCTGATGGCGCCAGCTACCTTCAGGGTAAAAAAGTGGTCATTGTCGGCTGTGGCGCGCAGGGTCTGAACCAGGGCCTGAACATGCGTGATTCCGGTCTGGATATCTCCTATGCGCTGCGTAAAGAAGCGATTTCTGAAAAGCGCGCATCCTGGCGTAAAGCGACCGAAAACGGCTTCAAAGTGGGGACCTACGAAGAGCTGATCCCACAGGCTGACCTGGTGGTTAACCTGACGCCGGACAAACAGCACTCCGACGTTGTGCGTTCCGTTCAGCCGCTGATGAAAGATGGCGCGGCGCTGGGCTACTCCCACGGCTTCAACATCGTCGAAGTGGGTGAGCAGATTCGTAAAGACATCACCGTTGTGATGGTGGCGCCGAAGTGCCCGGGTACCGAAGTGCGTGAAGAGTACAAACGTGGTTTCGGCGTACCGACGCTGATCGCGGTTCACCCGGAAAACGACCCGAAAGGTGAAGGCATGGCGATTGCTAAAGCCTGGGCCGCAGCAACCGGTGGTCACCGTGCGGGCGTTCTGGAATCTTCCTTTGTTGCGGAAGTGAAATCTGACCTGATGGGCGAGCAGACGATTCTGTGCGGTATGCTGCAGGCTGGTTCTCTGCTGTGCTTCGACAAGCTGGTGGAAGAAGGTACCGATCCGGCATACGCCGAAAAACTGATTCAGTTCGGCTGGGAAACCATCACTGAAGCGCTGAAGCAGGGCGGTATCACCCTGATGATGGATCGCCTGTCTAACCCGGCGAAACTGCGTGCTTATGCGCTGTCCGAACAGCTGAAAGAGATCATGGCGCCGCTGTTCCAGAAACATATGGATGACATCATCTCCGGCGAATTCTCCTCCGGCATGATGGCTGACTGGGCCAACGATGATAAGAAACTGCTGACCTGGCGTGAAGAGACCGGTAAAACCGCGTTCGAGACCGCCCCGCAGTTTGAAGGTAAAATCGGCGAGCAGGAGTACTTCGATAAAGGCGTTCTGATGATCGCGATGGTGAAAGCGGGCGTTGAGCTGGCGTTCGAAACCATGGTTGATTCCGGCATCATCGAAGAGTCTGCTTATTACGAATCACTGCATGAGCTGCCGCTGATCGCGAACACCATCGCGCGTAAGCGTCTGTACGAAATGAACGTGGTTATCTCCGATACCGCAGAATACGGTAACTACCTGTTCTCTTATGCCTGCGTACCGCTGCTGAAAGAGTTCATGACTACCCTGCAGACCGGCGACCTGGGCAAAGCAATTGCCGAAGGCGCGGTAGACAACGCTCAGCTGCGCGACGTGAATGAAGCGATTCGCGGCCACGCTATTGAGCAGGTTGGTAAGAAACTGCGCGGCTATATGACTGATATGAAACGTATCGCGGTAGCAGGTTAAGCAGATTGTCGGGTGGCGCTCCGCTACCCGACCTACAAAACCGCAAGATGTAGGCCGGGTAAGGCGTAGCCGCCACCCGGCTTTTTATTTGCGGTACAGGACTTTGATGATGTGATAGCCGAACTGAGTGTGCAGCGGGCCGGTCGGCTCCAGCTCAGGGCAGGAGAAGACGACTTTATCAAATGCCGGAACCATCTGACCCTGTTTGAACTCGCCTAAATGACCGCCCTTTTTACCTGACGGACAAGTGGAGTGCTTTTTCGCCAGCTTCTCGAAATCGGCGCCGTTTTTAATCTGCTCCAGCAGGTCGAGTGCCAGTTTCTCTTCTTTCACCAGGATGTGCATTGCTGCCGCTGTTTTTGCCATGATCGTACCTTGATAATTTACGATGAATCAGACGGCAATATTAGCATGCGCTAACGGCGGTAGAGCACCTTAATGATGTGGTAGCCGAACTTCGTTTTTACCGGTCCGTAGGGTTTTAGCAGCGGGCAGGTGAAGACGGCTTTATCAAACGGCCCGACCATCGCTCCCTGCGTAAACTCACCGAGATCGCCACCGTTGCGCCCGGAGGGGCATTTCGAATAGCGCTTTGCCAGGTGATCGAAGCTGACGCCTCGCTCCAGTTTAGCGAGGATCTCCTGCGCCAGTTTCTCTTCTTTTACCAGGATATGCAGGGCTGCTGCTGACTTTGCCATTGTTTTGTTCTCTGGAGTATCGGTGTTGCCAACACTTTACCATTAGCCGGTAAATCTCCACCCGGCTTTCTGCTACAATCCCCACCCCGTTCGAAGATTGAGCAAGACTCCCATGCGTTTAAACCCTGGCCAACAACAAGCCGTCGAATTTGTTACCGGACCGTGCCTGGTGCTGGCGGGCGCCGGTTCCGGTAAGACCCGCGTTATCACCAATAAAATCGCTCACCTGATCCGCGGGTGCGGCTATCAGGCGCGCCATATTGCGGCGGTAACCTTTACCAACAAAGCGGCACGTGAAATGAAAGAACGTGTCGGGCAAACGCTGGGGCGCAAAGAGGCGCGGGGCCTGATGATTTCCACCTTCCATACCCTGGGGCTGGATATTATTAAGCGTGAGTATGCTGCGCTAGGGATGAAATCTAACTTTTCTCTGTTCGATGATACCGACCAGGTTGCGCTGCTTAAAGAGCTGACCGAAGGGCTGATCGACGACGATAAAGTCGTGTTGCAGCAGCTGATCTCGACGATCTCCAACTGGAAAAACGATCTGCAAACCCCGGCGCAGGCCGCGGCAGGCGCAAAGGGTGAACGGGAGCGGATCTTTGCCCACTGCTACGGGCTCTATGATGGCCATATGAAGGCCTGCAACGTGCTGGATTTTGACGATCTGATCCTGTTGCCGACCCTGCTGTTACAGCGCAATGAAGAGGTGCGCGAACGCTGGCAGAACAAGATTCGCTATCTGCTGGTGGATGAATATCAGGATACCAACACCAGTCAGTATGAGATGGTGAAGCTGCTGGTGGGGCAGCGTGCGCGCTTTACCGTCGTTGGCGATGATGACCAGTCGATCTACTCCTGGCGCGGGGCCCGGCCGCAGAACCTGGTCCTGCTGAGCCAGGATTTCCCGGCGCTGCAGGTGATCAAGCTGGAACAGAACTACCGTTCTTCCGGGCGCATACTAAAAGCCGCTAACATCCTGATTGCCAACAACCCGCACGTCTTCGAAAAACGCCTGTTTTCCGAGTTGGGGTATGGCGTAGAGCTTAAAGTGCTTTCAGCAAACCACGAAGAGCACGAAGCGGAACGGGTGACCGGGGAACTGATCGCCCATCACTTTATCAATAAGACGCAATATAAAGATTACGCCATTCTCTACCGCGGCAACCATCAGTCGCGGGTCTTTGAAAAGATGCTGATGCAAAACCGCATCCCGTACAAAATTTCGGGCGGTACGTCGTTCTTTTCACGGCCCGAGATTAAAGACCTGTTGGCCTATCTGCGCGTGCTGACTAACCCGGATGATGACAGCGCCTTCCTGCGTATCGTCAATACGCCAAAACGCGAAATCGGCCCGGCCACCTTGCAAAAGCTGGGCGAGTGGGCGATGACCCGTAACAAGAGCTTGTTTACCGCCAGTTTTGATATGGGTCTCAACCAGACGTTAACCGGCCGCGGCTATGATGCGCTCACCGGGTTTACCCAGTGGCTGGCTGACATCCAACGCCTGGCGGAGCGCGAACCGGTCGCCGCGGTGCGCGATCTGATTCGCGGAGTGGATTATGAATCCTGGCTGTATGAGACCTCCCCAAGCCCGAAGGCCGCAGAAATGCGGATGAAAAACGTCAATCAGCTGTTCAGCTGGATGACGGAGATGCTTGAAGGCAGCGACATAGACGAGCCGATGACCCTGACCCAGGTGGTCACTCGTTTTACCCTGCGCGATATGATGGAGCGCGGCGAGTCTGATGAAGAGTCGGATCAGGTGCAGTTGATGACCCTGCACGCCTCGAAGGGGCTGGAGTTTCCCTACGTCTATCTGGTGGGTATGGAAGAGGGGCTGCTGCCGCATCAGAGTAGCATCGATGAAGACAACGTCGATGAAGAGCGCCGCCTGGCGTATGTCGGGATTACCCGCGCGCAAAAAGAGCTGACCTTCACGCTGTGTAAAGAGCGCCGTCAGTACGGAGAACTGGTGCGCCCTGAGCCCAGCCGTTTTCTGCTGGAGCTGCCGCAGGATGACCTGATCTGGGAGCAGGAGCGCAAGGTTATCTCGCCGGAGGAGCGGATGCATAAAGGGCAGGCCAACGTCGCCAATATTCGTGCGATGCTGGCAAAAGCGAAAGGGAAGTAGGACGACCGCGTATCTCCCGGTGGCACACACCGGGGGAGATGTTACTGAACCCGCTGCTTATCAGGCGGAATTAAGCCACTTCGAGAGCCCAGTGGACATAGCTTTGCCACTGGCACTCCTGCTCCACCATCTCCCGACCCAGCGGATGACTTTCCAGCCATCCCTCCGGCAGCGTCAGCACCAGTTTCTCGCCGTCGACGGCCAGTGAAATGGCCGGCAGCAGATCGTCGCGACGGCGGCTGGCAAACAGGATCGCCAGACGCAGCAGCCGACACAAGTGCTCTGCAACCCGCGGTTTCACCGCATTTTGCTGATGGAGCGAGGAGAGGTCGATGGTGTTGGTCTGGTTGAGCAGTAGCGTCGCGAGCAGTTTTTTCTGCGCCGGCGTGAAGCCGGGGAGATCGAGGTTGCTCACCAGATAGGCGGCGTGCTGCGGGGCGCGTTTAAAATCGACGCTCAGGCCAATTTCGTGCAGCTCGCAGGCGCTGGCGAGCAGCTCGCGGCTGAGCGATTCCAGCTCCCAGGCATCGTCCAGCTGATTCACCAGATGTGCTGCGAGTTGGGTGACGCGCTGGGCCTGCTCGGTGTCGATCATAAAGCGGCGTTGAATATTGCGCAGCGTACGGCTACGGATATCCTGATCGACGGACAGATGCAGCATGCCGTAAACCAGACCTTCACGGAGCGCACCGCCCGCGAGGGTCATACACTGAATATTCAGTTCGCTGAAAATGGCGATAAGTATGGCCAGCCCGCTGGGGAAAACCAGCGCTCGTTCTAAGGTTAAACCTTCGATTTCCAGCTCTTCCAGGCGCCCGCACTGAATCGCGCGCTGCTTGAGCTGCTGCAATTTAGCCAGGGTGATACGCTCGTCCATTCCCTGCGCCATCATGATTTCCTGCAGAGCCTGAACGGTACCGGATGCGCCGACGCAAACTTTCCAGCCGTGGTAATTCAGGATGTCAGTAATCGGACGCAGAACTTCCCGAGCCGCATTCTCGGCGAGATCGAAGTTTTCTTTCGTCAGGTTACGATCGGCGAAGTAGCGTTCCAGCCAGGTGACGCATCCCATCGACAGGCTAAACAGAGAGGTAGTCTGTGCCCCCGTGCCGGTCACCAGTTCGGTACTGGCGCCGCCAATATCGACCACCAGGCGCCGGTCTTCGCCGCCGGTCGTATGTGCAACGCCTTGATAAATCAGCCGGGCTTCTTCTTCACCGCTGATGACCTGCACCGGACAGCCGAGGATTTCCCGGGCCTTCGCTAAAAACTCGTCGGCATTGACGGCCAGGCGCAGCGTGGCGGTCGCCACAACGCGAATTTGAATGGGGGGGATATCCTGCAGGCGTTCGGCAAACAGACGCAAACACTGCCATCCACGCTCCATCGCTTCCGCGGAGAGCGTGTTATCGCTGTTCAGACCAGCGGCCAGACGCACTTTGCGTTTGATGCGGCTGAGCGTCTGGATGCTCCCGGCCACCTCGCGTACAACCAACATATGAAAGCTATTAGAACCAAGATCGATAGCTGCATAAAGCGAGGTGGAACTGAGCATAGATTTATTTAACCTGAACGACGACGGTTACGAGGCGGACCGCTGCGACGCGGGCCATTGCCAGTGCGTGGGCGCGTCAGGCGCAGCGGCTTAGGCAAATCTGTCATAAGTGCATCTGGGTTGTACTTGCTGACCGGAATAGAGTGACCGGTGTAGGTCTCAATCGCCGGAAGATTCAGCGCGTACTCTTCGCAGGCCAGGCTGATTGAGTGACCGCTGGCGCCCGCGCGACCGGTACGGCCGATACGGTGGACATAATCTTCACAGTCGTCCGGCAGGTCATAGTTAAAGACGTGCGTGACGGCCGGGATATGCAGACCACGTGCAGCAACGTCAGTCGCCACCAGAATGTCGATATCGCCACGGGTGAACTCTTCAAGAATCCGCAGACGTTTTTTCTGTGCGACGTCGCCGGTTAACAAGCCGACGCGATGACCGTCTGCTGCCAGGTGGCCCCAGATATCTTCGCAACGATGTTTAGTGTTCGCGAAAATAATGGCGCGATCCGGCCACTCTTCTTCCAGCAGCGTCTGCAACAGGCGCATTTTTTCTTCGTTGGAAGGATAGAACAGCTCTTCTTTAATCCGGTGACCCGTTTTCTGTTCCGGCTCGACTTCAACATATTCGGCGTTGTTCATTTGTTCAAACGCCAGTTCGCGGACACGGTAAGAAAGCGTTGCGGAGAACAGCATGTTCAGACGCTGATTGGTCGGCGGCATACGACGGAACAGCCAGCGGATATCTTTAATAAAGCCGAGATCGTACATGCGATCGGCTTCATCCAGCACGACGACCTGAATCGCACCAAGGTTAATATGATTTTGTTTGGCGTAATCAATAAGACGACCGGTGGTACCGATCAGAATATCGACGCCGCTTTCCAGCACTTTCAGCTGCTTATCGTAGCCATCGCCGCCGTACGCCAGACCCAGCTTCAGGCCAGTGGCTGCAGCCAGCGGTTCTGCGTCAGCGTGAATTTGTACCGCCAGCTCACGCGTAGGAGCCATGATCAGCGCACGCGGTTGGTTTACCTGGCGGTCAGCGCTGGCCGGGTGAGAGAGAAGGTAATGAAACGTTGACGTCAGGAACGCCATCGTTTTTCCGGTACCGGTTTGCGCCTGCCCGGCGACATCACGACCTTCCAGCGTTAGCGGAAGAGCGAGTGCCTGAATGGGCGTACAATTATGAAACCCTTTCTTTTCAAGGGCTTCAATCACTGCCGGGTGCAGGGCGAAGTCGGAAAACTTCTGTTCAGTTAAATGTGTTTTGCTCATAGTGTGGTAGAATATCAGCTAACTATTGCATTAAGAAAGCGTATCCGTTGAAATAACGTCAACCTTTCGTTGGCTATACGCGAAATGACTTAAGGTGCATCTACGGCAACCTGATGAATCCTCGAAAGCTTAGACTACTCAGCGAGTCGAGGAGAATTAATCTACCGGGAACGGTTTGAAGGCGGTTTGCTTTGGCTCCTGCAAGACGACGTCCATGAGGGATCGGATCGCGCAGTTGCCAGTAATAGAAGCATCCTGAACAATAACGTGTATAACGTAGCATCGGCACGTCGTTGATGTCTGCGACACCAACACACCAGGCTTATTCCTGTGGAGTTAAATATGAGCGATAAAATTATTCACCTGACTGACGACAGTTTTGACACGGACGTACTCAAGGCAGACGGGCTAACCCTCGTTGATTTCTGGGCAGAGTGGTGCGGTCCGTGCAAAATGATCGCCCCGATTCTGGATGAGATCGCTGAAGAGTATCAGGGCAAACTGACCGTAGCTAAACTGAACATCGATCAGAACCCGGGTACTGCGCCGAAATACGGCATTCGCGGCATCCCGACTCTGCTGCTGTTTAAGAACGGCGAAGTGGCGGCAACGAAGGTTGGCGCCCTGTCTAAAGGCCAACTGAAAGATTTCCTCGACGCCAACCTGGCGTAAGCGGTTTGCCATTCCGGCGTCCGGGTTCCTATTTTTAGCGGAACTCTGGACGCCCGGCTAGAGTCGTGCTAAGTTAACTTCAGACTTCGTTTTAAACATACCTTATTGTTTGAATCTTGTTTTACCCGAAGCGTCCCGCAGAAAATGCGCGAGAGGCTACAAATTCCGGGCTTTTCACTCATTCCGTTTTGTCGTTCCAGCTCTGCGTTCTTTCCTGTGACCAGGCAACGTACAGGCACGAGATGAAGGCCGTTAACAGGCATGGATGTTCCTGCCATACCATTCACAACATTAAGTTCGAGTTCTACCCCGAGTTTAAGAACCCACACCATTATGAATCTTACCGAATTAAAGAATACGCCGGTTTCTGAGCTGATTACTCTCGGCGAAAATATGGGGCTGGAAAACCTGGCCCGTATGCGTAAGCAGGATATTATTTTTGCCATCCTCAAGCAGCATTCGAAGAGTGGCGAAGATATCTTTGGCGATGGCGTACTGGAGATACTGCAGGATGGATTTGGTTTCCTCCGCTCCGCAGACAGCTCCTACCTCGCCGGTCCCGATGACATCTACGTATCCCCAAGCCAAATCCGCCGTTTCAACCTCCGCACTGGTGACACCATTTCCGGTAAGATTCGTCCTCCTAAAGAGGGTGAGCGTTACTTTGCGCTGTTGAAAGTTAACGAAGTTAACTACGACAAGCCGGAAAACGCGCGTAATAAGATCCTGTTCGAGAACTTGACGCCGCTGCATGCGAACTCACGTCTGCGTATGGAACGTGGTAACGGTTCAACCGAAGACTTAACCGCACGTGTGCTGGATCTGGCTTCGCCAATTGGTCGCGGTCAGCGTGGTCTGATTGTGGCGCCGCCGAAAGCGGGTAAAACCATGCTGCTGCAGAATATCGCGCAGAGCATCGCCTACAACCATCCTGACTGCGTGCTGATGGTGCTGCTGATCGACGAACGTCCGGAAGAAGTGACCGAGATGCAGCGTCTGGTTAAAGGTGAAGTGGTTGCTTCCACCTTTGACGAACCGGCTTCTCGCCACGTTCAGGTTGCCGAGATGGTTATCGAGAAGGCGAAACGCCTGGTTGAGCACAAGAAAGACGTTATCATTCTGCTTGACTCCATTACTCGTCTGGCGCGTGCCTACAACACCGTTGTTCCGGCTTCCGGTAAAGTGTTGACCGGTGGTGTGGATGCCAACGCCCTGCATCGTCCGAAGCGTTTCTTCGGTGCAGCACGTAACGTGGAAGAGGGCGGTAGCCTGACTATCATCGCCACCGCGCTGATTGATACCGGCTCCAAAATGGATGAGGTTATCTACGAAGAGTTTAAAGGCACCGGTAACATGGAGCTGCATCTCTCGCGTAAGATCGCTGAAAAACGCGTCTTCCCGGCTATCGACTACAACCGTTCCGGTACCCGTAAAGAAGAGCTGCTTACCACCCAGGAAGAGCTGCAGAAGATGTGGATCCTGCGTAAAATCATCCATCCGATGGGTGAGATTGACGCGATGGAGTTCCTCATCAACAAACTGGCAATGACCAAAACGAACGATGACTTCTTCGATATGATGAAGCGCTCGTAAGTTAAAAAAAGCCCAAAAACGCCACGCAATCGCGTGGCGTTTTGTTTTTTGGGTTTGTATGATCCAGGAAGGGAAAAGGAAGCAGGGATTATCGTATGATTAGCGCGCCACTCCAGGCAGAGATGATTTTAACAGACTAAAATCTATACAATAAATTTGTAATGTTCTGCTTTACCCCTTCAGGAGTTGAGACATCGTCGTTATACTTCCCGGATTAACCATGCTGAGAGCACATGTGTTGTGAATTTACTCACTGCTATTACTGAATTAATCAGTATTTTCTTATTCACTACCCTTTTTATATTTGTTGCCCGAAAAGCAGCAAAAAAAGTCGGGTTAGTGGATAAACCTAACTATCGAAAACGGCACCAGGGTTTGGTTCCGTTAGTGGGTGGCATCTCAGTTTATGCTGGCATTTGTTTTACTTTTGCCATCGCTGATTATTACATTCCCCATTCATCCTTATATCTGGCCTGCGCCGGCATCCTTGTGCTGGTCGGTGCGCTGGATGATCGGTTTGATATCAGTGTAAAAATTCGCGCGGTGATTCAGGCCGCCATTGCCGTTGTCATGATGACGGCAGGAAATCTGCACCTGAGTAGTCTGGGCTATATTTTTGGTTCGTGGGAGCTGGTCCTCGGCCCCTTTGGCTTCTTCCTCACCCTTTTCGCCGTCTGGGCCGCGATTAACGCCTTTAATATGGTGGATGGTATCGACGGGCTGCTCGGCGGTCTGTCATCGGTCTCCTTTGCGGCAACCGGCATTATTCTGTGGTTTGACGGCCAATACAGCCTGGCAATGTGGTGTTTTGCGATGATAGCCGCCATTCTGCCCTATATTTTACTTAACCTCGGCGCGCTTGGCCGTCGTTATAAAGTTTTTATGGGTGATGCCGGCAGTACCATGATTGGCTTCACCATCATCTGGATTCTGCTGGAAACGACCCAGGGCAAAACGCATCCCATTAGCCCGGTGACCGCCCTGTGGATTATTGCGATTCCGTTGATGGATATGGTGGCGATTATGTATCGTCGCCTGCGTAAAGGTATGAGTCCGTTCTCTCCGGATCGCCAGCATATTCATCATTTGATCATGCGTGCCGGGTTTACTTCCCGACAGGCGTTTGTCCTGATCACCCTGGCGGCCGCGCTACTGGCGCTGGTGGGCGTGGTGGCGGAATATACCCGTATCGTTCCTGAATGGGTGATGTTAATTCTCTTTTTGTTGGCCTTTTTCCTTTATGGCTACTGCATTAAACGCGCATGGAAAGTGGCGCGACTGGTTAAGCGCATCAGACGCAGAATACGGCGACACAGCGGCAATAATCCAAAATTAACCAAGTAGAACTGGGGACGTGATGACTCAACCATTACCGGGAGCACAAGCAGTGAACGTTGAGAATGAGCTGGATATTCGCGGGCTGTTTCGCGCCTTATGGGCAGGAAAAATCTGGATAGCCGGCATGGCCGTGCTATTTGCGCTGATCGTTCTGGTTTACGCCTTCTTTGCTCGCCAGGAGTGGAGCGCAACGGCGATAACCGATCGGCCAACCGTGAATATGCTGGGCGGTTACTATTCTCAACAGCAGTTCTTACGCAATCTGGATATTAAAGCCAATCTGGTTCCGGTCGACCAGCCGTCGGCGATGGATCAAGCCTACAAAGAGTTCATCATGCAGCAGGGGTCCTGGGATACCCGCCGCGATTTTTGGTTGCAAACTGACTATTACAAACAGCGCCAGTCGGGCAATGCCCGCGCGGACGCTGCGCTGCTGGACGATCTGATTAACAATATTCAGTTCATGCCCGGCGACCCGCTAAAAAATGTTAATGACAGCGTGAAGCTGACGGCCGAGACCGCGGCGGATGCCAATAATCTGCTGCGCCAGTACGTGGCCTTCGCCAGCCAGCGTGCGGCAGGGCACCTAAATGACGAGCTGAAAGGCGCCTGGGCGGCCCGCACCGTGCAGATGAAAGCGCAGGTGAAGCGCCAGGAAGAGGTGGCGCGCGAAATTTTCAACCGCCGTACCCACAGCGTGGAAGAGGCGTTGAAAGTGGCGCAGCAGCACAACATCTCCCGCAGTGAAACGGACATCCCGGCCGATCAGCTGCCGGATTCCGAGCTGTTCTTGCTCGGCAGGCCAATGCTGCAGGCGCGGCTGGAAAATTTGCAAGCGGTGGGGCCGGAATACGATCTCGACTATGACCAAAGCCGTGCCATGCTGAATACGCTCAACGTCGGACCGACATTAGATCCGCGTTTTCAGACTTACCGGTATTTGCGTACGCCGGAAGAACCGGTAAAACGCGATAGCCCGCGGCGCGTATTTCTGATGGTGATGTGGGGTATCGTGGGCGCGCTCATCGGCGCAGGCGTTGCATTATCGCGACGCAGAGTCCAGTGAATGCGGCCTGTGATGAAGCATTAATCAACTTCATCACCTAATCGAAGAGAATCGATGTGAAAGTACTAACGGTATTTGGCACCAGACCCGAAGCCATCAAAATGGCACCTCTGGTTCATGCGCTGGCAAAAGATCCTCACTTTGAGGCGAAAGTGTGCGTAACCGCCCAGCATCGGGAGATGCTCGACCAGGTGTTGAAACTTTTTTCTATTGTGCCGGATTACGACCTCAATATTATGCAGCCAGGTCAGGGCCTGACGGAAATCACCTGTCGTATCCTCGAGGGGCTGAAACCGGTCCTGGAGTCATTTAAGCCGGACGTCGTGCTGGTGCATGGCGATACCACGACGACGATGGCCGCGAGCCTGGCCGCTTTCTACCAACGAATCCCGGTGGGGCACGTTGAGGCGGGACTGCGGACCGGCGATCTGAGCTCGCCGTGGCCGGAAGAAGGGAACCGTACGCTGACCGGGCATCTGGCAACGTACCACTTTGCCCCGACAGAGACCTCGCGGCAAAATCTGCTGCGCGAAAATATCACCGATGACCATATCACGGTCACCGGCAACACGGTCATTGATGCATTGTTCTGGGTTCGCGATCGGGTGCTGGGAGATGAGGCTCTGCGTAGCGCACTGATGCAGCGCTATCCTTTTCTGGCGAACGGCAAGAAGATGATTCTGGTCACCGGCCACCGCCGGGAAAGCTTTGGGCGCGGGTTTGAGCAAATTTGCCACGCGCTGGCAGAAATCGCTGCCAGCAATCCCGATGTCCAGATTGTGTATCCGGTGCACCTGAACCCGAACGTCAGCGAGCCGGTGAACCGTATTCTCGGTCATATCGATAACGTGATGTTAATTGAACCGCAGGATTATCTGCCGTTTGTCTGGTTGATGGATCGCGCATGGCTGATCCTCACCGACTCCGGCGGTATTCAGGAGGAGGCGCCATCGTTAGGGAAGCCGGTACTGGTGATGCGTGAAATGACGGAACGCCCGGAGGCGATTGCCGCAGGTACCGTGCGTCTGGTCGGGACCGATAGCCAGCGTATCGTCGCTGAAGTCACGCATCTGCTGCAGGATGATGCCGCGTATCAGGCAATGAGCCGGGCGCATAATCCCTATGGCGATGGTCAGGCATGTCGCCGTATTTTGTCCGCACTTAAAAATAATCAGGTAACGCTATGAGTTTTTCTACCATTTCAGTGATTGGCCTTGGATATATCGGCCTGCCAACCGCTGCCGCGTTCGCCTCCCGGCAAAAGCGGGTGGTCGGCGTTGATATCAATCAACATGCCGTGGAGACCATTAACCGTGGCGAGATTCATATCGTAGAGCCGGATCTGGCGAGCGTGGTCAAAACGGCGG
Source organism: Klebsiella planticola ATCC 33531 (assembly GCF_000735435.1). Classification (GTDB taxonomy): domain Bacteria; phylum Pseudomonadota; class Gammaproteobacteria; order Enterobacterales; family Enterobacteriaceae; genus Klebsiella; species Klebsiella planticola. Next base: position 57,490 of record NZ_JMPP01000012.1, on the reverse strand, counting down.
TTGAGCAGGGCTATTTATGTGCGACGACCGAGCCGGTTGCGGCGGATGCGTACCTGATTGCCGTACCCACCCCGTTCAAAGATCTGCATGAACCGGATATGGTCTTCGTCGAGGCGGCGGCAAAATCCATTGCGCCAGTGCTGAAGAAGGGGGCGCTGGTGATTCTGGAGTCCACCTCTCCGGTGGGTTCGACGGAGCAAATGGCCGCCTGGCTCGCTGAAATGCGCCCGGACCTGAGCTTCCCGCAGCAGGTTGGTGAAGCGGCGGATGTCAATATTGCCTACTGCCCGGAGCGCGTGTTGCCAGGTCAGGTAATGGTCGAGCTGATTAAAAACGACCGCGTCATCGGCGGTATGTCGCCGGTTTGCTCCGCCCGCGCCAGCGAGCTGTATAAAATTTTTCTCGAAGGCGAATGCGTGGTCACCAACTCCCGCACCGCTGAGATGTGTAAGCTGACCGAAAACAGCTTCCGCGACGTTAACATTGCGTTTGCGAACGAACTGTCGCTGCTCTGCGCTGAGCAGGGCATTAACGTCTGGGAGCTGATTCGCCTGGCAAACCGTCATCCGCGCGTGAATATCCTGCAGCCGGGACCTGGGGTAGGAGGGCACTGCATCGCAGTCGACCCGTGGTTCATCGTGGCGCAAAACCCGCAACAGGCGCGGCTGATTCGCACCGCCCGTGAAGTTAACGACCATAAACCTGACTGGGTTATCGAGCAGGTCAAAGCCCGGGTCGCCGATTGTCTGGCCGCCAGTAATAAACGCGCCAGTGAGTTGAAGGTCGCCTGTTTTGGCCTGGCTTTTAAGCCGAATATCGACGATCTGCGCGAAAGTCCGGCGATGTCGATCGCTATGCAAATCGCCCGCTGGCACAGCGGTGAAACGCTGGTTGTGGAACCCAATATTCACCAGCTACCGGCGAAACTTGACGGCCTGTGTACGCTGGCCTTGCTGGATGATGCACTGGCGACCGCCGATGTGCTGGTGATGCTGGTTGACCATCACGAGTTTAAAGCCATCAGCGGCGATAGCGTGACGCAGGATTATATTGTCGATACCAAAGGGGTGTGGCGGTGAGAACGGTTCTGGTCATCGGCGCAAGCCTGTGTTTTATGCCAGCTTCTGGCCGTGACCAATCTAACCAGGATACCTTCCATGTCTCTCCACGCCAGTATTGAACCCCTGGAGTGGGAAAATCGCTTCTTCGGCATCCAGAGCGCGATTGTGCGCTTTCGCGATGACGCCCCGCAGCTGACCGCTCAGGCGCTGGCCGGCTGGACGCGTTTGCAGGCGAAGATTGCGGCGGATGATGGCGTGCGGCTGGATGCGCTACAGCTGCTGGGTTTCCAACTGGTGGAAGGCGAAGTCGATCTGGCACTGCCGGTCGGTCGGTCTGCCGACGCGGGCTGTGAAGTGGCTACGCCGGCAGAGATTCCACGACTGCGCGAGCTGGCGGCACAGGCCTTTGCGCAAAGTCGCTTCCGCGCTCCCTGGTATGCCGCAGATGCCAGCGGCCGTTTCTACGCCCAGTGGATTGAAAACGCGGTGCGGGGGACGTTCGATAACCAGTGTCTGATTTTTCGCGCTGCCGATGGCGACATTCGCGCTTTTGTTTCACTGCGTCAGCTCAATGAGACGGATGCCCGCATCGGCCTGCTGGCCGGTCGCGGCGCGGGTGCTGAACTGATGCAGGCCGCACGGCATTGGGCCGAACTCCGCGGGCTGTCTACACTGCGGGTGGCAACCCAGATGGGGAACACCGCCGCGCTTAAACGTTATATTCTCAGCGGTGCGAATGTGGAAAACACCGCGTACTGGTTATACAGGTGACATGATGATTCCATTTAACGCACCGCCGGTGGTGGGAACCGAGCTTGATTATATGCAATCCGCGATGGACAGCGGAAAACTGTGCGGCGACGGCGGATTTACCCGCCGCTGCCAGCAGTGGATGGAGCAGCGGTTTGGGACTGCGAAAGCACTGTTGACGCCTTCCTGCACCGCTTCGCTGGAAATGGCGGCGCTGCTGCTGGATATCCAGCCGGGCGATGAAGTGATTATGCCGAGCTATACCTTCGTCTCAACCGCCAACGCCTTTGTGTTGCGCGGGGCAAAAATCGTCTTTGTCGATATTCGTCGCGATACGATGAATATCGATGAAACCAAAATTGAAGCGGCGATCGGTGAGAAAACCCGCGCCATTGTACCGGTACACTATGCCGGCGTGGCCTGTGAGATGGACACCATCATGGCCCTTGCCAGCAAGTACAATCTGTTCGTGGTGGAAGATGCCGCGCAGGGTGTCATGTCGACTTACAAAGGGCGAGCGCTGGGCACAATCGGGCATATCGGCTGTTTCAGTTTCCATGAAACCAAAAACTATACCGCCGGCGGTGAAGGTGGCGCGACGCTGATTAACGATCGTAAGTTGATCGAGCGTGCGGAAATTATCCGCGAAAAAGGGACCAACCGTAGCCAGTTCTTCCGCGGGCTGGTGGATAAATACACCTGGCGCGATATCGGCTCCAGCTATCTGATGTCTGACCTGCAGGCGGCATACCTGTGGGCGCAGCTGGAAGCGGCGGAACAGATTAACCAGCAACGTTTAACGCTCTGGCAGCGCTATTACGATGCGCTGCTGCCACTGGCGCGGGCTGGTCGCATCGATCTGCCGGTGATTCCGGCCGACTGCGGACACAACGCGCACATGTTTTATATTAAGCTGCGCGATATTGACGATCGCAGTAATCTGATCGCCTGGCTAAAAGAGGCGGAAATTCTGGCGGTGTTCCACTACATTCCGCTGCATAGCTGCCCGGCGGGAGAGCACTTTGGCGAGTTCCGCGGTGACGATCGTCATACCACCCAGGAGAGCGAGCGCCTGCTGCGCCTGCCGCTGTTCTATAACCTGTCGTCAGCCAATCAGCGTACGGTGATTAATTCGCTGCTGAGTTATTTCTCCTGATATGTCGCTGGCTAAAGCTTCACTGTGGACCGCCGCGTCCACGCTGGTCAAAATTGGGGCCGGACTGCTGGTGGTTAAACTACTGGCTGTCTCCTTTGGCCCGGCAGGGGTTGGTCAGGCCGGTAACTTTCGCCAGCTGGTGACCGTGCTTGGCGTACTGGCGGGCGCCGGTATTTTCAACGGTGTCACCAAACTGGTCGCACAGCATCATGACGATCGCCAGCAGCTGAATAAGGTCGTCGGCACCTCCTCAGCAATGGTGCTTGGCTTCTCAACGCTGCTGGCGCTGGTCTTTCTGCTGGCGGCCGCGCCGGTCAGCCAGGGGCTGTTCGGCCATACGCACTATCAGGGGCTGGTGCAACTGGTGGCGCTGGTACAGATGGGCATTGCCTGGGCAAACCTGCTGCTGGCCTTGATGAAAGGTTTTCGCGATGCGGCGGGCAATGCCCTGTCGCTGATCGCCGGTAGCCTGATTGGCGTCGTGGCCTATTACGTCTGCTATCGCTTCGCGGGCTACCAGGGGGCGCTGCTCGGGCTGGCGCTGGTGCCGGCGCTGGTGGTGATCCCGGCGGCAATCGTGCTATGGCGGCGCGGGACAATCCCGCTCAGCGCGCTGCGTCCGCGCTGGGATAACGGCCTCGCGGGGCAGCTTTCCAAATTTACCCTGATGGCGCTGATTACCTCGGTGACGCTGCCGGTGGCTTACGTGATGATGCGTAACCTGCTGGCGGAGCATTATGGCTGGGAGGCGGTAGGGATCTGGCAAGGGGTCAGCAGCATTTCCGATGCCTACCTGCAGTTTATCACCGCATCGTTTAGCGTCTATCTGCTGCCTACGCTCTCCCGATTGACGGCCAAATCAGAGATTACCCGTGAGATCGGCAAATCATTAAAATTTGTCCTTCCGGCGGTGGCGGTGGCGAGCTTAACCGTCTGGCTACTGCGCGACTTTGCCATCTGGCTGCTGTTTTCCGACCGCTTTACGGCGATGCGCGACCTGTTTGCCTGGCAACTGGTCGGCGATGTGCTGAAGGTCGGCGCCTATGTTTATGGCTATCTGGTGATTGCGAAAGCGTCGCTGCGTTTTTATATACTAACGGAAATCAGCCAGTTCACGCTGTTGACCGCATTCTCGCACTGGCTGATCCCGGCGCATGGCGCGATTGGCGCAGCGCAGGCGTATATGGCTACGTATATTGTTTATTTCGCCCTTTGTAGTGGCGTGTTTTTACTCTGGCGTAAACGGGCATGACAGCACTGATACATGTACTGGGATCGGATATCCCGCACCACAACCAGACCGTTTTACGGTTCTTTAATGACGAGCTGGCCGCCCATGACGAGCAGGCGCGTAGGTTTATGGTCGTCGGTGATGCAACAGGAGTGCGCGAGGCCTACCCGGCATTATCTGTCACCTGTTATCCCGGGAAAAAATCCCTGGCGCAGGCGGTGATAACTCTGGCAAAAGCCGATCGCCGACAGCGCTTTTTCTTCCACGGCCAGTTTAATACCGGGCTGTGGCTGGCGCTGCTAAGCGGGGGGATTCGTCCTGCCCAGTTTAACTGGCATATCTGGGGTGCCGACCTGTATGAAAATTCGTCCAGCCTGAAGTTTCGCCTGTTCTATCCGCTGCGGCGCCTTGCCCAGAGTCGGGTCGGGCGCGTTTTTGCCACCCGGGGCGATCTCAGCTGGTTCGCTCGCCGTCATCCGCGCGTGCCCGGCGAACTGCTCTATTTTCCGACGCGCATGGATCCGGCGCTTAATTCGCTGGCCGAGAGCGCACCGCGCGCCGAGACGCTGACGATTCTGGTCGGGAACTCGGGTGACCGCAGTAATGAGCATATTGCGGCGCTGCGTGCTATCCATCAGCAATTTGGCGATACGGTAAACGTGATCGTGCCGATGGGGTATCCGGAAAATAATACGGACTATATTAACGAGGTCCGTGAAGCGGGCGCTGCACTGTTTAGCGCCACCCACCTGCAGATTCTCAGTGAGAAGCTGGCGTTTCCTGATTATCTGAATCTGCTGCGCTGCTGCGATCTGGGCTATTTCCTGTTTGCTCGCCAGCAGGGCATCGGGACACTATGTTTATTAATTCAGGCAGGGATACCCTGTGTGCTGAACCGGGAAAACCCGTTCTGGCAGGATATGACGGAGCAGAATATTCCGGTGCTGTTTACTGGCGATGCGCTGGATGTTGACGTAGTGCGTGAAGCCCAGCGTCAGCTGGCGAGCGTTGATAAGAACCAGATTGCTTTCTTCCGGCCGAACTACCTGGCGGGCTGGCAGCAGGCATTGCAGATTGCCGCGGGGGTCAACGCATGACATTAATGCAATTTTGCGGGCTGCTGGTGGTCTGGCTGCTGTCAACGCTGTTTATCGCCACCGCGACGTATTTTGAGTTTCGCCGCGTGCGCTTTAACTTCAATGTGTTCTTCTCGTTGTTGTTTCTGCTGACCTTCTTCTTTGGTTTCCCGCTGACCAGTATCCTGGTGTTCCGCTTTGATGTCAGCGTTGCTCCGCCGGACGTGTTGCTGCAAACCTTGCTGGTGTCGGTCTGTTTCTATGCGGTCTATTACGTGACCTATAAAACGCGTCTGCGTTCGGCCACGCACGACAGCCAGCGACGGCCACTATTTACGATGAACCGCGTGGAAACGCATCTGGCATGGATCATTCTGCTGGGCGTAGCGCTGCTGTGCGTCGGGATTTTCTTTGCCCACAATGGCTTCCTGCTGTTTAAGCTCAACTCTTACAGTCAGATCTTCTCTGCCGAAGTCTCCGGCGTGGCGCTGAAGCGCTTTTTCTATTTCTTTATCCCGGCGATGCTGGTGGTCTATTTCCTGCGCCAGGATTATAAGGCGTGGATATTCTTCCTGCTCAGCACCGTGGCGTTTGGGCTGTTGACCTATGCCATTGTCGGCGGTACCCGCGCGAATATCATTATCGCTTTCGCCATTTTCCTGTTTATCGGCATTATTCGCGGCTGGATCAGCCTGTGGATGCTGGCGGCGGCTGGCGTCCTGGGTATTGTGGGAATGTTCTGGCTGGCGCTTAAGCGCTATGGCATGAACGTCAGCGGCGATGAAGCGTTTTATACCTTCCTCTATCTGACCCGCGATACGTTTTCGCCGTGGGAGAATCTGGCGCTGCTGCTGCAAAACTACGACAAGATCGCCTTCCAGGGGCTGGCGCCGATGATCAGGGATTTCTACGTCTTTATCCCCAGCTGGATGTGGCATAGCCGACCGTCGATGGTGCTCAATACCGCTAACTACTTTACCTGGGAAGTGCTGAATAACCACTCCGGCCTGGCTATCTCGCCGACGCTGATCGGCTCGCTGGTGGTGATGGGGGGGATCTGGTTTGTTCCGCTGGGCGCGGTGGCGGTCGGACTGATTATCAAATGGTTCGACTGGCTGTATGAGCTGGGTAACCGCGAGAGTAACCGTTATAAAGCGGCTATCCTGCACAGTTTCTGTTTTGGCGCTATCTTCAACATGATAGTGCTGGCGCGCGAAGGGCTGGACTCATTTGGCTCCCGCGTGGTGTTTTTCCTCGTGATCTTTGGTATCTGCTTACTGGCGGCGAAATTGCTGTACTGGTTCCTGGATAGCGCGGGACTGATTCACCGGCGGGTTAAACCGCTTTCGCAACCTCAGGTCAGATAAGGATGGACATGACTGAGACTATTTCTGCGCCGTTGTATCTGCTGAGAGGGTTACAACTCATTGGTTGGCGCAATATGCAGCACGCTCTGGACTATCTGTATGCGGACGGCACTATCCGCCAGGGAACGCTGGTGGCGATCAACGCAGAGAAGATGCTGGCGGTTGAGGATAATCCTGACGTACGGGCACTGATTGAAGCCGCAGAGTTTAAATATGCCGATGGCATCAGCGTCGTGCGCTCACTGCGTAAAAAATACCCTCAGGCTCAGGTTTCGCGCGTGGCGGGCGCTGACCTCTGGGAAGCGCTGATGGAACGGGCGGGCGCACAGGGGACCCCGGTCTTCCTGGTTGGCGGCAAGCCGGAGGTGCTGGCACAGACGGAGGCGCAGCTGCGTGCCCGCTGGAAGGTCAATATTGTCGGCAGTCAGGATGGGTATTTCGCTGCCGATCGACGCCAGGCGTTGTTTGAGCGTATTCGCGATAGCGGTGCGAAAATCGTAACCGTGGCGATGGGATCGCCGCGTCAGGAGATCCTGATGCGCGACTGCCGGGAGGTCTATCCGCAGGCGCTGTATATGGGGGTTGGCGGCACCTACGATGTTTTCACCGGCCATGTCCACCGGGCGCCAAAATTCTGGCAAAACCTGGGTCTGGAGTGGTTCTATCGTTTGGTCTCTCAGCCGAGTCGGATTAAAAGACAGATTCGCCTGCTGCGATATTTACGTTGGTATTATACCGGTCAGCTCTGATATTCCACTGCAAACTGGCGAGTTTACGTACGTATTGTGTTTACTACTGTCACTCGCCTGATACTTTATTTGCCATTTCCTGAAAATTCATTAACCATTCGCATGCTTAATGCACGGCGGGCAGCGTGTGCCGTCGTGCAGGCAAGGACATTTCCTTTCATTCATTAATAAAAATAACCGGTATATGGGCAAGACCATTCGCGGGTCACGCCATGGCAAACCTGTCACTCCCGACGGCATGAATCGCTGTGCTACGGGTGGGGGTAAGGTCGGCCCTCAGGCGTGCCGCTCAATGGACGAGGAACAAAAACCGGAAGCAGGGCAAACACAAGAGGTTATATGACAGAGAAAAAAGCGGAACTCCAGCGCGGACTGGAGGCCAGACACATTGAGCTTATCGCCCTTGGCGGGACGATTGGCGTGGGTTTGTTTATGGGGGCGGCAAGCACGCTGAAATGGGCCGGTCCTTCGGTCCTGCTGGCGTATATTATCGCCGGTTTATTTGTCTTCTTTATCATGCGCTCGATGGGCGAAATGCTGTTCCTTGAGCCGGTGACCGGTTCATTCGCCGTTTACGCGCACCGCTATATGAGCCCGTTTTTCGGCTATCTTACCGCCTGGTCATATTGGTTTATGTGGATGGCGGTCGGGATCTCGGAGATTACGGCCATCGGGGTGTATGTGCAGTTCTGGTTCCCGGATATGGCGCAGTGGATACCGGCGCTTATTGCCGTCGGGCTGGTGGCGCTGGCAAACCTGGCCGCAGTACGCCTGTATGGTGAGATCGAATTCTGGTTCGCGATGATTAAAGTCACCACCATTATCGTGATGATCGTCGTCGGGCTGGGGGTGATCTTCTTTGGTTTTGGCAACGGCGGGCACTCCATCGGATTTGGCAATCTGACCGAACACGGGGGCTTTTTCGCCGGCGGCTGGAAAGGATTCCTGACGGCGCTGTGTATCGTGGTGGCCTCCTATCAGGGGGTTGAACTTATCGGCATCACCGCCGGTGAGGCGAAGAATCCGCAGGTCACGCTGCGCAGTGCGGTGGGCAAGGTCCTGTGGCGTATCCTGATTTTTTATGTGGGCGCGATTTTCGTGATTGTCACGATTTTCCCGTGGAATCAAATTGGTTCCGGCGGCAGCCCGTTCGTTCTGACCTTTGCGAAAATCGGTATTACTGCGGCGGCGGGTATTATCAACTTTGTGGTGCTGACGGCGGCGCTTTCCGGCTGTAATAGCGGGATGTACAGCTGCGGTCGTATGCTCTACGCGCTGGCGCGCAACCGGCAACTGCCTGCGGCAATGGCGAAAGTTTCGCGCAATGGCGTGCCGGCCGTGGGCGTCGCGCTGTCGATTCTGATTCTGCTGATTGGCTCCTGTCTGAACTATATTATTCCCAACCCGCAGCGGGTCTTCGTCTATGTTTACAGTGCCAGCGTATTGCCGGGTATGGTGCCGTGGTTTGTGATTCTGATTAGTCAGCTGCGTTTTCGTCGTGCGCATCAGGAGGAGATGGCCAGCCACCCGTTCCGTTCGCTGCTGTTCCCGTGGGCCAACTATTTCACGATGGCGTTTCTGGTTTGTGTGCTGATAGGTATGGGCTTTAATGACGACACCCGTATGTCGCTGTTCGTCGGAATACTTTTCCTGGCCCTCGTGACGCTTATTTATAAGGCGTTTGGTCTCGGTCGACATGGAAATGTCGATAAAACGACGGAATAAACGCCAAAGTGCACAAAGCGTGACCAAACAGAAATTTTATTTAAAAAGGCACTAGACAGCGGGGGGGGAAGTCCGTATTATCCGACCCCGCAACGGCGCTAAGCGCCCGTAGCTCAGCTGGATAGAGCGCTGCCCTCCGGAGGCAGAGGTCTCAGGTTCGAATCCTGTCGGGCGCACCATTTAACCCGGTGCTTGAGCTGCGGTGGACTGTTGATTTAACAGTGCCGCGTGAAAAGATTTGCAGTGGTGGCTATAGCTCAGTTGGTAGAGCCCTGGATTGTGATTCCAGTTGTCGTGGGTTCGAATCCCATTAGCCACCCCATTATTTGATAGAGTTGTGAAATGCGAAGGTGGCGGAATTGGTAGACGCGCTAGCTTCAGGTGTTAGTGTTCTTACGGACGTGGGGGTTCAAGTCCCCCCCCTCGCACCACGACTTTAACGAATTGAACTAAAAATTCAAAAAGCAGTACATCGGCGAGTAGCGCAGCTTGGTAGCGCAACTGGTTTGGGACCAGTGGGTCGGAGGTTCGAATCCTCTCTCGCCGACCAATTTTGAACCCCGCTTCGGCGGGGTTTTTTGTTTTCTGCCGTAGCGCGACAATCTTCTATCTCCCTGATCTCCCGAATAAAAAACGGCTATCCGTGCGTTATGCGAACGCGTAATTTCGTGCCCGGAATCCTCCCAATTTACCGCTGTGGCTGATGCAATTTCCACGGAACCTGTGCGATAATAAACGGGTAGATGCTCATTCCATCTCTTATGTTCGCCCTCGGGCCTCATAAACTCAGGAATGATGCAGAGCCGTTTACGGTGCTTATCGTCCACTGACAGATGTCGCGTTTATACGCACGTTCTTCACGCTACTTCGACGTAGCTTGAGAGATACAGCGTACCGTCTCATCAAACACCATGGACATAACGTTGAGTGAAGCACCCAATTTGTTGTCAAACAGACCTGTTTTAACGCCTGCCCTGGTTTCAGTGCAGGCGTTTTTTTATGTCGCAACGGTATGAGCAGAAGAGGGCGAAAAGAAGCGCGCTATCGCCTCTGGAAGAGACGATAGCGGAAAGGCAGGTTAAGGCTGAGGATTGTTCTGTAGCGTTAGCAGCAGGCCATCACGGCGCATTAATGCCGCTTCTTCTGGCTGATGCATACGGTCGAGCGTATCGGCCAGCCATGCATAATCAAAGGCATCCGGGCGCTGTTTCAGCGCAGCACGGAACGCGATGCTGGCCTCCTGCCACTCGCCGTGGCGCATCAGGGATTGCCCCAGCGTGCTCCACAGTAAAGGCCGATCGCCGACCGATTTAATCTGCTGACGCAGCACTTTTTCCAGCTGCTCCGGATTATTCGTCTTCAGGCGCGGAATAAGCATCACCAGGCGGTCATCATACTGCTTCTTCAGTCCGTCGATAATAATCTGCTGCGCGGTATCGTGATCGTCGCTCTCGATGAGCAGACTGGCCATCGCCACCTGCAGAGGCACCTGGCTGCGAGTTTTGCGGTTCTGGTTTTTCCACCACTCACGTAATCCATCGCTTCCGCGATCGGCCAGGGTCTGGTCCATCAAGCCAATCCAGGCCTGCTGCTCCAGCGCGGCGCGGTGCTCTTCATCGCTGACGTTGGCTTTTGCCATTGACGGCAGGATATCCAGCAGTGAATTCCACGCGCCGGTGCGGGTATAGGCCTGTTCGGCCAGACGCAAGACTTCCGGATGCCGTGGGGTAATCTCCAGCAGCTTATCAATGCCGTGGCGGGCCGCATGGTTTTCATTGCGGGCCAGCTGCAGGCGCACGCGCGCGATCTCGACCGGAATCAAATCGTCTCCGGCCAGCTCCGTGGCGCGCTCCAGATGCTGATTCGCCCGGGCTTCATCACCACGCTGCTGGGCCGCTTCCGCCGCCAGCAGATAGTTCACCACCGGTTGCTCGGCATGATCGGCGTTCTTCGCCATCAGCTTCTCAACCTGCTGATAGTCGCCTTCCGCCAGCTTGAGTAGCGCCTGTTCGGTTTGCTTACGTGCGCGACGGCGTTTGCGGCCCACGAACCAGCCGCGGGTATGGGCGCCGGTACGGAAAATACGGCGGAACAGCCATTCAATCGCAAACAGTACCACCATGGTGAGGATCATGATGATCGCCAGCCCGGTTACGCTGGTTTCGATATTGTAGTTATCGGTCTGGATCAGAACGTAGCCCTGGTGCCCGGAGATAATCGGGCCGACAACGATCCCGGCGATCAGCAGTGCGAAGAGTAAGAGAATTTTCAGCATGCGTTACTCTCCTTGTGGCGCAGGTGCAGGCGCAGGTGCAGGCGCAGGTGCAGGCGCAGGTGCAGGGGGCGTCGGCGCACTGCTCTGGGTCACGGCAGGCTGCGCCATCAGGTTGCGTACCCGCGTTTGCATCAGCTTCTCAAGAATGGCCTGACTTTGCAGATTTTCCGGTACATTCATTGTGATGCTTTGCTGACTCAGCTTATCGACATCTTCCAGAAACGCCCTGGTGGTGGCATCTTCCGTGTCGTAATAGGCGCGAACCCAGGTGGAAACATTATCCAGCGCTTGTTTGTATGTCTCTTCCTGATGGCGCGGTACCGCTTGTGCCGCAACCAGCAGGCGGGAGCGAATATTTTCGCGCAGGTAGATGTCCTGGTTTGGCGCCAGCAGCGGGACTGCCGTTTCGTCGCGGCGACGAATGGTAATAAAGCTGTCCATAAAGCTCTGCCAGCTCTTTTGCAGATTCACGCGCCATTCGCCAATAGAGCTGGAGAGCTCTTCGCTGTCGGAATCCATCGGGGAGTCGTCATCGTTATTGTCGGCAAGGCGCAGATTATCAATCTGGTTAGCAAGCTGGTTGACCTTGAGGATGATACCGTCGTAGTCGACCTGGCTAACCGCCGACAGGGAGGCGATATCGTCGGTAATGGCGCGGCGGGCGCTAATCAGACTCGGATCGTTCATATCGGCGAGGCTGGCATCGGCGCTTTTTAACAGCGCCGCGGCGGTGGTGACGTCCCGATCGCTCCACAGCTTACGCCCGGCCGATTTGACCAGAAAATCAGCCTGCGCCAGCAGCCAGGTTTTGGCATCGCTGCCGGAAATGACGGCCACTTTTTGCTGCACGTCTTCCAGCTGCTTCGCCAGCGTCTCCTGCTGATGCTTCGCTTCGGTTAGCTGGTCCGCCTGCTGCTTGATAATACCTTCGAGTTCATTTTTTTTGGCTTTCTTGCGCTTTTTGCAGCTCCGCCACCCGATCGGCGAGCGCCGTGCTGGTCTCGTTCTGCCGTGATACTTGCTGTTTATTTAAACCAAACAGGCCGACGCCAGCGGCGAGGGCAATGGCGATAGCCACCGCGCTCAGAACGAGGCTGGTTTTATTACCGCCGTTTTTCTTTCCGGTATTCTCTGGCTGTGGCGCCTTGTCCACGGCCTCCCTGGTCTCTTCAACCACGGCGGATTGGTTTTGTTGTTCCGTCATTATGGCTTCCAATGTTGAGAGTTATTGTAATGCGCGTAGCAGCGCATCGTTGTCGGCGCTATCGGCAACCTGGATATCCTGCCAGCCCAATTCACGGGCCTGCCGGGCCAGGCGTTCACTGACAACTAAAATGCGACAGCGAAGGAGCCACCGTTCGCGATACCATTGGGGTATCAGCGCCCAAAGCTGTTGCAGCATCTCGCCGCTGGTGACGACCAGCGTAGTGACGCCGCGGGACTGCCAGCGCATTGCTTCTTCTGCGCCATCGTAATGCTTTGCACTACGTTGATAGCATTCACAAAAAGTGACGTCGGCGCCGCGCTCGCGGAGCGTTTCGCCTAATAATTCCCGCCCGCCGTTACCGCGAAGAAGAAGGGCTTTCTTCCCGGCAATGTTTTGTAATTCAGGTAATTGTAGCAAGACTTCGCTAATTTCCCGATCTAATGGGTAGCGAATATTCTGTCCACTGACCGTATGCAGGGCCAGCGCCGTAGTACGGCCAATCGCAAAATAGCCGGGTGCTTTCGGCCAGCGTTGGCCCAGTTGATGCAGGCGAGCATGGGCAAACTCTACCGCATGCTGCGAGAGCGCAAACAAAAGATCGCCCGCGGATAAGGCGGCCAGCTGGCCGCTTAGCGCAGGCAGTTCGCGTCCAGGGGTAAACTCGATGAGTGGAAAACTCCAGGCCACATGTCCTAGCGCGCGCAGGCGGCTGACCAGCTCTTCACTTTGGGGCAACGGACGGGTGACCAGGATACTCATCGAGGGGCTTCTCCTGCATAAACGGCGGCGAGAATGTCGCGGGCGCCGCTATCCAGCAGCTCTTCCGCCAGCGAGACGCCGAGACGCTCGGCATCTTCCGGCTGGCCGCGTCGTTCACCGCGCACCACCTGCGAACCGTCCGGCGCACCGACCAGCGCGCGCAGCCACAGCTCACCGTTAATCAGCTCAGCGTAGCTGCCGATCGGAACCTGACAGCCGCCTTCCAGCCGGGTATTCATCGCCCGTTCCGCGCGGACTCGGATGGCGGTTTCCGTATGATTCAGCGGTGCTAACAGGGTTTGCGTCCATTGATCGTCAAGGCGACATTCAATACCGACCGCCCCCTGGCCGACCGCGGGCAGAGACTGCTCCGGCGTTAACGGTTGACGAATACGCGACTCCAGCCCCAGGCGTTTCAACCCGGCGGCCGCCAGAATAATCGCATCATATTCGCCGCTATCGAGTTTGCCGAGGCGGGTCCCCACGTTACCGCGCAGAGAGCGGATCTGCAGGTCGGGACGTTGGGCTGCCAGCTGGCACTGGCGGCGTAAACTGGAAGTGCCAACGATGCTGCCGTGCGGCAACGCATCGATTGACGCATAGCGATTAGAGACGAAGGCGTCGCGCGGATCTTCGCGCTCGCAAATCGTGACCAGCCCCAGTCCATCGGGAAACTCGACGGGAACATCTTTCATGGAATGCACGGCGATATCCGCGCGCCCTTCGATAATGGCCAGTTCTAATTCTTTGACAAACAAGCCCTTGCCGCCCACTTTTGCCAGCGGAGTATCAAGGAGCACGTCGCCGCGAGTGACCATCGGCACCAGTTCCACCGCCAGCCCAGGATGGCAGGACTCAAGGCGCTCTTTCACATAATGCGCCTGCCATAGCGCAAGTGGGCTTTGCCGTGTGGCAATTCTCAAAACTTTGTCTAACATGCTTGTTACCGTCATTGTCGACCACAAACTATCCTAACATTGTTGCCTTATGGATGTTAGTTTTGTGGGATTAGGGGGGCGGCTGTTTCGTTTTTTGCGTTATTTGCGTTTGGTGCCATTGCGGTTGCCACAACCGTAGTGAGGAATTTACACGCAGTAAACGGTGCTACACTTGTATGTAGCGCATCTTTCTTTACGGTCAATGAGCAAGGTGTTAGATTGATCACGTTTTAAACCATTTGTCCGTCAGCAGCTCATCACAACCACACCGACGACAAATGGTGACGGTTTTTGTTGAAATACTGAAATCCTCCGTACTATTGTACGACGGGTTTTTGAACATCAGGCGATATGTCTTGTACCTCTATATTGAGACACTGAAACAGAGACTGGATGCCATCAACCAACTGCGCGTGGATCGCGCGCTTGCTGCCATGGGACCCGCTTTCCAGCAGGTTTACAGTCTACTGCCGACATTACTACATTATCATCACCCGTTGATGCCGGGTTACCTTGACGGTAACGTTCCCCGCGGCATTTGCCTCTACACGCCTGATGAAACCCAACGCCACTACCTTGACGAGTTAGAACTGCACCGCGGCATGCTGGCGCAGGAGCCGCCGAAAGGCGAACTGCCGATAACCGGCGTCTACTCGATGGGCAGTACCTCCTCCGTAGGCCAAAGCTGCTCTTCCGACCTCGATATCTGGGTTTGTCATCAGGCATGGCTTGATACCGAAGAGCGCCAGCTGCTGCAGCGCAAATGTAGCCTGTTGGAAAGCTGGGCGGCATCGCTGGGCGTTGAGGTCAGCTTCTTCCTGATTGACGAAAACCGCTTCCGCCATAACGAAAGCGGCAGCCTGGGTGGCGAAGACTGCGGGTCGACGCAGCATATCCTGCTGCTGGATGAGTTCTACCGCACCGCCGTGCGCCTCGCCGGGAAACGTATTCTGTGGAATATGGTGCCGTGCGACGAAGAGGATCATTACGACGATTACGTGATGGGGCTCTATGCGCAAGGTGTACTGACGCCAAATGAGTGGCTCGATCTGGGCGGCCTGAGCTCGCTGTCGGCGGAAGAGTATTTCGGCGCCAGCCTGTGGCAGCTCTATAAAAGTATCGATTCACCGTATAAAGCGGTGCTGAAAACGCTGCTGCTGGAAGCCTACTCCTGGGAGTACCCGAACAACCGCCTGCTGGCGAAAGACATTAAACAGCGTCTGCACGACGGAGAAATCGTCTCGTTTGGGCTCGATCCTTACTGCATGATGCTGGAACGCGTGACCGCCTATCTGCAGGCCATTGAAGACGACACGCGTCTCGATCTGGTGCGCCGCTGTTTCTATCTGAAAGTGTGCGAAAAACTCAGCCGCGAGCGCGCCTGCGTAGGCTGGCGTCGTGAAGTGGTGAGCCACCTGGTGCAAGAGTGGGGCTGGGATGAAAAGCGTCTGATGATGCTGGACAACCGGGCTAACTGGAAGATCGACGAAGTACGCAAAGCGCACAACGAGCTGCTGGATGCGATGATGCAAAGCTATCGCAACCTGATCCGCTTTGCGCGGCGTAACAACCTCAGCGTGTCCGCCAGTCCGCAGGATATCGGCGTACTGACCCGTAAGCTGTATGCGGCGTTTGAAGCGCTGCCGGGCAAAGTGACGCTGGTGAACCCGCAAATCTCTCCGGATCTCTCCGAGCCGAATCTGACCTTCATCCACGTGCCTCCTGGCCGTGCCAACCGTACCGGTTGGTATGTGTACAACCGTGCGCCGGATATGGAATCGATCATCAGCCATCAGCCGCTGGAATATAACCGTTATCTTAATAAGCTGGTGGCATGGGCCTGGTTTAACGGCCTGCTGACGTCACGCACTCGCCTGTTTATTAAGGGCAACGGTATCGTCGATCTGGCGAAGCTTCAGGAGATGGTCGCCGACGTTTCGCACCATTTCCCGCTGCGTCTGCCGTCGCCAACGCCCAAAGCGCTGTATAGCCCCTGCGAAATCCGCCACCTGGCGATTATCGTCAACCTCGAATATGACCCGACGGCGGCGTTCCGCAATCAGGTTGTGCATTTTGACTTCCGTAAACTGGATGTCTTCAGCTTTGGCGAAGAGCAGAAGTGCTTAATCGGTAGCGTCGATCTGCTGTACCGCAACTCGTGGAACGAAGTGCGCACCCTGCACTTTAACGGCGAGCAGGCGATGATCGAAGCGCTGAAAACCATTCTCGGTAAAATGCATCAGGATGCTGCGCCGCCGGATAGCGTTGAAGTGTTCTGCTACAGTCAGCATCTGCGCGGTCTCATCCGCACCCGCGTGCAGCAGATGGTGTCCGAGTGCATTGAGCTGCGCCTTTCCAGTACCCGTCAGGATACCGGGCGTTTTAAGGCGCTGCGCGTTTCCGGGCAGACCTGGGGACTGTTTTTCGAACGTCTTAACGTGTCGGTGCAGAAGCTGGAGAACGCCATTGAATTCTACGGCGCTATCTCGCATAACAAGCTGCACGGCCTGTCGGTTCAGGTGGAAACCAACCATGTTAAGCTACCGGCGGTAGTGGATGGATTTGCCAGCGAAGGGATTATTCAGTTCTTCTTTGAAGAGGCGGATAACGAGAGCGGATTTAATATCTATATTCTCGACGAGAGCAACCGCGCCGAGGTTTATCATCACTGTGAAGGCAGTAAAGAGGAGCTGGTGCGTGACGTGAGCCGCTTCTACTCTTCATCCCACGATCGTTTCACCTACGGCTCCAGTTTTATCAACTTCAACCTGCCGCAGTTCTATCAGATCGTCGATGTTGACGGTCGACCTCAGGTGATTCCGTTCCGCAGCCAGGCTATCGGGGCGGCTGCCGCGCCGGTGAGCCAGGATGCCGTGGCGTCGCCCATGCTGCAGCAGCACTATTCCTGACCGACGTTCCTGAGTCACCATTTCCCCGGCGACGTTGTGTTTTCGCCGGGGTTTTGCTTTCCCGATGACGATGAAAGCGCTGGCTTAGCGAAAACTCACGGCTTCGCCGGCCTGCTGAGTCGCCGCCTGCTCCAGCAGGTCCCAGAAGGTTTCACCGCTGCGGTCGCACACCCACTCATCACCTTTAAGATCAAAATGGTAGCCGCCTTGCTTTGTCGCCAGCCACACCTGATGCAGCGGCTCCTGACGGTTGATAATAATTTTGCTGCCGTTCTCAAAACTGAGGGTCAGCACGCCGCCGTTGATCTCACAGTCGATATCGCTATCGCCGTCCCGCTCGTCCAGATGTTCTTCGATGGTCATCCACAGGCTGTCAGCCAGGCGATGGAATTCACTGTCGTTCATGGTTCTACCCTGCTTTTTTGAAGATGGCGGCAGTATAGCGCGAAACAAAAGCGCGCGCAGTCGGATGCTAAACGCTTGCTTTTACGTCTTCTCCTGCGATGATAGAAAGCAGAAAGAGTGAATCACGGGCAACTATCAATGAAAAACGTTTTTCCAACGCTTGCCGTTTTATTGGCGATCTTCAGCCTGACCGGCTGTGGTCTGAAGGGACCGCTTTATTTCCCTCCGGCAGAAAAGACGGCGGCTCCGCCGACCAAACCGGTCAATAGCGGTATCCAGAGCTCGGCGCCAGATCGTAACGATCGCGGCGATAGCGGCGGCCCGACCCAGGTAAACTATTAACGATAACGTTCTGTTCCGCGCGACTGGAGTAGATGATGCAGTTCTCTAAAATGCATGGCCTTGGCAACGATTTTATGGTCGTTGACGCGGTAACGCAGAATGTTTTTTTCTCACCGGAGCTGATTCGCCGCCTGGCGGATCGGCATCTGGGCGTCGGTTTCGATCAGCTGCTGGTTGTTGAGCCGCCTTACGATCCGGATCTGGATTTCCATTATCGTATCTTCAACGCCGATGGCAGCGAAGTGTCGCAGTGCGGTAACGGCGCGCGCTGCTTTGCCCGCTTTGTCCGCTTGAAAGGCCTGACCAATAAACGTGACATCCGCGTGAGCACGGCAAACGGTCGTATGGTATTAAGCGTAACGGAAGACGATTTGGTGCGCGTCAACATGGGGGAGCCGAACTTCGAGCCCTCTCAGGTGCCCTTCCGCGCCAACAAAGCGGAAAAGACCTATATTATGCGCGCCGCCGAGCAGACAGTATTGTGCGGCGTGGTCTCGATGGGGAACCCGCACTGCGTCATTCAGGTCGATAATGTGGAAACCGCCGCGGTGGAAACCCTCGGCCCGGTGATGGAAAGCCACGAACGCTTCCCGGAGCGCGCCAACATCGGTTTTATGCAGGTGGTCGAGCGCGATCGCATTCGTCTGCGTGTTTATGAGCGCGGCGCAGGTGAAACTCAGGCCTGCGGCAGCGGTGCCTGTGCGGCGGTAGCGGTTGGTATCCAACAGGGACTGCTGGCCGAAGAAGTACGCGTGGAATTGCCAGGCGGGCGTCTTGATATCGCCTGGAAAGGCCCGGGCCAACCGTTGTTTATGACTGGCCCGGCGGCACATGTCTACGACGGATTTATTCACTTATGAAACAAGTCGGGGAAGAACAGCAGGAAATCACCGGCGCGCTGAACGACCGCGCGGTGGTGGACTATCTGTTGCAACATCCTGAATTTTTTATTCGTAATGCTGCACTGGTCGAGCACATGCGCGTTCCGCATCCGGTACGCGGCTCGATCTCGCTGGTGGAATGGCACATGGTGCGGGCACGTAACCATATCAACGTGCTGGAAGAGAACATGATGCTGCTGATGGAGCAGGCCACGGCGAATGAGAGCCTGTTCCAGCGTCTGCTGCATCTGCAGACGCGGCTGGCGGCGGCGGAAAGCCTTGATGAGATGCTCAATCGCTTTCACCGCTGGGCGCGCGAAATAGGGCTGGCGGGGGCGACGGTGCGTCTGTTTCCCGATAGCTGGCGGCTGGGCGCGCCGTCAAAATTCACCCATCTGGCGTTAAGCCGGCAGGCATTTGAGCCTATCCGCATTCAGCGTCTTGGGCAGGCTCGTCATTATCTCGGGCCGCTGCACGGACCTGAACTGCTGGTGGTACTGCCGGAAGCGAAAGCTATCGGCTCGGTGGCGATGTCGCTGCTGGGCGGCGATGATGCCCCTGGCGTGATGCTTTTCAGCAGTCGCGATGCCCAGCATTATCAACAAGGCCAGGGAACGCAGCTGCTGCAGGAAATTGCGTTAATGCTGCCGGGTCTGTTGGAGCGCTGGGTTGAACGCGCATGACCGACTCTCCCTTATTCACCGCCGTTGAGCGCTTTCTACGCTATCTGGGCGTGGAGCGTCAGCTGAGCCCGATCACGCTACTGAACTACCGGCGTCAGCTTGATGCGCTGATGGCGCTCGCGGAACAGGCGGGGCTCAAAAGCTGGCAGCAGTGCGATGCCGCTCAGGTTCGTGGTCTGGCGGTCCGTAGCCGTAAACAGGGGCTGGGGCCGGCAAGCCTTGCGCTGCGGCTTTCCGCGTTGCGCAGTTTCTTTGACTGGCTGGTGGCGCAGGGCGAGCTGGCGGCGAACCCGGCGAAAGGTATCTCCGCCCCAAAAATTCCCCGTCACTTACCGAAAAATATTGATGTCGATGACGTCAACCGGCTGCTGGATATCGATCTTAACGATCCGCTGGCGGTGCGCGATCGGGCGATGCTGGAGGTAATGTACGGCGCGGGTCTGCGTCTCTCCGAGCTGGTCAATCTGGATATTCAACACCTCGATCTGGAATCCGGGGAGGTGTGGGTGATGGGCAAAGGAAGCAAAGAACGCCGCCTGCCGATTGGGCGCAGCGCGGTGGCGTGGATCGAACACTGGCTCGATTTACGCGGTCTGTTTGGCACGGATGACGCTGCGCTGTTTTTATCTAAACTGGGGAAACGTATTTCCGCGCGTAATGTGCAGAAGCGCTTTGCCGAATGGGGCATTAAGCAGGGGCTGAATAGCCACGTGCATCCGCATAAACTGCGCCACTCCTTTGCCACCCATATGCTGGAGTCGAGCGGCGATCTGCGCGGCGTACAGGAGCTGCTGGGTCATGCTAATCTCTCGACCACCCAAATCTATACCCATCTTGATTTTCAACACCTTGCCTCGGTGTATGATGCGGCGCATCCGCGCGCCAAACGGGGGAAATAATGCGTTTTTACCGACCGCTGGGCCAAATTTCTGCACTGACGTTTGACCTGGACGATACCCTTTACGACAACCGCCCGGTCATCGACCGGACGCTGCAGGAGTCGCTGGCCTTTGTGCGCAGCTACCATCCGTCACTGAGCCAGTTTGATGCCAACGAGCTGCAGCGGCTGCGCCAGACGCTGCTGGAGAGCGAGCCCGAGATTTACCATGACGTCACCGAGTGGCGCCGCCGCGCGCTGGTGCTGGGGATGACGAATGCCGGACTCTCTGCCGGGCAGGCTGCCGAGGGCGCGGATGCGGCAATGGCGAATTTTGCCCACTGGCGTAGTTTGATCGATGTGCCGCAGGAAACTCACGATACGCTGGCCGCGCTGGCGGAGAAATGGCCGCTGGTGGCGGTGACCAACGGCAACGCGCAGCCCGAACTCTTTGGTTTGAGCGACTATTTCCGTTTTGTTCTGCGTGCTGGTCCGGACGGGCGATCGAAACCCTTTGCTGATATGTACCATCTGGCGGCGGAGCGTCTTGATTTGCCGCTGGATCAGATACTCCACGTGGGGGATGATCTGACCACCGATGTCGCGGGCGCTATTCGCTGCGGCATGCAGGCCTGCTGGATCAAGCCGCAGGGGGCCGATCTGATGCGCGCGACCGACAGCCGCCTGCTGCCACACATTGAAATTTCACGGTTGGCATCTCTGACCTCGCTGATATAATCACCACTAGTTCTGTATATATTAACAGTATGCCCGGTAGACGATGCGTTGCCGGGCAGCTCATTTCCGGCGGTGCCAATGGACGTTTCTTACCTGCTCGACAGCCTCAATGATAAACAGCGTGAAGCCGTAGCCGCTTCACGCACCAATATGCTGGTTCTGGCGGGAGCGGGCAGCGGTAAGACGCGCGTTCTGGTACACCGTATTGCCTGGCTGCTGAGCGTAGAAAACTGCTCGCCGTATTCCATCATGGCGGTGACCTTTACCAACAAAGCGGCGGCGGAGATGCGCCATCGTATCGGCCAGCTGATGGGGACGACCCAGGGCGGCATGTGGGTCGGCACCTTCCATGGGCTGGCGCATCGCCTGCTGCGGGCCCACCATCTGGACGCAAACCTGCCACAGGATTTTCAGATCCTCGATAGCGAAGATCAGCTGCGCCTGCTGAAGCGCCTGATTAAAGCCATGAACCTCGACGAGAAGCAGTGGCCGCCGCGTCAGGCGATGTGGTACATCAACAGCCAGAAAGACGAAGGGCTGCGCCCGCATCATATTCAGAGTTACGGCAACCCGGTGGAACAGACCTGGCAGAAGGTTTATCAGGCCTATCAGGAAGCCTGCGATCGCGCTGGTCTGGTGGACTTTGCCGAGCTGCTGCTGCGTGCGCACGAGCTGTGGCTCAATAAACCGCATATTCTCCAGCACTACCGCGAACGCTTCACCAATATCCTCGTGGACGAGTTCCAGGATACCAACAACATTCAGTACGCGTGGATCCGCCTGCTGGCGGGCGATAGCGGCAAAGTGATGATCGTGGGGGATGATGACCAGTCGATCTACGGCTGGCGCGGCGCCCAGGTTGAGAATATTCAGCGCTTTCTCACCGATTTCCCCGGCGCGCAGACCATCCGCCTCGAGCAGAACTACCGCTCGACCAGCAATATCCTGAGCGCCGCTAACGCCCTGATTGAAAACAACAGCGGGCGTCTGGGTAAGAAACTGTGGACCGACGGCGCCGACGGCGAACCGATCTCCCTCTATTGCGCGTTTAACGATCTCGATGAAGCGCGCTTTGTCGTCAACCGTATCAAAACCTGGCAGGAGAACGGCGGGGCGCTTGAGCAATGCGCCATTCTCTACCGCAGCAACGCCCAGTCGCGCGTGCTGGAAGAGGCGCTGCTGCAGGCCAGCATGCCGTACCGTATCTATGGCGGCATGCGCTTCTTCGAACGCCAGGAGATCAAAGATGCGCTCTCCTATCTGCGTCTGATTGCCAACCGTAACGACGATGCGGCGTTTGAGCGCGTGGTGAATACGCCCACCCGCGGTATCGGCGACCGCACGCTGGACGTGGTGCGCCAGACCTCGCGCGACCGTCAGCTAACGCTGTGGCAGGCTTGTCGCGAGCTGCTGAAGGATAAAGTCCTGGCTGGCCGCGCCGCCAGCGCGCTGCAACGTTTTATGGAGCTGATTGACGCTCTGGCGCAGGAAACGGCGGATATGCCGCTGCACGTGCAGACCGACCGGGTGATTAACGATTCCGGCCTGCGGATGATGTACGAGCAGGAAAAGGGCGAGAAAGGCCAGACGCGCATCGAAAACTTAGAGGAGCTGGTGACGGCAACGCGCCAGTTCAGCTACAACGATGAAGATGAGGATTTAATGCCGCTGCAGGCCTTCCTCTCTCACGCCGCGCTGGAGGCGGGGGAAGGGCAGGCGGATACCTGGCAGGATGCGGTGCAGCTGATGACGCTGCACTCGGCGAAAGGTCTGGAGTTTCCGCAGGTGTTTATCGTTGGCGTGGAAGAGGGGATGTTCCCGAGCCAGATGGCGCTGGATGAAGGCGGCCGGCTGGAAGAGGAGCGTCGCCTGGCTTACGTCGGCGTGACGCGCGCGATGCAGAAGCTGACTCTCACCTATGCGGAAACCCGCCGTCTGTACGGCAAAGAGGTTTACCATCGCCCGTCGCGCTTTATCGGCGAGCTGCCGGAAGCCTGTGTAGAAGAGGTACGCCTGCGCGCAACGGTGAGCCGTCCGGTCAGCCATCAGCGGATGGGGACGCCGATGGCGGAAAACGATACCGGTTATAAACTGGGCCAGCGCGTACGCCATCCGAAGTTTGGCGAAGGCACCATCGTGAATCTGGAAGGCAGCGGCGAGCATAGCCGTTTGCAGGTCGCCTTCCAGGGGCAAGGTATTAAATGGTTAGTGGCGGCCTATGCCCGGCTGGAAACAGTGTAACAGTAAGAAAAATATCGTTTTTTTGTAATAATCTGCTAGCCTTATATGCTAAAGGGCAGGATTTGCTCTTTAGCGTTCCGTTGCGTGTTGACGCCGTTTTTGTGCTGGCGTAACATGCGCGCACGATTACGCTAAGAGGACATTCGCCTTGGACACACCCAGTAGATGCTGGCTCAACTTCCTGTCCGTCAGGAACAACTCCTAAGGCTATCCTCTTATGCTGATAGCCTTAGCGGTTGTCAGCGACCCGTCATACCCGTCGCTCTGAGTCAGGCTTAATGGTCTGAAACCCAAATTGTTTCTGTGTGCCCACCGAACTGTCCGATAATTTTTTTGCATTGGGAGTCCCGGTCATGCTGAGCGCATTTCAACTGGAAAATAATCGTTTAACACGCCTGGAAGCTGATGAGATCAAACATCTCGCCAGTTCGGTGTGGGTCGATCTGGTCGAGCCCGACGACGAAGAACGAAGCCGCGTGCAGACGGAATTGGGTCAGAACCTGGCAACGCGCCCGGAACTGGAAGATATCGAAGCATCGGCGCGTTTCTTCGAAGATGAAGACGGTTTACACATTCACTCTTTTTTCTTTTTTGAAGATGCAGAGGATCACGCCGGTAACTCCACCGTGGCATTTACGATTCGTGAAGGGCGCCTGTTTACTCTGCGCGAACGTGAATTGCCGGCATTTCGCCTCTATCGCATGCGCGTTCGCAACCAGTTAATGGTTGATGGCAACGCCTATGAACTGCTGCTGGATCTGTTCGAAACCAAAATCGAACAGCTGGCGGATGAAATCGAAAATATCTACAGCGACCTGGAAAAACTCAGCCGCGTGATTATGGAAGGTCGTCAGGGCGATGAGTACGACGATGCGCTCTCAACGCTTGCCGAGCAGGAAGATATTGGCTGGAAGGTCCGTCTGTGTCTGATGGATACCCAGCGCGCTCTGAACTTCCTGGTACGCAAGGCGCGTTTACCTGCGGGACAGCTGGAGCAGGCGCGCGAAATCCTGCGAGATATCGAATCCCTGCTGCCACATAACGAATCGCTGTTCCAGAAGGTCAACTTCCTGATGCAGGCGGCGATGGGCTTTATCAACATCGAGCAGAACCGCATCATCAAGATCTTCTCGGTGGTTTCCGTGGTCTTTCTGCCGCCTACGCTGGTGGCTTCCAGCTACGGGATGAACTTTGAGTTTATGCCGGAGCTGCACTGGAGCTTTGGCTATCCCGGCGCGATCGTCTTTATGATGCTCGCCGGCCTGGCGCCGTATCTCTACTTCAAGCGTAAAAACTGGCTGTAGGGGATAAGCACCCGGATAGCGGCGCTGCCGCCTTATCCGGGCAGGATATCCGCGTCGGCTATCCTCTGCGTTGCCGGCGCTGGGTATACAGCGCATCGACGATAAAGACCGCCAGCGCCACCCAGATAAAGGCGAAGGTCACCATCTTATCTGCCCCCGGAACTTCGCCGTAAAAGATCACCGCCAGCAGGAACATCAGCGTCGGGCCGATATACTGGAAGAATCCCAGGGTGGAGAGCCGCAGACGGGTTGCCGCGCCGGTAAAGCACAGCAGGGGAATCGTGGTGACAACGCCCGCCGCCATCAGCAGCAGGTTCAGCGACCACGGGTTCTCTCCCATATGGCTGGTTGGGCTATCGGCGATGGCAAACAGGTAGACGGCGGCGACCGGCAGGAGCCACAGGGTTTCGACTAACATCCCGGTTTGCGCATCCACGGCGATCTTTTTACGCAGCAGCCCGTAAAAGGCAAAGCTGAAGGCCAGCCCAAGGCCGATAACCGGCAGCGAACCAAAGGTCCACAGCTGTACCAGCACACCGCACACGGCCAGCAGCACCGCCACCCACTGCATGCGGCGAAAACGCTCGCCGAGGAAAATCATCCCCAGCACAATATTCACCAGCGGGTTAATGAAGTAGCCGAGGCTGGCCTCCAGCATATGGTGGTTATTCACCGCCCAGATGAAGAGCAGCCAGTTGCCGCCAATCAGCACTGCCGACAGCGCCAGCAGGAAAATCTTGCGCGGCATATGCAGCAGTTTTTTCACCTGCGGCCACTGGTGGCTGAGGCTGATTAACGCCAGCATAAAAAAGAATGACCAGATCACGCGATGCGTCAGGATTTCATCGGCGGGAACATAGTAGATAAGTTTGAAGTAGGCAGGTGCGATGCCCCAGATAAAATAGGCGGCAAGAGCCAGTATAACCCCCAGCCGCGTTTGTTTTGCATCCATCGGTAAAATCCGTTACGCCAAAACAACGATGTTACTTTATTTACCGCGATCAACCCACCATATACGTCGCCGTGGCGCTGGCGATATAGACCTGCTCTTCGTTATGCAACTCCACGCGGGCGACCGCGACCTTATTCCCGGCGCGTAGCAGGCTGCTGGTGGCGGTAAAGTGCTCGCCGCGTCCGGGGCGCAGATAGTCGACGCGCAGATCGATGGTTCCCATGCGCGACAGACGCTGGCGTAGCTCTTCTTCGGTGATGGTGTTATGGCGGGTCAGCGTACTGCCCACGCACACCAGCCCGGCGGCGACGTCCAGCGCGGAGGCAATCACTCCGCCGTGCAGAATGCTCTGCGCCCAGTTACCGACCATCATCGGCTGATTTTTGAAGCTAAGTTGGGCAAACTCTTTTTCATAACGCTCCAGCTTCAATCCTAAGGCGCGATTAAACGGCATATGGTAAACAAAGATTTCGCCCACCAGCTTAAGGACGGCGTCGGCAGTGAGTTCAGACATGACAATTGTATCCATTCGTTAATAAAATGTTGATTTTATGCTTCTGAAACGGCGATTGCCACTTTCAGAGCGGATAACCGGGCAGGATGGCGGTAAACAGGTAGAATGGATGCGGGATAAAACAGAAATAAAAATCACTCATTCAGGAGAACAGTAATGCGTATCTCTTTGGCCTGGCTGTTAGCGCTGAGCGCGCTTCCGGCCGGCGTTTTGGCGCAGGATGCGCCGGTTAGTCCGCCGGTTCATGATAAACCGGCGGTGCGCGGTAGCATTATCGCGAACCTGTTGCAGGACCATGATAATCCTTTCTTGCTGTATCCCTATGAGAGCAACTACCTGCTCTATACGTGGAGTAGCGATATCAACAAGGAAGCGATCTCCAGCTATGACTGGGCGGAAAATGCCCGCAAAGATGAAGTCAAATTCCAGCTCAGTCTGGCATTTCCGCTGTGGCGAGGGATCCTCGGCGAGAACTCGCTGCTCGGGGCATCCTATACGCAGAAGTCCTGGTGGCAGCTCTCCAACAGCAAAGAGTCCGCACCGTTTCGTGAAACCAACTATGAACCGCAGCTGTTTTTGGGATTTGCTACGGATTATCAGCTTGCCGGCTGGACGTTGCGTGATGTCGAAATGGGTTACAACCACGATTCGAACGGTCGCTCGGATCCCACTTCCCGCAGCTGGAACCGCCTGTATGCCCGCCTGATGGCGCAAAATGGCAACTGGCTGGTGGAGGTGAAACCCTGGTATGTGGTCGGCAGCACCAACGATAACCCGGATATCACCAAATATATGGGCTATTACCGCCTGAAGGTGGGGTATCAGTTAGGTGAGGCGATCCTCAGCGCCCAGGGGCAATATAACTGGAACACCGGTTACGGCGGTGCGGAGCTCGGCGTCAGCTATCCGATTACCCGCCATGTGCGCTTCTACACCCAGGTTTACAGCGGTTATGGCGAGTCGCTTATCGATTATAACTTTAACCAGACCCGCGTCGGCGTCGGCGTGACGCTTAACGATCTGTTTTAATCGTTGCACTCTGGCTCACTGGCGCTGAAAATAGCGCCTGTTTTCTTTTCAGGCAGACGGGGTCAACGTGGCGCAGGCGGAAGTATTGAATCAAACATTGCTGGCAAAGCAGGTTTTACAGGAAACCTTCGGCTACCAGCAGTTTCGCCCGGGCCAGGAAACCATTATCGACACGGCGTTAGGCGGGCGTGACTGCCTGGTCGTCATGCCGACCGGCGGCGGCAAATCGCTGTGCTATCAGGTGCCCGCACTGGTGCTGGGCGGCCTGACGGTGGTGGTATCGCCGCTGATCTCGCTGATGAAAGATCAGGTCGACCAGCTGCTGGCGAACGGCGTGGCCGCCGCCTGTCTGAACTCGACCCAAAGCCGCGAGCAGCAGCAGGAAGTCATGGCCGGCTGTCGCAGCGGGCAGATTCGCCTGCTGTATATCGCCCCCGAGCGTTTGATGCTGGATAACTTCCTTGAGCATCTCAGCCACTGGAACCTGGCAATGGTGGCGGTGGATGAAGCGCACTGTATTTCCCAATGGGGTCATGATTTCCGGCCGGAATATGCCGCCCTGGGCCAGCTGCGCCAGCGTGTGCCGCAGATCCCGTTTATGGCGTTAACCGCCACCGCCGATGACACCACCCGCCGCGATATCGTGCGCCTGCTGGGGCTGAATGACCCGCTGATTCAGGTCAGCAGCTTCGATCGCCCGAACATCCGCTACATGCTGATGGAGAAGTTTAAACCGCTCGATCAGCTGATGCGCTACGTGCAGGACCAGCGGGGAAAATCGGGCATTATCTACTGCAACAGCCGTTCGAAAGTGGAAGATACCGCCGCACGCCTGCAAAGTCGCGGGATCAGCGCGGCGGCCTACCATGCCGGGCTGGAGAACGACGTGCGTGCGGATGTGCAGGAGAAATTTCAGCGCGACGATCTGCAAATCGTGGTGGCCACGGTCGCTTTCGGCATGGGGATCAATAAACCCAACGTCCGCTTCGTGGTGCACTTCGACATTCCACGCAATATTGAATCCTACTACCAGGAAACCGGTCGCGCCGGTCGTGATGGCCTGCCGGCGGAAGCGATGCTGTTTTACGATCCGGCCGATATGGCGTGGCTGCGTCGCTGTCTGGAGGAGAAACCTGCCGGGCCGCTGCAGGATATTGAGCGCCACAAGCTGAACGCGATGGGGGCGTTTGCCGAAGCGCAAACCTGCCGCCGTCTGGTGCTGCTCAACTATTTTGGCGAAGGGCGCCAGGAAGCATGCGGCAACTGCGATATCTGCCTCGATCCGCCGAAGCAGTACGACGGATTAATGGACGCGCGCAAAGCGCTGTCGACGATTTACCGCGTCAATCAGCGGTTTGGTATGGGCTACGTGGTTGAAGTGCTGCGCGGGGCCAACAATCAGCGCATTCGTGAAATGGCGCATGACAAGCTGCCGGTGTACGGCATCGGCCGCGAGCAGAGCCATGAACACTGGGTGAGCGTGATTCGCCAGCTGATTCACCTCGGTCTGGTGACGCAGAATATCGCGCAGCACTCGGCGCTGCAGCTAACCGAGGCGGCGCGTCCGGTGCTGCGCGGCGAGGTGCCGCTGCAGCTGGCGGTTCCGCGTATCGTGGCGCTGAAGCCGAAGGCGATGCAAAAATCCTTCGGCGGCAATTACGATCGCAAGCTGTTTGCCAAGCTGCGCAAACTGCGTAAAGCGATCGCCGATGAAGAGAATATCCCGCCGTACGTGGTGTTCAACGACGCGACGCTGATCGAAATGGCGGAGCAGTCGCCGATGACCGCCGGTGAGATGCTGAGCGTGAACGGCGTGGGCACGCGTAAACTTGAGCGTTTCGGGAAAGAGTTTATGGCGCTGATTCGGGCGCATATCGATGGTGAAGATGAGTAGTCAGCCGGGCAAAAAAGTGTCAGGATAGTTTCGGTCTTCACTATATTCCTGCGATCCAAATTGCCGATAGATTAGGGTGCAATCATGCTAATGCTTTTCCTCACCGTCGCGCTGGTGCATATCATTGCGCTGATGAGTCCTGGCCCGGACTTTTTCTTTGTTTCTCAGACCGCCGTGAGTCGTTCTCGTAAAGAGGCCATGATGGGCGTGCTGGGGATTACCTGTGGCGTCATGGTCTGGGCGGGCGTTGCGCTGCTTGGCCTGCACCTGATTATCGAAAAAATGGCCTGGCTGCACACCATTATCATGGTGGGCGGTGGACTGTACCTGTGCTGGATGGGTTATCAGATGCTGCGCGGGGCGCTGAAGAAAAGCGCCGTGGCGGCGCCGGAGCCGCAGGTCGAGCTGGCCCGCAGCGGCCGTAGCTTCCTGAAAGGGCTGCTGACCAACCTCGCTAACCCGAAGGCGATTATCTATTTTGGTTCCGTCTTCTCCCTGTTTGTCGGCGATAACGTTGGCACGGGCGAGCGCTGGGGGATTTTCCTGCTGATTGTTCTGGAAACGCTGGCCTGGTTTACCGTGGTCGCCAGCCTGTTCGCCCTACCGACGATGCGTCGCGGCTACCAGCGAATGGCAAAATGGATCGACGGCATTGCCGGCACGCTCTTTGCCGGATTCGGCATTCATCTGATCATTTCGCGCTAAGCGCAGATTTTCCCGGTTTGCTTCAGGCAAACCGGGACTCTCCCGTCAGGCATGGCGTGCGGAAGCTAACAGCGCGCCTACCAGCATAAATAACGATCCGAAGACTTTGTTCAACGCCTTCATCTGTTTCGGTCCTTTAATCCATGCCGCAATACGCTGCGCCAGCGTCGCGTAGCCAATCATCACAATGATATCTACCGCAATAGTGGTGACGCCGAGAACCAGATACTGCATGACCTGCGGCTGATGCGGCACGATAAACTGCGGGAACAGCGCCGCCAGAAAGACAATGCTTTTCGGGTTGGTCAGGTTGACGAAGACCGCGCGCTGGAACAGTTTTCCACGCGTTTGCGCCTTTGCCAGAGTATTGAGATTGAGCGATCCCGCCGCGCGCCATTGCTGAATACCCAGCCAGATAAGATACGCCGCCCCGGCCCACTTCAGCACCTCGAAGGCCAGCACCGAGCGGGAAAACAGCGTTCCCAGGCCGATACCAACAAGGACGATATGGATCGCCAGCCCGGTTTGTAATCCGGCAATCGAGGCGGCCGCGCCGCGGTAGCCGTGGTTGATCGAGGTTGTCATGGTATTAATAGCCCCGGAACCTGGCGACAGGCTGAGGATAATGGATGTCAGCAGATAGGCGAACCACCACTCGAACGTCATGAGAAACTCCCTGGTTGTCTGTTTTTATGCCACAATACGCTATTGCGTAAGCATTGTGTGATGCGCGCTAAAAAAACGATTTTCAGTGGTTAACAGGGGTGTAAGCCCGATGTTTCGGCAGCAAAAGGATTGGGATACACGAGAAAACGCGTTTGCGGCTTTTACGATGGGGCCACTCACCGATTTCTGGCATCAGCGGGAAGAGGCGGAATTCAGGGGCGTAGACGATGTCCCGGTCCGTTTTGTTCGCTTTTGCGCCAAAGATAACGATCGACTCGTGGTCATCTGTCCGGGGCGTATTGAAAGCTACGTGAAATACGCCGAGCTGGCTTACGATCTGTTCCACAGCGGTTTCGACGTGATGATTATCGACCATCGCGGCCAGGGGCGTTCCGGGCGCATATTGACCGACAGCCATCGCGGCCACGTGGTGCGCTTTAGCGATTATGTCGACGATCTGGCGGCGCTCTGGCAGCAGGAAGTTGCCCCCGGCCACTGGCGAAAAAGGTTTATCCTCGCGCATTCGATGGGCGGGGCCATCGCGACGCTGTTTTTGCAGCGTCACCAGCAGCATTGCGACGCTATTGCGCTGTGCGCGCCCATGTTCGGCATCGTCATGCGTTTCCCGGACTGGATGGTGCGTCATATTCTCGACTGGGCTGAGGGCCATCAGCGCATTCGTGAAGAGTATGCGCTGGGTACCGGTCGCTGGCGGGCGCTGCCCTTTTCGGTCAACGTGCTGACGCACAGTCGCCAACGCTATCGCCGTAATCTGCGCTTCTATGCCGATGAACCACAGCTGCGCGTCGGCGGGCCAACCTACCACTGGGTGCGTGAGGGGATCCTCGCAGGCGAAGAGGCGCTGGCGGGCGTAGAGAAAGACACCACTCCCACACTGTTATTGCAGGCAGAAGAAGAACGCGTGGTTGATAACCGCATGCACGAGCGCTACTGCGAACTCCGTGCCGCGGCAGGTCGGCCCTGCGAAGGTAATAAGCCGCTTGTTATAGAAGGGGCATACCATGAGATCCTTTTTGAAAAGGACGCCATGCGCTCAGTCGCGCTGAATGCCATCGTCGATTTTTTCAGTCGACACAATGAATCCGACGAAAACGCTCGTCGCCCTGCTTAGAGGTTAAAATTTTTATGTACCAGGTTGTTGCGTCTGACTTAGATGGCACGCTGCTTTCTCCCGATCACTACTTAACGCCCTACGCAAAAGAGACGCTGCAGCTGCTGACCGCGCGCGGGATCAATTTTGTCTTCGCCACCGGACGCCATTACATCGATGTCGGCCAGATTCGTGACAATCTCGGCATCAAATCCTATATGATCACCTCCAACGGCGCGCGCGTGCACGACAGCGAGGGAAAACAGATCTTTGCCCATAACCTCGACCGTGATATTGCCGCCGATCTGTTCGAAATGATGCGTAACGACCCGAAGGTGGTGACCAACGTCTACCGCGAAGATGAGTGGTATATGAATCGCCATCGCCCGGAAGAGATGCGCTTTTTCAAAGAAGCGGTGTTTAACTACAAGCTGTATGAAGTGGGCGAACTCGATCCCGAAGGGATCAGCAAAGTCTTTTTCACCTGCGATGATCATCAGCATCTGCTGCCGCTGGAGCAGGCGATCAACGCCCGCTGGGGCGATCGCGTGAACGTCAGCTTCTCCACGCTGACCTGCCTGGAAGTGATGGCCGGTGGCGTGTCGAAGGGGCATGCGCTGGAAGCGGTCGCCAAAATGCTCGGCTACGGTCTGAAAGACTGCATCGCGTTTGGCGATGGCATGAACGACGCAGAAATGCTGTCGATGGCGGGCAAAGGCTGCATTATGCAGAACGCTCACCAGCGGCTGAAAGACCTG
Source organism: Klebsiella planticola ATCC 33531 (assembly GCF_000735435.1). GTDB lineage: Bacteria > Pseudomonadota > Gammaproteobacteria > Enterobacterales > Enterobacteriaceae > Klebsiella > Klebsiella planticola. Next base: position 25,187 of record NZ_JMPP01000012.1, on the reverse strand, counting down.
CATCCGGATCTGGAAGTGATCGGCAGCAACGCTGACGATGCGGTGCCGCACTATCTGCGTAAGCTCTATCTCGCCTGATAAAGATTGACGACTGTTCGTTTATTGCTCAGTCGTCAACCTGACTCTCCGCTACAATGAGTGCTCTTCTTCCTGAGAGACATTCATTGTGGCGCTACTGATTATTACCACTATCCTGTGGGCTTTTTCCTTTAGCCTGATAGGCGAATACCTGGCGGGTAGCGTCGATAGCTACTTTTCCGTGCTAATGCGCGTGGGGCTGGCGGCGCTGGTCTTTCTGCCGTTTCTGCGTACCCGCGGGCAATCGCCGCGTACTATCGTGCTCTACATGCTGGTCGGGGCGATGCAGCTTGGCATCATGTACCTGCTGGCATTCCGCGCCTATGTGTACCTGACGGTTTCTGAATTCCTGCTGTTTACCGTCTTTACGCCGCTGTATATCACGCTGATTTACGATCTGCTCAGCGGACGCAAGCTCCGCTGGGGATATCTGCTGAGCGCGGGGCTGGCGGTGCTGGGCGCAGCCATTATTCGCTATGACAAAGTGAGCGATCATTTCTGGACGGGACTGCTGCTGGTTCAGCTGTCGAACCTCAGTTTTGCTATCGGTATGGTGGGCTATAAGCGCCTGATGGAGCTGCGCCCGATGCCGCAGCACAACGCGTTTGCGTGGTTTTATATGGGGGCCTTCCTGGTGGCAGTGGCGGCCTGGTTTATGCTGGGTAATCCGCAGCGGCTGCCAACCACAACCCTACAGTGGGGCGTTCTGGTCTGGCTGGGCGTGGCGGCGTCGGGGCTGGGTTACTTTATGTGGAACTACGGGGCCACGCAGGTGGATGCCGGCACGCTGGGCATTATGAATAACGTGCATGTCCCCGCCGGGCTGCTGGTTAACCTTGCCATCTGGCAGGAACAGCCCCACTGGCCGAGCTTTATTACAGGAGCTCTGGTGATCCTGGCCTCACTGTGGGTCCATCGCCGTTGGGTCGCTCCGCACTCCGGACAAACGGCAAATGATCGCAAGCGTGGTTCCGCGCTGAGCGAATAAACGCCTCGGTGACCGGCTGGCGCTGCTCGCCGTCGCGTACCGCGGCGTACAGCCGGCTCCACAGTCCTTCGCCCAGGGTTTTGGTGACCACCAGACCCTGGCGTTCAAAACTTTCCACCACCCAGTGCGGCAGGGCGGCGATGCCCATCCGTGCGGCGACCATCTGGATTAACAGCAGGGTATTGTCGACGCTTTTGAGCTGCGGGCTGATACCGGCCGGCTGCAGGAAGTGGCGCCAGATATCCAGGCGACCGCGCTGAACCGGATAAATCAACAGCAGTTCCGAGGCCAGGTCTTCTGGCGCGATGCGCGTTTTCGCCGCCAGCGGATGCTCCGGCGCCAGCACCAGACGAACTTCAAAATCGAACATCGGCGAATAGTGCAGGCCGCTACGCGGCAGGATATCGGAGGTCATGACCAGGTCCAGCTCGCTTTGCTGCAGGGCGGGCTGCGGGTCAAAGGTCACGCCAGACTGAAAATCCACTTCGACGTGCGGCCAGCGGGCGCGGAAACTCTCCAGTGCCGGGGTCAACCACTGTATGCAGCTATGACACTCGATAGCGATGCGCAGACGGGTTTGCTGCGGCTCGTGGCAGTCCTGCAGCGCGCGGCTGATTTGCGGCAGCACCTGGTTTGCCAGCTGGAGCAGGATCTCCCCCTGCGGGGTGAAACGCAGAGGCTGACTTTTACGCACAAACAGACGGAAGCCAAGGCGTTGTTCCAGATCGCTGAACTGGTGAGACAGAGCGGACTGGGTTTGATGCAGAGCCGCCGCAGCGCCTGCCAGCGACCCGCTGTTCCGCAACGCCTGTAGCGTTTTCAGGTGTTTAATTTCGATCATGAAAGTCCTTCACTTCGGCATGAATAATTTGCGCTTGAGGAATATACAGTACCTGTCAATTATGGATGTGTAAACATCTGGATGGCTAAATCCTGTGTCTTTCGAATTTATGGCGCGTTGGCTGCGCTTGCTCACCCCGGTCACTTACATGAGTAAGCACCCGGGGATGATCAAGCTTGCCGCCTTCCCTGAATCCGAAATCCTTCGGATTAAAAAATTATGAGGTCTTAAAAATGACAATTATTAATCACACCCTCGGTTTCCCTCGCGTTGGCCTACGTCGCGAGCTGAAAAAAGCGCAAGAGAGCTACTGGGCGGGTCACTCGACCCGCGAAGAACTGCTGACGGTGGGCCGCGAGCTGCGTGCCCGCCACTGGGAGCAGCAGAAGCAGGCGGGCGTTGACCTGCTGCCGGTGGGTGATTTCGCCTGGTACGACCATGTTCTGACCACCAGCCTGCTACTGGGTAACGTGCCGGCTCGTCATCAGAACAAAGATGGCTCGGTTGATATCGATACCTTGTTCCGCATTGGTCGCGGCCGTGCGCCGTCCGGCGAACCGGCGGCAGCGGCAGAAATGACCAAATGGTTTAACACCAACTACCACTACATGGTGCCGGAGTTTGTAAAAGGGCAGCAGTTCAAACTGACCTGGACCCAGCTGCTGGATGAAGTGGATGAAGCGCTGGCGCTCGGCCATAAGGTTAAACCGGTCCTGCTGGGGCCGGTCACTTATCTGTGGTTGGGCAAAGTCAAAGGCCAACAGTTTGACCGTTTGAGCCTGCTGAACGATATCCTGCCGGTTTACCAGCAGGTGCTGGCAGAGCTGGCAAAACGCGGCATCGAGTGGGTGCAGATTGACGAGCCGGCGCTGGTACTGGAGCTGCCGCAGGCGTGGCTGGATGCATTCAAACCGGCATATGATGCGCTCGCGGGCCAGCTTAAGCTGCTGCTGACCACCTACTTTGAAGGCATCGCCGCGAACCTCGACACCATCACCGCGCTGCCGGTGCAGGGCCTGCACGTTGACCTGGTGCACGGTAAAGATGATGTGGCTGCTCTGCATCAGCGTCTGCCGTCCGACTGGCTGCTCTCTGCGGGCCTGATCAACGGGCGCAACGTCTGGCGCGCCGATCTGACCGAGAAATATGCGCAAATTAAAGACCTCGTCGGCCAGCGTGCGCTGTGGATCGCTTCTTCCTGCTCCCTGCTGCACAGCCCGATCGATCTGAGCGTGGAAACCCGTCTCGACGCGGAAGTGAAAAGCTGGTTCGCCTTCGCCCTGCAAAAATGTGAAGAGCTGGCGCTGCTGCGCGATGCGCTGAACAGCGGCGAGACCGCAAAACTGGCTGAATGGAGCGCACCGATTCAGGCTCGCCGTCACTCGTCCCGCGTACATAATGCGGCGGTGGAAAAACGTCTGGCGGCCATTACCGCTCAGGACAGCCAGCGCAACAGCCCATACGCTGAGCGTGCCAGGGCACAGCGTACGCGCTTCAATCTACCGGCGTGGCCGACCACGACCATCGGTTCTTTCCCACAGACTACCGAGATCCGTGGCCTGCGTCTGGACTTCAAAAAAGGCAATCTCGATGCGAACCACTATCGCACCGGTATTGCGGAGCACATCAAGCAGGCGATTGTTGAGCAGGAACGTTTAGGATTAGATGTTCTGGTTCACGGCGAAGCCGAGCGTAACGACATGGTGGAGTACTTCGGCGAGCACCTCGATGGCTTCATCTTCACGCAGAACGGCTGGGTCCAGAGCTACGGCTCCCGCTGCGTGAAACCGCCGGTGGTGATCGGTGACGTCAGCCGTCCGGAGGCGATCACCGTTGAGTGGGCGAAATTCGCTCAGTCGCTGACCGACAAACCGGTGAAAGGTATGCTCACCGGCCCGGTGACCATTCTGTGCTGGTCCTTCCCGCGTGAAGATGTCAGCCGTGAAACTATCGCTAAGCAGATTGCGCTGGCGCTGCGTGACGAAGTGGCGGATCTGGAGGCGGCCGGTATCGGCATTATCCAGATTGATGAGCCGGCGCTGCGTGAAGGCCTGCCGCTTAAGCGTAGCGACTGGGATGCTTACCTGCAGTGGGGCGTAGAAGCCTTCCGAATCAATGCCGCGGTGGCGCGGGATGATACCCAGATCCACACCCATATGTGTTACTGCGAGTTCAACGACATCATGGATTCCATTGCCGCACTGGATGCGGACGTGATCACCATTGAAACCTCGCGTTCTGACATGGAGCTGCTGGAGTCGTTTGAAGAGTTCGAATACCCGAACGAAATCGGACCGGGCGTATATGACATCCACTCGCCGAACGTGCCGAGCGTGGAATGGATTGAAGCGCTGCTGGCGAAAGCGGCGCAGCGTATCCCGGCAGAGCGTCTGTGGGTCAACCCGGACTGTGGCCTGAAAACCCGCGGCTGGCCGGAAACCCGCGCTGCGCTGGCCAACATGGTGAAAGCCGCGCAGAATCTGCGCCAGGCCTAATTCCGTTACCCCCGTCCCGGAGGAGGCCCAGACCTCCTCCTCTTTTTTCTTTTTTCTTCCGTGCTGGCCCATGCGCCGTGCAACCTGCGGAGTTCTCGCGGCTGGGCTACGCTTAGCTGCACAGGGCACGTACAGACATTTCCGGGGGAGAATGATGACCAGACTTGACGATCCGCAGCGGTCTTTATGTTTTGCTATTAATCTGGGGAACCCGGTTCTTGCCACGTTATTGCCGGATAATACCCCGGGTGGCATCACCGCCGAGTTAGCCAAAAAACTGGCCGCTGAATACGGTTGCGAGGCGCGATTTGTGACCTGGCCGACGGCCGGAAAAGTGGTTGATGCGGCTTTGCTGAACCAGTGGGATATTGCTTTCCTGGCGATTGATCCCGCTCGCGAAGACAAACTGTGCTTCACCCCGCCCTATGTCACGATTGAAAGTTCAGCGCTGGTCAGAAACGACAGAGATATTCACTCCGTACAAGAGATGGATCGCCCGGGAGTGACGATTAACGTCGGGAAAGGGGCGGCCTATGAGCTGTATCTGATTCGCACGTTACAGCATGCCACGATGCGTCAATACGCCACCTCCCAGGAGGCGATCCGCGCTTTTATCGCCGGGGAAGGGGAGATGGTTGCCGGGATCCGTCAACCGCTTGCCAGCGTGGCGCGGGAATATCCCCAGTTTCGCCTGCTGCCTGATAGCTTTAGTCAGATACAGCAAGCGATTTGCGTTCCACGAAACCGGCTACAACACTATGAATTTGTCTGTGGTTGCCTGGCGGCATGGAAGAATGACGGCACGATCGCCGATATGATTAACCGTCATATCGGCAACCGCTAGCGGCTTACGCGCGCTTCCCGCCATACTGTGCAAACCACGCCAGCATGCGCTGCCAGCCGTCTTTGGCCGACTCTTCATGATAGCTGGCGCGATAATCGGCGTTAAAGGCGTGATCGGCTTCCGGGTAGACGATGATCTCTGCTTTGGCGTTGGCCGCGCGAAGCGCGTGGCGCATGGTTTCCACCGTATCCTGCGGAATGCTGGCGTCTTTGCCGCCATACAACCCCAGCACCGGCGCGTTGAGATCAACGGCGATATCCACCGGATATTTCGCTGAGTTGAGGGTTTTCTGCCCGACCAGCTTCCCGTACCAGGCGACGGCGGCTTTCAACTGCGGGTTGTGGGCGGCATAAAGCCAGGTAATGCGTCCCCCCCAGCAGAAGCCGGTGATCAGCAGACGATGAGCATCGCCTCCGTGACGTGCGGCCCAGCTGGCGACATGGTCGAGGTCCGCCAGCACCTGTGCATCCGGCACTTTGCTGACCAGCTCCTGGAACAGGGTAGGGATATCGGTATAGTCATTCGGATCGCCCTGACGGAAGTAGAGCTCTGGTGCGATAGCCAGATACCCCTCCTGCGCCAGACGGCGGCAAATGTCGCGGATATGTTCATGGACGCCGAAAATTTCCTGAACAACGATAACGACCGGGAGCAGGCCATCGGCGTTCTTCGGACGAGCATGATAGGCCGGCATGTTCTCTCCCTGAGTGGGGATCGACGTTTCGCCTGTGGTGATGCTCTCCTCCGAGGTATGAACGGCGGTAGAAGCGTGCGGCGTGGCTGCAGGCGCAAAGCCAGGTTGCTTGGTTGTGGTCATGGTATTCTCCGTACCCTTATTTATTAGCGCATCGATAACTATAGACGCTATCGACCGGACGTTAACAAAGCACAGTGCCTGAAACAGGCTATCTTTTGTTCAGGCACGATGAATATAACTTGTTAATGTGATGTTTATCACTTTTTGATGGAAAATCATTGCAATGTTTTTTGTTCATGGTGATTTTTGTCACAAAATTTAGCGGGTAGCTTCTGTAAAGTACCGTTTTGCTTCTGCTGATAATTCGACCCACAGAGGAGTTTTTTATGTCTAAGTCTGATGTTTTTCATCTCGGCCTCACCAAAAACGATTTACAAGGGGCTACGCTGGCTATCGTCCCTGGCGATCCGGAGCGTGTGGAAAAGATCGCCGCGCTGATGGATAAGCCGGTCAAGCTGGCATCTCACCGCGAATTTACCTCCTGGCGTGCCGAACTGGATGGCAAGTCGGTCATTGTCTGCTCTACCGGTATCGGCGGCCCGTCAACGTCGATTGCCGTTGAAGAACTGGCGCAGCTGGGGATTCGTACCTTCCTGCGTATCGGCACCACCGGGGCTATCCAGCCACACATTAACGTCGGCGACGTGCTGGTCACCACCGCATCGGTACGTCTCGATGGCGCGAGTCTGCACTTTGCGCCGATGGAATACCCGGCCGTGGCTGACTTTGCCTGTACCACTGCGTTGGTTGAAGCGGCAAAATCGATCGGTGCGACCACCCATATCGGCGTTACCGCATCATCTGACACCTTCTACCCGGGCCAGGAGCGCTACGACACCTTCTCCGGTCGCGTGGTCAGCCGTTTTAAAGGTTCTATGGAAGAGTGGCAGTCCATGGGGGTCATGAACTACGAGATGGAATCTGCGACCCTGCTGACCATGTGTGCCAGCCAGGGGCTGCGTGCCGGGATGGTCGCCGGGGTTATCGTCAACCGTACCCAGCAGGAAATTCCGAACGCGGAAACCATGAAGCAAACCGAAAGCCACGCGGTAAAAATCGTGGTGGAAGCGGCTCGCCGTCTGCTGTAATTCCTCGCCTCTCACCCCAGGGCCGGATCTTCCGGCCTTTCTTTTTTGCGCTGCGCCTCGCAGGAAATCTCTTTTAAACTGGACGTTTGTACAGCACAATTCTATTTTTGTGCCGTAAGTTGTTGCCGCAGGGGGCGTTGTGGATATCTCGATTGTGATAAGTGCCATCGTGGCGCTGGCCGTAGGGCTGGTCGCAGGGTGGCTGGCGACCAAAGCCAAAGCTGACCAAATTCGCGCCGACCTTATCGAGGATCGCCGTGAACTGGATATCGAGCTCAGCGCTGCGCGCCAGCAGCTGGTGCAAGAGGCCCACTGGCGCGATGAATGCGAGTTGCTGAATAACGAACTGCGCAGCCTGCGTGACATCAATAGCTCACTGGAGGCCGATCTCCGCGAAGTCACCACCCGCCTTGAATCTACCCGGATACACGCCGAGGATAAAATCCGCCAGATGGTGAACAGCGAACAGCGTCTGAGCGAGCAGTTTGAAAACCTGGCTAACCGCATTTTCGAACACAGCAACCGGCGCGTCGATGAGCAGAACCGGCAGAGTTTACATGGCCTGCTAACGCCGCTGCGTGAACAGCTGGACGGTTTCCGCCGCCAGGTGCAGGACAGTTTTGGCCAGGAGGCGCGCGAGCGGCATACGTTGGCCCATGAGATCCGCAATCTGCAGCAGCTGAACGCGCAGATGGCGCAGGAGGCGCTGAACCTGACCCGGGCGTTGAAAGGGGATAACAAAACGCAGGGTAACTGGGGAGAGGTGGTGCTAACCCGCGTGCTGGAAGCTTCCGGGCTACGCGAAGGGTATGAATACCAGACCCAGGTCAGCATCGAAACAGAAGAGCGTTCGCGCATGCAGCCCGATGTGATCGTCCGCCTGCCGCAGGGGAAAGACGTGGTCATTGATGCCAAAATGACGCTGGTGGCCTACGAGCGCTATTTTAATGCCGAAGATGACTACACCCGCGAGGCGGCGCTGCAGGAGCATATCGCCTCGGTGCGGAACCATATTCGCCTGCTCGGGCGTAAAGATTATCAACAGCTGCCGGGCCTGCGCTCGCTCGACTATGTGCTGATGTTTATTCCCGTGGAGCCGGCTTTCCTGCTGGCTATCGACCGTCAGCCTGAACTTATCAGCGAAGCGCTGAAGAACAATATTATGCTGGTCAGCCCGACGACGCTGCTGGTGGCGCTGCGGACGATTGCCAATCTCTGGCGTTATGAACATCAAAGCCGCAATGCGCAGAAAATCGCTGAACGCGCAGGTCGTCTGTACGACAAAATGCGCCTGTTCGTTGATGATATGTCCGCCATCGGACAGAGCCTGGATAAAGCCCAGGATAACTATCGCCAGGCGATGAAAAAGCTCGCTTCCGGGCGCGGGAATCTGCTGGTGCAGGCAGAGGCGTTCCGCGGTCTTGGTGTTGAAGTGAAGCGCGGGATTAATCCTGATTTAGTCGATCAGGCAACGGCTCAGGATGACGAATATCGTTCTGAAGAAGACGAAAACGCGCTGGAAGATAACGAATTTATCGCCGATCGGGCCGATGAGGCGATGTCCGGTGAACCCTCTACGCCGCGTTGAACCGTATGGGAAATGCGCTGAATCTGTTACACTCGGCGAACATTTTCTTGATAAGCAGGCATTGAGATGGTTGAGGATTCACAAGAAACGACGCACTTTGGTTTTCAGACCGTAGCCAAAGAGCAGAAGGCGGACATGGTGGCACATGTATTCCATTCTGTGGCCGCAAAATATGATGTTATGAATGATCTGATGTCGTTCGGTATTCATCGTTTGTGGAAGCGTTTCACCATCGACTGCAGCGGCGTACGCCGCGGACAGACCGTTCTGGACCTGGCCGGCGGCACCGGCGACCTGACGGCGAAGTTCTCTCGCCTTGTGGGTGAAACGGGGCGCGTCATGCTGGCGGATATCAACGACTCCATGCTGAAAATGGGCCGCGAAAAGCTGCGCAACATCGGTATCGTCGGCAACGTTGAATACGTTCAGGCTAACGCGGAAGCCCTGCCGTTTGCCGACAATACGTTTGACTGCATCACCATTTCCTTCGGTCTGCGTAACGTCACCGATAAAGAAAAAGCGCTGCGTTCAATGTATCGCGTCCTGAAGCCGGGCGGTCGTCTGCTGGTACTCGAGTTTTCGAAACCGATTATTGAACCGCTCAGCAAAGCCTATGATGCCTACTCCTTCCACGTGCTGCCGCGCGTAGGGGAGCTGGTTGCCAAAGACGGTGAAAGCTATCGCTACCTGGCGGAATCTATTCGTATGCACCCGAATCAGGACACCCTGAAAGCCATGATGCAGGACGCCGGTTTCGAAAACGTCGACTACTACAACCTGACGGCTGGTATCGTTGCGTTGCACCGCGGTTATAAGTTCTGACAGGAGGGATCGCATGCCTTTCAAACCACTGGTTACCGCTGGCATTGAAACCGCCCTCAATACCTTTCTCTGGCGCGACAAAGCGTTAAAACCTGCTCGCCAGCGTCTGCTGGGGAAGGTGCTGCGCGTTGAGCTGAAGGAGCTGTCGACGCCAGTTGTGCTGGTCTTCAGCGAGCGTCAGGTGGATGTGCTGGGGGCCTGGGAAGGCGATGCCGACTGTACCGTCATTACCCGCCTCAGCGTGCTGCCACAGCTGCGCAACCGTCAACAGCTCACGGCGCTTATTCGCAGCGGTGACCTGGAAGTGCAGGGCGATCTGCAGGTGGTGCAGAACACGGTAGCGCTATGTGACCTGGCGGAATTCGATCCGGCTGAGCTGCTGGCGCCTTACACCGGCGATATCGTTGCGGAAGGGGTCAGTAAGGTCTTTCGCTCCGGAGCTCGCTTTCTGCTGCACGGCGTTCAGCGTCAGCAGCGCTATGTCGCTGAGGCGCTGACCGAAGAGTGGCGTATGGCGCCGGGGCCGCTGGAAATGGCCTGGTTTGGCGAAGAGACCGCGGCTGTGGAACGCGCGCTTTCCGCACTGGAAAAACGGCTGGAAACGCTGGAGGGCAAATGACGCCAGGAGAATTACGGCGCCTGTATCTTATTATCCGCACCTTTTTGAGCTATGGGCTTGATGAGCTCATTCCCAAAATGCGTATCACGCTGCCGCTGCGTATCGGGCGGCGGATGCTGTTCTGGATGCCGAATCGTCATAAAAACCAACCCCTCGGCGAACGTCTGCGCCTTGCGCTGCAGGAGCTGGGGCCGGTGTGGATCAAGTTCGGTCAGATGCTCTCTACCCGCCGCGATCTGTTCCCGCCGCAAATCGCCGATCAGCTCGCGCTGCTGCAGGATCGCGTAGCGCCCTTCGATGGTCGGCTGGCGAAACAGCAGATCGAACAGGCGATGGGCGGCCTTCCCGTAGAGGCCTGGTTTGACGATTTCTCGATTGAACCGCTGGCATCGGCCTCTATTGCGCAGGTCCATACCGCACGGCTGAAAGAAAACGGCAAAGAGGTCGTTATCAAGGTGATCCGCCCGGACATCGTGCCGGTGATTAAAGCGGATATGAAACTTATCTATCGTCTCGCGCGCTGGGTGCCGCGCTTACTGCCCGACGGTCGCCGCCTGCGCCCGCAGGAAGTGGTGCGCGAATACGAAAAAACGCTGCTGGATGAACTTAACCTGCTACGTGAATCGGCCAACGCCATTCAGCTGCGGCGCAACTTTGAAGACAGCCCGATGCTCTATGTACCGGAAGTCTACTCTGATTACTGCAGCGAAGGCATGATGGTGATGGAGCGGATTTACGGGATTCCGGTTTCCGATGTGGAGGCGCTGGAGGCGCAGGGCACGAACATGAAGCTGCTGGCGGAACGCGGCGTGCAGGTCTTTTTCACCCAGGTGTTCCGCGACAGTTTCTTCCACGCGGATATGCATCCGGGTAATATTTTTGTTAGCTACGACCATCCGGAGAACCCCCAGTACATCGGGATCGACTGCGGTATCGTGGGGTCGCTGAACAAAGAAGATAAGCGCTACCTGGCGGAAAACTTCATCGCCTTCTTCAACCGTGATTACCGTAAAGTCGCCGAGCTGCACGTGGATTCAGGCTGGGTTCCTGCGGATACCAATGTTGAAGAGTTCGAGTTTGCTATTCGCACCGTCTGCGAACCGATCTTCGAGAAGCCGCTGGCTGAGATCTCGTTTGGTCATGTGCTGCTGAACCTGTTTAACACCGCCCGGCGCTTCAATATGGAAGTGCAGCCGCAGCTGGTGCTGCTGCAGAAGACATTACTTTACGTAGAAGGGGTAGGCCGCCAGCTCTATCCTCAGTTAGACTTGTGGAAAACGGCGAAACCTTTCCTTGAGTCGTGGATTAAAGATCAGGTCGGCATTCCGGCGCTGGTGCGTGCGTTTAAAGAAAAAGCGCCGTTCTGGATCGAAAGAATGCCGGAGATACCTGAGCTGGTGTACCAGACTTTGCAGCAGAGTAAGCAGCTACAGACCAGCGTGGATACCATCGTGCGCGACTTCCAGGTGCGACATGTTCGTCAGGGGCAGTCCCGTTATCTGTTTGGTATAGGCGCGGTTCTGTTACTGAGTGGTACGCTGTTATTTATCCACCGCCCGGAATGGGGCATGATGCCAGGCTGGCTGATGGCCGCTGGCGCGGTGTCCTGGCTGATTGGCTGGCGGAAAACGCACTGATGGGAAGCGCCTTTATCACAGCGCATTGGTTTTTGCGCGAAGTCATGCGAGCGGCCTGACAAAGAGGCGGCTTGTGGGATGACGTGTATAATGCGTCCTAATCATTCATCATCTGTCATAGAGGAACGTGTATGGGTGGTATCAGTATTTGGCAGTTATTAATTGTTGTCGTCATTGTGGTTCTGCTTTTCGGGACGAAAAAGTTGAGCTCGCTGGGGTCAGATTTGGGGGCATCGATCAAAGGCTTTAAAAAAGCCATGAGCGATGATGAAAAACCTGAAAAGTCTGCTCCGGATGCAGATTTCACGGCGAAATCGATCGCTGATAAGCCGGATGATGCGAAAAAAGACGAGACAAAACGCCACGACAAAGAGCAGGTGTAATTCGTGTTCGATATCGGTTTTAGTGAACTACTGCTGGTGTTCGTCATTGGCCTCATTGTCCTGGGGCCACAGCGATTGCCTGTAGCGGTAAAAACGGTGGCCAGCTGGATTCGTACGCTACGATCGCTGGCGGCTACCGTACAAAATGAGATCACTCAGGAACTAAAACTGCAGGAGTTCCAGGAAAGCCTGAAGAAAGTGGAAAAGGCGAGCCTGGATAACCTGACGCCGGAGCTGAAAGCGTCAATGGATGAGCTGCGTGAAGCCGCTGAATCTATGAAACGTTCTTATACCGCCCACGATCCTGAGAAAGCGAGCGACGAAGCGAACACGATTCATAACCCGATAGTGAAGGGCAGTGAAGCGCAGCGCCAGGACATTACGCCGGCGACGGCTGAACATCAGGCCAGCGCGCCCGTTCACGCTCCAGCCGCAGAAGAGAGCGTTGTGCCAGAGCAGCCGGCTACGCAGCCTGACCCGCTCCCGGTCGCCAAAGAAAAAGTTGCCGTGACAGCTTCCGATTCCTCCCCTGCATCGAGTGATAAACCGTAAAAATGGGCGTAGAAGATACTCAACCGCTAATTTCGCATTTGATTGAGCTGCGTAAGCGCCTGATCAATAGCATCATCGCGATACTGGTCATTTTCCTGGCGTTAGTGTACTTCGCCAACGACATCTATCAGCTGGTTTCCGCACCGCTTATCCGGCAGATGCCGGTGGGTGCAACGATGATCGCCACCGACGTGGCTTCCCCTTTCTTTACGCCGATCAAACTGACCTTCATGGTTTCGGTGATTCTGTCGGTGCCGGTGATTCTTTACCAGGTCTGGGCGTTTGTTGCCCCGGCGCTGTATAAACATGAGCGTCGGCTGGTTATGCCGCTGCTGGTTTCCAGTACGCTGCTGTTCTATATCGGTATGGCGTTTGCCTACTTTGTCGTTTTTCCGCTGGCGTTTGGTTTCCTGACCCACGCGGCGCCGGAGGGCGTGCAGGTCTCGACGGATATTCGCAGCTATCTCGATTTCGTCATGGCGCTGTTTATCGCCTTTGGCGTTTCGTTTGAAGTGCCGGTTGCGATCGTGCTGCTGTGCTGGATGGGCGTCACGACCCCGGAAGATTTGCGTAAGAAGCGGCCGTACGTGTTGGTGGGAGCATTCGTCGTCGGCATGCTGCTGACGCCACCGGATGTTTTCTCGCAAACGCTGCTGGCAATTCCGATGTACTGCTTGTTTGAGATCGGGGTGTTCTTTGCGCGTTTCTATACCGGAAAACGTCTGACGCGTGACGAGGATGCCGCCGCTGAAGAGGCGGGGAGCAAAGAAGAGTAACCAGCCGCCCGTCAGGGCGGTTGTCATATTGGAGAAGCGATGTTTGATATCGGCGTCAACCTGACCAGTCCACAGTTTTCCCGCGATCGCGATGAGGTCGTGGCCCGCGCTCAGGCGGCGGGCGTGACCGGCATGCTGTTCACCGGGACTAACCTGCATGAAAGCGAGCAGGCCCGGCAGCTGGCACATCGCTATACCCGCTGCTGGTCAACCGCCGGGGTGCATCCTCATGACAGCAGCAGCTGGGCGGCATCGGTGGCTGACTCCATTTTTCAGCTGGCGCGCCAGCCGGAAGTCGTCGCTATCGGCGAATGTGGGCTGGACTTCAACCGCAACTTTTCAACCCCTCAGGAGCAAGAGGCCGCCTTCAGCGCACAGCTGGCGCTGGCAGCCGAGTTGTCTCTGCCGGTTTTTTTGCACTGCCGCGATGCCCATGAACGTTTCCTGACGCTCCTGACGCCCTGGCTGGATAAACTGCCTGGCGCGGTGCTGCACTGCTTCACCGGAACCCGCGAAGAAATGCGTGCCTGCGTGAACCACGGTTTGTATATTGGCATTACAGGCTGGGTCTGCGACGAGCGACGAGGGCTTGAGCTGCGCGCGCTGCTGCCGGATATCCCGGCAGAACGCCTGCTGATTGAAACGGATGCCCCGTATCTGCTGCCCCGCGACCTTAGCCCGAAGCCCGCTTCCCGCCGGAATGAACCGGTATATCTGCCGCATATTCTGACCCGCATAGCGGGATGGCGCGGGGAGGAGGCTCAGCGGCTGGAAGAGATCGCTGACACGAATGTCAGAACGCTTTTCGGCATCCGTTTTTAAGCGTACCGTCAGATTTTATGAAAGTCGGTATTTTTGATGCTTTGCAGTACCTGCTTGTTAAGCAGATTCAGCAGCAGCATGGAGCGCGCTTCACCATCCGGTTCGCTAAAGATAGCCTGCAGGCCTTCAAACGCGCCGTCGGTAATCAAGACGAAGTCACCTTCGTGCGGTGTTTCCGGGTCGGTGATGCCTTCCGGTTTATAGATAGAGAGCTGGTGAATGACCGCGGACGGTACCGTGGCGGGCTGGGCGCCAAAGCGCACGAAGTTATTCACACCTCGCGTGGCGCTGATAGTCGTAGTGTGGATAATTTCCGGATCGAATTCGACAAACAGGTAATTGGGGAACAAAGGTTCACTGACCGTAGTGCGTTTGCCGCGGATGATTTTTTCCAGTGCGATAGTCGGCATCAGGCAATTAACTGCCTGTCGTTCGAGGTGTTCCTGGGCGCGCTGAAGCTGCCCACGTTTGCAATACAGTAAATACCAGGCTTGCATAATAACTCTTTCCACTCTATTAGCAGCAAGCATAACAAAAGCCTGGGGCGATCGCGAAAGCCAATATAACTGAAATCAAAAATTCTATGTTCTTTCACTCTAATTTAACAAAAGTACAGCATGGCGCTGGCGAACACCGTATAATCAGCCGCCTGTATAGAGGTCAATAATAACTCCATGAAATACCACGATCTACGCGACTTTCTGACATTACTGGAGCAGCAGGGCGAACTGAAAAGAATCTCCCTGCCGGTCGATCCGCACCTTGAGATCACCGAAATTGCCGATCGCACTTTACGTGCCGGCGGCCCGGCCCTGCTTTTTGAAAACCCCAAAGGCTACACCATGCCGGTGTTGTGCAATCTGTTTGGCACTCCGCGCCGCGTCGCCATGGGGATGGGGCAGGAGGATGTCAGCTCGTTGCGTGAAGTGGGTAAGCTGCTGGCTTTTCTGAAAGAGCCGGAACCGCCGAAAGGCTTTCGCGATCTGTTCGATAAGCTGCCGCAGTTTAAGCAGGTATTGAATATGCCGACAAAGCGCCTGCGCGGAGCACCCTGCCAGCAAAAAATCATTGAAGGTGACAACGTTGATCTGACGCGTATTCCGATCATGACCTGCTGGCCGGAAGATGCTGCCCCGCTGATTACCTGGGGACTGACGGTCACTCGCGGTCCGCATAAAGAACGGCAGAACCTCGGCATCTATCGCCAGCAGCTCATTGGTAAGAATAAGCTGATCATGCGCTGGCTCTCCCATCGCGGCGGCGCGCTGGATTTTCAGGAGTGGTGTGTGGCTCATCCGGGCGAACGCTTTCCGGTCTCCGTGGCGCTGGGCGCTGACCCGGCGACCATTCTTGGCGCCGTGACGCCGGTTCCCGATACGCTTTCAGAGTATGCGTTTGCCGGCCTGCTGCGCGGCACCAAAACGGAAGTGGTCAAGTGCATTTCCAACGATCTTGAAGTACCGGCCAGCGCGGAAATTGTGCTGGAAGGGTATATTGAGCCAGGTGAAATGGCGCCGGAAGGGCCGTATGGCGATCATACCGGCTACTACAATGAAGTGGATAATTTCCCGGTATTTACGGTTACGCATATCACTCAGCGTGAAGATGCGATTTATCATTCAACGTATACCGGGCGCCCGCCGGATGAACCTGCGGTCCTGGGCGTCGCGCTGAACGAAGTCTTCGTGCCGATCCTGCAAAAGCAGTTCCCTGAAATTGTTGATTTCTACCTGCCGCCGGAAGGTTGCTCTTATCGTCTGGCCGTGGTCACGATGAAGAAACAGTACGCCGGACACGCCAAGCGCGTCATGATGGGCGTGTGGTCATTCCTGCGCCAGTTTATGTACACGAAGTTCGTGATCGTCTGCGATGATGACGTTAATGCGCGCGACTGGAACGACGTGATCTGGGCGATTACTACCCGTATGGACCCGGCTCGTGATACGGTACTGGTAGAAAATACGCCGATCGATTATCTGGATTTTGCCTCGCCGGTTTCCGGCCTGGGTTCAAAAATGGGGCTGGATGCCACAAATAAATGGCCAGGCGAAACCCAGCGTGAATGGGGTCGTCCTATTAAGAAAGATCCTGAGGTGACGGCGCGCGTTGACGCCATCTGGGATGAGCTGGCTATCTTTAAATCACAGTAAGCGGGGCTAACGCCGCTGTTTTGCTCTATAGACCCGACAGAGGGGACGCATGACAACCTTAAGCTGTAAAGTGACCTCGGTGGAGGCAATTACCGATACCGTGTATCGCGTTCGATTAGTGCCGGAAGCGGCGTTTTCTTTCCGCGCTGGTCAATATTTGATGGTGGTAATGGATGAGCGCGACAAGCGTCCGTTCTCCATGGCTTCCACGCCGGCGGAGCAGGAATGTATTGAACTGCATATCGGCGCCTCTGAGCTCAACCTGTATGCGATGGCGGTTATGGATCGCATTCTGAAAGAGCGCGAGATTGAGGTTGATATTCCGCATGGTGAGGCCTGGCTGCGTGAGGACGAAGATCGTCCGCTGATCCTGATCGCCGGGGGGACCGGGTTCTCCTATGTGCGTTCCATTCTGCTTACCGCCCTGGCGCGTAACCCGAACCGCGATATTGCCGTGTACTGGGGGGGTCGCGAAGCGAAACATCTCTACGATCTGGCAGAGCTGGAAGCGCTGAGCGTGGAGCACCCGGGTCTGCGTGTTGAGCCGGTTGTGGAACAGCCGGAAGAAGAGTGGCGTGGGCGCTCTGGCACCGTGTTGACCGCGGTACTGCAGGACTATGGCACTCTGGCAGAGCATGATATTTATATTGCCGGCCGCTTCGAAATGGCAAAAATTGCCCGTGAGCTGTTCTGCAATGAGCGCAATGCCCGCGAAGATCGCCTGTTCGGCGATGCATTTGCCTTTATCTGATTCTCACGCCCTCTTCTTCAGGGAGAGGGTAGAGAACGGTAGAAATAAAAAACCCGCCCCTGACAGGCGGGAAAAACGGCAACTAAACCCCCCTCTCTTCGCCATGGTCACCATAACTGCGTTGGCTGCGCTTATTCATCCCGAATCACTTACGGTATGTAAGCGCATCAGGGTGAATAAGGGACATCCGTGTCCCTCATCGAAGGCAGCCTTCGGCTGTTCGCATTCGTTCCTGACGAATTTGTCATTCGCCTGCCGCCTTGTTCTGGCACCAATAGCTTTGAGATAACTCTTTAATCAAACTCGCTCAAATACCGTTGCGATCCCCTGACCTAAACCAATACACATGGTGGCAAGACCGAACTGTGCGTCTTTGCGCTCCATCTGGTTAATCAGGGTAGTACTGATACGCGCGCCGGAGCAGCCGAGCGGGTGGCCCAGGGCAATCGCACCGCCGTTGAGATTGATCTTCTCGTCGATCTGCTCCATCAGGCCAAGATCTTTAATGCACGGCAGGATCTGCGCGGCAAACGCTTCATTCATTTCAAAAACGTCGATATCGCTGGCAGCCAGTCCGGCCTTTTTCAGCGCCAGCTTTGATGCCGGTACCGGACCATAGCCCATAATTGATGGGTCACAGCCGACCACCGCCATGGAACGTACGCGAGCGCGAGGTTTTAGCCCCAGCTCGCGGGCACGACTTTCGCTCATTAATAACATGGCGGCTGCGCCGTCGGAGAGTGCGGAGGAGGTTCCTGCCGTGACGGTGCCGGTCACCGGGTCGAATGCGGGTCTTAATGCAGCCAGCGCTTCCACGGTCGTTTCCGGGCGGATCACTTCGTCATAGTTAAATGACTTCAGCACGCCGTCGGCATCATGGCCACCTGTCGGAATGATTTCCGCTTTAAATGCGCCGGACTGCGTTGCCGCCCATGCGCGAGCGTGGGAACGCGCGGCGAACTGGTCCTGCATTTCCCGGCTGATGCCGTGCAGGCGCGCCAGCATTTCGGCGGTCAGCCCCATCATACCGGCCGCTTTTGCCACATTACGGCTCAGACCCGGGTGAAAATCCACGCCGTGGCTCATCGGGACGTGGCCCATATGCTCCACGCCGCCAATCAGGCAGACGCTGGCGTCGCCGGTCATGATCATGCGCGCCGCATCGTGCAGCGCCTGCATCGATGAACCGCACAGGCGGTTGACCGTGGTGGCCGGTACCGAATGCGGAATCTCGGCCAGCAGTGCGGCGTTACGCGCAATGTTGAAACCTTGCTCCAGCGTTTGCTGTACGCAGCCCCAGTAGATATCGTCAATCGCAGCCGGATCAAGCGACGGGTTACGCGACAGCAGGCTACGCATCAGGTGCGCAGAGAGGTCTTCCGCACGCACGTGGCGAAAGGCGCCGCCCTTCGAACGGCCCATCGGGGTGCGAACTGCATCAACAATGACAACCTGTTCCATTGTGACTCCTTAAGCCGTTTTCAGAACGCCCGCCGGGCGGGCTGGTTCTACCGGGGGATAATAGGGTTCGTTATGGCGTGCTTTATTACGCAGTCCTTCCGGCACTTCGTACAGCGGGCCGAGGTGCTGATACTGCTGCGCCATATCGAGATATTTTGCGCTGCCCAGGGTATCCAGCCAGCGGAATGCGCCGCCGTGGAACGGAGGGAAGCCGAGGCCATAAACCAGCGCCATATCCGCTTCCGCCGGGCTGGCGATAATGCCTTCCTCCAGGCAGCGGACCACTTCGTTGACCATCGGAATCATCATCCGGGCGATAATCTCATCGTCGCTGAAGTCCCGTTTTGGCTGGCTGACTTCCGCCAGCAGCGCGTCGACGGCCGGGTCTTCTTCTTTCTTCGGTTTGCCTTTACTGTCTTCTTGATACCGCCAGAAGCCGAGACCGTTTTTCTGGCCGAAACGGCTGGCGTCGAACAGCGCGTCGATCGCGTCGCGATAATCTTTCTGCATACGCTGCGGGAAGCCGGCGGCCATCACCGCCTGCGCGTGGTGCGCGGTATCGATGCCGACCACGTCGAGCAGGTATGCCGGGCCCATTGGCCAGCCGAACAGTTTCTCCATCACCTTATCGACTTTGCGGAAGTCCGCACCATCGCGAAGCAGTTGGCTGAATCCCGCAAAGTAGGGGAACAGCACGCGGTTGACGAAGAAGCCGGGGCAGTCGTTAACCACGATCGGCGTTTTGCCCATTTTGCTCGCCCAGGCCACGACTTTTGCGATGGTGTCATCTGAGGTTTTTTCGCCGCGAATCACTTCTACCAGCGGCATACGATGCACAGGGTTAAAGAAGTGCATACCGCAGAAGTTTTCCGGACGCTTCAGGACGCTGGCCAGCTCACCGATCGGAATCGTTGAGGTGTTAGAAGCCAGAACCGTATCCGGGCGGACTTTCTCTTCGGTTTCCGTCAGTACGGCCTTTTTCACTTTCGGATTCTCGACGACGGCTTCGACCACGACATCTACGCGCTCAAAGCCAGCATAATCGAGAGTCGGGTGAATCGTGCCAATAACGCCGGCCAGCTTCAGCCCATCAATCTTGCCGCGCTCAAGCTGCTTGTTGAGCAGCTTAGCGGCTTCGTTCATGCCGAGCGTCAGCGATTTGTCGTTAATGTCCTTCATGATCACCGGCACGCCTTTCCAGGCGGACTGATAGGCGATACCGCCACCCATGATCCCGGCCCCCAGTACGGCGGCCTGTTTCGGCGTCTCAACGTTTTTGGTCAGCTTCTTCGCTTTGGCTTTGACATACTGATCGTTAAGGAAGATACCGACCAGCGCGCGGGCCTCTTTGGTGTGCGCCAGCGGGACAAAGCTTTGGTTTTCCAGATTCAGCGCTTCTTCGCGGCCGAAACGAGCGGCCGCCTCGATGGTTTTTACCGCCGTCATCGGCGCCGGATAGTGTTTCCCGGCGGTCTGCGCCACCATGCCTTTGGCGATGGTGAAGCTCATGGCCGCTTCAATTTTACTGAGCTTCAATGGCTCCAGCTTCGGCTGGCGCTTCGCTTTCCAGTCCAGGTCGCCGTTAATGGCCTGACGCAGCATGGCGAGTGCGCCATCGCGCAGTTTCTCTGGTTTGACGATGCCGTCGACGAGGCCGATTTTCAGCGCCTGATCGGCACTGACATCCTTCCCAGCGGCAATAATTTCCAGCGCGCTATCGGCGCCGAGCAGACGCGGCATTCGTACTGAGCCGCCAAAGCCCGGCATGATACCCAGTTTGGTTTCCGGCAGGCCGATACGCAGGTCCGGCGTAGCCAGACGGTAGTCCGTCGCCAGCACGCACTCGCAGCCGCCGCCCAGCGCATAGCCGTTTACCGCTGAAATAGTCGGTACCGGTAAATCTTCCAGACGGTTAAAGACGCTATTGGCAAAATGGAGCCACTGGCTCAACTGCTCCTGTGGTACCAGGAACAGGGACAGAAATTCGGTAATGTCGGCGCCGACAATGAAGGCCGCTTTCCCGGAACGCAGCATCAGCCCCTTAAGATCTTGTTGTTTTTCGAGTACGTCCAGCGCCTCACCGAGGCTGGCTACGGTTGCGGTATCGAGCTTGTTCACCGAGCCGGGAGCATCGAACACCAGTTCGGCAATGCCATCTTCCAGCCAGTCGAGGTACAGGTTGTCGCCTTTGTAGAGCATGTCAGTCTCCTGAATCCAGCAATGTGATCTGGTCGTACCAGATGCAACGGAGTGTGGGATTTATGTTAAAGAATTGCAAATGAGTCTTTAAATAAATGCTGGTCGGATCACACCTGGCGGAAATCACCCTGCCCGGGGCCGATGTGCTAAGATGCGGGGAATCACGATCTAATAAAAGCAAAGGATAAAAGATGGAATCACTAGCCGCGCTCTATAAAAATCATATCGTTACCCTACAAGAACGTACCCGTGATGCTTTGGCTCGTTTTAACCTTGATGCGTTGCTGATTCACTCCGGTGAGCTGGTCAATGTCTTCCTCGACGATCATCCGTACCCGTTTAAGGTCAACCCGCAATTTAAGTCCTGGGTCCCGGTGACGCAGGTACCCAACTGCTGGCTGCTGGTTGATGGCGTCAACAAACCGAAACTGTGGTTCTACCTGCCGGTCGATTACTGGCATAACGTTGAACCGCTGCCGACCTCGTTCTGGACGGAAGAGGTGGAAGTGATTGCCCTGCCGAAAGCCGACGGTATTGGTAGCCAGCTGCCAGCTGCGCGCGGCAATATCGCCTATATCGGGCCGGTGCCGGAGCGTGCGCTCGGTCTGGAGATCGCGGCCAGTCATATCAACCCGAAAGGGGTGATTGATTTTCTGCACTACTATCGTTCCTTTAAGACCGATTATGAGTTGGCCTGCATGCGCGAAGCGCAGAAGTCGGCGGTCAACGGGCATCGCGCGGCCCATGAAGCATTCCTCTCAGGAATGAGCGAATTCGATATCAACCAGGCGTATCTGACGGCCACCGGTCATCGCGACACCGATGTGCCTTACAGCAATATCGTGGCGCTTAACGAACATGCCTCTGTGCTGCACTACACCAAACTGGATCATCGTGCGCCGGCAGAAGCGCGCAGCTTCTTACTGGATGCCGGAGCGGAATACAACGGCTATGCGGCAGACCTGACGCGTACCTGGGCGGCGCACGGCGATAATGACTTTGCTCATTTGATTAAAGACGTTAACGATGAGCAGCTGGCTCTGATTAGCACGATGAAGGCTGGAAAAAGCTATGTGGATTACCATATCCAGTTCCACCAACGCATCGCTAAGCTGTTGCGTAAGCACCAGATCGTGACCAACATGAGCGAAGAGGCCATGGTTGAAAACGACCTGACCGGACCGTTTATGCCACACGGTATTGGCCATCCGCTGGGCCTGCAGGTCCATGATGTGGCTGGTTTCATGCAGGATGATAGCGGTACTCATCTGGCGGCGCCGTCGAAATATCCGTATCTGCGCTGCACACGTATTTTGCAGCCGCGTATGGTGCTGACCATCGAACCGGGCATCTACTTCATTGAGTCTCTGCTGGCGCCGTGGCGTGAAGGGCAGTTTAGCAAACACTTCAACTGGCAAAAAATTGAAGCATTGAAGCCGTTTGGCGGCATCCGTATTGAAGATAACGTCGTCATCCACGAAAACAGTGTTGAAAATATGACGCGTGACCTGAAACTGGCGTAATGGAAAGTTGGTTGATACCGGCCGCGCCGGTGACCGTTGTCGAAGAGATCAAAAGAAGTCGTTTTATCACGCTGTTGGCACATACTGACGGCGTGGTAGCGGCAAAGGCGTTTGTTGAGTCCGTCAGGGCGGAGCACCCTGACGCCCGTCATCATTGCGTGGCGTGGGTGGCCGGGCCACCCAATGACTCTCAACAGCTGGGTTTTTCTGACGATGGCGAACCGGCAGGCACCGCGGGTAAACCTATGCTGGCGCAGCTGATGGGCAGCGGCGTCGGCGAGATAACGGCCGTCGTGGTACGCTACTACGGCGGTATTTTGCTGGGTACCGGCGGTCTGGTTAAAGCGTATGGCGGCGGCGTTCATCAGGCGCTTGCCGTGCTGACAACGCAGCGCAAGACGCCGCTGACCGCATATACTTTGCAGTGTGAGTACGGGCAGTTAGCCGGAATTGAAACGCTGTTGGCTCAGTTCTCAGGGCAAATTGTCGACAGTGACTATCAGGCCTCCGTCCAGCTTCGTGTGGCGCTTCCGCAAGCTGAAGTGGCGTCTTTTTCGACAAAACTGGCTGATTTTAGTCGTGGCTCGTTGCAATTACTGAAGATTGACGAATAATCCCCACCTGATTTTTTCGCATACCAAAGGAAGCGCCAGAGATGCATTTTCGCGCCATAACCCGAATCGTTGGACTGTTGGTCATTTTGTTTTCGGGGACGATGATCCTTCCGGGATTAGTGGCCCTGATATACCGCGATGGCGCGGGGCGGGCGTTTACCCAGACCTTTTTTGTCGCTCTGGCGATAGGCTCTCTATTATGGTGGCCGAACCGCCGTGAAAAGGGCGAACTGAAATCCCGCGAGGGTTTTCTGATTGTCGTACTCTTCTGGACCGTGCTGGGCAGCGTTGGTGCGCTACCGTTTATTTTCGCCGAACAACCGAATTTGACGATAACGGATGCGTTTTTTGAGTCATTCTCAGGCCTGACTACGACCGGTGCCACCACGCTGGTGGGGCTGGACTCTTTACCTCATGCCATCCTCTTCTATCGACAGATGCTGCAGTGGTTTGGCGGTATGGGGATCATTGTGTTGGCGGTAGCAATACTGCCGATACTGGGCGTCGGCGGGATGCAGTTGTATCGGGCGGAAATGCCGGGGCCTCTGAAGGACAATAAAATGCGCCCGCGTATCGCCGAGACGGCCAAAACGCTGTGGCTTATCTACGTGTTGTTGACGGTAGCCTGTGCGCTTGCGCTCTGGTTCGCGGGTATGCCGGCATTTGATGCCATCGGTCACAGCTTTTCGACTATCGCGATTGGCGGCTTTTCTACACATGACGCCAGCGTAGGGTATTTTAACAGTCCAACCATTAACACGATTATTGCGGTTTTCCTGCTGATCTCAGGCTGTAACTATGGCCTCCATTTTTCATTGCTCAGCGGACGCAGTCTGAAGGTGTACTGGCGCGATCCTGAATTCCGCATGTTTATTGGTGTTCAACTGACGCTGGTGGTGATTTGTACGCTGGTGTTGTGGTTGCATGATGTGTATAGCTCGGCGCTGACGACGCTGAATCAGGCCTTCTTCCAGGTGGTCTCAATGGCGACGACGGCGGGTTTTACCACCGACAGCATCGCGCGCTGGCCATTATTCCTGCCGGTGCTGTTATTGTGCTCGGCATTTATTGGCGGTTGTGCCGGGTCGACGGGCGGCGGGCTGAAAGTTATCCGCATACTGCTGTTGTTCAAACAGGGGAACCGTGAACTCAAGCGTCTGGTGCATCCGAACGCGGTATACAGTATTAAGTTAGGCAACCGTGCGCTGCCGGAACGTATTCTGGAGGCGGTGTGGGGATTCTTTTCTGCCTATGCGCTGGTGTTCATTATTAGCATGCTGGCGATCATCGCGACCGGAGTGGATGACTTTTCTGCTTTCGCCTCGGTTGTGGCAACGTTAAACAACCTCGGGCCAGGACTTGGCGTAGTGGCGGACAACTTCGCGACAATGAACCCGGTCGCGAAATGGATCTTGATTGCTAATATGCTGTTTGGTCGTCTGGAAGTGTTCACCTTACTGGTGCTCTTTACCCCCACTTTCTGGCGCGAATAACAGGAGTGCTTGTGAAAACGTTGATTCTATTTTCCACCCGCGACGGGCAGACGCGTGAAATTGCCTCCTTCCTTGCCTCTGAGTTGAAAGAGCTGGGTATCGATGCGGATACGGTTAATCTCAACCGTACTGAAGAGGTTGAATGGCGCCACTACGATCGCGTGGTGATTGGTGCATCGATTCGTTATGGACACTTTCATCCGGCGCTGGACCGTTTCGTGAAGAAACACCTGCAATCGCTGAATGCGCTGCCGGGGGCGTTTTTCTCGGTGAATCTCGTGGCGCGTAAGCCAGAGAAGCGTACGCCGCAGACAAATAGCTATACGCGTAAGTTTCTGCTTAATTCGCCATGGCAGCCGCAGCGCAGCGCGGTGTTTGCCGGCGCACTGCGCTACCCGCGCTATCGTTGGTACGATCGCTTCATGATTCGCCTGATAATGAAGATGACCGGTGGTGAAACGGATACCAGTAAAGAAGTCGTCTATACCGACTGGAAGCAGGTTGCCAATTTTGCGCGGGAAGTCGCACAAATGACGAGCAAATAGCACGTAAAATGGGCGTGATGGCGGGAATTTGAGCGGTTGAAAAGTTTTTTTAAAACAGGGCTTGTCAACGTCTCAGAACTCCCTATAATGCGCCTCCACTGACACGGAACAACGGCACGCAAGCCGCCGGGTCAGCGGGGTTCAGAGATGAACACCAACGG
>NZ_JMPP01000011.1 GCF_000735435.1 Klebsiella planticola ATCC 33531 | reverse complement strand
ATGAAAAACAGAAGCATCCTGAATACCCGCCTGGCCGCAATCAAGCAAGCCTTCCCCCAGCAGATACGGTAAACTAGTGCAGATTTTGCATCAGGAAGCCACTATGAATCACTCCCTCAAACCCTGGAATACCTTTGGCATTGACCGTATGGCCAAAGCGATTGTACGTGCTGAAAATGAACAGCAGCTATTGTCCGCATGGCAACAGGCCACTGCAGAGGATCAGCCCGTTTTGATCCTTGGTGAAGGGAGCAATGTACTCTTCCTGAAGGATTATGCCGGTACGGTGATAATCAACCGCATTATGGGAATTGAGGTCACGGAAACGCCTGATGCCTGGCATCTACACGTTGGGGCCGGAGAAAACTGGCATCAACTGGTGCAGTTTACGCTGGATAATGGCATGCCGGGTCTGGAAAACCTTGCATTGATTCCTGGTTGTGCAGGCTCTTCCCCGATTCAGAATATTGGTGCATATGGCGTCGAGCTACAGCGCGTTTGCCAGTATGTTGATTGCATCGAGCTGGCAACTGGCCATGAGCAGCGTCTTTCTGCGAGTGAATGCCGTTTTGGCTATCGTGACAGTATTTTCAAACACGAATATCAGGATCGCTTTGCCATCGTTGCGGTAGGCCTCCGCCTGACAAAGCGCTGGGATCCGATATTAACCTACGGTGACCTGACCCGTCTTGACCGAAACACCGTCACTCCACGTCAGGTATTTGACGCCGTTTGTCATATGCGAATGACTAAGCTTCCTGACCCAAAAGTGAGTGGTAATGCCGGCAGTTTCTTTAAAAACCCGGTAATTGACGCCGGGAAAGGGCAGGAGCTACTGGCCATGTTCCCGAATGCTCCGCACTACCCGCAGGTAGATGGTCGTATAAAACTGGCCGCAGGCTGGCTAATCGATCAATGTCAGCTGAAAGGGAAAACCATCGGCGGGGCCGCGGTACACCGTCAGCAGGCTTTAGTATTAATCAATGATAATCAGGCAACCAGCGACGATGTGATTAAGCTGGCGCATTATGTCCGTCAGCAGGTAGGCGAGAAGTTCAATGTCTGGCTCCAGCCGGAAGTCCGCTTTATTGGCGCAACCGGTGAAGTGAATGCCGAGGAGGCTATTGCATGAGAGATAATACAATCCCCCTGACATTGATATCAATTTTAGCGGATGGCGAATTTCATTCCGGAGAGCAACTGGGCGATCGTCTGGGAATGAGTCGTGCGGCAATCAATAAGCATATTCAGACTCTCCGCGACTGGGGGGTTGATGTGTTCACCGTTCCGGGAAAAGGTTACAGCCTGCCAGAACCGATCCAGCTATTAGATGAAAAGCGAATCGCTGCACAGATCGAACATGGACGGGTAACCGTACTTCCCGTTATTGACTCGACCAACCAGTATTTGCTGGATCGTCTTAATGAGTTGCAATCCGGCGATGCCTGCGTTGCAGAATATCAGCAGGCCGGCCGCGGTCGTCGAGGGCGCAAGTGGTTTTCTCCCTTTGGCGCAAACCTCTATCTCTCGATGTACTGGCGGCTGGAGCAAGGGCCTGCTGCCGCAGTGGGATTGAGTCTGGTCATCGGGATTGTTATTGCAGAAGTGCTCCAGAGCCTGGGGGCTGATAAGGTTCGCGTGAAGTGGCCAAATGACCTCTATCTTCAGGATCGTAAACTGTCAGGTATTTTGGTTGAGCTGACGGGAAAAACCGGCGATGCGGCACAGATAGTCAGCGGGGCGGGGATCAACCTGGCTATGCGTCATGTAGAGTCAGATGTCGTCAACCAGGGATGGATTAGCTTGCAGGAAGCTGGCGTATCTATCGATCGTAATACGTTGGCCGCGCGCCTGATTAAAGAGCTTCGCGCTGGCCTGCAGCTCTTTGAACAGGATGGCCTGGCACCTTATCTGGCGCGTTGGGAGAAATTAGATAACTTCCTCAACCGCCCGGTGAAGCTTATTATTGGCGATAAAGAAATATTTGGTATTTCTCGCGGTATCGATACTCAGGGCGCGTTATTGCTTGAGCAGGATGGTGTGATAAAACCCTGGGTTGGTGGTGAGATATCGTTACGAAGTGCAGAATAAACTGAGTAAAAAGGGAGCCCTGGCTCCCTTTTTATTTTCTGTAATCGTTATTTACGTAACCGAACCTGATCAACCGAGTGATTGGCGCTTTTCGTCATGATCAGACTAGCTCGCTCACGAGTTGGTAATATATTTTCTTTTAAATTCAGTAGGTTGATCTCATTCCATAATGAGGTGGCAATATTCACCGCTTCGTCTCTGGAAAGCTTGGCATAATTATGGAAATAAGAGTCCGGGTCGGTAAAGGCCCCTTCACGGAATTTTAAGAAACGGTTGATATACCATGTTTTTAGTAATTCTTCTGGCGCATCAACATATATCGAAAAATCAACGAAGTCAGATACAAATACGTGGTGCGGATCATGAGGATAATCCATCCCGCTTTGTAAAACATTTAATCCTTCCAGAATCAAAATGTCCGGCTGCGCTACGGTTTTATCTCCATCGGGGATCACATCATAAATCAGATGCGAATAAACCGGAGCGGTAGCATTAGGTATGCCGGATTTGAGGTCGGAGACGAACTTGACCAGACGATGCATATCATAGGATTGCGGGAAGCCTTTCTTCTTCATCAGCCCGCGTTCTTTCAATACGGCGTTAGGATGCAGGAAGCCATCGGTCGTTATCAATTCAACATGACGATGTTCCGGCCAGCGGCTGAGCAGCGCCTGTAATACGCGCGCGGTTGTACTTTTCCCTACCGCGACGCTGCCGGCAATACTGATGATATAGGGAATGCGTTGGCCGTTAGTGCCGAGGAATTGTTCCAGCACGGCCTGACGCCGCAGGTTAGAACTGATATAGAAATTAAGCAAACGCGACAGCGGCAAATAGATCTCGGCAACTTCTTCAAGAGAAAGATCTTCGTTGATGCCTTTTAACCGCGTGATTTCTTCCTCTGTCAGCGTCATCGGAACGGAATCACGAAGTGCAGCCCATTGGTTGCGGTTAAATTGTAGATACGGTGTCATTAACGTCTGCTCTTTTTTGCTCATAAGCATGTTCTTAGCATCGCCGAATCAAATGCAGCGAGGGATGCTTCACACAAGTTAATCAGGACAATGGGCAGGAGGGTAACACCAGATTGCGAGGAATAATAAGAAAAAAACTCATCGGATAGCGCTTTCTAATGCAGACATCACAAGAGCGGGGTTCGCAGGTAATTATTAATCAGGTGAATAGAGCGCTCAGGTTAGGTGAGCAATAAATGCCGCGGAAGGGAGTCGTCAGTGGTGCTCTCAGGTGAAGCTGGAATACCTGCTCTGCGGGCTAAAAGATCGATTATCGTATGCAGAGGTGCTCAGGAAATCGCCCGGAAGGTCAAAAATGCCGGTCTTTAACAAAATATCCCAGGTCAGCGTACGATTTACGCTTAGGTAAATGCCGTTTTTTTGTGCTCCGTTGTTTGAAATTGCAACGATTTTCCTTGTTTGAGCACAAAATATGAGCAATGGAACATTTTATGCAATTTTTTAGTTGCATGAACTCGCAGGTCTCCCTAAAATGCGCGCTACTTGATGCCGACTTAGCTCAGTAGGTAGAGCAACTGACTTGTAATCAGTAGGTCACCAGTTCGATTCCGGTAGTCGGCACCATCAAGTGCCTGGTGGGGTTCCCGAGCGGCCAAAGGGAGCAGACTGTAAATCTGCCGTCATCGACTTCGAAGGTTCGAATCCTTCCCCCACCACCATCTTTC
>NZ_JMPP01000010.1 GCF_000735435.1 Klebsiella planticola ATCC 33531 | reverse complement strand
AATCGCGATGGACGACGGTCTGCGTTTCGCAATCCGTGAAGGCGGCCGTACCGTTGGCGCGGGCGTGGTAGCAAAAGTTCTCAGCTAATCGCTGATAACATTTGACGCAATGCGCAATAAAAGGGCATCATTTGATGCCCTTTTTGCACGCTTTCGAACCAGAACCTGGCTCATCAGTGATTTTTTTTGCCATAATCATTGCTGAGACAGGCTCTGTAGAGGGCGTTAAGTCCGAAACGCAGCAGAGCATTTCGGTTTGGTTGCCTCGCTCTCGCGGGGCAAAATTATTTGTCTGAATTCTTGTGACAGGTTGGTTTATGAGTGCGAATACCGAAGCTCAAGGGAGCGGGCGCGGCCTGGAAGCGATGAAGTGGGTGATCGTTGCTGCGCTGCTGATTGTGGCCATCGTAGGCAACTTCCTTTATCGTGACATTATGCTGGCGGTGCGTGCGCTGGCTGTAGTGATTCTGATCGCTGCTGCCGGTGGCGTCGCGCTGTTAACCACTAAAGGTAAGGCGACCGTCGCCTTCGCCCGTGAAGCGAGAACCGAAGTCCGCAAGGTTATCTGGCCAACTCGCCAGGAAACGCTGCACACCACGCTGATTGTTGCTGCGGTTACTGCGGTAATGTCACTGATCCTGTGGGGACTGGATGGTATTCTGGTTCGCCTGGTATCCTTTATCACTGGCCTGAGGTTCTGAGATGTCTGAAGCTCCTAAAAAACGTTGGTACGTCGTTCAGGCGTTTTCCGGTTTTGAAGGTCGCGTAGCTACCTCGTTGCGTGAACATATCAAATTACACAATATGGAAGAGTTGTTTGGCGAAGTCATGGTGCCGACCGAAGAAGTGGTCGAGATCCGTGGTGGCCAGCGCCGCAAGAGCGAGCGTAAATTCTTCCCGGGTTACGTTCTGGTCCAGATGGTAATGAACGACGCAAGCTGGCACCTGGTGCGCAGCGTACCGCGCGTGATGGGCTTTATCGGCGGTACTTCTGACCGTCCGGCACCGATCAGCGATAAAGAAGTGGATGCGATCATGAATCGCCTGCAGCAGGTTGGCGATAAGCCGCGTCCGAAAACTCTGTTCGAGCCGGGTGAAATGGTACGCGTTAGCGATGGTCCGTTCGCTGACTTTAACGGCGTGGTTGAAGAAGTTGACTACGAGAAATCTCGTCTGAAGGTCTCTGTTTCCATCTTCGGCCGTGCTACTCCGGTTGAACTGGACTTTGCCCAGGTAGAGAAAGCCTAACCGGCGATCAAAAAAGCAGCGATTTAATCGTTGCACGAGGCGCGAAATTGACATACAATTTCGCGCCTTTTGTTTTTATGGGTCTGATTCCCATAAAGCGATATTTATCACGGGGAGCCTTTTCAGGCGCTACACCCAAACGAGGAAATTTAAATGGCTAAGAAAGTACAAGCCTACGTCAAGCTGCAGGTTGCAGCTGGTATGGCAAACCCGAGTCCGCCGGTTGGTCCAGCACTGGGTCAGCAGGGTGTGAACATCATGGAATTCTGCAAAGCGTTCAACGCCAAAACTGAATCCATGGAAAAAGGTCTGCCGATTCCGGTTGTTATTACCGTTTACGCTGACCGTTCTTTCACTTTCGTTACCAAAACTCCGCCGGCAGCAGTTCTGCTGAAAAAAGCGGCTGGTATCAAGTCTGGTTCCGGTAAACCGAACAAAGACAAAGTGGGTAAAATTTCCCGCGCTCAGCTGCAGGAAATCGCGCAGACCAAAGCTGCCGACATGACTGGTTCCGACATTGAAGCGATGACTCGCTCCATTGAAGGTACTGCACGTTCCATGGGCCTGGTAGTGGAGGACTAAGAAATGGCTAAACTGACCAAGCGCATGTCCGTGATTCGTGACAAAGTTGATGCGACCAAACAGTACGACATCAACGAAGCCATCTCTCTGCTGAAAGAACTGGCTACTGCTAAGTTCGTTGAAAGCGTAGACGTTGCCGTTAACCTCGGCATCGACGCTCGTAAATCTGACCAGAACGTCCGTGGCGCGACTGTACTGCCGCACGGTACTGGCCGTTCCGTTCGCGTAGCCGTATTTGCCCAGGGCCCGAACGCTGAAGCTGCTAAAGCTGCAGGCGCCGAGCTGGTAGGTATGGAAGATCTGGCTGACCAGATCAAAAAAGGCGAAATGAACTTTGACGTTGTTATCGCTTCTCCGGATGCAATGCGCGTTGTTGGCCAGCTGGGCCAGGTTCTGGGTCCGCGCGGCCTGATGCCAAACCCGAAAGTGGGTACCGTTACTCCGAACGTTGCTGAAGCTGTTAAGAACGCTAAAGCAGGTCAGGTTCGTTATCGTAACGACAAAAACGGCATCATCCACACCACCATCGGTAAAGTGGACTTTGACGCTGACAAACTGAAAGAAAACCTGGAAGCTCTGCTGGTTGCGCTGAAAAAAGCAAAACCGACTCAGGCTAAAGGCGTGTACATCAAGAAAGTTAGCATCTCCACCACCATGGGTGCTGGTGTTGCCGTTGATCAGGCTGGTCTGAGCGCTTCTGCGAACTAAGATTAGCTTTACGTGGGCGGTGGATTTGTCTACAATTCTACCCCCACGATTCTGTTAGCTTCGGCCAGACAGATAAAAACAGATTTGTTCGTTGGAGCCTGGCCTATCCAGGCCTCCGTCGAAGACCGCAGGTGTTTCGTCAGAAACTTAATCCCCTGCGTAGACGGTGACAGAACGCTAAGATTATTTTTTGGATACTCTGGCTTGTTTCTGCTCACCGTATTAAAGACGCTCTTTCGTTGGAAAGAGTGAAGTGAGTTCCAGAGCATAAGCTCTGGCAAACATCCAGGAGCAAAGCTAATGGCTTTAAATCTTCAAGACAAACAAGCGATTGTTGCTGAAGTCAGCGAAGTAGCCAAAGGTGCGCTGTCTGCAGTAGTTGCGGATTCCCGTGGCGTTACTGTTGATAAAATGACTGAACTGCGTAAAGCAGGTCGTGAAGCTGGCGTTTACATGCGTGTTGTTCGTAACACCCTGCTGCGCCGCGTCGTTGAAGGTACTCAGTTTGAGTGCCTGAAAGACACGTTTGTTGGTCCGACCCTGATTGCATACTCTATGGAACACCCGGGCGCTGCCGCTCGTCTGTTCAAAGAGTTCGCGAAAGCGAATGCAAAATTTGAGGTCAAAGCTGCAGCCTTTGAAGGTGAGCTGATCCCGGCGTCGCAAATCGACCGCCTGGCAACTCTGCCGACCTACGAAGAAGCAATTGCACGCCTGATGGCAACCATGAAAGAAGCTTCGGCTGGCAAACTGGTTCGCACTCTGGCTGCTGTACGCGATGCGAAAGAAGCTGCTTAATCGCAGTTGTCTTTATAAAGCGCTCGCTTACGTATAAACTTATTCTGATATTCAGGAACAATTTAAATGTCTATCACTAAAGATCAAATCATTGAAGCAGTATCCGCTATGTCCGTAATGGACGTTGTTGAGCTGATCTCTGCAATGGAAGAAAAATTCGGTGTTTCCGCTGCTGCTGCTGTAGCTGTAGCTGCTGGCCCGGCTGAAGCTGCTGAAGAAAAAACTGAATTCGACGTAATTCTGAAAGCTGCAGGCGCTAACAAAGTTGCTGTTATCAAAGCAGTACGTAGCGCAACTGGCCTGGGTCTGAAAGAAGCTAAAGACCTGGTAGAATCTGCACCGGCTGCACTGAAAGAAGGCATCAGCAAAGACGACGCTGAAGCTCTGAAAAAATCTCTGGAAGAAGCTGGCGCTGAAGTTGAAGTCAAATAAGCCAACCCTTCCGGTTGCAGCCTGAGAAATCAGGCTGAGGCTGGTGACTTTTTGGTCACCAGCCTTTTTGCGCTGTAAGGCACCAGTAGCGTTTCACGCTGTTTGACTACTGGGTTGTCCTTTCAATGCTTGTTTCTATAGACGACTTAATATACTGCGACAGGTCAGGGTCCCTGAGCTGTGTAAATCGCAACGAAATGGTTTAAGCGTGATAGAAACAGGCATTGCGGAAAGTGTTCCATTTTCCGGTCCACAAAATAGTGTTGCATAAAAAACTGCCTTATTTGGGCAGACGGGTCGACTTGTCAGCGAGCTGAGGAACCCTATGGTTTACTCCTATACCGAGAAAAAACGTATTCGTAAGGATTTTGGTAAACGTCCGCAGGTTCTGGACATACCTTATCTCCTTTCCATCCAGCTTGACTCGTTTCAGAAGTTTATCGAGCAAGATCCTGAAGGGCAGTACGGTCTGGAAGCTGCTTTCCGTTCCGTGTTCCCGATTAAAAGCTACAGCGGTAACTCTGAGCTGCAATACGTCAGCTACCGTCTGGGCGAACCTGTTTTTGATGTTAAAGAATGTCAGATCCGTGGCGTGACCTACTCGGCACCGCTGCGCGTTAAACTGCGTCTGGTGATCTACGAGCGTGAAGCGCCGGAAGGCACCGTTAAAGACATTAAAGAACAAGAAGTCTACATGGGCGAAATTCCGCTCATGACCGACAACGGTACCTTTGTTATCAACGGTACTGAACGTGTTATCGTTTCTCAGCTGCACCGTAGCCCGGGCGTCTTCTTTGACTCTGACAAAGGTAAGACTCACTCTTCCGGTAAGGTCCTGTATAACGCACGTATCATTCCTTACCGCGGTTCCTGGCTGGACTTCGAGTTCGATCCGAAAGACAACCTGTTTGTCCGTATCGACCGTCGTCGTAAGCTGCCGGCCACCATCATCCTGCGCGCGCTGAATTACACCACTGAGCAGATCCTTGACCTGTTCTTCGAGAAAGTGGTCTTTGAAATTCGCGACAACAAGCTGCAGATGGAACTGGTACCGGAGCGTCTGCGCGGTGAAACGGCTTCCTTCGACATCGAAGCGAACGGCAAAATCTACGTCGAGAAAGCCCGTCGCATTACCGCTCGCCATATCCGTCAGCTGGAAAAAGACGATATCAAGCATATCGAAGTTCCGGTTGAATATATTGCGGGTAAAGTTGCGGCCAAAGATTACATCGATGAAGCCACTGGCGAACTGATCTGCCCGGCGAACATGGAGCTGAGCCTGGATCTGCTGGCGAAACTGAGCCAGTCCGGTCACAAGCGCATCGAGACCCTGTTCACCAACGATCTGGACCACGGTCCGTACATTTCTGAAACGGTACGCGTCGACCCGACTAACGATCGTCTGAGCGCACTGGTAGAAATCTACCGCATGATGCGCCCGGGTGAGCCGCCGACTCGTGAAGCGGCTGAAAGCCTGTTTGAGAACCTGTTCTTCTCCGAAGACCGCTACGATCTGTCTGCGGTAGGTCGTATGAAGTTCAACCGTTCTCTGCTGCGTGACGAAATCGAAGGTTCCGGTATCCTGAGCAAAGACGACATCATCGAAGTGATGAAGAAGCTCATCGATATCCGTAACGGTAAAGGCGAAGTCGATGATATCGACCACCTCGGCAACCGTCGTATCCGTTCCGTAGGCGAAATGGCGGAAAACCAGTTCCGTGTTGGCCTGGTACGTGTGGAGCGTGCGGTGAAAGAGCGTCTGTCTCTGGGCGATCTGGATACCCTGATGCCTCAGGATATGATCAACGCCAAGCCGATTTCTGCAGCAGTGAAAGAGTTCTTTGGTTCCAGCCAGCTGTCTCAGTTTATGGACCAGAACAACCCGCTGTCCGAGATTACGCACAAGCGTCGTATCTCCGCACTCGGCCCAGGCGGCCTGACCCGTGAACGTGCGGGCTTTGAAGTTCGAGACGTACACCCGACTCACTACGGTCGCGTATGTCCAATCGAAACGCCTGAAGGTCCGAACATCGGTCTGATCAACTCCCTGTCCGTGTACGCACAGACTAACGAATACGGCTTCCTCGAGACTCCGTATCGTAAAGTGACCGACGGTGTTGTGACCGACGAAATTCACTACCTGTCTGCTATCGAAGAAGGCAACTACGTTATCGCTCAGGCGAACTCCAACCTGGATGACGAAGGCCACTTTGTAGAAGATCTGGTGACCTGCCGTAGCAAAGGCGAATCCAGCTTGTTCAGCCGCGATCAGGTTGACTACATGGACGTTTCCACCCAACAGGTGGTTTCCGTCGGTGCGTCACTGATCCCGTTCCTGGAACACGATGACGCCAACCGTGCATTGATGGGTGCGAACATGCAACGTCAGGCGGTTCCGACTCTGCGCGCTGATAAGCCGCTGGTTGGTACCGGTATGGAACGTGCTGTTGCCGTCGACTCCGGTGTTACTGCAGTTGCTAAGCGTGGCGGTACCGTACAGTACGTCGATGCATCCCGTATCGTTATCAAAGTTAACGAAGATGAGATGTACCCGGGCGAAGCAGGTATCGACATCTATAACCTGACCAAGTACACCCGTTCTAACCAGAACACCTGCATCAATCAGATGCCTTGCGTGTCCCTGGGTGAGCCAATTGAGCGCGGCGACGTGCTGGCAGACGGTCCGTCCACCGACCTTGGTGAACTGGCTCTCGGTCAGAACATGCGCGTAGCGTTCATGCCGTGGAACGGCTACAACTTCGAAGACTCCATCCTCGTCTCCGAGCGTGTGGTTCAGGAAGATCGTTTCACCACGATTCATATTCAGGAACTGGCGTGTGTGTCCCGTGACACCAAGCTGGGGCCGGAAGAGATCACCGCTGATATCCCGAACGTGGGTGAAGCTGCGCTCTCTAAACTGGATGAATCCGGTATTGTTTACATCGGTGCAGAAGTGACCGGCGGCGACATTCTGGTTGGTAAGGTAACGCCGAAAGGTGAAACCCAGCTGACGCCAGAAGAGAAACTGCTGCGTGCGATCTTCGGCGAGAAAGCGTCTGACGTTAAAGACTCTTCTCTGCGCGTACCAAACGGTGTTTCCGGTACGGTTATCGACGTTCAGGTCTTCACCCGCGATGGCGTGGAAAAAGACAAACGTGCGCTGGAAATCGAAGAGATGCAGCTGAAGCAGGCCAAAAAAGACCTGTCTGAAGAACTGCAGATCCTCGAGGCTGGCCTGTTTGGTCGTATCTACGCGGTGCTGGTTGCCGGTGGTGTTGAAGCTGAGAAGCTCGACAAGCTGCCGCGCGATCGCTGGCTGGAACTGGGCCTGACCGACGAAGAGAAACAAAATCAGCTGGAACAGCTGGCTGAGCAGTACGACGAACTGAAACACGAGTTCGAGAAAAAACTCGAAGCGAAACGCCGCAAAATCACTCAGGGCGACGATCTGGCACCGGGCGTGCTGAAGATTGTTAAAGTGTATCTGGCCGTTAAACGTCAGATTCAGCCGGGTGACAAAATGGCAGGTCGTCACGGTAACAAGGGTGTTATTTCTAAGATCAACCCGATCGAAGATATGCCTTACGATGAAAACGGTACGCCGGTCGACATCGTACTGAACCCGCTGGGCGTACCATCTCGTATGAACATCGGTCAGATTCTGGAAACCCACCTGGGTATGGCTGCGAAAGGCATCGGTGAGAAAATCAACGCGATGCTCAAACAGCAGCAGGAAGTCGCCAAACTGCGCGAGTTCATCCAGAAAGCGTATGACCTGGGTACCGATGTTCGTCAGAAGGTCGATCTGAATACCTTCACCGATGATGAAGTTCTGCGTCTTGCTGAAAACCTGAAAAAAGGTATGCCGATCGCCACGCCGGTATTCGACGGTGCGAAAGAGTCTGAAATCAAGGAACTGTTACAGCTGGGTGGCCTGCCGACTTCCGGTCAGATCACTCTGTTCGACGGTCGTACCGGCGAGCAATTCGAGCGCCAGGTTACCGTTGGCTACATGTACATGCTGAAACTGAACCACCTGGTTGATGACAAGATGCATGCGCGTTCTACCGGTTCTTACAGCCTGGTTACTCAGCAGCCGCTGGGTGGTAAGGCTCAGTTCGGTGGTCAGCGCTTCGGTGAGATGGAAGTGTGGGCGCTGGAAGCTTACGGCGCAGCATACACCCTGCAGGAAATGCTCACCGTTAAGTCTGATGACGTCAACGGTCGTACCAAGATGTATAAAAACATCGTGGACGGCAACCATCAGATGGAACCGGGCATGCCGGAATCCTTCAACGTACTGTTGAAAGAGATTCGCTCGCTGGGCATCAACATCGAACTGGAAGACGAGTAACTCTCGCTCAAACAGGTCACTGGTGCCGGGGTAACCCCCGGCGCCAGATTGTGCTAACTCCGACGGGAGCAAATCCGTGAAAGACTTATTAAAGTTTCTGAAAGCGCAAACTAAAACCGAAGAGTTTGATGCGATCAAAATTGCTCTGGCATCGCCAGACATGATCCGTTCATGGTCTTTTGGTGAAGTTAAAAAGCCGGAAACCATTAACTACCGTACGTTCAAACCAGAGCGTGACGGCCTTTTCTGCGCCCGTATCTTTGGGCCAGTAAAAGATTACGAGTGCCTGTGCGGTAAGTACAAGCGCCTGAAACACCGTGGTGTTATCTGTGAGAAGTGCGGCGTTGAAGTGACCCAGACCAAAGTGCGTCGTGAGCGCATGGGCCACATCGAACTGGCCTCTCCGACCGCCCACATTTGGTTCCTGAAATCGCTGCCGTCCCGTATCGGCCTGCTGCTGGATATGCCGCTGCGCGATATCGAACGTGTTCTGTACTTCGAATCCTATGTGGTTATCGAAGGCGGGATGACCAACCTGGAACGTAATCAGATCCTGACTGAAGAGCAGTATCTGGATGCGCTGGAAGAGTTTGGTGACGAATTCGATGCGAAGATGGGTGCGGAAGCTATTCAGGCCCTGCTGAAAAGCATGGATCTGGAGCAAGAGTGCGAGCAGCTGCGTGAAGAGCTGAACGAAACTAACTCCGAAACCAAACGTAAAAAGCTGACCAAGCGTATCAAGCTGCTGGAAGCGTTCGTTCAGTCTGGCAACAAGCCGGAGTGGATGATCCTGACCGTTCTGCCGGTTCTGCCGCCGGATCTGCGTCCGCTGGTACCGCTGGATGGTGGTCGTTTCGCGACTTCTGACCTGAACGATCTGTATCGTCGCGTCATTAACCGTAACAACCGTCTGAAACGTCTGCTGGATCTGGCTGCGCCGGATATCATCGTACGCAACGAAAAACGTATGCTGCAGGAAGCGGTTGATGCCCTGCTGGATAACGGTCGTCGCGGTCGTGCGATCACCGGTTCTAACAAGCGTCCTCTGAAATCTTTGGCCGACATGATCAAAGGTAAGCAGGGTCGTTTCCGTCAGAACCTGCTCGGTAAGCGTGTTGACTACTCCGGTCGTTCTGTTATCACCGTAGGTCCATACCTGCGTCTGCATCAGTGCGGTCTGCCGAAGAAAATGGCGCTGGAGCTGTTCAAACCGTTCATTTACGGCAAGCTGGAACTGCGTGGCCTGGCCACCACCATCAAAGCCGCGAAGAAAATGGTTGAGCGTGAAGAAGCTGTGGTCTGGGATATCCTGGACGAAGTTATCCGCGAACACCCGGTACTGCTGAACCGTGCACCAACACTGCACCGTCTGGGTATCCAGGCATTTGAACCGGTACTGATCGAAGGTAAAGCTATCCAGCTGCACCCGCTGGTTTGTGCGGCATATAACGCCGACTTCGATGGTGACCAGATGGCTGTTCACGTACCGCTGACGCTGGAAGCCCAGCTGGAAGCGCGTGCGCTGATGATGTCTACCAACAACATCCTGTCCCCGGCGAACGGCGAGCCAATCATCGTTCCGTCTCAGGACGTTGTACTGGGTCTGTACTACATGACCCGTGACTGTGTTAACGCCAAAGGCGAAGGCATGGTGCTGACTGGCCCGAAAGAAGCGGAGCGTATTTATCGCGCCGGTCTGGCCTCTCTGCATGCGCGCGTTAAAGTGCGTATCACCGAATACGAAAAAGATGAAAACGGCCAGTTCGTTGCGAAAACCAGCCTGAAAGACACGACCGTTGGCCGTGCGATTCTGTGGATGATCGTGCCGAAAGGTCTGCCGTTCTCTATCGTGAACCAGGCGCTGGGTAAGAAAGCCATCTCTAAGATGCTGAATACCTGCTACCGTATTCTGGGCCTGAAACCGACCGTTATTTTTGCGGACCAGACGATGTACACCGGCTTTGCTTATGCAGCGCGTTCAGGTGCATCCGTTGGTATCGATGACATGGTCATCCCGGAGAAAAAACACGAGATCATCAGCGAAGCGGAAGCTGAAGTTGCTGAGATCCAGGAACAGTTCCAGTCCGGTCTGGTTACCGCGGGCGAACGCTACAACAAAGTTATCGATATCTGGGCTGCGGCGAACGATCGTGTATCCAAAGCGATGATGGATAACCTGCAAACCGAAACCGTGATTAACCGTGACGGCGTCGAAGAGCAGCAGGTTTCCTTCAACAGCATCTACATGATGGCCGACTCCGGTGCGCGTGGTTCTGCGGCACAGATTCGTCAGCTGGCGGGTATGCGTGGTCTGATGGCGAAGCCGGATGGCTCCATCATCGAAACGCCAATCACCGCGAACTTCCGTGAAGGTCTGAACGTACTCCAGTACTTCATCTCTACTCACGGTGCGCGTAAAGGTCTGGCGGATACCGCACTGAAAACAGCGAACTCCGGTTACCTGACCCGTCGTCTGGTTGACGTTGCCCAGGACCTGGTCGTTACTGAAGATGACTGTGGTACCCTGGAAGGCATCACCATGACCCCGGTTATCGAGGGTGGCGATGTTAAAGAGCCGCTGCGCGATCGCGTACTGGGTCGTGTGACCGCTGAAGACGTTCTGAAGCCGGGTACCGCGGACATTCTGGTTCCACGCAACACGCTGCTGCACGAGCACTGGTGTGACCTGCTGGAAGAGAACTCCGTTGACTCCGTCAAAGTGCGTTCCGTTGTATCCTGTGACACCGACTTTGGTGTATGTGCGCACTGCTACGGTCGTGACCTGGCGCGTGGCCACATCATCAACAAAGGTGAAGCAATCGGCGTTATCGCGGCACAGTCCATCGGTGAGCCGGGTACACAGCTGACGATGCGTACGTTCCACATCGGTGGTGCGGCATCTCGTGCGGCTGCTGAATCCAGCATTCAGGTGAAAAACAAGGGTAGCATCAAGCTGTCTAACGCCAAGTCGGTTGTTAACTCCGCTGGCAAGCTGGTTGTGACCTCTCGTAACACCGAGCTGAAGCTGATCGACGAATTCGGTCGTACTAAAGAAAGCTATAAAGTGCCTTACGGTGCTGTGATGGCGAAAGGCGATGGCGAGCAGGTTGCCGGCGGTGAAACCGTGGCAAACTGGGATCCGCACACCATGCCGGTTATCTCTGAAGTCAGTGGTTTCATCCGCTTTACTGACATGATTGACGGCCAGACCATTACCCGTCAGACCGACGAATTAACCGGCCTGTCATCCCTGGTTGTTCTGGATTCTGCAGAACGTACCGCGGGCGGTAAAGATCTGCGTCCAGCGCTGAAAATTGTTGATGCGCAGGGCAACGACGTTCTGATCCCAGGCACCGATATGCCTGCTCAGTACTTCCTGCCGGGCAAAGCGATTGTACAGCTGGAAGATGGCGTACAGATCAGTGCGGGTGACGCTCTGGCGCGTATTCCTCAGGAATCCAGTGGTACCAAGGACATCACCGGTGGTCTGCCGCGCGTTGCGGATCTGTTCGAAGCACGTCGTCCGAAAGAGCCGGCTATCCTGGCGGAAATCAGCGGTATCATTTCCTTCGGTAAAGAAACCAAAGGCAAACGTCGTCTGGTTATCACTCCGTTAGACGGCAGCGATCCGTACGAAGAGATGATTCCGAAATGGCGTCAGCTGAACGTGTTCGAAGGTGAACGTGTAGAACGTGGTGATGTGGTTTCCGACGGTCCGGAAGCACCGCACGACATTCTGCGTCTTCGTGGCGTACACGCGGTAACGCGTTATATCACCAACGAAGTACAGGACGTTTACCGTCTGCAAGGCGTTAAGATTAACGATAAACACATCGAAGTTATCGTTCGTCAGATGCTGCGTAAAGCGACCATCGAAAGCGCCGGTAGCTCCGACTTCCTGGAAGGCGAACAGGTTGAATACTCCCGCGTCAAGATTGCTAACCGCGATCTGGAAGCGAACGGCAAAGTGGCGGCGACTTACTCCCGCGACCTGCTGGGTATCACCAAAGCGTCTCTGGCAACCGAGTCGTTCATCTCTGCCGCATCGTTCCAGGAGACCACGCGTGTCCTGACCGAAGCAGCCGTTGCGGGCAAACGCGACGAACTGCGCGGCCTGAAAGAGAACGTTATCGTCGGTCGTCTGATCCCGGCGGGTACCGGCTATGCGTACCACCAGGATCGTATGCGCCGCCGCGCCGCGGGCGAACAGCCTGCAGCACCTCAGGTGAGCGTGGAAGAAGCTTCTGCTAACCTGGCAGAACTGCTGAACGCAGGCCTGGGCGGTTCCGACAACGATTAATCGTTGACGCTACGCTTAAAAAGCCAGTCAGGTCTCCTGACTGGCTTTTTTATTATCCCGGTATGGCGCCACGATAATATCCGCTTCTGCCCTCTCATAATGAATTACATTCCATTAATATTTCCCCCTCAATTAAGCAGCAAACAATTCATATAAAAGTCGACTGGCTGTTTTTTCTTAATACCCACACTTATTGATGGGTAAAAATTCTACACGTATCAAAAAATCAGCAAATCAAAGGCGATATAGTCAAAAAGTCCAATTAATCATGTGATTACTTTTTCTTTTATCTTCGGTTTCATGACGCCGAGGAGGGCGGTTTATACCCGTAAAAAGCGATGGGGGAGATGGCTAAATAATACGGCAGCGGAAGATAAGTCTTTTGATTTTCATAGCCAGGGGCTGGGGGATGCATGGAATTCGCAATACAACTCATCATTATCTTAATTTGTCTCTTTTATGGTGCCAGAAAAGGCGGTATCGCACTGGGTCTTTTAGGCGGTATCGGGCTGGTTATTTTAGTCTTTGTCTTTCATCTTCAGCCGGGCAAGCCGCCGGTTGATGTGATGCTGGTGATTATTGCGGTTGTTGCCGCCTCGGCGACGCTTCAGGCTTCCGGCGGGTTAGATGTAATGCTGCAGATTGCAGAGAAACTTCTGCGGCGCAATCCAAAATATGTCTCCATCGTGGCTCCCTTCGTCACCTGTACGCTGACCATTCTTTGCGGCACTGGCCACGTGGTTTATACGATTCTGCCGATTATTTATGATGTCGCTATCAAGAACAATATTCGCCCCGAGCGCCCGATGGCGGCAAGCTCCATTGGCGCACAGATGGGGATTATCGCCAGCCCGGTGTCCGTAGCGGTGGTGTCCCTGGTGGCGATGCTGGGCAACTTTACCTTCAACGGTAAGCACCTCGAATTCCTCGATCTGCTGGCGATTACCATTCCCTCTACGCTACTGGGGATTCTGGCAATCGGTATTTTTAGCTGGTTCCGCGGTAAAGACTTAGATAAAGACGAAGCGTTTCAGGCTTTCATCTCAACGCCGGAAAACCGTCATTATGTTTATGGCGATACGGCAACGCTGCTGGACAGAAAACTGCCGACCAGTAACTGGGTCGCTATGTGGATCTTCCTGGCGTCGATTGCCGTGGTTGCCGTTCTGGGGGCCTTCTCCGAACTGCGTCCGGCATTCAACGGCAAGCCGCTGTCGATGGTCCTGGTGATTCAGATGTTCATGCTGCTCTCCGGCGCACTTATCATCATCATTACCAAAACTAACCCGGCGTCGATTTCTAAGAATGAGGTTTTCCGCTCGGGGATGATCGCCATTGTGGCGGTATACGGTATCGCCTGGATGGCGGAAACGATGTTCGGCGCGCACATGACGGAGATTAAAGGCGTGCTCGGCGAAATGGTGAAGGAGTATCCGTGGGCCTATGCCATCGTACTGCTGCTGGTCTCCAAATTTGTCAATTCCCAGGCCGCAGCGCTGGCGGCGATTGTCCCGGTGGCGCTGGCGATTGGCGTCGATCCGGCCTACATCGTCGCCTCCGCGCCAGCCTGCTACGGCTATTATATTCTGCCAACCTACCCGAGCGACCTGGCGGCGATTCAGTTCGATCGCTCAGGGACGACGCATATCGGCCGTTTTGTGATTAACCATAGCTTTATTCTACCGGGGCTCATTGGCGTCAGCGTTTCGTGCGTGTTTGGCTGGGTCTTCGCCGCGCTTTACGGCTTCTTATAATAAAAAAGCAGGTGCCTGAAGGGCACCTGCTATTCACTGCGTTTATTGACTACGCGGTGCGACGATACAGTTCAATCATATCGGTTGCCAGATCCTGTATCACCATGGCATTCATCAGATGATCCTGGGAGTGAACGGTAATCAGGTTCACCGGCAGCTTACCTGTGCCTTCATCCAGGCCGATGAGCTGGGTCTGGATTTTATGCGCGTGCTTCACAAACTCATGTGATTCTGCCATTGCCTGCTCAGAAGCCGCAAAATCACCTTTGCGGGCCAGCTGCAGAGCCGTTAATGCTGAACTGCGGGCAGAACCAGCATTCACCAACAGCTCCATAATGATCGTTTCTAAATCTTCCATGACTTACTCCATCAACTTCAGGGCTTTGTCGAGAACAGCATCGCCTTTCATCATGCCGTAGTCCATCATATCGATAACGGCGACTTTTTTACCAAACGGGTCGGCCAGCGCCTGGAGTTTAGCTTGCTCGTACTTCACCTGCGGACCGAGCAGGATAATATCGGCAGTAGCAAGATTATCTTTAAACTCGGCAACCGGTACGGCTTTGATGGAGACTTCCACACCTTTTTGTTGTGCCGCAGCCTGCATGCGTTGAACCAGCATGCTGGTGGACATTCCAGCGGCGCAGCATAAAACGATATTCTTCATAGTAGATGGCCCTTATGTTCCCTTGATGCATCATCTTTATCGCGGGCCGACAGACACGACAACCGCTTTGCCGTGATTGTGTGTAAGGCATCACAAAATAATGAAACCGGTTTCGGTTTTAGGGTTGAAAACAGTAAAATCCGGGCTGACGGGCCTGCGGATGCCGGCGGTTTTAAGCGCGGACGATACGGTTTTTTCCCTGCTGCTTGGCTTTATAAAGCGCTTCATCGACGCTCACCACTAGCTGCTCCAGAGGCTCCATATTCCATTCTCCCAGGCCCGCGCTGAAGGTTACCGTCAGTCCTTCTTCACGCCAGGTGCGTTGGGCAATGTTGAGTCGCCAGCTTTCCAGTATCGCCGGCGCATTGGCAATATGCTCGCCGGTGAAAATCACGGCAAACTCTTCGCCGCCATAGCGGTAGAGTGAAATTTGCAGGGGCTGGAAGATCTGCAGCCCTTCCCGGGCGACATTGCGCAAAACGATATCGCCATTGAGGTGACCCCAGGTGTCGTTTATCGTCTTGAAGTTATCAATATCAACCAGCGCAAGAGAGAAAGGCTGGTGATCGTTCATCAGCGCGGCGATATCGCTGTCGAAGGCGCGGCGGTTTTTACAGCCGGTGAGCGCATCGATGGTAGCCTGGCGGACATAGATCAGTTCGCGCTGTTTATTACTTTCGATGGCTTTACTCAGCATCGCTTCCAGCCGCGGAGCACGGTTGACGTCGCCGGTTTTAATCGCGTTGATGATATTCATCAGCACCGTGTGCGACGCATGGCGCAGGTAGAGGCCAAAGAGAATAATCACA
Organism: Klebsiella planticola ATCC 33531; assembly: GCF_000735435.1. Taxonomy (GTDB): domain Bacteria; phylum Pseudomonadota; class Gammaproteobacteria; order Enterobacterales; family Enterobacteriaceae; genus Klebsiella; species Klebsiella planticola. The sequence continues at coordinate 15,355 of NZ_JMPP01000010.1, read as the reverse complement.
ATGGCGGCCAGGGCAAACCCCCAAAGCACGATATCGGTTTCATAGCGGGTTAAATCGACCAGCGTGGTGTTATCAACGCGGTAGATGACAAACCAGTCTGGATTGGTGAACGAATAATAGTAATACCAGATGCCATTTTTCTCGTCATACAGCTGACCCTCGGCGCTGGTCATTTTGTCCATGAGATCGTCGCGGACATAGGGTTTAAAAAGCGCGCCGGTATCCGGATGAAGTACGACTTTCCCGTCGCGCTGCACGACGAAAAACTCGCCCTGAACAGGGGCAACCATCTGGCGCAAAGCGTATCCCATTGACGTCAGATCCAGATGAAATGCGAGGCTGCCTTTGAGCCGGCCTTCCGGTGAGATGACCGGTTTGTAGAGTGTAATGGTGGGATGCTGTGTAAAGAAATCCAGATAGGGAGTGGTATAGTGGCTGAAAGTACTGGCTTCCGCCTGTTTGATAAACCACGGTCTGGACTTCGGATCGAAGGCGCGGCTGTTATCATTTTCCAGCACCTCAGGTGCCCGGAGGTAATGGCCCTGGGTATCCGCCAGCGAAATAGAAGAGACGGTTGGCATCAGCTCCTGCAGCTGCATTAATTCCTGCAACCCACTTTGCGGGTCTATATTAATGGCCTGATTTAACTTGTCGTTTTTCGCAAAGAACTTGGTTGCCCTGGCGAGGATATAATCATTTCCACGCAGCAGCGATTCCGTATAGTTAACGGCCAGGTTATGGGTGAAATTGCGATTAACGTGGTGATAGTCCTCAAGGAAGTTCTGTCTCTGCGTCGTGGTGACGAATACGGCGATCAGCAAAAAGCTGAGTAAAATCCCTGTAAAGCCAATAAGAATTGGCATGGTAAAAGAGAGCTTTCTACTGTGACGAGCCATGTGTTTTAAATCGTTCCAGAAGGTTTTTTCCATGGGAAGAAGCGCAGGATTAGTCGCAATGCCTGGCAAGCGAATCAGATGTTGCCTGGTTAATTATAACTGTGGCCAGCGGGAGGATGGGATTTATCTTCGATCGTGATGGCTATCAATGCGATGGAGCAGGGCGAAAGTGAGGAAGAGATATCATTCGCCCTGGACAGCATCCACTGCTGACCAGGGCAGAATAGAGAAACGGAAAGATGACCACCATCGCCCGTTTCTCTTATTGCGATCGTCCACGAAGAACGTTTAAGGCGTTACATTCCTCATCATGATGACCGGGAAGCGCGTCCCAGCCAGCTATCCCAGTCTTTCCATACCGGCTGCAGTCCGTTGGCTACCAGCGCGCTGGCGACCTCTTCCGGGCGACGGTCATCGTGAGGCGCGAACTGCTCCAGCTCCGGGTGGTTATCGGCATACCCGCCGGGCTGGGTTTTCGAAAATGCGCTGACGTTGTTGATGGCCAGCGGGATAACCCGATCGCGGAACCAGGGGGATTCACGGGTGGAGAGCGAGAGCTCCACTTCCGGGGCCAGCAGACGGAAGGCGCAAATGGTTTGCACCAGCTGCCGTTCATCCATTAATGAGGCAGGCTCGATACCCCCGGCGCAAGGGCGTAGTCGCGGAAAGGAGATGGAGTAGCGGCTGCGCCAGTAGCGTTGCTGGAGCCACAGCAGATGTTCCGCCACCATAAAGCAATCCACGCGCCAGCTGTCGGAGAGGCCAATTAATGCGCCAAGGCCAATCTTATCAATCCCCGCCTGTCCAAGTCTGTCCGGCGTATCCAGCCGCCAGAAGAAATCCTGCTTTTTGCCTTTCAGATGATGTTTCGCATACATGCTTTCATGATAGGTCTCCTGATAGACCATCACGCCGTCCAACCCGAGGGTTTTCAGCTCGGCGTACTCCTCCATCGCCAGCGGCTGGACCTCCATATGCAGCGAGGCGAACTGGCGGCGAATCGCGGGCAGATGCTGGCGAAAATAGTCCATGCCGACTTTGCCCTGATGTTCGCCGGTCACCAGCAGCAGATGCTCAAAGCCCATTTCGCGGATCGCCGTGCATTCACGGGCAATTTCCGCCTCATCCAGGGTCTTGCGCTTGATGCGGTTACTCATTGAGAAACCGCAGTAGGTACAATCGTTGGCGCACAGATTAGAGAGATACAGCGGGACATAAAAGCTGACGGTATTCCCAAAGCGCTGGCGAGTCAGGCGCTGCGCGCGCTGCGCCAGAGGCTCCAGATAACCCGCGGCGGCAGGAGAGAGCAGGGCCATCATATCGTCACGGCTGAGCTGTTTTGCCGCCAGGGCACGTTCTACGTCGGCGGGGGTTTTACTGTTGATACGCAGGCGAATGTCGTCCCACTCCAGCTGCCGCCAGCGGTCAGTGAAGGTCTTCATACCAGCGCCTCCAGAAAGCCGGTCAGTGGGCTGGTGGCCTGCGCCTGAGCGCTGCGCGCCCCCGGGCCAGCCTGTCGCGCCAGCAATCCGGCATCAATCGCCAGGCGGAAAGCGCGGGCCATGGTGACCGGGTCGTCGGCAACGGCGATGGCGGTATTCACCAGTACCGCGTCAGCGCCCATTTCCAGCGCCTGAGCCGCATGGCTTGGCACGCCAATACCGGCATCAACCACCACAGGTACCGTGGCCTGCTCGATAATAATTTCCAGCATCGCTTTGGTTTCCAGCCCCTGGTTGGAACCGATCGGCGCGCCGAGCGGCATCACCGCCGCGCAGCCCGCTTCTTCCAGACGCTTGCACAGTACCGGATCGGCGCCGCAGTAGGGCAGCACGACGAAGCCTTCCCGTACCAGAATTTCTGCCGCTTTCAGCGTTTCAATCGGATCGGGGAGCAGCCAGCGCGCGTCCGGGTGGATTTCCAGTTTCAGCCAGTGGGTACCCAGCGCCTCCCGCGCCAGACGCGCGGCAAATACGGCTTCTTCTGCCGTTTTGGCCCCGGAGGTATTGGGCAGCAGGCTCACGCCAGCCGCCAGCAGCGGCGCGAGGATAGCGTCATTATGCTGACGGAGATCGACGCGTTTCATCGCCAGCGTCACCAGCTGACTGCCGGAGGCGCGAATGGCCTCCACCATGACGTCGGGGGCGGCGAATTTACCGGTACCGGTGAAAAGATGTGATTCAAATGTTTTATCCGCAATACGTAACATGTCAGCCTCCGGCGATAACCTGAAAAAGCAGGATTTGGTCGCCTTCCTGCAGAAGATGGTGATCCCACCGCTCGCGCGGCAGGATGTGTTGATTGAGCGCCAGCGCGACGCCCGGCTGCTGCTGTTCCAGTTGAGTGAGCAGAGCGGCGACGGATGTCGCTTCGGCGCACTGCAACGGTTCATCGTTAAACCACACCTGCATGCTGCCCTCCACATACCGGACAACCCTGAGCCCGCTGTAATGCAAGCGCGCGCCAGCTGCTGGTGCGGGCATCGAACAACCGCAAAGTATTACGCGGCGTCGCCATACCGCTGAGCAGCTTGATAGCCTCCAGCGCCTGCAGGGTGCCCATCATGCCGACCACCGGGCCGATAATGCCCGCCGTACGACAGTTGCGTTCGGGCTCGTGAGCGTCCGGCCACAGGCAGCGATAGCAGCCCTGTTCCCACGGCGGCGTCAGTACCATCAGTTGGCCTCCCAGCCCGACGGCGCTGGCGGTAATCAGTGGTGTTGCCAGTGCGACGCAGGCGGCATTGATCGCCTGGCGGGTCACCATGTTATCGGTGCAATCCAGTACCACATCGGCTTTCGCCACTTCATCCAGCAGGGCCTTTCCGCCTAACCGCTGCTTCAGTGCAATCAGCTCAATCTGCGGGTTGAGACGAGCCAGCCTTGCTCTGGCGGCCGTGGTTTTGGGTTGCGCGATATCATCGCTGGTGAACAGAATTTGCCGCTGTAGGTTGCTGACGTGCACGTCGTCATCGTCGGCCAGCACCAGCGTGCCGACACCGGCACCAGCCAGATACAGCGCAGCAGGCGAGCCCAGCCCGCCGAGACCGACGATCAATACCCGGCTGGCCAGCAGCTTTTGCTGGCCTTCGATGGCGATATCCTCCAGCAGCAGCTGGCGGCTATAGCGCATAAAATCGCTGTCATTCATCGCCTGCTCCTGCGATTTCCAGCAGCTGGGCGGTGGCCTGTTGCCAGTCTGCCGCCTGGGTAATCGCGCTGACGACCGCAATACTGCCGACGCTGGTGTCCAGCACCGCCGGCGCGCGCGCCAGGCTGATGCCGCCGATCGCCACCGTCGGGTAATCCCGCAGGCGCTGGATATGTTGAGCGAGCTGCGTCAGTCCCTGAGGGGCGGAAGGCATCTGTTTGGTTTGCGTAGGAAAAACGTGGCCCAGGGCGATATAGGAGGGGCGTGCGGCCAACGCAACGTCGATCTCCATATCGTCATGGGTCGAGACCCCAAGACGCAGGCCGGCGTGGCGAATGGCGCTGAGGTCTGTGGTTTCCAGATCCTCCTGGCCTAAATGCACGCCGTAAGCCTGATGTTTGATGGCCAGCTGCCAGTAGTCGTTGATAAACAGCCGGGCATGATATTGACGACCAAGCGCGATAGCGGCGATCACATCGTCCTCAACATCGCTGTCGCGCTTATCTTTGATGCGCAGCTGAAGGGTACGCACGCCGGCTTTCAGCAGGCGCTCAATCCATACCACGCTATCAACAACCGGATAGAGGCCTAAACGGAACGGGACGGGAGGAAAATCGGGTTGATACATCAGGCTTGCTCCTTACGTAAATAGATCTCACCGCCAAGAGCGCGGAAATCCTGGGATTTATCAGCCATACCGGCTGCGATATGCTGCCGGGCGGCATAATCGCGGACCTCCTGGGTGATTTTCATTGAACAGAATTTAGGCCCGCACATGGAGCAGAAGTGGGCGACTTTGCCGGACTCCTGCGGCAGCGTTTCATCGTGATAGGCGCGGGCGGTGAACGGGTCGAGCGCGAGGTTAAACTGGTCTTCCCAGCGGAATTCAAACCGCGCTTTGGACATGGCGTTGTCGCGGATCTGCGCTCCGGGGTGCCCTTTGGCGAGGTCAGCGGCATGGGCGGCGATTTTGTAGGTGATCAATCCTTGCTTCACGTCCTCTTTATTGGGCAGGCCGAGATGCTCTTTCGGCGTGACGTAGCAGAGCATGGCGCAGCCGAACCAGCCGATCATCGCCGCGCCGATACCGGAGGTGAAGTGGTCATAGCCGGGAGCGATATCGGTGGTTAATGGCCCAAGCGTGTAGAACGGCGCTTCGTGGCAGTGGGTCAGCTCTTCAGTCATATTGCGGCGGATCATCTGCATGGGTACATGGCCTGGACCTTCGATCATGACCTGCACATCATATTCCCAGGCGATTTTTGTCAGCTCCCCCAGGGTGTGCAGCTCGGCGAACTGCGCTTCGTCGTTGGCATCCTGAATGGAGCCCGGGCGCAGGCCATCGCCTAAGGAGAGCGAGACATCATAGGCGGCGCAGATTTCGCAGATTTCGCGAAAATGCTGGTAGAGGAAGTTTTCCTGATGATGGGACAGGCACCACTTCGCCATGATCGACCCGCCGCGGGAGACGATGCCGGTCAGCCGTCCGGCGGTCATCGGCACGTAGCGCAGCAGGACGCCGGCATGGATGGTGAAATAGTCAACGCCTTGTTCTGCCTGCTCCAGCAGGGTGTCGCGAAAGGCTTCCCAGGTGAGGTTTTCGGCGATACCGTTCACCTTCTCCAGCGCCTGGTAGATGGGGACGGTACCGATAGGGACCGGGCTGTTGCGCAGGATCCACTCGCGGGTTTCGTGAATATAACGTCCGGTGGACAAATCCATGACCGTGTCAGCGCCCCAGCGTGTCGACCACACCAGTTTTTCTACCTCCTCTTCGATGGAGGAGGTGACCGCCGAGTTACCGATGTTGGCGTTGACCTTCACCAGAAAATTGCGGCCGATAATCATCGGTTCCGACTCAGGATGGTTGATATTTGCTGGAATGATTGCGCGACCGGCGGCGACTTCATCACGGACGAACTCCGCGGAGATATTCTCCGGCAGGCGGGCGCCAAAACCTTCGCCCGGATGCTGGTGGCGCAGCACCTCGCTGCGAATGCGCTCGCGGCCCATATTTTCCCGGATAGCGATAAACGCCATCTCCGGCGTGACGATGCCCTGACGTGCGTAGTGGAGTTGCGTGACGCATTTGCCTGATTTTGCGCGTTTGGGGGCCAGCGAGCCGCTAAAGCGCAGCGCATCCAGCTCCTCATCGGCCAGACGCGCTTTGGTGTAGAGGGAGCTGCGTTCGCGTAGCGGCTCGCAATCGTGGCGAGCGTCAATCCACGGCTGACGCAGCTTCGCCAGTCCCTGCCGGACGTCGATGGCGATATCAGGATCGCCATAGGGGCCGGAGGTGTCATACACCGGTATGGCTTCGTTCTCTTCATACTGCGGGTTGATTTTGTCGCCGCCGATCGGCGTGGGGCTGAGCTGGATTTCGCGCATCGGTACGCGAATATTATCCTGCGCGCCCTGAACATAGATGCGTCGTGAGCGGGGAAAGGCGGTGCCTTCCAGAGTGTCAATAAAGTGTTGCGCGCGTTCGCGCTGTTCCCGGCGGGTCGGTTTGCTTGCGGACATAGCTCATTCCAGATAAAGAGGAGATGGCTTGTCAGACGACGGATGGAGTAACAGAGGCGATCGGTCCTGGACGGACGGTCGCGAATAGCAGTTTACTCTTGTTCCCTTCGCAGGTATTAGCCTGATCAGGTTCCGCGGATCCCGAATTAACGGTCTCAGCCTTTTCCACTTTATTCTTCGCGCTGCCTCTTCGTTGGCTTCGTCCGCTCACTCCAGTCACTTACTGATGTAAGCTCCTGGAAGTTCATTGACTGGCCGTCTTGAGGCATCACGAATGCTTTTGTAGAAAATAGGCACTCCGACAAGATAGCACTCCCTCCGCAGAGGGAGAATGTCTGTAAATTACTCGTTAACGGTTCACAACTCAAGCAGTCGGCGCGATATTGTCGCTGACGTTGCCCTGCAGGTTGTACGAAATGGCAAGGGCGATCAGCTTATCTTCCAGCGCAAAGCGGGCTTCCAGCGCTTCGCCGATATCGGACAGCGCCTGCTGGAACTCAAGATAATTATCGTGATCGATGGCGTTTTCGAGGCAGGTGTCGTAGTAATCCATAATTTGCTGGGTATTGGCTTCCAGCTGCGGATAGAGCCTGGTAGCTGCCAAAAGTGGCGTATCACCTTCCATTTCGCCAAGAATACGTTCATAAATACTAAAATGGCCGGAGGAGAGGTAATCCACCAGGCTTTGGCAAAAGCTATCCAGCGCCTTTTCGTTAAGCCGCATAAAGGATTCTTTTCCCGGTTTCAGGCCAACCAGCTTGTAGTAAGCGACGAGCAAATGCTTACGTACATGCAGCCAGCGATCGACCAGTTCATTACTGCCTCCAACACGTTCCGTTAGGTTTTCCAGCTGGTTTAACATGGTTGACTCCGCAAGATTAAGAAAATAACGTTGCTCACCAAAATGTAAATATAATGTTAAAAGTGCCAGTAAAACGAAGGTAGTGCAATAGATATGGATCGTATTATTGAAAAATTAGATCGCGGCTGGTGGATCGTCAGTCACGAACAAAAATTATGGTTACCCGACGGGGAATTACCACATGGCGAAGCGGTAAATTTTAATCTTGTCGGCCAGCACGCACTGCATATTGGCGAATGGCAAGGCGACGCGGTGTGGATGGTGCGCCAGGATCGTCGGCATGATATGGGATCGTTGCGTCAGTTATTGGATCAGGATCCGGGGCTGTTTCAACTGGCGGGGCGCGGGATCCAACTGGCCGAATTTTACCGCTCGCATAAATTCTGCGGTTACTGCGGGCATCCTATGCATCCCAGCAAAACTGAATGGGCGATGCTATGCAGCCACTGCCGCGAACGTTATTACCCGCAAATCGCGCCCTGCATGATCGTGGCGATTCGTCGGGGCGATTCTATCTTGCTGGCACAGCATACCCGCCATCGCAATGGCGTACATACGGTACTGGCCGGGTTTGTCGAAGTGGGAGAGACCCTTGAGCAGGCGGTTGCCCGCGAGGTCATGGAAGAGTGCGGTCTGAAGGTGAAAAATCTGCGTTACGTGACCTCCCAGCCGTGGCCGTTCCCGCAGTCGCTAATGACCGCATTTATGGCGGAATATGACAGCGGCGACATTGTGATCGATAAGAAAGAGCTGTTGCAGGCTGGCTGGTATCGCTATGACGCTTTACCGCTGCTGCCGCCGCCGGGTACCGTCGCACGCCGCCTGATAGAAGACACCGTGGCAATCTGTCGGGCCGACGAGGAATGACGTGATACAATAACGGCCTGACGCTTAAGGAACTGCAAAATGACCGAACTGAAGAACGATCGTTACCTGCGTGCGCTGCTGCGCCAACCCGTTGATGTGACCCCGGTGTGGATGATGCGCCAGGCGGGCCGCTATTTACCGGAGTACAAAGCCACTCGCGCAGAAGCGGGCGACTTTATGTCGCTGTGTAAAAACGCCGAGCTGGCCTGCGAAGTGACATTGCAGCCGCTGCGCCGCTATGCGCTGGATGCGGCGATCCTCTTCTCGGACATTTTGACCATCCCTGACGCAATGGGGCTGGGGCTCTATTTCGAAACCGGCGAAGGTCCACGTTTTACCTCGACAATTACCGGCAAGGCTGATGTCGACAAACTGCCGATCCCCGATCCGGAAGATGAACTCGGTTACGTGATGAATGCCGTGCGCACCATTCGTCGTGAGCTAAAAGGCGAAGTTCCGCTGATTGGTTTCTCGGGCAGTCCGTGGACCCTGGCGACCTATATGGTTGAAGGGGGCAGCAGTAAGGCCTTCACTGTCATCAAAAAAATGATGTATGCCGACCCGCAGGCGCTACACGCGCTGCTCGAAAAGCTGGCTAAAAGCGTCACGCTGTACCTGAACGCGCAAATCAAAGCGGGCGCCCAGTCGGTGATGATTTTCGATACCTGGGGTGGCGTGCTGACCGGCCGCGATTATCAGCAGTTCTCGCTCTATTACATGCACAAAATCGTTGATGGCCTGCTGCGTGAAAACGAAGGCCGCCGCGTACCGGTGACCTTATTCACCAAAGGCGGCGGACAGTGGCTGGAAGCGATGGCCGAAACCGGCTGCGATGCGCTGGGTCTCGACTGGACCACCGATATCGCCGACGCTCGCCGTCGCGTCGGCCACAAAGTGGCGCTACAGGGCAATATGGACCCTTCCATGCTCTACGCGCCCGCTGGCCGTATTGAAGAAGAAGTGGCGACCATACTGGCCGGCTTTGGTCAGGGAGAGGGCCATGTCTTCAACCTGGGTCATGGCATCCATCAGGATGTGAATCCTGAACACGCCGGCGTATTTGTGGAAGCAGTGCACCGGCTGTCGGCGCAATACCATCGCTAAGGAGCGAATATGGATCTGGCGTCGCTACGCGAACGGCAGCAGGAGCTGGCCGCGTCGGTCATTCGTGAGGATCGACTGGATCGGGAGCCTCCGCGGCTGATCGGCGGTGCGGACGTTGGCTTCGAGCAAGAAGGTGAAGTGACGCGGGCGGCTATTGTGCTGCTCGCTTATCCATCTCTGGAACTGGTTGAGTATCAGGTGGCGCGAGTGGCCACCACCATGCCGTATATCCCCGGTTTTCTCTCCTTTCGTGAAACGCCCGCGCTGCTGGCGGCGTGGGAACAGCTTTCCCAAAAACCCGATCTCTTATTTGTCGACGGCCACGGGATTTCTCATCCCCGGCGTCTGGGCGTCGCCAGCCATTTTGGTCTGCTGGTGGATGTCCCGACCATTGGGGTGGCGAAAAAGCGCCTGTGCGGGCGCTTTACGCTTCCCGGCGATGAACCGGGGGCACTGGCGCCGCTGATGGATAAAAACGAACAGCTGGCGTGGGTCTGGCGCAGCAAAGCGCGTTGCAACCCGCTGTTTGTCAGCACCGGTCACCGGGTGGCTCTCGATAGTGCGCTGACATGGGTTCAGCGCTGCATCAAGGGCTACCGCCTGCCGGAGCCTACGCGCTGGGCCGATGCGGTTGCCTCGCGGCGTCCGGCATTTGTGCGTTGGCAAGCAAATCAGCGCTGATTCAGGTACACTGCGGCTAATTTCTGACTTCGAGAATTCATCATGTTACAAAACCCGATTCATCTGCGCCTGGAGAAGCTGGAAAGTTGGCAGCACGTCACCTTTATGGCCTGTTTGTGCGAGCGCATGTACCCCAATTACGCGATGTTCTGCCAGCAAACCGGATTTGCCGATGGCCAGCTGTATCGTCGTATCCTCGATCTGATTTGGGAAACCCTGACCGTCAAAGATGCGAAGGTGAATTTCGATAGCCAGCTGGAAAAACTGGAAGAGGCGATTCCGGTTGCCGACGACTATGATCTGTACGGCGTGTACCCGGCTATCGATGCCTGTGTTGCTCTGAGTGAACTGATTCATTCGCGTCTGAGCGGAGAAACGCTTGAGCATGCCATTGAGGTGAGCAAGAGTTCGATTACGACCGTCGCGATGCTGGAAATGACCCAGGCAGGTCGTGAAATGACCGACGAAGAGCTCAAAGAGAACCCGGCGGTTGAGCAAGAATGGGATATTCAGTGGGAAATTTTCCGTCTGCTGGCCGAGTGTGAAGAACGCGATATTGAACTGATCAAAGGGCTGCGCGCAGACCTTCGTGAAGCCGGCGAGAGCAATATTGGTATAAATTTTCAGCAGTGAGACCAGAAAACGTGATTTACCGCCTGAATTGTAGCGTCTGAAGGCTTCCATTCCGCCCCCCGTCTGGTCTACATTTGGAGGGCGAAAAAAAGTGGCTATCGGTGCGTGTATGCAGGAGAGTGCTTTTCAGGCATTTCCGTCGCACTCGGTGCTTAGCAAGCGATAAACACATTGTAAGGATAACTTATGAACAAGACTCAACTGATTGATGTAATTGCGGACAAAGCTGACCTGTCCAAAGCACAGGCAAAAGCTGCCCTGGAATCTACCCTGGCTGCAATTACTGAGTCTCTGAAAGAAGGTGATGCTGTTCAACTGGTTGGTTTCGGTACCTTCAAAGTGAACCACCGCGCTGAGCGTACTGGCCGCAACCCGCAGACCGGTAACGAAATCAAAATTGCCGCTGCTAACGTGCCGGCGTTTGTTTCTGGTAAAGCACTGAAAGACGCAGTTAAGTAAGACCGCGTGGCAGTGTACAGTTTTAACGAAGGGGCCTTAAAGCCCCTTTTGTCTATCTGGCGTCGCGTATTGATGCTGGCAGGCGTCGTGCTGATCTCTGCCTGTAGCCATGATTCTTCTGTCCCGCCTTTTACCGCCAGCGGGTATGCGGACAACCAGGGCGCGATGCGTATCTGGCGTCTGGACTCCAACGGCGAAGTACATCTGCTTGCTGCCTTTAGCCCGTGGCGTCACGGCAATACTTCAACCAGCGAATACCGCTGGCAGGGTGACCGACTCACGCTTATCGAGCTCAACGTCTACGGCAAACCGACGGAACACATTCGCGCCCGTTTTGATGACCAGGGCGAGCTGAGCTTTATGCAGCGCGAAGTGGACGGACAAAAGCAGCAGCTTTCCAGCGATCAGGTGGCGCTTTACCGCTACCGGGCAACGCAAATTCGCCAGACCAGCGATGCATTGCGGCAAGGGCGCGTTGTTCTGCGTCAGGGGCGCTGGCATGCCAACCAGACGGTGACGACCTGTGAAGGGCAAACCGTGAAGCCGGATCTGGATGTCCGGGCCTTAGCCCATATTGAACGCCGCCAGAATCACTCCTCCGTTGAGGTGAGCGTGGCGTGGCTGGAAGCCTCAGACGGCGCTCAGCTTTTGCTGGTGGCCAATGAAGACTTCTGTACCTGGCAGCCGCAGGAAAAAACCTTCTGACCTCCGGTCAGCGCCGCTTCGCGCTATCAGCGCGGTTACCATTCCCTCTGTCCTTTTCCACCATACGCTTCTCTGAGGCGCGTAGCCGCATATCCTCCGCGACAGGATGGCGGGCTGACAATAAAAAACGGGCGACTCCAGAATGAAGCCGCCCGTCAATGAGGCCTGTTATGAGGTCTCGCTCAGGCGCTAGCGTTGCTCGCGGGCAATAGCGCGCCAGCCAATATCGCTACGGCTGAAGCTTCCTTCCCAATGAATACCGGTCAGGAGTTCGTAGGCGCGCTGCTGCGCCTGGGCTACGGTGTCGCCCAACGCCGTCACGCACAGTACGCGGCCGCCGTTAGTCACCACGCGCTGGTCGTCGGCAAGCTTCGTCCCGGCATGGAAGACCTTGCCATCCACCGCTTCTTCCTGCGGCAGGCCGAAGATTTCGTCGCCGGTGGCGTAGCTGCCCGGATAGCCGCCTGCGGCAACCACGATGCCCAGCGAGGCGCGATCGTCCCACTCGGAGGTTTTCTCATCCAGCTTACCGTCACAGGCGGCGAGGCACAGCTCCACCATGTCGGATTTCATACGCAGCATAATGGGCTGCGTTTCCGGATCGCCGAAACGACAGTTGAACTCGATGACTTTTGGATTGCCCTGTTTGTCGATCATCAGACCGGCGTACAGGAAGCCGGTATAGGTATTGCCTTCCGCCGCCATGCCTTTGACCGTTGGCCAAATAATGCGATCCATGGTGCGCTGATGCACCTCATCCGTGACCACCGGGGCGGGTGAATAGGCGCCCATACCACCGGTGTTCGGTCCGGTATCGCCATTGCCTACGCGTTTGTGGTCCTGGCTGGTGGCCATCGGCAGAACGTGCTCGCCGTCGACCATGACGATAAAGCTGGCCTCTTCACCATCGAGGAACTCTTCAATCACGATCCGATGGCCCGCGTCGCCAAAGGCGTTGCCGGCCAGCATATCCTGAACCGCCTCTTCCGCTTCTTGCAGCGTCATCGCGACAATCACGCCTTTACCGGCCGCCAGACCGTCCGCCTTGATAACAATCGGGGCGCCTTTTTCGCGCAGATAGGCCAGTGCAGGTTCGACTTCGGTAAAGTTCTGATATTCCGCGGTCGGAATGTTATGCCGCGCGAGGAAATCTTTGGTAAAGGCTTTTGAGCCTTCCAGCTGGGCGGCGCCTTCGGTCGGGCCGAAGATTTTCAGGCCCGCAGCGCGGAACGCATCGACAATGCCAATCACCAGCGGCGCTTCCGGGCCGACGATGGTCAGATCGATCTTCTCGCGCTGGGCAAAGTCCAGCAGCGCCGGAATATCGGTCACGCCGATATTGACGTTTTGCAGCGCAGGTTCCAGGGCTGTGCCGGCGTTACCCGGCGCCACGTAGACGGTATCAACCAGCGGAGACTGTGCCGCTTTCCATCCCAGCGCGTGCTCGCGGCCGCCGTTGCCAATCACTAATACTTTCATGTTCTGCTCCGTGAATTAATGGCGGAAGTGACGCATGTCGGTGAAGATCATCGCAATGCCGTGTTCGTCAGCTGCGGCAATGACTTCGTCGTCACGGATAGAGCCGCCAGGCTGGATAACACAGGTAATGCCCACTGCAGCAGCAGCGTCGATACCGTCACGGAACGGGAAGAAGGCGTCAGAAGCCATTGCCGAGCCTTTCACTTCCAGACCTTCATCGCCCGCTTTGATACCGGCAATTTTCGCCGAGTAAACGCGGCTCATCTGGCCTGCACCTATCCCGATGGTCATGTTCTCTTTTGCATAGACAATGGCGTTGGATTTCACGAACTTCGCCACTTTCCAGCAGAACAGCGCGTCACGCAGTTCCTGCTCGGTAGGCTGGCGTTTCGTCACCACGCGCAGATCGCCCTCGGTGACCATGCCCAGGTCGCGATCCTGAACCAGCAGGCCGCCGTTAACGCGTTTGAAATCGAGTCCTGGAACGCGTGCCGCCCACTCGCCGCAGGTCAGAACGCGGACGTTCTGCTTGGCCGCAGTAATCTTCAGGGCCTCTTCGCTGGCGGATGGCGCAATGATCACTTCAACAAACTGGCGAGAAATGATGGCCTGTGCGGTTTCCGCATCCAGTTCGCGGTTGAAGGCGATAATGCCGCCGAATGCGGAGGTCGGGTCGGTTTTGTAGGCGCGATCGTAAGCATCCAGAATTGAGTCGCTGACCGCAACGCCGCACGGGTTGGCGTGTTTAACAATCACGCAGGCCGGTTCGCTGAACTCTTTCACGCACTCCAGCGCCGCATCGGTATCCGCGATGTTGTTATAAGAAAGGGCTTTGCCTTGAACCTGAGTGGCGGTCGCCACCGACGCTTCTTTAATGTCTTCTTCTATATAGAAGGCAGCCTGCTGATGGCTGTTCTCGCCGTAGCGCATATCCTGCTTCTTAATGAAGTTCAGGTTCAGCGTACGCGGGAAGCGGCCGGAGGCTTCCTGAGTCTCACCATGATAGGCCGGAACCATGCTGCCGAAGTAGTTGGCAATCATGCTGTCGTAGGCAGCGGTGTGCTCGAAAGCTTTAATGGCGAGATCGAAGCGGGTTTCCAGAGTCAGGGAACCGTCGTTCGCATCCATCTCTTTAATAATGGCGTGGTAGTCATGGCTCTTCACGACGATAGCCACGTCTTTATGGTTCTTGGCTGCGGAGCGCACCATGGTCGGGCCGCCGATATCGATATTCTCCACCGCATCTTCCAGCGAGCACCCTTCGCGGGCGACGGTCTGGGCAAACGGATAAAGGTTAACAACAACCATATCGATAGGAGAGATCGCGTGCTGGGCCATGATCTCGTCATCCTGGCCGCGACGGCCGAGAATGCCGCCGTGTACTTTTGGATGCAGGGTCTTAACGCGTCCATCCATCATTTCCGGGAAACCGGTGTAGTCAGAGACTTCGGTTACCGGCAGACCTTTCTCAGCCAGCAGGCGTGCGGTACCACCCGTAGACAGTAGCTCAACACCACGAGCGGAAAGAGCCTGCGCGAATTCGACGATACCGGCCTTGTCAGAAACACTGAGCAGAGCGCGGCGGACTGGACGACGTTGTTGCATGGTATTAAATCCCCAGGATTTGAACATTACAGAGAGCGTTAGGTGAGTTTTTGTCTAAAAACTCACCTAACGCACCCAACCGGGCATCCTTGTCATAGCGCGGCATTGTAACGAAAACGTTTGCGCAACGCTCGCGAATTTTTATCTTTCTCTTTTTGCCGATCTCTTCTCTATATAGAAGGGGCTTTTGACGGCCTTTATCAGCTAAGAACAGGCGTGGTCTGTGGATAATTCTGTGTGTAACAGGGTATAAAGCGGGGTTTTGCTGGGGAATGCAGCAGTCAGTCATTTTTCTGCAATTTTTCTATTGCGGGCGCTCGAGAACTCCCTATAATGCGCCTCCATCGACACGGAACAACGGCAAACAAGCCGCCGGGTTGAAAGAGAAAAC
>NZ_JMPP01000009.1 GCF_000735435.1 Klebsiella planticola ATCC 33531 | reverse complement strand
CAACGCGCGTCATAACGCAAATGCAGCAGCGGGTAGGGGCGGCCATGGTCATCATGAGCGGATCGCCCGCTAACCACAAACCCCATATTCGCGTAAAACCCTACCGCCTGCGCGTTCTGCTCATTCACATCGGTTGTGAGTCGGGGGATCAATTCCAGAGCATACATGACTAACTGGCGACCCACGCCCATACCGCGAAAGTCAGGATCAACAAAAAGGGCTTCCAGATGCCGTTCAGACAGCAGCATCAATGCGCAGGGCTTGTCCTCATTCGTGACCGCAACCCATAGCGGCGCCTGAGGAAAAAATGCGCACACCTGCCGCTCAATTTCCCTTCGGTCCTGCGCTGAAAGAAAATGATGCGTTGCATCGACGGAACGACGCCAGATTTCAATCAGTTGTTCGCTCTCATCACTGCGCGAACGTCGAATCACTATATTCATGATATTTCCTTGCGATTAACCGCTGTATTCTATCCTAGAGATGGTTGAAACTTTCTCACCTTCCGCTTGCAGACTCGACATTTTCATTATTCCTGGTTATTGTTAGCTGTCTGGATGTCTAAACGTTTATACGTATGCTATGAGGTAATCAAGTTATGCCGATTCGGGTGCAGGACGAGCTACCAGCCGTCAATTTCTTGCGTAGTGAGAACGTCTTTGTGATGACCACTACGCGTGCAACAACTCAGGAAATTCGTCCGCTGAAGGTACTTATCCTTAACCTGATGCCGAAAAAAATCGAGACGGAGAATCAGTTCCTGCGCCTGCTTTCGAACTCTCCGCTGCAGCTTGATATCCAGCTTCTACGTATCGATGCGCGTGAATCCCGCAATACGCCAAGTGAACACCTGAATAACTTCTACTGTAACTTCGACGATATTTGCGACCAGAACTTTGACGGCCTGATCGTCACCGGCGCCCCGCTGGGGCTGGTTGAATTTAACGATGTTGCCTACTGGCCGCAGATCAAGCAGGTGCTGGAGTGGGCGAAAGATCACGTCACCTCTACGCTTTTTGTCTGTTGGGCGGTACAGGCCGCACTCAATATTCTGTACGGCATTCCTAAGCAGACCCGCGCAGAAAAAATTTCCGGCGTCTATGAGCATCATATTCTGCATCCTCACGCGCTGCTGACCCGCGGTTTTGATGACTCTTTCCTTGCCCCACACTCTCGCTATGCGGATTTCCCGGCGGCGCTGATTCGCGACTACACCGATTTAGAGATCCTGGCAGAAACGGAAGAGGGTGATGCCTACCTGTTTGCCAGCAAAGATAAGCGAATCGCCTTTGTGACCGGCCACCCGGAATACGACGCCCACACCCTGGCCAGCGAATTTTTCCGCGATGTGGAAGCCGGCCTGAGTCCGGACATTCCGTATAATTATTTTCCGCAAAACGATCCGCAGAACAAACCGCGGGCCACCTGGCGCAGCCATGGAAATCTGCTGTTTGCAAACTGGCTTAACTATTACGTCTACCAGATCACTCCATACGATCTGCGGAATATGAATCCGACTTTGGATTAATCCTCCAGATAACGCGATCCTAAAGCGTTTCAGCATTTTGCCTCTGGCACCTTCGGGTGCCTTTTTTGTTTCCGAAATTCAACTCACGATAAAGAATAACTTTAACTTCAATGTTATCAATATGTTGATTGTATATTAAATTAAAAATGGAAATTGTTTTTGATTTTGTAATTTTATTGAGTAGTCTTAATTGTGTTGAGCGAAAACCAGACAATGATCGTTCACTCGCGCCAACTGGATCAACCAATAGGAGCTACAAAATGACGCAACAGGCGACAATAACTGACGAACTGGCCTTCAGCCGGCCTTATGGCGAGCAGGAAAAGCAGATTTTAACGCCTGAGGCGGTAGAGTTTCTGACGGAACTGGTGAGCCGCTTTACGCCTGAGCGCAATAAACTATTGGCGGCACGTATTCAGCAACAGCAGGCGATTGACGCAGGAAGACTGCCTGATTTTATTTCGGAAACGGATTCCATTAGAAATGGTGACTGGACGATTCGCGGTATTCCCGCCGATTTACAGGATCGTCGGGTGGAAATCACCGGACCGGTAGAGCGCAAAATGGTGATTAACGCCCTCAACGCCAATGTGAAAGTCTTTATGGCCGATTTTGAGGACTCGCTGGCCCCGGACTGGAACAAAGTCATTGATGGCCAGATTAATCTGCGCGATGCGGTGAATGGCACCATCAGCTACACCAATGAATCCGGCAAGATTTACCAGCTGAAGCCCAATCCCGCGGTACTGGTATGCCGCGTGCGCGGCCTGCATCTGCCGGAAAAGCATGTGACGTGGCGCGGCGAGTCGATTCCCGGCAGCCTGTTTGATTTCGCGCTCTATTTTTTTCACAACTACAAAAACCTGCTGGCAAAAGGCAGCGGTCCTTACTTCTACCTGCCGAAAACCCAGGCCTGGCAGGAAGCGGCATGGTGGGGCGATGTCTTTAGCTATACCGAAGACCGGTTTGGACTGCCGCGCGGCACGATTAAGGCCACGCTGTTAATTGAAACCCTGCCAGCGGTGTTCCAGATGGATGAGATTCTGCATGCGCTGCGGGACCATATCGTCGGTCTGAACTGCGGACGCTGGGATTACATTTTCAGCTATATCAAAACATTAAAAAATCATGGCGACCGCGTCTTACCCGACCGTCAGGTTGTCACGATGGATAAGCCGTTCCTCAGCGCCTATTCGCGTCTGTTGATTAAGACCTGCCATAAACGCGGCGCGTTCGCGATGGGGGGAATGGCGGCGTTTATCCCCAGCAAAGATGCCGACCGTAACCGACAGGTCCTCGCCAAAGTTACCGCAGATAAAGAGCTGGAAGCGAAAAATGGCCACGACGGCACCTGGATCGCGCATCCGGGGCTGGCGGATACCGCCATGGCCGTCTTCAACCAGGTCCTGGGCGAACGCCCTAACCAGCTGTTCGTCAGCCGGGAAGACGATGCGCCGATAACCGCCGACCAGCTGCTGGCGCCCTGTGAGGGCGAACGTACGGAGGCGGGGATGCGCGCCAATATTCGTGTTGCGGTGCAGTATATCGAAGCCTGGATCTCCGGTAATGGCTGCGTCCCGATTTACGGTCTGATGGAAGATGCGGCGACCGCCGAAATTTCGCGGACCTCCATCTGGCAATGGATTCACCATCAGAAAACCCTCAGTGACGGCACGCCGGTCACCAAGACGCTGTTTCGTCAGTGGTTAGCGGAAGAGCTGATGGTCATTCAGGAGGAGCTCGGCGAACACCGCTACAGCAGCGGACGTTTTGACGATGCCGCACGCCTGATGGAACAGATTACCACCTCAGAGGAGTTAATCGACTTCCTGACGCTGCCGGGCTACCGCCTGCTGGCGTAACCAGCGGGCAACTTGGTTTGTCTTTTTGGCCGCGGCCAAACTGCTTTCACCGATAACGCCTGGGAAGCCAGGAGAAAATAATGGAGCATCTGCACATGAAAACCCGTACCCAACAAATCGAAGAATTAAACAAAGAGTGGACACAACCGCGTTGGGAAGGCATTACCCGCCCCTATAGCGCTGAGGACGTGGTGAAATTGCGTGGCTCAGTCAATCCGGAATGCACGCTGGCGCAGCTTGGCGCGGCCAAAATGTGGCGGCTGCTGCATGGCGAAGCGAAAAAAGGCTACATCAACAGCCTCGGCGCGCTGACCGGCGGGCAGGCATTGCAGCAGGCGAAAGCCGGGATTGAGGCGATTTATCTCTCCGGCTGGCAGGTGGCGGCGGACGCCAACCTCGCCTCCAGCATGTACCCGGATCAATCGCTGTATCCTGCAAACTCGGTACCTGCGGTGGTCGATCGGATCAACAACACCTTCCGTCGCGCGGATCAGATCCAGTGGTCGGCGGGGATTGAACCGGGCGATCCGCGCTATACCGACTATTTTCTGCCGATCGTGGCGGATGCCGAAGCGGGTTTTGGCGGTGTGCTTAACGCGTTCGAGCTGATGAAATCGATGATTGAGGCCGGTGCAGCGGCCGTTCATTTTGAAGATCAGCTGGCTTCGGTGAAGAAGTGCGGCCATATGGGCGGCAAAGTGCTGGTGCCGACGCAGGAAGCCATTCAGAAACTGGTCGCGGCGCGTCTGGCCGCGGACGTGACGGGCGTACCGACGCTGGTGATTGCGCGAACGGATGCCGATGCTGCCGATCTGATTACGTCTGATTGCGATCCGTACGATCGCGAGTTTGTCACCGGCGAACGCACCAGCGAAGGATTTTTCCGTACTCATGCCGGTATCGAACAAGCGATCAGTCGCGGTCTGGCCTATGCGCCGTACGCGGACCTGGTGTGGTGTGAAACTTCGAAACCCGATCTGGAGCAGGCGCGCCGCTTTGCCGAGGCGATTCACGCGCGTTTCCCGGGCAAACTGCTGGCCTACAACTGTTCGCCGTCGTTCAACTGGAAGAAAAATCTTGATGACAACACCATCGCTCACTTCCAGCAGTCGCTGTCTGATATGGGTTACAAATACCAGTTCATCACGCTGGCGGGGATCCACAGCATGTGGTTCAACATGTTCGACCTGGCCCATGCCTATGCGCAGGGCGAAGGCATGAAACACTATGTTGAGAAAGTGCAGCAGCCAGAGTTTGCCGCGGCTAAAGATGGCTACACCTTTGTCTCTCATCAGCAGGAAGTGGGCACCGGCTACTTTGATAAAGTGACCACTATTATCCAGGGCGGGGCTTCCTCGGTAACGGCGTTGACCGGTTCAACGGAAGAAGAGCAGTTCTGATTGCTGCCCGGTGGCGCTGCGCTTACCGGGCCTACGAAAGCGGTAGGCCGGATAAGCGAACGCGCCATCCGGCATGAGCGGATGCCGGATGGGGAAAAGCGATGACGCGTGGCCTGGAATTATTGATTGCACAAACGATTTTACAGGGCTTCGACGCGCAGTACGGGCGTTTTCTGGAAGTGACTTCAGGCGCTCAGCAGCGGTTTGAACATGCCGACTGGCATGCGGTTCAGCAGGCCATGAAGCAGCGAATTCACCTTTATGATCATCACGTCGGGCTGGTGGTGGAACAGCTGCGCTGTATTACCGAAGGTAAAAGCACCGACGTGGATTTTTTACTGCGGGTGAAAGAGCAGTACACGCACCTGCTGCCGGATTACCCTCGCTTTGAGATTGCGGAGAGCTTTTTTAATTCTGTCTATTGCCGGTTGTTTGACCACCGCTCGCTGACACCCGAGCGGCTTTTTATTTTCAGTTCTCAGCCGGAGCGCAGCTTTCGTTCCCTGCCACGACCGCTGGCGAAAAACTTCTTTCCCGATCGCGGCTGGGAGACGCTGTTAAGCAAGGTTCTCACCGACTTACCCCTGCGTCTGCCGTGGCAAAACAAGGCGCGCGACATCGGCTACATTAGCGCCAGCCTGCAGGAGGCGCTGGGAAGCGAGATGTTATCCCGCTCCCACTTGCAGATCGCGAACGAACTCTTTTACCGCAATAAAGCCGCCTGGCTGGTGGGTAAGCTGGTTACGCCGGTGGCAACCCTGCCGTTTTTGCTGCCTGTCCATCGCAGCGAGGAGGGCGAACTGTTTATTGATACCTGTCTGACGACTCACGCCGAAGCCAGCATCGTGTTTGGCTTCGCCCGTTCTTATTTTATGGTCTACGCGCCGCTGCCCGGTGCGCTGGTGGAATGGCTGCGCGACATTCTGCCGGGTAAAACTACCGCCGAACTGTATATGGCGATTGGCTGTCAGAAGCATGCGAAGACGGAAAGCTATCGCGAATACCTGCACTATATTGCCCGCAGCGATGAGCAGTTTATTGAGGCGCCGGGCATCCGCGGCATGGTGATGCTGGTCTTTACTCTGCCGGGATTTGACCGGGTATTTAAGGTGATCAAAGACCGCTTTGCGCCGCAAAAGGAGATGACCGCGGCCCACGTCCGCGCCTGCTATCAGCTGGTAAAAGAACATGACCGCGTCGGGAGAATGGCCGATACCCAGGAATTTGAAAACTTCGTGCTGGAAAAACGGCAGATTGCCCCAGCGCTGATGGCATTACTGCAGACGGAAGCCGGCGCAAAAATCACCGATCTAGGCGATCGCATTGTCATCAGCCATCTCTATATCGAACGCCGGATGGTCCCGCTGAATATCTGGCTGGAGCAGGTGAGTGGCCAGGCGCTGCGCGATGCGGTGGAGGAGTATGGCAACGCGATTCGCCAGCTTGCCGCCGCCAATATTTTCCCCGGCGATATGCTGTTTAAAAATTTCGGCGTGACCCGCCATGGCCGGGTGGTGTTCTATGATTACGATGAAATTTGCTACATGACCGAAGTGAATTTCCGCGACATTCCGCCGCCGCGCTATCCGGAAGATGAGCTGGCGAGCGAACCGTGGTACAGCGTGTCGCCGGGAGATGTCTTCCCGGAAGAGTTTCGCCACTGGCTGTGCGCTGATCCGCGTATCGGGCCGCTGCTTGAAGAGATGCACGCCGATCTGCTGCGGGCAGACTACTGGCGAGAGCTGCAGACGCGCATTCGTCACGGCCATGTAGAGGATGTCTATGCCTATCGGCGCCGTCAGCGTTTTTGCGTGCGCTACGGCGCGTTGCAGTAGGCGGGGTAGGCGTGCTGTTCAGGCCGCCTCGATCACGGCAAACTCTTCGTACACCAGCTCCATATCCGGTGCCCAGTTGCCCTCTCGTTCAAAGAAGGCCCGATGTGCCGATTGCCAGTAAGCCAGGCTCAAATCGCCTTCGCCTTCCAGCGCGGCGAGCTCCGGGCTCATTTCGTTAAAACGGATGAGCCTGAGCGCCAGGGTACGTATCACACATACCGCTTTTCCTTTGCCGTCCAGCACAATGTGGTATGCCCCTGGCGTCACGGGCGGCTGCTCTTGCTGATAGCTGACAAGCGAGCCGCAGGTGCCTCGCTTTTTCCCCGCGACGACCAGGGCCGCCAGTTCGTCGGCCAGCTCAGGTGAATCGCCGAAAGACCAGCAGAAAGCAGAAGGGTATTTATCCTGCCAGTATGACTTCAGATCGCTCATTTATCGCATCCCGCCGTAGGCCAGCGTCACTTCTTTCGCCGCTTTAATCACCAGCGCCCCCAGTTCGGTGACGCGATCGTCGGTCATCCGGGAAATCGGCCCGGAAATAGAGATAGCGGCAAACGGTTCGCGGTGTTCGTCATAAATACAGGAGGCGACGCAGCGTAAACCGAGGGCATGTTCTTCATCATCAAATGAGTAGCCGCGCTTGCGCGTCTGGGCTAAATCCTCTTTCAGATGGACCGGGGAGACCAGCGTGGCGTGAGTATAAGCATGTAGCCCTTTGCGATGCAGCAGACCGGTGACCTGCTCTTCGCTGAGCTGTGACAGGAATGCTTTACCCGCGCCGGAGGCGTGCATCGGGAGCTTGCCGCCAATCGGCGCCGACATGCGCATCAGCTGCGTACACTGCACCTGATCAATAATAATCGCCTGGTGATCGCTTTGATCCAGCACCGCCAGATTGACGGTTTCACCGGAGTCTTCCATCAGCTGGCGCAGGATCGGGTGGACGATTGCCAGCAGGTTGCGGCTTTGCAGGAAGCTGCTGCCGACTACAAAGGCGTGTGCGCCCACGGACCAGTGGCCCAGCTCACCCACCTGGCGGACAAAGCCCAGCTGCTGCATGGTCGTCAGCAGACGATGGGTGGTGGAGTTGGGCAGCCCGGCCTGCTGGGCCAGTTCAGTCAGCGCCACGCTGCTGTGAGACTCAGCAATCCATTCAAGCAATTTTAATCCACGGGTGAGCGACTGAACCTGGCCGCCAGCCTGGGGGGCGGCGGGCGTCGCGGGTTTTCTGCCGCGCTTAGCGGGAACGGGAGTGGCCATCGCAGATTCCTTTTTTCTGTATCGTGGAAATAGTTTTCATTTTATTTTTCGGATTTGCAATCACAACCGGACTGATCGGAGGAGTGAAGCTGAACATGTCTCATATTGCCCGTCGTTCTCTTTTCCGCTCTGGTGCTTTATGCCAGTATGGTCCGTTGAGTTTTTTCGGTCTGGTTGAGCGTTGTCGGGAGCGAGTGTGAGCAGCAAAGTTGAACAACTGCATCAGCAGTTAAAAAAACGTATTTTGGTTCTGGATGGGGGCATGGGCACCATGATCCAGGGCTATCGTCTGAGTGAAGAGGACTTCCGCGGCGAACGCTTTGCCGACTGGCCATGCGATCTGAAAGGCAATAACGATCTGCTGGTGCTCAGTAAGCCGGATGTGATAACCGCTATCCATGACGCCTACTTTGAGGCGGGGGCGGATATCATTGAAACCAATACCTTTAACTCGACCACTATCGCGATGGCGGATTACCAGATGGAATCCCTGTCGGCGGAAATCAACTTTGTCGCGGCAAAGCTGGCGCGCGCCTGCGCCGATGAGTGGACTTCCCGCACGCCGGAAAAACCGCGCTACGTCGCGGGCGTGCTCGGCCCGACCAACCGCACCGCCTCTATTTCCCCTGATGTTAACGACCCAGCCTACCGCAATATTACCTTTGATGGGCTGGTGGAGGCTTACCGCGAGTCCACCAAAGCGCTGGTGGAAGGGGGCGTTGACCTGATTCTGATCGAGACCGTGTTCGATACCCTGAATGCCAAAGCGGCGATCTTCGCCGTGAAAGAGGAATTTGAGGCGCTGGGCGTTGAACTGCCGATCATGATCTCCGGTACCATCACCGACGCCTCCGGGCGTACGCTCTCCGGGCAAACCACCGAAGCCTTTTATAACTCCCTGCGTCATGCCGATGCGCTCACCTTCGGCCTGAACTGCGCGCTGGGGCCAGATGAGCTGCGCCAGTACGTGCAGGAGCTGTCGCGCATTGCCGAATGCTATGTCACTGCGCACCCTAATGCCGGGCTGCCGAACGCCTTTGGTGAATACGATCTGGACGCTGACACCATGGCGGCGCAGATTCGCGAATGGGCGGAGTCTGGCTTCCTGAACATCGTCGGCGGCTGCTGCGGCACTACGCCGGAACATATCGCCGCCATGACGCGCGCCGTTACGGGCCTCGCGCCGCGCGCGCTGCCGGAGATCCCGGTCGCCTGCCGTCTGGCCGGCCTGGAACCGCTGAATATCGGCGACGACAGCCTGTTTGTTAACGTCGGTGAGCGGACCAACGTGACCGGCTCAGCCAAATTCAAGCGCCTGATTAAAGAAGAAAAATATAACGAAGCGCTGGACGTTGCCCGCCAGCAGGTGGAAAGCGGCGCGCAGATTATCGATATCAACATGGATGAGGGGATGCTCGACGCGGAAGCGGCGATGGTGCGTTTCCTTAATCTGATCGCCGGCGAGCCCGACATTGCCCGGGTGCCGATTATGATCGACTCCTCGAAATGGGATGTCATCGAAAAGGGTCTGAAATGTATTCAGGGCAAAGGTATCGTCAACTCCATCTCAATGAAAGAGGGCGTAGAGGCCTTCGTTGAGCATGCGAAGAAGGTGCGTCGCTACGGTGCTGCCGTGGTGGTGATGGCCTTTGATGAAATGGGCCAGGCCGATACCCGGGCGCGGAAAATTGAAATTTGCCGCCGGGCATACAAGATTCTGACCGAAGAGGTGGGATTCCCGCCGGAAGATATTATTTTTGACCCCAATATCTTCGCTGTCGCCACCGGTATTGAAGAACACAACAACTATGCGCAGGACTTTATCGGCGCCTGTGAAGACATTAAACGCGAACTGCCCCACGCGCTGATTTCCGGCGGCGTCTCAAACGTCTCCTTCTCGTTCCGCGGCAACGATCCGGTTCGCGAAGCGATTCACGCCGTCTTCCTCTACTACGCCATCCGTAACGGCATGGATATGGGGATCGTTAACGCCGGTCAGCTGGCGATTTATGACGATCTGCCGGCTGAGCTGCGCGATGCCGTCGAAGACGTGATCCTTAACCGTCATGCTGACGGCACCGAGCGTCTGCTGGAGCTGGCGGAAAAATACCGCGGCAGCAAAACGGACGACTCCGCCAACGCCCAGCAGGCGGAATGGCGCAGCTGGGACGTGAAAAAACGGCTTGAATACTCGCTGGTAAAAGGCATTACCGAGTTTATCGAGCTGGATACCGAAGAGGCGCGCCAGCAGGCCGCTCGGCCGATAGAAGTGATCGAAGGCCCGCTGATGGACGGGATGAACGTGGTCGGCGACCTGTTCGGCGAAGGTAAAATGTTCCTGCCGCAGGTGGTGAAGTCGGCCCGGGTGATGAAACAGGCGGTCGCCTATCTGGAGCCGTATATTGAAGCCAGCAAGGAAAAGGGCTCCAGCAACGGCAAGATGGTCATTGCGACCGTGAAAGGCGACGTCCACGACATCGGTAAAAATATCGTTGGCGTGGTGCTGCAGTGCAATAACTACGAAATTATCGATCTTGGCGTGATGGTGCCGGCGGATAAAATCCTCAAAACCGCCCGCGAAGTGAATGCCGACCTGATTGGCCTCTCCGGGCTGATTACCCCGTCGCTGGACGAGATGGTTAACGTGGCGAAAGAGATGGAACGCCAGGGCTTTACCATTCCGCTGCTGATTGGCGGGGCCACGACGTCGAAGGCCCATACGGCGGTCAAAATCGAGCAGAACTACAGCGGCCCGACGGTCTATGTTCAGAACGCCTCGCGCACCGTGGGCGTGGTCTCGGCTCTGCTCTCCGACACACAGCACGATGATTTTGTTGCGCGCACGCGTCGCGAGTATGAAACCGTGCGTATCCAGCACGCTCGCAAGAAACCACGCACGCCGCCGGTGACCCTGGCTGCCGCTCGTGAGAACGATCTGGCCTTTGACTGGGCCAGCTACACGCCACCGGTTGCCCATCGTCTGGGCGTGCAGAGCGTGGAAGCCAGCATCGAAACCCTGCGCAACTACATCGACTGGACGCCATTCTTTATGACCTGGTCGCTGGCCGGGAAGTATCCACGCATTCTGGAAGACGAGGTGGTCGGCGAAGAGGCGAAGCGGTTGTTCCACGATGCTAACGAGATGCTGGATAAACTGAGCGCAGAGAAGACGCTGAATCCGCGCGGCGTGGTGGGGTTATTCCCGGCCAACCGGGTGGGGGATGACATTGAAATCTACCGCGATGAAACCCGTACCCATGTGCTGACGGTTAGCCACCATCTGCGTCAGCAGACGGAGAAAGTCGGCTTTGCCAACTACTGCCTTGCCGATTTTGTGGCGCCGAAGCTCAGCGGCAAAGCTGACTACCTCGGCGCATTTGCGGTGACCGGCGGGCTGGAAGAGGACGCGCTGGCGGAAGCGTTTGATGCGCAGCACGATGATTACAACAAGATTATGGTCAAAGCCATCGCCGACCGTCTGGCGGAAGCGTTTGCCGAATACCTGCATGAACGCGTGCGTAAGGTCTACTGGGGCTATGCGGCGAATGAGAACCTCAGTAACGAGGAGCTGATCCGCGAAAACTACCAGGGGATTCGTCCCGCGCCGGGTTACCCGGCCTGTCCGGAGCACACGGAAAAAGCGGTGATCTGGGAACTGCTGGATGTCGAGGCGCATACCGGTATGAAGCTGACCGAGTCGTTCGCCATGTGGCCGGGCGCATCGGTTTCCGGCTGGTACTTCAGCCATCCGGACAGCAAGTATTACGCGGTGGCGCAAATTCAGCGCGATCAGGTGGAAGATTATGCCCAGCGGAAAGGGATGACGCCTGCGGAAGTTGAACGCTGGCTGGCGCCAAACCTGGGATATGACGCGGACTAGAACGCGACCTGTCACAAATCCGTCATCTTAGCTTACAACTTACAGGGCGCCATCAGGGCGCCCTGTCTCTTTATTGTGGTTAAACCCTTATACTGGAGTATTGATCCACAACGGCCGGCATCGCCTGATATCGCTCCGGACGATATCGCCCGGATAAGCCCGGCGCGTTCAGGACGGGTTATCGGTATATATCCGTCGGGTAATAAGGAGAATAAGAATCCGTGTTAACTCTGCTGCATCTGCTGTCTGCTGTTGCCCTGCTGGTCTGGGGCACCCACATCGTTCGTACCGGCGTGATGCGCGTATTTGGCGCGCGCCTGCGTTCCGTCCTCAGTAGTAGCGTTGAGAAAAAACCGCTCGCCTTCTGCGCGGGGATTGGCGTCACGGCTCTGGTCCAGAGCAGTAATGCCACCACCATGCTGGTGACCTCATTTGTCGCTCAGGATCTGGTCGCGCTGACGCCTGCGCTGGTGATTGTGCTGGGGGCCGATGTGGGGACCGCATTGATGGCGAGGGTGCTGACCTTCGATCTGTCGTGGCTGTCGCCGCTGCTGATTTTTATCGGCGTGATTTTTTTCCTCGGACGCAAACAAACGCGTGCCGGCCAGCTCGGACGGGTGGGGATCGGCCTGGGGCTGATTCTGCTAGCGCTGGAACTGATTGTGCAGGCGGTTCATCCCATCACCCAGGCAAATGGCGTGCAGGTGATTTTCGCCTCGCTGACCGGCGACATTATGCTCGACGCGCTGATTGGCGCCATGTTTGCCATCATCAGCTACTCCAGCCTGGCGGCAGTGCTGTTAACGGCAACCCTGACTTCCACCGGGGTGATTTCGTTTCCGGTGGCGCTGTGCCTGGTGATTGGCGCCAACCTCGGTTCGGGGATTCTGGCGATGATCAACAACAGCGCCGCCAACGCTTCTGCGCGCCGCGTGGCGCTCGGCAGTCTGTTGTTCAAGCTGGTGGGGAGTCTGATTATTCTGCCGTTTGTGCATGTGCTGGCCAATGCGATGCACCGTATGCCGCTGCCGGAATCGGAACTGGTTATCTACTTCCACGTCTTCTACAACCTGATTCGCTGCGTGGCGATGGTGCCCTTTGCCGAGCCCATGGCCAGACTCTGCAAACGGATGATTCGTGAGGATCCCGAGCAGGACCTCCATCTCAAACCAAAACATCTGGATACCACGGCGCTGGATACGCCGGCGCTGGCGTTGGCGAATGCCGCACGCGAAACGTTGCGCATTGGCGACGCGATGGAGCAGATGCTCGAGGGGCTGCACAAGGTGATGCACGGCGAGCCGCGGGAGGAGAAAGAGTTGCGCAGGCTGGCGGACGATATCAACGTGCTCTACACCGCGATCAAGCTCTATCTGGCCCGCATGCCGAAAGATGAGCTGGCCGAAGAAGAGTCCCGCCGCTGGGCGGAGATCATCGAAATGGCGCTCAATCTGGAGCAGGCTTCCGATATCGTCGAGAGAATGGGCAGCGAAATCGCCGATAAATCGCTGGCGGCGCGCCGCGCCTTTTCGGTGGAAGGGCTGAAGGAGCTGGACGGGCTGTACGAGCAGCTGCTCAGCAACCTACAACTGGCGATGTCGGTCTTTTTCTCCAGCGATGTCCCGAGCGCCCGACGCCTGCGCCGCAACAAGCATCGTTTCCGCATCCTGAACCGCCGCTACTCGCACGCGCACGTCGACCGTCTGCACCAGCAAAACGTACAGAGTATCGAGACCAGCTCGCTGCATCTGGGGTTACTGGGGGATATGAAACGCCTGAACTCGTTGTTCTGCTCGGTGGCTTATAGCGTGATGGAGCAGCCGGATGAAGATGACGATCGGGATGAATACTAAGTCGTTTTCCTGCCGTCGGCGGATTAACCGGTCACGGGGGCGATATCCCGGCGACGACGCTGACGCCGCAAGCCGGGAACCGTCATCTTAAAAGCGGTGACCGGCCTGCAGAGGCACCGCTTCCTCACCGGCTTTAAACAGCAGCGTCGGGTTCGGGCCGCCGAGGGTGGCCTGCCCCTGTGTCACCTGAATCCAGTTGCCTTCCGGTAGGCCGACGATCGTCAGCTCCGGGGCCACGACCAGCAGTTCGCGAATACGCTGCTCACGGGTTTCGCCCTGATGTCCTTCCGGCAGCGCGTTGGTAAAGTGCGGGTTAATCTGCAGCGGGAACAGCCCCAGCGCGTCAAAACCCTGCGGATCGACAATCGGCATATCGTTGGTGGTGCGGATGGTCGGGCAGGCGAGATTTGCCCCCGCGCTCCAGCCGATGTACAGCGCGCCACGCTTCACAACCTCCACAACTGGCGCCAAAAGCCCGCGTCCACGGCACTCTTTCAGCAGCTGAAAAGTATTGCCGCCGCCGACAATCACCACTTCAGCGGCGGCAATCGCCGCCACCGGGTCGGCGACGCGGTGAATACCGGTGACGGAAACGCCAAGCGGGGCGAGCACCCCGGCGGCTTTGGCCGTGTAGTCGTCCCAGGTTTGCGTCACCCCGGCAAAGGGGATAAACACCGCGGAACGGCGTCCGTTTAGCTGTCCGGCAATCAGCGGCAGCGCATGTTCCAGCCATGCTTTGCCGGGTAGCGACGAGTTACTCAATAACAGCAGTTCCATCTTTTCTCCATTTAGCCAGGTTACAGAGTCGCAGGCGATCCTACCACCGGTTGCCCGCAGGCTCACTGATATGGCTCACGATGTTGCAAGGTGGCGGCGCGACACCGGGTCTCTTGCTGTTGTGACGAGTGAGAAGAGGGGAACGGTGAAGGGGAGGCAAAGAGTATGAAACCAGGAAACCGGGGTAAGAGCGCCCTCCCTGGCGCTCAGGCTTACCCCGCCCGCGCAAATGCCGCAGCCTCGTTGACGAGATCGGCATCCGGACGTACGCCGGTATAAAGCGCGAATTGTTCCACCGCCTGCAGCGCAATCACCTCCGCGCCGCTGATAATCTGCTTATCCAGCCTCTGCGCCAGACGAATCAGCGGTGTTTGCGACGGCAGGGCCACCACGTCGAACACGACCTGAGCCTGCCCAACCATCGACTGGCTGAATGCCAGGGTGTCGCTTTGCGTACCGCCTGCCATGCCGAGCGGTGTGACGTTGACCAGAATATCGGCCCTGATCCCTTCAGGCTGCGGCTGCCACTGAAAACCGTACTGTTTCGCCAGCGCCAGGCCGCTGTCGCGATTGCGGGCGGCGATAACCACATCGCGAAAGCCGGCGTCGCGAAAGGCGGCGATAACCGCTTTCCCCATGCCGCCGCTGCCCTGAATCATCACGCTGGCATGGGTATCCAGCTGGTGGCTGTCGATCAGGCTCTTTACCGCGATATAGTCGGTGTTGAGTCCGGTCAATCTGCCGTTGTCGTTAACGATGGTATTGACGGAATCAATTACCCTGGCCGAAGGATCGATGGCGTCAAGGAAGGGCATGCAGCTCTCTTTAAACGGCATCGAGACCGCGCAACCGCGAATCCCCAGCGCCCGTACCCCTCCCACCGCGGCGGCGATATCCTGCGTGGTAAAGGCTTTATAGATAAAATTCAGCCCCAGCTTCTCATACAGATAGTTGTGAAAACGGGTACCGAAGTTGCCTGGCCGGCCGGCCAGCGACATGCAGAGCTGAGTTTCGCGATTAATCATGAGCAATGTCCGGTGCGTGGGCCAGCAGGTACCGTTCCGCTTCGGCGGACCAGATCCCGTGATGACGCGCCATAATGGCCGCCAGTTCAGGGTCAGCAATGGCGCCAAGAGGGGTCAGGGGAAGCGATTTTTCGGTATACACCAGCTTTTTACCGCCGCCGACGGCCGGTAAATCGAGGGTAGTTTCACCCGCCGCATTGAGTCCGAGAATATGGGTCACCACTTTCGCCGCCTGGACTTTTTTCGCCTGCATCAGCGCCACGGCGGCCCGCATATCGTCAGTATTGCCGCCGGAAGTACCGACGTAATGCGTAAAGGCATAATGCACGTCGTAAAAGTTTATCGGAGCGCTGAACTGCTTATCCTGCGGGCCGGCAAAGAAGTTCAGACAGCCGTCGGGGGCCAGCAGCGAAGAGGCCATGGTAATCAGCTCCTCTTTCGGCACGAAGACGAAAATATCGTCAAAGCCGTGGCCGCCGCTCAGCGCCATCAGCGTCTCGCGTCCGGCATCGTGCCCGTCGAGGTAATGGATCAGCGTTTGTGGTTCTGACGGATAATGCTGGCGGGCATAGCTCAGCTTCGGTTTGTTGGTATCGGTCACCACCAACAGGGAAGGGTTGACCGGCCCATGCAAGGCGTAGTCGATCGCCAGCAGCCCCATGGGGCCGGTACCGCCGAGGATCAGCGTGCGGCCCTGAGGTCGGATCCCCATCACATGGTTATAGCTCCCTTCCTGCAGATGATAGTTGGCGTTGAATGCACCGATCACGCAGGAGAGCGGTTCGACCAGCGAGCCTTCAAACCAGGTATCGCCTTCCCAGGTGAGCAGACAATCTTGCGTCATGACCTCATCCGGGATCACCACGTGAGTCGCTTCGCCACCGATCCACGGGAAGGAGTAGCCGGGGCAATCGGGGCGATCCGGCAGCTGCAGGTTGGCCTGAATCACATAGCGCTGACCGGCCTGGAATTTATGCTGCCACTTTTTCCCGACCGCGAGGATTTCACCGCAGAATTCATGGCCGATAATGATCGGGTTCACCGCCACGTCGTCCGGCACCTTTTTATGGTTTTCCCCCTGGTTGGCCTCTTTCCAGGAAGAGAGGCACAGGCTATCGGTGACCACGCGGGCCAGGATCTCGTCATCCTGCATTTCCGGGAGTGCAAAGGTTTCCAGACGCAGGTCGCGTTTACCGTAAAGGCGTAGAGCTGTCGTTTTCATGTTTACCACCTCATCCCCTTTTACTACGGGGTTAGCTTATTGAAGTGGCCCCGGTGCGACCGGGGCCGAATAATCAGGACAAGAAGCCCAGCGCGTTACCGATAATCCCCAGACCAAACAGGGCAAAGATCAGCCATACCGGGTTAACTTTTTTATTGAGCAGACGCACCATCAGCAGCGTCAGGCCCAGCGCCAACAGGCCGGGACAAAGCTGGTCGAGGATGTTTTGTACGGTCATGGTGACGGTGGTGCCGTCGGCGCCTGGCGTTTGCGACACCACCAACGGCACGTGGATGGAGGTCCACCTGGTGACCAGCACGCCCATCACGAAGAGACCCAAAATAGAGGCCCCTTCGGTCAGTTTTTGCAGCAGGTTACCGCCCATATCGCTGACGATATTGACCCCCTTACGGAAACCGAGCTGCAGGCCGTACCATTTCATTGCCAGGCGTACTGCATTGAAAATAAAGAAAAAGAGAAGTGGCCCAAGAAGATTCCCGGAGAGCGCGAGCGACGCGCCGAGCGCCGCGGTAATCGGGCGCAACGTGCCCCAGACCAGCGGATCGCCGACCCCGGCCAGCGGCCCCATCAGGCCAACTTTGATGCCGTTAATCGCCCCATCGTCGATGGCCGCGCCGTTGGCTCGCGCTTCCTCCATCGCCGCCGTTACGCCCAGCACCGGGCCGCAGACGGCGGGGGTGGTATTGAAGAACACCAGATGGCGTTTTAGCGCCGCCACCTGATCCTCTTTTAGCGGATAGAGACGCTTGATCGCCGGGATCATGTCGTAGCAAAAGCCGAGACCATGAATGCGTTCAAAGTTGAAGGAGGCCTGCTGCAGGTTGGAGCGCAGAAAGATGTTAACCAGGTCGCCTTGGGTGAGTTTTTTCGGTTCCATAACGGGCTCCATCAGTCGTCAAGTTGGTCAAGGGCGGTGGAAGAGGCGGCGGCCTGCTGGGGCTCGGCCTTGCGCCATTGCGGGTTCAGCTGGATATAAATCAGCGCGATAATGACGCCCACGCCGCCGAAGGCCAGCAGGCTGAAATCGAGATAGCCTCCCGCCAGAAAACCGAGGAAAAAGAATGGCATCAGGTATTTGACGCCCATCATGCGCAGCACCATGGCGTAGCCCACCACCACAATAAAACCACCGGCGATTTGCAGGCCGCGGGTGACAAATTCCGGGATGGCGTTCAGCATGTTGCTGACCATGTCGGCGCTGACAAACAGCGAGACGACCAGTGCCGGAATTGCGACGCGGAGCGCCTGTACGCCCAGCGCCGAGATATGCAGCATGTCGATAGTGCGAAAACGCGCGTCCTCCGCCGCTTTGTCCGCTGCGTGTTGAAAGACCACCGTAATGGTGCGGGCGAAAACGGTGAGCACCTGCCCGGCTGCGGCCACCGGCAGCGCGATGGCGATCCCTGTGGCGATACTTTGATGGCCGACGATAACCAGAATCGCGGAGATAATGCTGGCCAGCGCCGAATCCGGCGATTGCGCGGCGCCGACGTTCATCCAGCCGAGTGCGATCAGTTCCAATGTACCGCCGAGCATAATCCCGGTTTTTAAATCACCGAGAATTAAGCCGATGACCGTGCAGGCAATTAACGGGCGGTGCGTCTGAAATTCATCCAGCACGCTGCCCATTCCGGCAATACAAGAAAAAATAAATATGGCGATTATTTGTAGGGTACTGATTTCCATAATATGTCACCTTGAGGGTATGCAAATCCCTGCCTGTTACGGCATTAACACGGTATTACGCTGACGGTCACGGTATGGGTTTTATATTTTTAAACCTGTCACTAAAAATTGTGCTAAGTCTATTTCCAGGGTGTGCCATTCAGAATAACGATGTGCAAAATACAGGCGCTGTTTTATTCTGTAACAGAGTGCTCGGCTATTTTGTCGAGGATATTGACGGACGGATCTGATGCCACCACACGTAAGTCCAGTTTTACGCCCAGTTTATCCAGTTCATGAAACGCATGAATATCCTGGTCGTCTAAAGATACCGCCTTGGTTAATTGTTTTTTACCCGGTCGCCAGGCCATGCCGCCGATATTTAAGGTGGCAATATTGACCCCCTGTCTGACCATCGTTAAAACATCCTGAGGGTTGGTGAATAAATAAAAAACGGTCTCGTGTTGATATTGCGGGTTGTGATAAACGGCGACCGCCTTTTCGAGGTTAACGACATTGACCTTCATGCCCGGAGGCGCGGCCTGGCGGAGTAAGGTCCGACGTACCTCATCGTTATAGACCTCGTCGTTGCAGATAATAATGCGCCCGGCGTTGGCCACTTTTGACCACACGGTGGTCACCTGGCCATGGATCAGGCGGTCATCAATGCGAGCAAGCGTAATGTTCATCAGAAATCCTCCTCAATGGTTTCCGGCTGTCGCCACACCACGCAGCACTGGCTGGCGATGGCGGTCAGGTGTGCGCACAGGGCGTCTGCGGTCAGGGTCTGCTGGTTATCCACCAGTTCCAGCGCCAGCGGTAAAGAGAGACCGCTGATGACCCGCAGTCGCGGGTTTTTCATCGCCAGCCCGGCGGCGGCATTCCATGGGCTGCCGCACTGTAAATCGACGGCGATCAGCCACTCACTATCATTGTGAGCACTTACTAACTCATCGAGCCGGGTGGCGATGTCGCTGGCGTTTTCGCCGGGCATAAATGCCACCGCGCTGGCCTTTACGTCACCATAGACCATGCGTACCGAATCCAGCATGGCGCAGGCCAGCTGACCGTGGGCGCAGAAAATAACATTCACCATATCGACTCCTTATCCGCGGGTTTTTCCGCCGGCGATGTTAGTGGTTACTCCGGTTATATAGCTTGCCCGCTCTGACAGCAGGTAGCAGACATAGTCGGCCACTTCGCTAAGACGACCGGAGCGACCAAGCGGAATCGCGTTTTTGCTATAGCCCGCGCGCAGCTGCTCGACGCTGATATTGCGCGTCCAGGCCAGCGCTTCTTCGTATTCCGGCGTGCGCAGCCCGGTTTTTTCGAGGATGCCTGGCGCAACGCCCACGACGCGAATACCGTGTTTCCCCAGCTCTTTGGACCATGAACGCGTGAAGCTATTCAGCGCAGCCTTGGTTGCGGCATAGCAGCTCTGACCTTCAGAGCCTTCCAGCCCGCTTTCCGACGAGACGTTAACAATGACGCCTGCGCGCTGTTTCACCATCTGCCGGGCCACCGCCTGCGACATCAGAAAGACCCCTTTTTGGTTGATGTTCACCATCTTTTCAAAAGCGGCCTCATTGAGTTCGTAGCGTCCTGCCGGGGCTTTCTCATCGACGAGGAGACGCGGAAAATTCACCCCGGCATTATTCACCAGGCCATCGATACGGCCGTATTGTTGAATAATCTGCTCGACGGTGTGATTCACTTCGCTGGCGCTGGAAATATCCGTGGGCCAGAACCTGTAACGGTCATTGTGGTGATGCTTGTCACCGCCGTGAATATCGCTCATCTGGACATTTGCGCCGAGATTTAATAACTCATCAACAATTGCCAGACCAATTCCCGAAGCGCCGCCGGTAACAATAATGATTTTATCTTGCAGATTTAGCCATGTTTGCATAATCGTTATCTCATTTTCAGGTAAAGGGATCCCACGCAGCGTGAGCTGCGGCAAAAGAAAACGTCTTTTATTTCAGTAACAGTTCTGCGGTTTCTCTATTCGTCACCAGGCAGTTAATATAACCCCCGCGTAATGCGCCAATGATTCCGGTATATTTTTCTTCGCCGATGGCGATACCCACGGAATAACGCACCTGTTTTAATCTGGCAATATCGATGGAGAGCGTTTTTTCATTCATATTGGTTTCAACGGCGATACCGTTGATATCATAAAAGCGTGAACAAATATCGCCGGCGACGTGCCGCGCGTTGAGATCATCGCTCTCTTCGCTACCATAAAACGCATGCCAGTTGGCGCCATCGCTAATCGCCGGGGAACCGATACCCACCAGCGCCACATCGAGATTCTCCCAGTAGGATGAAATCGTTTTAAAATGCTGGGACTGCATAATACCGTTGCGAATCAATGTGTTTTCCAGCAGCGCCGGGAAGTCAGCAAGATGCGATTCGGCTTTCAGCCTGGCGGCGGCGCCGTAGGTCAGCGTGTTCACATGATACCGGCTCTCCAGCTTGCCCGAGGGACCGCCGATAATCGGCACGCAAATCACCTGCCGCGACTGACTTGCCTGCGGTAGGGTTTCGACCAGCGCACGGACCGCACGCCCCCAGGAAAAGCCGATAATATCGCCAGGCTCAAGCAGGCGATCGACCAGCTGAGCGCCATGCTGCCCGATGGTGCTCAGCTGGTCCTCTTCCTGTGATGACTCGCAGGAAGCGACCACCGCCTCTTTGAGAGCGAACTTTTGCTTCAGCTGCTGTTCCAGCCACAGATTTTCGTTGTAGTCGTAGTTGATGGCGATGGTGACAATACCCTGCTCACGACCGCGTTTTAGCAGGCGGCTGATCGTGGTGCGGTAAATACCCAGCTCACGGGCAATCTGCGCCTGGGTCAGGTCCTGCTCATAATAGAGCTGGGCAACTTTAACTATTAAGCGGATATCATCGCTATTTTCGATCGCCATCTTTGGGCTCCTGCACATTTGTGCAAACGACACTCTTGCTCTCTTGATCTGATATAACCCCAACAATCGCCGGCGACAAAGCAATTTTCCGCTATATCATCACCATAAGGTGGCGGTTTGTTTTGCACATTTGATTACTGACCTGCCTGGAGATGGCACTTTTGTGCATGGTGAGCTAATGGTTTGATTCTGCTTATTTTCGCCGGGCAGAATTGCACGGCACGGGGTGGAACACTTTTGTGTCGAAAGGTGTGACGGATCACATTTAGCGGCGAGCCGTGGAGACGCGATTATTTTTGATTGTCCGCGGCCTGAGGTATATTTCGCTTTTACAGGAGAATTTATGCTGCCAGACTCATCAACCCGACTCAATAAATACATCAGTGAAAGCGGAATTTGCTCGCGTCGCGAAGCCGATCGCTACATTGAACAAGGCAATGTTTTTATCAATGGCAAGCGTGCGACCATTGGCGATCAGGTCAACCCTGGCGATGTCGTGAAGGTCAACGGTCAATTGATCGAGCCGCGCGAGGCCGAAGATCTGGTTTTCATCGCCCTGAATAAACCGGTCGGTATTGTCAGTACAACGGAAGACAGCGAGCGCGATAACATTGTGGACTTTGTTAACCACAGCAAGCGCGTCTTCCCGATTGGTCGACTGGACAAAGACTCTCAGGGGCTGATCTTTCTGACCAACCACGGCGATCTGGTGAATAAGATCCTGCGTGCTGGCAACGATCACGAAAAAGAGTATCTGGTGACGGTGGACAAGCCGGTGACCGACGAGTTTATCCGCGGTATGGGAGCCGGCGTACCGATTCTTGGCACGGTGACGAAGAAGTGCAAAGTCAGGAAGGAAGCGCCGTTCGTGTTCCGCATAACCCTGGTTCAGGGCCTGAACCGGCAGATTCGCCGGATGTGTGAGCACTTTGGCTATGAGGTCATGAAGCTTGAACGGACGCGAATTATGAACGTCGGGCTGTCGGGACTGCCGCTGGGCGAGTGGCGCGACCTGACGGATGATGAGCTGGTGGCGCTGTTTAAGCTGATTGAGAATTCGTCCTCTGAGGCCAAACCGAAGGCGAAAGCCAAACCGAAAACCGCCGGGATCAAACGTCCGGTAGTGAAGGTTGAAAAGAGCAATGAGAAAAACGAGAAAGGGCGCCCGGCGTCTAACGGAAAACGTTTTACTCAGCCGGGGCGGAAAAAGAAAGGGCGTTAACGCCTGCCGCGCGTCGGCGTGCTCGCCGACCATGAAAATGAAGCTTCGCTATCGGGTTTGTAGGCCTGCTTTTTCTTTAGCTGGCGGGCCTTTTTCGCTTCGGCTTCTCGCAGCACCATCAGCTTGTCGATGTACTCTTTCTTGACGGCGTTGGTCTCGGCGTTGGTCAGCGGACGGCCGTGCGCTATTCGGGCCCGGTCAAGCAGCGTTTTGAGTTCGCGTTGCTCGCGCTCTGTCATCTCTTTTTGCGTAATGCGGGGAAGTGCCATCGTGGTGCCCTCAGTCTGCCGGATAACCCAGTGTACGGTAATCGCGGGCCGACGGACAGCGGGTTAGTCTCGTTGAGGAGGGCACAAACGGGGAAAATACCCGGGCCGTTGGCCCGGGTGAGGGAATATTAGCGTTTGTTCACGTTTTTGGCGGTCGGTTTCCCGGACCAGTAACCCGCCAGCAGCGAACCGGACAGGTTGTGCCAGACTGAAAACAGCGCACCGGGCAGCGCGGCGAGCGGGCCGAAGTAGATTTTCCCCAGCGCGGCAGCCAGACCAGAGTTTTGCATCCCCACTTCAATCGCCAGCGTCCGACAGGTTGACTCGTCAAAGCCAAACAGCCGCCCGCCCCAGTAGCCACCGAGCAGGCCAATGGCGTTATGCAGGATCACCGCGACAATCACCACCAGGCCCACCGAGGCGATATGCGAGGCGGAACCGGCGACGACGGCGCTGATGATCGCCAGGATGCAGATCATTGAGAAGGCGGGCAGAAAAGGCTCAACCGCTTTCACCACTTTGGGCAGCGTATGGTGAATCACCAGCCCCAGCGCAATCGGGATCACCACGATCTGCAGGATGCTGAGCAGCATCCCCATGACGTCGACCTGAATGTGCGCATCCACATACAGCCGCGTCAGCAGCGGCGTGGCAACCACGCCGACCAGCGTAGAAACCGATGAGATGGTGACAGACAGCGCCACATCGCCTTTCGCGAGATAGATCATCACGTTCGATGCGGTCCCACTGGCGACGCTCCCGACCAGTACCATGCCGGCTGAAAGCTCGGGCGGCATATGGAACAGCAGCGCCAGCGCCCAGGCGGCGAGAGGCATCACCAGATAGTGAAGAAAAATACCTGCAGCCACCGGCGCCGGGCGCGACAGCACGCGCTTAAAGTCATCCAGTTTCAGATGTACTCCCATTCCGAACATGATTAGCATCAGCAGCGTGGTGACCCATGGCCCGACGGGGGTAAAGGTCGACGGAGTGTAATAAGCCAGAACAGAGAGCAGCAGCGCCCATAACGGGAACAGCCTCGTCAGAGTAGCGAGCATGTTGTTTTCCTTGCGATTAACGCCTCATTCTTCGGGCAACGCGTGCGCAGGCGGTGTCTGTTTCCCCGGGCACGTTGTCTGCTGTGCATCAGGGATCGTCGCACCGTCCAGTCGCCTGAACGATTGAGGGGGTGTTGTGTTGGTATAGTTATAAAAAAGCCGGGTTCGAGCCCGGCTATAGGTAATATTTATCGCGTGAAGAAATATTATTCAAACAAATTATGATGTAATTTCTGCACGACTTTCTCGGCATCTGCGCCAGGCACCAGGAAGCAGAGGTTATGGCTGGATGCGCCGTAGCAAATCATACGAATATTGAACGGCTC
The DNA here is from genome assembly GCF_000735435.1 of Klebsiella planticola ATCC 33531. Lineage (GTDB taxonomy): Bacteria > Pseudomonadota > Gammaproteobacteria > Enterobacterales > Enterobacteriaceae > Klebsiella > Klebsiella planticola. Next base: position 68,379 of record NZ_JMPP01000009.1, on the reverse strand, counting down.
AAGGACGCCGAAAACTTCTTTGCCCACGCCACAGGCGCGCGACAACTCGTTACCGATTAACGCCACCAGCGCCAGATCCTGCTCCACTTCTACGCGGCACAGGGAGGAGAGCTCGGTCAGCAGCGCCTGCGTCAGCAGAGTATCGGTGGCGGAGGTCGAACCGGTGGTATCCATGGTCAACGCAATGCTGACTTCGGACGTGGTGATCAGATCCACGGAAATATTGTGGCGCGCGAGGATCCCGAACACTTCCGCCAGGAAGCCGCGAGAGTGCAGCATATTCAGGCTATGCAGCGTCAGCAGCGTCTGACGACGGCGCAGGGCCAGCGCCCGGAACAGCGGCGGATTTTCGGTTTTATTGCACACCAGCGTTCCGCCGGCGGTGGGTTCTTTGCTGGAGCCCACGAAGACCGGAATATCGCTACGCACGGCGGGCAACAGGGTGGCAGGATGAAGCACTTTGGCCCCAAAGGTGGCCATTTCTGCCGCTTCGGCAAAGGCGATGACATCAATGCGTTTTGCCGCCGGCGCGACGCGCGGGTCGGTGGTGTAGATACCCGGGACATCGGTCCAGATATCGACACGGCTGGCGTTCAGCGCTTCGCCCAGCAGAGCCGCGGTATAGTCGCTGCCGCCGCGACCCAGGGTTGTCGTACGCCCTTTCGCTTCGCTGCCGATAAAGCCCTGAGTGACCACCAGACCTTCAGCCAGGCGCGGAGTCAGCTGCAGCTGCGTCAGCTCGGCCAGTGCGGCAATGTCTGGCTCGGCGCGGCCGAAGCGATCGTTGGTGCGCATAATTTTACGCACATCGAACCACTGTGACGCGATACCGCGCTCGCGGAGAATTTCGACAAACAGCAGGGTGGACATCAGTTCACCATGGCTGACCAGCTCGTCGGTCAGCGCAGCGGAACTTGCCAGCGCAGCGGCTTCTGCCAGGGTGGTGATATTTTCCAGCAGACGCTCGATCTCTTCGCGAATCACGTTGGGATAGCGCAGACGCTCCAGGATATTGAATTGAATCTGGCGCAGTGACTCGAGCTTTTCAAAACGCTCAGCGGGTTCCAGCCCTTCAGCCAAAGCAACCAAAAGATTGGTCACACCCGCAGAGGCCGATAACACCACGACGCGCGTGTTCTCATCAAGTCGCGCAACATCAACGCTGCGATTCATGGCATCGAAATCGGCAACGCTGGTGCCGCCGAATTTGGCTACAACTAAATCTGTCATAACAACCTCGTGTCAGGGGGGGCCTGACTTATTAAAACGATTCCTGAGTGGGGCTGGCTGGACACCAACTTACAGTAATAAAATGTCTTAATAAGCCAGGCCAAATTATTCAGCCATGGCACAAGGGAAGAGCGAAAAACAGGGTGGGCGCAGAGCAATAAACAGCTACGATGTCACCCAGAAGTGCTCCACCTTGTAGACCCGCTCCCCAACGCCTTACGTCAGTTCCTGGGTATGAAACGCCCGACTGCGAACGTTTCTGGTGACAACCCAGGGGATTCAGCCCCTGTGGCCGGTGATGTGCGTACCAGACGCTTTATCACCTCGGCGTTGCTCCCCCTCACGTATTTTCGCCGGACTGGTTCCTCCAATACGGTTACCTGGGCAACGCACCTCTTCTGGCAATTACCGACGTCTTTCACTTTGCCTGGGGGCGCTGGTGATAATCCCCCTGCAATACCCTTTCGCTGTAGCGTGAAATGCGCGAGCAATACAAACCTGCGTAAATGCAGGCAGTGCAGTTATATAAAGGCTTCGGAGTAGGTATGTCAACGTTGCGGTTATGCGGATTTTTCATGCGGGGATGATTAACAGAAAAAAGCCTTATGATGGCTATACTAGTAGAGGCTTTTTGCCCCGAACTGACCCTGTTCCTGACGCGTGTCATAGGCATAACATAAAAATCATCACAATTTTTTGCCGCCGGCGCTACAATCGACCGCAGTCACAATTCTCAAATCAGAAGAGTATTGCTAATGAAAAACATCAACCCAACGCAGACCTCTGCCTGGCAGGCATTACAGAAACACTTTGATGAAATGAAAGACGTCACTATCAGCGAGCTTTTCGCGCAAGATAGCGACCGTTTTTCTAAGTTTTCCGCAACGTTCGACGATCTGATGCTGGTGGATTTTTCCAAAAACCGCATCACCGAAGAGACGCTGAGCAAACTGCAGGATCTGGCGAAAGAGACCGATCTGGCAGGGGCGATCAAGTCCATGTTCTCCGGTGAAAAGATCAACCGCACTGAAGATCGCGCTGTTCTGCACGTTGCTCTGCGCAACCGTAGCAATACTCCGATTATTGTTGATGGCAAAGATGTGATGCCGGAAGTTAATGCTGTTCTCGAAAAGATGAAGCATTTCTCTGAAGCGATCATCTCCGGTAGCTGGAAAGGCTATACCGGTAAAGCGATTACTGACGTAGTGAATATCGGTATCGGCGGTTCTGACCTCGGCCCGTTCATGGTGACCGAAGCGCTGCGTCCGTATAAAAACCACCTCAATATGCACTTTGTATCTAACGTCGATGGCACCCATATCGCCGAAGTGCTGAAAACGGTGAACCCGGAAACCACTCTGTTCCTGGTCGCGTCGAAAACCTTCACCACCCAGGAAACCATGACCAACGCCCACAGCGCGCGCGACTGGTTCCTGGCGACCGCGGGCGATGAGAAGCACGTGGCGAAACACTTCGCCGCACTCTCCACCAATGGCAAAGCGGTGGGCGAGTTCGGTATTGATACTGCCAATATGTTTGAGTTCTGGGACTGGGTTGGCGGCCGTTACTCCCTGTGGTCAGCCATCGGCCTGTCCATTATCCTGTCCGTGGGCTTCGACAACTTTGTTGAGCTGCTCTCCGGCGCGCATGCGATGGATAAACACTTCTCCACCACCGCGCCAGAGAAAAACCTGCCGGTGCTGCTGGCGCTGATCGGTATCTGGTACAACAACTTCTTCGGCGCTGAAACCGAAGCCATTCTGCCGTACGACCAGTACATGCACCGCTTTGCGGCCTACTTCCAGCAGGGCAACATGGAGTCTAACGGCAAATACGTTGACCGTAACGGCAACGCCGTAGATTACCAGACCGGCCCTATCATCTGGGGTGAGCCGGGTACCAACGGCCAGCACGCGTTCTATCAGCTGATCCACCAGGGCACCAAAATGGTACCGTGCGATTTTATCGCCCCGGCCATTACCCATAACCCGCTCTCCGATCACCATCCGAAGCTGCTGTCTAACTTCTTTGCACAGACCGAAGCGCTGGCGTTCGGTAAATCCCGTGAAGCGGTTGAGCAGGAATATCGTGATCAGGGTAAAGATCCGGCAACCCTGGATCACGTGGTGCCGTTCAAAGTGTTCGAAGGCAACCGCCCGACCAACTCCATCCTGCTGCGTGAAATCACCCCGTTCAGCCTGGGCGCGCTGATTGCCCTGTATGAACATAAGATCTTCACCCAGGGCGCGATCCTCAACATCTTCACCTTCGACCAGTGGGGCGTTGAGTTAGGTAAACAGCTGGCAAACCGCATTCTGCCAGAGCTGAAAGATGGCGAAGAAATCAGCAGCCACGACAGCTCGACGAACGGCCTGATTAACCGTTACAAAGCCTGGCGCGCATAATCACGCCCCCGGTCACGGAGCGTTAATCCGCCGCAATAATGCCGACCCCAGGGTCGGCATTTTTTATGGCAGACGGCGCAACAATTTCGCCGGATTACCCGCCCAGACGCCTTTTTCTGTTATCGATTTCGTGACCACGCTGCCCGCGCCAATCACCGCGCCATCGCAGATGCTGACCGCCAGAATGGCCGCGCCGCTGCCGATAGAAACATCGTTCCCAATCGTAATTCGCCCCCAGTTTTCCCGGTTGGCATCGGGACGCCCCTCGCGAAACATATCGTTGGCAAACATCACGCCGTGGCCGATAAAGCAACGCTCGCCGATCGTGACATACTCGCAAATAAAGGTATGGGACTGGATTTTACTGTCGGCGCCGATGCGCGTATTGCCCTGAATTTCGACGAATGGCCCGACGAAGACGTTATCGCCAAGCGTGCAGTCATAGAGGTTGGCAGGTTGATAAATCACCACGTTCTCACCGCTGGTGACGTTGCGGATGCCGGTTTCACGAAGAGTGTGCATAGCGCCTCTCAGATAGGTTTGGCCAGAATATGCAGCGTGCTCATCTGGGTAGCGGAGCGGAATACGCTGTCTTTCACATATTGCATACCTGAGCGCTCATAAAAACGCCTGGCGCCGGGATTGCTGGCGAGGACTTCTAACCACAGCCAGTCATCGCCCGCCGCCTTTGCTCGCGCTTCAACGGCGCTAAAAATCTGCTCACCGTAGCCATGTCCTGTTTCAGTTGGCAGTAAATAGAGCTTATGCAGCAACGTGCCGCGCGGACCATCGGGCGCCATCGGCTGATGGCAGCTGTATTTTGCGAAGCCGACAGGATGCCGGGCTTCGGCAATCAGCCAGCAGCTGCGCTCATCGCTGAGGCTGTGGTGAAGGGCGGGCAGGGAGTACTCCTGCTGGAGGAAGTGCGCCAGCTCGCTGGCGCTGTGCCAGAGGTGGGCGAAGTGGTGGCGATAGCTGGCGTTCCCCATTTCACTCAGCAGGGGAGCGTCTTCCCGTTGCGCCGTACGTATTGTCAGCATTGCTGTATCCTTTTTAACCCGCCAGTCTGGCAAGTGATTGTTACATTTGACGCAACAGACGCAAAAAGTTAACGAATAATATCGATCTGGATCACGTTTTTGCGTTATACAGATCGGCAGGAATAACGAATATAAGAGGTGTGCCTATGCCGTCGGTCTATCGTCCGTTGGTCAATTTTGTGGCGACCGCCATGCAGGCGGTTTTGAATCTGGCGCTGCTGTGCCTGGGGGTCATCCTGGTGGTTTTCCTCGGGAAAGAGACGTTCCATCTGGCGCATGTCCTGTTTACTCCGGAACCGGTCAGTAAGTACAAGCTGGTCGAAGGGCTGGTGGTCTATTTTCTCTATTTCGAATTTATCGCGCTGATTGTGAAGTACTTTGAGTCGGGCTTTCACTTTCCGCTGCGCTATTTTGTCTATATCGGTATTACGGCGATTGTGCGTCTGATTATTGTCGATCACGAATCGCCCATGGCGGTGCTTATCTATTCGGCAGCGATCCTGATTCTGGTGATTACGCTGTGGCTGTGTAACTCCAACCGCCTGAAACGCGAATAAAAAAAAGCGGCCTTCAGAGGCCGCTGACCAACAGTCACAAAACTTAATTTATGTAGGGTCCAGTTGAGGATAGCAGTGGCATTTGCCTTACTTTTTCAGCTGAGGGCGGTAGTTGCCGTACCCGGTTGGGGTTCGTGTACAGCAACTAAAGCACCATCCCTCCGCTGAAATTTGGGGCGGGTATAACGATGAAACTTAACCTTTCACCCCGCCTGCCGTCAGGCCGTTAACCAGCCAGCGCTGGGCCAGCAGGAAGACAACCGTAATCGGAATGGCGGAGAGCACCGCCGCGGCGGCAAAGTCGCCCCACAGATAGTTCTGCGGGTTGAGATACTGTTGCATACCGACGGCCAGGGTATAGCTGTTCACATCGCGCAGCAGCAGCGAGGCCACCGGTACTTCGGTAATCGCGGCAATGAACGACAGAATAAATACGACGGCCAGAATCGGTACCGACAGCGGCAGCAGGACCAGACGGAAGGCCTGCCACGGCGTCGCGCCATCCAGCGCCGCCGCTTCTTCCAGCGAGCCATCGATAGTTTCGAAGTAGCCCTTAATCGTCCAGACGTGCAGCGCAATTCCGCCCATATAGGCGAAGATGACGCCGCCGTGGGTGTTCAGGCCGACGAACGGTAAATACTGGCCGAGGCGGTCAAACAAGGCGTATAACGCCACCAGCGACAGCACCGCCGGGAACATCTGGAAAATCAACATCCCTTTCAGCAGGGTCGCTTTGCCCGGGAAGCGCATACGGGCGAAGGCATAGGCGCAGGTCGTGGACAGCGCCACGATACCGATGGCGGTGATCCCGGCCACTTTCACCGAGTTCCACAACCACAGCAGAACCGGGAAAGGTGGCGGGGTGACGCGGCCGTCAGCGTGTTCAACGCTGAAGCCCAGCGCCAGCCGCCAGTGCTCCCAGGAGATTTGGTCCGGGATCAGGCTACCGGTGGCGAAGTTACCCTCGCGCAGAGAGATAGCAATAACCATCAGCAACGGGAACATAATCGCCGCGATGAAAACCAGCAGCAGGAGGTGCGTGGTGAGTAAACGCAGCTTCTGAGATTTGGGTTGTACCATAGCCATGTTCAGAGCCCTCCTTAGTCGAATTTCATTCGTGTGGCTTTCAGGTTAACAATCGCCAGTACGCCCACCAGCAGGAAGATCAGGGTGGCGATAGCTGCCGCCAGACCGAAGTCCTGACCGCCGCCGCCTTCGAAGGCGATACGGTAGGTGTAGCTGACCAGCAGGTCGGTATAGCCGGCCGGCGTGGTGGTGCCGAGACGGTCCGGACCGCCGTTGGTTAACAGCTGAATCAAAACGAAGTTGTTAAAGTTGAAGGCGAAGCTGGCGATCATCAGCGGCGTCAGAGGCTTAATCAGCAGCGGCAGCGTAATCTTAAAGAAGTTCTGGAACGGACCGGCGCCGTCCATTGCCGATGCTTCGTACAGGTCGTCAGGGATAGCTTTCAGCAGGCCCATGCACAGAATCATCATGTACGGGTAGCCCAGCCAGGTGTTGACGATAACGATCATCGAACGCGCGGTGGTCGGGTCGCTGAACCAGGCCGGTTTGATGCCGAACAGCGCGCTGAGCATCATGTTGATTTCACCAAAGCTCTGGTTGAACAGCCCTTTGAAAATCAGAATCGAGATAAACGACGGTACGGCGTAAGGCAGAATCAGCAGAACACGGTAAATCGCTTTACCTTTCAAAGACTCCCACTGTACGAGGCAGGCGAGGATCATGCCTACGGCCACGGTCAGAATCACCGTCAGAACTGAGAAGACCACCGTCCAGACGAAGATAGCGAAGAACGGTTTCTGAATTCCTTCGTCGGTAAAGACGCGGGTGAAGTTATCCCAGCCGATCCCGACGGTGTAACCCGGGCTCAGCTTCTCAGCGCCCCAGCTACCGTCAGCGTTGATGGACTGGTAGAAACCGACGTCATTGTTCGGACGATATTTTACGCCGCTCTGATTGTTGGCCAGCGTGCCATCATTCGCCAGCGTGTACAGCGGCTGGGTACCGGAGAACTGGCGCAGTGAGCTCATGATCACTTTGCTGTCGTCAGGCAGGATGGCGGTCAATTGGTTCAGCGCGGTGCGGTTTTGGGTGATGATACGCAGGTTCGCGCGTTCGCCTTCCGGCAGCGCTTCACCTTCTTTTAAGGCCAGTTTCTGCTCGCCGCCGAGTTTAAAGGCATCGGAGACGTAATTTTTGCCGCTGTCGCCATCGGTCAGCGCCAGTTTCCACTCATCTCCCGCCGGGAACAGCGAGAAGTTGTAGGATTTACCGGCCTGGAAGGAGCGATCCATCAGCACTTCCTGAGCGCGCTCAAAGGTCAGCTGGTTGGTGCTGCTGTAGTTGGTGAAGGCGATGGCGATGGTGCAGACCAGCGGGAACAGGACGAACAGCCCCATCCCGGCGAGACCCGGGTAGACATAGCGCCAGGCATAAGCCTTGCGGTTGGTAAAGATATACAGGCCAGCTGAGCTTAAAATCAGCGTCAGGATGGCAAACAGGTACTCCCCCTGGGCGTACATCAAAACGACAAGGTAACCCACCAGCAGGCACAGCAAGCCAATCACAGACCATGTCAGCTGCGGGCTTTGCCACCAGTGTTTCTTTTTAACGACATCCATGGGGATCATCCTCTACAGCGGTGAAAACTTATTTGTCAGGCCGCGCTTACGCTCGCCTGACCTACGGCCCAGGCCGTAGTGGTAGGGCGGGTAGCTAAGCGCCACCCGCCATTTTCTTATTTAGTGATACGAGACTGTGCGTCTTTCAGCGCGGCATCGACGGTCTGACGACCGCTAGCTGCGTTGATAACCGCGGTACGTACGGCATACCAGAAGGCGGACATCTGCGGGATGTTCGGCATAATTTCGCCTTTCTGGGCGTTCGCCATGGTTGCAGCGATACGCGGATCTTTCTCCAGTTTTTCCTGGAAGGATTTCAGAGCAACGGCGCCCAGCGGTTTGTCCTTGTTCACTTCGTCCAGACCCTGGTCGGTCAGCAGGTAGTTTTCGAGGAACTCTTTCGCCAGTTCTTTGTTCGGGCTGGCGGCGTTGATACCGGCGCTCAGGACGCCGACAAACGGTTTAGACGCTTTGCCTTTGAAGGTTGGCAGCAGCGTGACGCCATAGTTGACCTTGCTCTTATCGATATTCGACCATGCCCACGGACCGTTGATGGTCATCGCGGTTTCGCCTTTGTTGAATGCGGCTTCAGCGATGGAGTAATCGGTATCGGCATTCATGTGTTTATTCTTGATGAGGTCAACCAGGAAGGTCAGACCGGCTTTTGCGCCAGCGCTGTCCACGCCCACGTTTTTGACGTCATACTTGCCGTTTTCAAATTTGAACGCATATCCGCCGTCAGCGGCAATCAGCGGCCAGGTGAAGTACGGTTCTTGCAGGTTGAACATCAGCGCACTCTTACCTTTCGCTTTCAGTTCTTTATCCAGCGCCGGGATCTCTTCCCAGGTTTTCGGCGGATTCGGTACCAGGTCTTTGTTGTAAATCAGCGACAGCGCTTCAACCGCGATAGGGTAGGCGATCAGTTTGCCGTTATAGCGTACGGCGTCCCAGGTAAACGGATAGAGTTTGTCCTGGAAAGCTTTGTCCGGGGAGATTTCAGCCAGCAGGCCAGATTGCGCATAGCCACCGAAACGGTCATGAGCCCAGAAGATGATGTCCGGGCCGTCGCCAGTCGCCGCGACCTGCGGGAATTTCTCTTCCAGCTTATCCGGGTGTTCTATGGAAACTTTAATGCCGGTATCTTTTTCAAACTTCTTACCCACTTCGGCGAGACCGTTATAGCCTTTGTCGCCGTTAATCCAGATGACCAGCTTACCTTCTTCAATTTTGGCGAGGGCAGAGGCGGAAAACATCATCGTAGTCAATGCAGACAACGCGAGGATGCGAGCGCCGGTTTTGATTTTCATATACCAGTCCTTTTTGGTGATGTGCTCGTGGATACACTTAGGTGGCTTAACGGTGATGAGTTTCCTTTTTTAACAACCCCTTTCCATCCTCCCTATGTCTACGCCCCACCCGTGGTTTGTGTGATCTGCATTGCAGAAATGCCCGTATTGGGGTCTGGAGCACATAAAAACGGGGCCATTTTTGCTACCTGCATCACGAAAATGGCTTTGCCACGCCATCCCCCGCAGCGAGGGGCAATCTCTCATCCTCCCGTCTCCTCCCCCATAAAAAAGGCGGGGGTGGAGGATTCACCAGGTTAATGAATGCCGCATAGTCAGCCCATCTTGAATGTGTCTTTTAGTGACAGGTTGTAACGAAGGGAGATGGGGATGGCGAGCGTACAGCTGCGAAATATAACGAAAGCCTGGGGTGACGTGGTGGTGTCGAAAGATATCAATCTCGACATCCAGGAAGGGGAGTTCGTGGTGTTTGTCGGGCCATCGGGCTGCGGCAAATCAACCCTGCTGCGTATGATTGCCGGGCTGGAAACCATAACCAGCGGTGATTTATTTATTGGTGACGCGCGAATGAACGATATCCCTCCGGCCGAACGCGGTATCGGGATGGTGTTCCAGTCTTATGCGCTTTACCCTCATCTGTCCGTTGCGGAAAACATGTCTTTCGGCCTCAAGCTGGCCGGTGCTAAAAAAGATTTAATTAACCAGCGCGTCACTCAGGTTGCGGAAGTTCTGCAGCTGGCGCATCTGCTGGAGCGTAAGCCGAAGGCATTATCCGGTGGACAGCGTCAGCGTGTGGCGATTGGCCGTACCCTGGTTGCTGAACCCCGCGTATTCCTGCTCGACGAACCACTTTCTAACCTCGATGCCGCGCTGCGCGTGCAGATGCGTATCGAAATCTCCCGTCTGCATAAGCGTCTTGGGCGCACGATGATCTACGTTACCCACGATCAGGTCGAAGCGATGACGCTGGCCGACAAAATTGTGGTGCTGGACGCCGGCCGCGTTGCGCAGGTCGGGAAACCGCTGGAACTGTATCACTACCCGGCCGATCGCTTTGTTGCGGGCTTTATTGGTTCGCCAAAGATGAACTTCCTGCCGGTAAAAGTGACTGCAACCGCCATTGAGCAGGTTCAGGTAGAACTGCCGAACCGCCAGCACGTCTGGCTGCCGGTGGACAGCGCCCGCGTTCAGGTTGGCGCCAATATGTCCTTAGGCATCCGCCCGGAACATCTGCTGCCCAGCGATATCGCCGACGTCACTCTGGAAGGGGTCGTTCAGGTGGTTGAGCAGCTTGGTCACGAAACACAAATTCATATCCAGATCCCCGCCATCCGTCAAAACCTGGTTTACCGCCAGAACGACGTGGTGTTGGTAGAAGAGGGAGCCACATTCGCTATCGGTTTGCCACCAGAGCGCTGCCATTTATTCCGTGAGGATGGTACGGCGTGTCGTCGGTTGCATAAAGAGCCGGGCGTGTAAGGCTTCCCATTAAAAAAAAACACGAACCCCATAGTGCGCTGCAACCAGGCATAACGACGGGCGAAGTGTTCAAAGAAAAGCAATGATCTCAGGAGATAGAATGATGATTACTCTGCGCAAACTTCCACTGGCGGTCGCCGTCGCGGCAGGCGTTATGTCTGCTCAGGCGCTGGCCGTTGATTTCCACGGTTATGCTCGTTCCGGTATCGGCTGGACCGGTAGCGGCGGTGAACAACAGTGCTTCCAGGCAACCGGTGCTCAAAGTAAATACCGTCTTGGTAACGAATGTGAAACCTATGCGGAATTAAAACTGGGTCAGGAAGTATGGAAAGAAGGTGATAAGAGCTTCTACTTCGATACTAACGTTGCCTACTCCGTATCGCAGCAAAATGACTGGGAATCCACCAGCCCGGCATTCCGTGAAGCCAACGTGCAGGGTAAAAACCTGATCGACTGGCTGCCAGGATCCACCATCTGGGCCGGTAAGCGCTTCTACCAGCGTCATGACGTCCACATGATCGACTTCTACTACTGGGATATCTCCGGTCCTGGTGCGGGTCTTGAAAACATCGATGTTGGCTTCGGTAAACTCTCTCTGGCTGCGACCCGTTCTTCTGAATCTGGCGGCTCTGCGACCTTCGCCGATCGTGATGCGCTGGGTAACCGCGTATATGACAACATCGTTCCGAACGACGTCTTCGACGTGCGTTTAGCACAGATGGAAATCAACCCGGGCGGTACTCTGGAACTGGGTGTTGACTACGGTCATACCAACGTTCCGGATAATTACTACCTGCAGCCAGACGCGTCTAAAGATGGCTGGATGTTCACCGCTGAACACACCCAGAGCATCCTGAAAGGCTACAACAAGTTTGTTCTGCAGTACGCCACCGACGCGATGACCTCTAACGGTAAAGGCGTTCCGCAGGGCGGCAGCATCAACAACGACGGTTCCATGTGGCGCGTGCTTGACCACGGTGCAGTCTCTCTGGCTGACGATTGGGACATGATGTACGTGGCGATGTACCAGGATATCAACCTGGACAACAACAACGGCACCAAATGGTGGACCGTCGGCGTACGTCCTATGTACAAATGGACGCCGATCATGAGCACCCTGCTGGAAGTCGGCTACGACAACGTGAAGTCGCAGAAAACTGGCGACAGCAACAACCAGTACAAAATTACCCTGGCGCAACAGTGGCAGGCGGGCGACAGCATCTGGTCCCGTCCGGCAATTCGTCTGTTCGCAACCTACGCCAAGTGGGATGAGAAATGGGGCTACGCGAACGGTGATTCCGGTGCGGGCTACACCTCCGGCGTTGCGTACAACGACACTTCTGCGAAGACCTTCAGCCGTGGCGATAGCGACGAGTGGACCTTCGGTGCCCAGATGGAAATCTGGTGGTAATCCAACCTGACGTGTGATGACCAAAAGAGGGGCGCAAGCCCCTCTATCTTCGGCTCAGCGGGCTATTGCCTGGCTACCGCTTGGCCATCGGAATTGAGGTGATAACAATGAAAATGAAGAAAAGTCTCGTTGCCCTCTGCCTGTCCGCCGGCCTGCTGGCCAGCGTACCCGCAGTCAGTTTTGCTGATGTGAATTTCGTGCCGCAGAATACTTCTGCCGCACCGACCATTCCTGCTTCCGCGTTACAACAGCTAACCTGGACGCCGGTCGACCAATCGAAAACGCAAACCACAAAGTTAGCGACGGCTGGCCAGTCGCTGAATATCCCCGGCATCGTCGGCCCCGTGGCGGCCTACAGCGTCCCGGCAAATATCGGTGAGCTGACCCTGACCCTGACCAGTGAAGTGAATAAGCAAACCAGCGTTTATGCGCCAAATGTGCTGATTCTTGACCAGAATATGACGCCATCGGCGTTTTTCCCAAGCAGCTACTTCACCTATCTGGAGCCGGGCGTGATGAGCTCGGATCGCCTGGAAGGGGTGATGCGCCTGACTCCGGCTTTAGGTCAGCAAAAAATCTATGTGCTGGTCTTTACTACCCCGCAGGATTTGCAGCAGACCACCAAATTAATCGATCCGGCGAAGGCCTACGCCAAAGGCACAGGTAATGCGGTGCCGGATATTCCGGACCCGATTGCCAAACATACCACCGAAGGTACCCTGGGTCTGAAGGTGAAAACTTCTTCCGGCTCCAGCGTGCTGGTTGGGCCGCTGTTTGGCTCCTCCGGCCCGGGCCCAGTGACCGTCGGTAATACCGCGGCTCCGGTCTACAACGCGCCAGCCGCCGCGCCGGCCGTTGCTCCAGCAGCGGCGCCAGCGCCGGCTGCGAAGAGCGAACCGATGCTTGACGATACGGAAACTTACTTTAACAACGGCATCAAGCAGGCGGTTGCGAAAGGTGATATCGATAAAGCCCTTAAACTGATGAACGAAGCTGAGCGCCTCGGCTCGAAATCTGCTCGTTCCACCTTTATCAGCAGTGTAAAAGGCAAGGGGTGATCGTCTCCCCACAATGCTGATGTTTAGGCACAGCCTTTAGGTGCGTCCGCCTGGACGCACCTTTTTTTATCGCGTGGCGGCTGCTGTTGCATGGCTGTTACGCCGATGATCGTATCTTGACGCTTTGCCCGCCCTGACTGGCTTATTCTGCGATACAATGCTGCTACGTTATGTAACGGAGAATCAGGCATGTCACATCCTGCGCTTACGCAACTGCGTGCGCTGCGCTATTTTGCCGCGATACCCCCGCTGGAACCGCACCTGCGCGACTGGCTGTTGCTGGAAGACTCAATGACTCAACGCTTTGAGCAACAAGGGAAAAAAGTCAGTGTTAATCGAGTCAACGAGGGTTTCGTCGGCCGGGAAGCGCTGGTGGGTGAAGAGGCGTTGCTGCCGGATGAAGCGCGTTACTGGCTGCGGGAAATCATACTTTGCGCCAATGGTGAACCCTGGCTCGCTGGCCGAACGGTCGTGCCTGAGTCGACGCTGTGCGGCCCGGAACTGGCCCTGCAGCAGTTGGGGCAGACGCCGCTGGGGCGTTATTTGTTCACGTCATCGACATTAACCCGCGATTTTATTGAAATTGGGCGCACAGCAGAGCTGTGGGGGCGTCGTTCTCGCCTGCGGCTGAGCGGTAAACCGCTGCTGCTGACAGAACTTTTTCTGCCTGCGTCGCCGCTGTATTAAGAGGAAAAGAAAATGGAGAGGAGTCTGGCGCAGAATAAGCTGTTGGCGTTTCATCGCCTGATGCGTACTGACAAACCCATTGGCGCGCTGCTGTTGCTGTGGCCGACGCTGTGGGCACTGTGGGTGGCGACGCCGGGGATTCCGCCGCTGTGGATTCTGGCCGTTTTTGTCGCCGGCGTCTGGCTGATGCGCGCCGCCGGTTGCGTGGTGAATGATTACGCCGACCGAAAGTTTGACGGCCATGTTAAACGCACCGCCCGCCGTCCGCTGCCCAGCGGCGATGTCTCGGAGAAAGAGGCCCGGATTCTGTTTGCCGTGCTGGTTGTGCTTTCGTTCCTGCTGGTGCTGACCTTAAACACCATGACCATCCTGCTGTCGGTGGCGGCGCTGGCGCTGGCGTGGGTGTATCCGTTTATGAAACGCTATACCCACTTGCCGCAGGTGGTGCTGGGCGCGGCGTTCGGCTGGTCGATTCCGATGGCCTTCTCGGCGGTGAGCGAAGCGTTGCCGTTAAGCTGCTGGCTGATGTTCCTCGCCAATATTTTGTGGGCGATGGCTTACGATACCCAGTACGCGATGGTCGACAGGGACGATGACGTCAAAATCGGGATTAAATCAACGGCGATCTTGTTCGGCGAACATGACCGTACCATTATCGGTATATTGCAGATTGGGGTGCTGGTACTGCTGGCCGCCATCGGCTGGCTGAACGGGCTGCACTGGGAATATTACTGGTCGCTGTTTATCGCCGCAGGGCTGTTTTTCTGGCAGCAGAAGCTGATTTTCCGTCGCGAACGGGACGACTGCTTTAAAGCGTTTTTAAATAATAACTACGTCGGACTGGTGGTGTTTCTCGGTCTGGCGATGAGCTATCTGCAGTAGTCTCTTCCTTTCCCCCGGCATGCGGCGCAAACGCCATAGCCGGGGGAGAGGAAAGCCTGTCTCAGTCGTTACGCTTCATCCTGCGTGACGCTTTCAATCGTCAAGCGCACATCCGACGTAATCAGATCGGCCAGCATCTGGTAGACCTTCAGCGTCTCTGCCGGCTCAGCATCGCCGGTGTCGCTGATATAGCCCTCATCGCGCAGCGTCAGCACTAACGTACTGAATACCGCTTTATCGAAGAACTCCGGCGCGTTGATACCGTGCAGCACCGACAGACGCTGCGCCACCGTGCGGCTCTCTTTCTCCAGAGAACTGCGGTTGATGGACGGGTTCGCGCTCAGCAGCCAGAAGGTAATGGCGTAGCGCTGGAGCGTCTCGCGCGCGCCTGCGGCCAGCAGCTGCAAGGAACGGGAGTGGGACGGATTGATGCTGATTGCCTCATCGCTCAGGACAATCAGCCCCTGACGCTGCATTTCCGCCGCCAGGGCATCGATGACGCCAGCCAGCTCTGCTTTTTCCCAGCGCAGGAATAGCTCGGCCTTCAGCAGCGGATAGAACATCTCAACGTGACGCAGCACTTCCGCGCGGGTGATACGACGATGCTGGGTAATGATCGCCGCCAGCAGCGACGGCAGCATCAGCATATGGGCGATGTTGTTGCGGTAGTAGGTCATCAGCACCGCCTGCTCGCGCGGCAGAATGATGATATCGCCGATGGTATCTTTCTCGACCTCGAACTTATTCATCTTCAGCGCGTGGTCAATCAGCTCGCTGGCGGAGGCCGTCGGCGTGGTCGCATCCGGGGAGTACGGTACGTTGCGCAGCAGATCGAGGTAGCACTCCAGCTGTTGCGTCAGCTGTTCGCGGGTCAACGAGCGCTGACGAGAGGCCAGCAGCGCGGTGCAGCACAGGTTCATGGCGTTGGCCGCGCCGGCGTTGTTGATGCGCACCATCAGGTCGGAAGCAATATTGTTGACCGTCGGCGTCAGCCACGATGGGCGAACCGCTTCGATCGGATCGATAGACTCACGCCATTCCGGAACATGCTGGTTCAGGTAAGTCATCAGCGGCAGAGGTTCGCCAAAGTTAACATAGCCCTGACCGAGGTTACGCAGCTTGCTCAGGCCGCGCAGCATCTGCGGCAGACTCTCTTTTTCTTTCGTCGCACCGCGCAGCTCTTTGGCGTAGGTGCCCACTTCCATCACGTGCTCGTAACCGATGTAGATAGGCACCAGCGTGATCGGTCGGGTCCCGCCGCGCAGCATGGCCTGGATGGTCATCGACAGGGTACCGGTTTTCGGATCCAGCAGACGGCCGGTACGCGAGCGGCCCCCTTCAACGAAGTACTCCACGGAGTAACCCCGGCTGAACAACTCGCCGAGATATTCGCGGAACACCGTTGAATAGAGCTTATTGCCCTTAAAGGTACGACGAATAAAGAATGCGCCACCGCGGCGGAAAATGGGGCCTGCTGGCCAGAAGTTCAGGTTGATACCGGCGGCAATATGCGGCGGCACCAGCCCCTGGTGATACAGCACGTAGGAGAGCAGCAGGTAGTCCATATGGCTACGATGGCACGGTACGTAGACAATCTCGTGCCCTTCATGGGCCAGCTGACGTACGCGCTCGGCGTTGTGGACGTTGATCCCCTGATAGAGACGGTTCCAGGTAAAACCGAGAACGCGGTCGGTCAGGCGAATCATCTCATAAGAGAAGTTCGCGGCGATCTCTTCCATCAGCGCGATGGCGTTTTGCTGCGCCTTCTCATGGGAGATTTTCTTGCTGCGCGCTTCATCTTCTACCGCGCGGGCGATGGCTTTGGATGCCAGCAGCTTATTGAACAGGTCCTGACGCGCCGGCAGACGTGGGCCGACGGCTGCCAGACGCTGGCGGGCGAAGTGCATACGCGCGACGCGGGCAAGCTTCTGGGCGATAATTTTATCGGTGCCGTGTTCGGTGGCCATTCTGCGCAGAGAAACCGGCGGCGAGAAACGGACAAAGCTGTCGCGTCCCAGCCACAGAACGGCGAAGAACTTCTGAATGCCATTCAGCATGCGCAGCGGCGGGTTAACTTCGCCTTTTTCGCGCCCAGGCGCACGCCCAAACATCACCGACACCGGCACCATTTGCACGTCCAGGTCAGGATGGTTGCGGTGCAGATCCAGGTAGTCGTGGAACAGCTTAATCGACTCTTCTTTCGGCGCGTAGTAGGTAAAGACGCGCGGGCCGCCGTGGATAAAGACGTAGCGCGGCAGCAGCGCGCCGTCGATTTCCAGCGGTTCAAGCGGATCGGGTAAATCGTGCTCCAGGCACTGAGCGCGCAGGGTCAGCAGGTCCGCCTTTGAATTATAAGGCAGGACGTACATGATAGGACGCGAGGTATCCAGCCCTAATTCCTGAGCAGGTTCTGCGGGAATAGACTTGCTTTTTACCAGCACCCGTAATGGTAAATTCAGTAAATTATAGTAAATTCGTTGCCAGCCGGACATAAACGATGTGAAGCCTCTGGTTAATCATGCAAATGCGCGGCAAGAATAACAGAAAGCGCGCAAAATTTCCGTTGCCACGCGGCAAACGCGTACACTCATTGACGTCATTTACATAAAAAGGTTCTTTTGATGGCCAATAATACCACTGGGTTAACCCGAATCATTAAAGCGGCAGGTTATTCCTGGAAAGGGTTCCGTGCGGCATGGATAAATGAGGCCGCATTTCGTCAAGAAGGCATCGCCGCCATTGTTGCTGTAGCGATAGCCTGCTGGCTGGACGTCGACGCCATCACGCGTGTGCTGCTGATAGGCTCGGTCCTGATAGTGATGATAGTCGAAATTCTTAATAGCGCGATTGAGGCGGTGGTGGACCGTATTGGCCCGGAACATCATGAGCTGTCCGGTCGGGCGAAAGATATGGGGTCTGCGGCGGTGCTGCTGGCCATTGCGATCGCGCTGATCACCTGGGCGCTCTTACTGTGGGCTCGCTATCACTGAGCGGCCACGTGGTGAGATATTCCGCTTTGCGATGTCTTCCCGGCGATCGGGCGAACCCGATGAGCTTTTGCCCGGCCGGCGACAATCACCCCTGGCGCCATGGGCTATCGGGGACGCAAAATGGAAAGAATCTCCTGATTTTTGTGTGAAATTTGATTCCAAAATCACCGTTAGCTGTATATACTCACAGCATAACTGTATATACACCCAGGGGGCGGGATGAAAGCGTTAACGACCAGGCAGCAAGAGGTGTTTGATCTCATTCGGGATCACATCAGCCAGACGGGCATGCCGCCGACGCGTGCGGAAATTGCTCAGCGCTTGGGGTTCCGTTCCCCAAACGCGGCGGAAGAACACCTGAAAGCGCTGGCGCGTAAGGGCGCGATCGAGATTATCTCCGGCGCCTCCCGGGGGATTCGCCTGCTGACGGAAGAAGAACCAGGTCTACCGTTGATTGGCCGCGTGGCGGCCGGTGAGCCGCTGCTGGCTCAGCAGCATATCGAAGGCCACTTCCAGGTCGATCCGGCGATGTTCAAGCCGAATGCCGACTTTTTGCTGCGGGTTAGCGGTATGTCAATGAAAGATATCGGTATTCTCGATGGCGATCTGCTGGCGGTCCATAAAACTCAGGATGTACGCAACGGCCAGGTTGTCGTGGCGCGTATTGACGAAGAGGTCACCGTTAAGCGTCTTAAAAAGCAGGGCAACATCGTCGAACTCCTGCCAGAAAACAGCGAATTTTCCCCTATCGTGGTGAATCTACGCGAGCAAAATTTCACTATTGAAGGGCTGGCCGTTGGCGTGATTCGCAACGGTGAGTGGCTGTAACACCTTCCCCACGCAGCATCGTCTGATGCATGATGCTGCGCTGTCTCCTCCCGGTCAGGCTCTTTCTCATGTTCTTTAACGCCGCTGATAAGGCCCTGTGGCGCCTGGCGCTACCCATGATTTTCTCCAACATCACCGTTCCGCTGCTGGGACTGGTGGATACCGCCGTGATTGGTCATCTCGACAGCCCGGTTTACCTCGGCGGTGTCGCGGTCGGCGCGACGGCCACCAGTTTTCTCTTTATGCTGCTGCTTTTCCTGCGGATGAGTACCACCGGACTGACGGCACAGGCCTTTGGCGCAAAAGATCCTCTCCGCCTGGCGCGGGCGCTGGTGCAGCCGCTGGGGCTGGCAACAGGTGCCGGCCTGCTGATTGTGCTTTTCCGAACCCCGCTTATCGATCTGGCGTTGCATATTGTTGGCGGCAATGAAGCGGTGCTGGAGCAGGCGCGGCGCTTTCTCGACATCCGCTGGCTGAGCGCGCCGGCATCGCTGGCAAACCTGGTGCTGCTCGGTTGGCTGTTGGGCGTGCAGTATGCCCGGGCGCCGGTGATTTTGCTGATTGTCGGCAACCTGCTGAATATCGTGCTCGATCTGTGGCTGGTGATGGGCCTGCATCTGAACGTGCAGGGTGCCGCGCTGGCGACGGTCACCGCCGAATATGTCACCTTTATCATCGGGCTGCTGATGGCAAGACGCGTGCTGGCGCTACGCGGTGTGTCATTTGCCCTGCTCAAGCGCGCGTGGCGCGGAGATATGCGCCGCTTGCTGGCGCTCAATCGCGATATCATGCTGCGCTCTCTGCTGCTTCAGCTCTGCTTTGGTGCGGTGACCGTTTTCGGCGCTCGTCTTGGCGGCGAGATCGTTGCCGTCAACGCGCTCCTGATGACCATGTTGACCTTTACCGCCTATGCCCTGGATGGTTTTGCTTATGCCGTGGAAGCGCACTCCGGGCAGGCTTACGGCGCGCGTGACGGTAGCCAGCTGCTTGAGGTCTGGCGAGCGGCCTGCCGTCAGTCGGGAATGGTGGCGCTGGCCTTTGCGGCGACCTATGCCGTGGCGGGACAGCAGATTGTCGCCCTGTTGACCTCGCTGCCCTCGCTTCAGCTGCTTGCCGATCGCTACCTGATCTGGCAGATCGTGCTGCCGGTGATTGGCGTGTGGTGTTATTTGCTGGATGGCATGTTCATCGGCGCGACGCGCGGGGCTGAGATGCGCAACAGCATGGCGGTGGCGGCGGCGGGGTTTGCCCTGACGCTGCTGACGCTACCGGTCCTCGGCAACCACGCGCTATGGCTGGCGCTGGCGGTTTTCCTCGCGCTGCGCGGTCTGTCGCTGGCGGTCATCTGGCGGCGACACTGGCGGCGTGGAACCTGGTTTTCGTAGTGATTTTTGATATGTAATTGGTTAAAGATTCCGAATAATAAATTCAACTCAGAATTCTTATCTATAATTAATACTATGTCCGGCACACAGCGGGCTGTTAACTCACCGAACGATGAGGATTGAATTATGAACAAAGACGAAATCGGCGGTAACTGGAAACAGTTGAAAGGTAAAGCGAAAGAGAAATGGGGCAAGCTGACCGATGACGATATGACCGTCATTGAGGGTAAGCGTGACCAGCTGGTCGGTAAAATCCAGGAGCGTTATGGATACGCCAAAGATCAGGCGGAGAAAGAAGTGTCTGACTGGGAACGAAAAAACGATCACCGCTGGTAGCGGTGAGTGTTAACGAATTAACCCTTTGTTATTGCCTGCCTGATGGTACACGGAGGTACCGGCAACCTCGATTCCCGCTGCGGCGATAGCCTCAGCGGGCTTTCTTTTTAATCTGAATGGTATGGTCGTGATGGCAGTGTCCCGGGGTGCTACAGGCTTCGACCTCGACACAACCTGCGCACAGGCCGTGCGCCTCAATCACATTGTGGCGTAGCGCAAAACCCATTCTCGCCGCCAGCGTATGCATAATGTCTTCAACGCCTTCGGCACACTCTTCCGTGACCACGCCGCAGCGGTCGCAGATAAACATGGCTGAGCTATGGGTCGGCTGATCGAAAAGATGGCACAGTACGTAGCTGTTGGTCGATTCCACCTTGTGCACGAACCCCTGTTCCAGCAGAAACTCCAGCGCCCGGTAGACCGTCGGCGGTTTTGCCTGCGGCTCTTTCTCACGCAGCAGGTCGAGCAGATCATACGCGCTAATCGCCCCTTGCTGGAGGCTCATCAAACGCAACACTTCCAGGCGCTGCGGAGTCAGGCGCACGCCGCGCTGTGCGCAGAGCTTTTCAGCATGCGCTAACATTTCTTGCGAAGTGGTCTTATTCATGAGCATCCTCTGGTTGCGTGAGTCTGAAGTTGTTACTTTATCACGATCCAGGCAAAACGCCGAGAACCGGCGGCTTGTGCTATACCTGATGCATCTCATTTTCGGGAGAAAACGATGAAAAGACCTGATTGCATTCGACATTGGCGCGAACTGGAAGGTCCAGATGATGCCACTTATCCCAATAACCCGGAGCGTTTTTCCATCGGCGCGCCGCTGGCACGGGGGTTAAGGCTCAACCGGCTGGGTATTCATCATGAACGTTTGCCCCCGGGCCGCCGCACCTCTTATCCCCACGCTGAAAGTGATGAGGAGGAGTTTATCTATGTGCTGGATGGCTACCCTGAAGTCTGGATTAACGGCTATCTGTGGAAGCTTGAGCCGGGCGACAGCGTCGGTTTTCCGGCCGGAACCGGAGTGTGTCACACTTTTTTGAATAATACCGACCAGGAAGTTCGCTTATTAGTGGTGGGGGAGTCGAACAAGAAATTTAACCGCATCTACTATCCGCTGAACCCGGAATATGCCGCCACGCGTCAGGATCGCTGGGTCGATCATCCGCCGCAATTTTTCGGCCCGCACGATGGTAAACCGCGCAGGCGCTAGTCTGTCCGGCAGAGGCACAGCACCCGTCGCGCTGCTATGCCTCTGTGATTTATCTTTGTGCTATAGTAGCGCCCCTTTTTACCCGGATGCCTGTTTATCGCCATGATGCCAGAATCAACATCTCACGCTTTTGCCGCCCATCGTTTTTCCATCGCGCCGATGCTCGACTGGACAGACCGGCACTGTCGCTATTTCCTGCGCCTGCTGTCGCGCCATACGCTGCTGTATACCGAAATGGTGACGACCGGAGCGATTATTCATGGCAAAGGCGACTATCTGGCCTATAGCGAAGAAGAGCATCCGCTGGCTCTGCAGCTGGGCGGCAGCGATCCTGCTGCGCTCGCCCAGTGTGCGAAACTGGCGGAGGCGCGCGGTTACGATGAGATCAACCTCAACGTCGGCTGTCCGTCCGACCGCGTGCAAAACGGGATGTTCGGCGCCTGCCTGATGGGCAATGCGCAGCTGGTAGCTGACTGTATCAAAGCGATGCGCGACGTGGTGTCCATCCCGGTAACGGTAAAAACCCGTATCGGCATCGATGACCAGGATAGCTATGAATTTCTGTGTGATTTCATCAATACCGTCTCCGGAAACGGTGAGTGCGAGATGTTTATCATCCACGCCCGCAAAGCCTGGCTCTCCGGCCTGAGCCCAAAAGAAAATCGTGAAATTCCCCCGCTGGATTATCCGCGCGTTTATCAGCTGAAACGCGACTTCCCACACCTGACGATGGCGATCAACGGCGGGATTAAGTCGCTGGAAGAGGCGAAATTGCATCTGCAGCATATGGACGGCGTGATGGTGGGGCGCGAGGCCTATCAGAACCCGGGGATCCTGACCTCGGTCGACAGGGAGATCTTTGCGGTGGAAGGGGCCGATAGCGACCCGGTCGCCGTGGTGCGCGCGATGTACCCGTATATCGAGCGTGAGCTGTCCAACGGCACCTATCTGGGCCATATCACGCGCCATATGCTGGGCCTGTTTCAGGGTATCCCAGGCGCGCGGCAGTGGCGTCGCTATCTGAGTGAAAATGCGCACAAGGCGGGGGCGGATATTAACGTGCTGGAACATGCGCTGAAGCTGGTTGCCGATAAGCGTTAATGTTGCGCTAAAATTTAGTCAAATACGCCACGCTCTGATTTAATCGTCAGGGCGTTTTTCTTTAAATTCAATGTATTAAGTTTGGCACGTTTCTTGTAATACCCGGAGAGTCATTCGATTATTTCTTTGGGGAGAAGACGATGCTGGAACTCTTATTTGTCATTGGATTTTTTGTCATGTTGCTGGTCACCGGCGTGTCGATTCTGGGGATTCTTGCCGCGATTGTCGTTGCGACGGTGCTGATGTTCGTCGGCGGGCTGTTTGCAATGATGATTAAGCTGCTGCCGTGGCTGCTGTTAGCCATTGCGGTCGTGTGGGTGATTCGGTCGATAAATACGCCAAAAACGACAGACTACCGCAGTAACAACCGCTGGCGTTATTAAGGGAGTGAGCGGTCGGTCACAACCTGAAGAATTTTGCATAGAACAGCGTAGGTTTTGCTTATTAAATCTGTCACTATTAGCGCGTTAACGAATTCATCGCGCTGTACCCTACATACAGCCGAACTAAAAAAAGTAAGGGCTTCCCAGGTGGAAGCCCTAAACTTTTCTGCTCTCCCGTCATACTTCAGGCTACAGAAGCGTTGGCAGCGTTAATCTTGCCTGGGCACCCGTTACGGCAGCAGCAGGCTTGAGCCTTCAGTGGCACGGCTCTCCAGCACTTCATGCGCGCGTCGGGCATCGGTCAGGGCATATTTCTGGCTCTCCGCCACGTCAACGTTAATCGCGCCGCTGGCAATCAACGAAAACAGCTCGCCGCTGGCTTCCGCCAGCTCCTGACGGTTGGTGATATAGCCTTGCAGTGAAGGGCGGGTGACGTACAGCGACCCTTTCTGGTTGAGGATCCCCAGGTTGACGCCGGTGACCGGGCCGGAAGAGTTACCGAAGCTGACCATCAGCCCCCGGCGCTGCAGGCAATCAAGCGACGCTTCCCAGGTATCTTTGCCCACGGAATCATAGACCACGTGGACTTTTTTCCCTTCGGTTATCTCTTTCAAGCGTTCAACGATATTCTCTTCGCGATAGTTGATGACCTGCCAGGCGCCGGCCTGCTTTGCCCGCTGCGCTTTTTGCGCGCTGCCGACGGTACCGATCAGCTTAGCGCCCAGCGCCTTCGCCCACTGGCAGGCAATCAGCCCGACGCCACCGGCCGCCGCATGAAACAGGAACGGTTCATCGGGCTTGATTTGGTAAGTTTTTCGCAGCAGGTAATAGACCGTCAGCCCTTTCAGGAACGATGCGGCAGCCTGTTCAAAGGAGATAGCGTCCGGCAAAAGAGCGGCCTTATCGGCAACCACGTTATGGACTGAACTGTAGGCGCCCAGCGCTGACTGAGCGTAGACGACGCGGTCGCCAGCTTTAATGTGCTGCACGCTGCGCCCGACTTTCGTCACCACGCCCGCGGCTTCGGTCCCCAGGCCGCTTGGCAGAGACGGCGGCGGGTAGAGGCCGCTGCGAATATAGGTGTCGATATAGTTAATGCCGATGGCCTTATTCTCTACCTGGATCTCGTTTTCTAGCGGATCCGCAGGGGTAAATTCTACGGCCTTGAGTACATCCGGCCCACCGTGTTGATGAAATTCTATTCGTGTTGCCATTATTATCTCCAGTTTCATTTGGGTGGGTCAAAACAGAGACCTGTGCTAATATTTCGACCCCATCTCTATCCCGGTATCTGTATTCAATATGGCAGGAAATAAACCCTTCAACAAACCGCAGACTGAACCCCGTGAGCGCGATCCGCAGGTCGCCGGGTTAAAAGTCCCGCCGCACTCGATTGAAGCGGAACAGTCGGTGTTGGGCGGTTTAATGCTGGACAACGAACGCTGGGACGACGTCGCCGAGCGCGTTGTGGCGGAAGATTTTTATACGCGTCCGCACCGCCATATCTTTGTGGAAATGGCCCGTCTGCAGGAGACGGGTAGCCCGATCGACCTGATCACGCTGGCGGAATCGCTGGAGCGTCAGGGGCAGCTGGACAGCGTTGGCGGATTCGCGTATCTGGCGGAACTCTCAAAAAATACGCCAAGTGCGGCGAACATCAGCGCCTATGCGGATATCGTACGTGAACGCGCCGTTGTCCGTGAGATGATCTCGGTGGCGAATGAAATCGCCGAGGCGGGTTTCGACCCGCAGGGGCGTACCAGCGAAGATCTGCTCGACCTGGCCGAATCCCGGGTATTCAAGATTGCGGAAAGCCGTGCCAACAAAGATGAAGGCCCGAAAAATATCGCCGACGTCCTCGATGCGACCGTTGCGCGTATCGAGCAGCTGTTCCAGCAGCCGCATGACGGCGTCACCGGGGTCAATACCGGCTATGACGATCTGAACAAAAAGACCGCCGGCCTGCAGCCGTCGGATCTGATTATTGTCGCCGCGCGTCCATCGATGGGTAAGACCACATTTGCAATGAACCTCGTCGAAAATGCGGCGATGTTGCAGGATAAGCCGGTGCTTATCTTCAGCCTTGAGATGCCATCAGAACAAATTATGATGCGTTCTCTGGCCTCGCTGTCGCGCGTCGACCAAACCCGTATCCGTACCGGCCAGCTGGACGATGAAGACTGGGCGCGCATTTCCGGCACCATGGGTATCCTGCTGGAAAAACGCAATATCTATATCGATGACTCCTCCGGCCTGACGCCGACGGAAGTGCGCTCCCGCGCGCGGCGTATCGCCCGCGAGCACGGCGGTATCGGTCTTATCATGATCGACTACCTGCAGCTGATGCGCGTACCGTCGCTTTCCGATAATCGTACGTTGGAAATTGCGGAAATTTCCCGTTCGTTAAAAGCGCTGGCGAAAGAGCTTCAGGTACCGGTGGTGGCGCTGTCGCAGCTTAACCGCTCGCTGGAACAACGTGCCGATAAGCGCCCGGTCAACTCCGACCTGCGTGAATCTGGCTCCATTGAGCAGGACGCCGACTTGATCATGTTTATCTATCGTGACGAGGTCTATCACGAGAACAGTGATTTAAAAGGCATCGCGGAAATTATTATTGGTAAACAGCGTAACGGACCCATCGGAACGGTACGTCTGACCTTTAACGGGCAGTGGTCGCGCTTTGATAATTATGCGGGGCCGCAGTACGACGACGAATAAATCCTCGTCATCCTTTGATTCACCGCTGCGTTGGCTGCTCGCGGTCACTTAGTGTACTCAGCTCCCGGGGATTCCCTGGCTTAGCGCCTTGCGGTGACTCAAATGATTGAGTGGATTCGGCTTATTTTATTTAAGGCAAGGAATGTAAATGCAAGCGGCAACTGTTGTGATTAACCGCCGCGCTCTGCGACACAACCTGCAACGTCTGCGTGAACTGGCGCCTGCCAGTAAACTGGTTGCAGTGGTGAAAGCGAACGCTTACGGACACGGTCTTCTCGAGACCGCGCGAACGCTCCCTGATGCCGATGCCTTTGGCGTCGCCCGTCTCGAAGAAGCCCTGCGCCTGCGCGCTGGCGGTATCACGAAACCGATCCTGCTGCTGGAGGGTTTCTTTGATGCGGCCGATCTGCCGGTTATTTCCGCGCAGCAACTGCATACGGCGGTACACAGCCCGGAGCAGCTGGAAGCGCTGGAGCAGGCTGAGCTGCCTGAGCCTGTCACCGTCTGGATGAAACTGGACACCGGAATGCATCGCCTGGGCGTGCTGCCGGAACAGGCGGACGCCTTCTGGCAGCGCCTGAGCCAGTGTAAAAACGTGCGCCAGCCGGTCAATATCGTCAGCCACTTCGCGCGGGCGGATGAGCCTGAATGCGGCGCCACCGAACGCCAGCTGGATATTTTTACCACCTTCAGTGAAGGCAAGCCTGGCCTGCGTTCCATCGCGGCATCGGGCGGAATTTTGCTGTGGCCGCAGTCGCATTTTGACTGGGTTCGCCCGGGCATCATCCTGTACGGCGTATCACCGCTGGATTACCCCTCCACCGGCGCAGATTTCGGTTGTCAGCCGGTGATGTCGCTGACGTCGAGCCTGATTGCCGTACGCGAACATAAAGCGGGCGAGCCGGTAGGCTATGGCGGTACCTGGGTCAGCGAGCGAGACACCCGGCTAGGCGTGGTGGCGATGGGCTACGGCGACGGCTATCCGCGCGCGGCGCCCAGCGGTACGCCGGTGCTGGTTAACGGCCGGGAAGTGCCGATTGTTGGTCGTGTCGCGATGGATATGATTTGCGTCGATCTTGGGCCTGAGGCGCAGGATAAATCCGGCGACCCGGTGGTGCTCTGGGGGGAAGACCTGCCCGTCGAGCGTATTGCCGCACTGACGAATGTGAGTGCTTACGAACTTATTACGCGGCTGACGTCGCGGGTCGCCATGCAGTACGTGGATTAAGCGCGGTTTTTCCGTTGCTGTGCGACAAGACAACCCCGGTGGCGCGATGCTTGCCGGGGCTATGGTGACACTGCCAGGCCCGGCGAAGGCGTTTACGCCGCGAGCCGGGATATTCCCTGAGGGCAAGCGGGACAGGTGCGATCTTCGCCGACTTTCCGCCAACTATCCGCCAACATCCTCTCGATCTTCTCCTGCTTCCGGTTTATTGTGTTACGACCTGCCTCTCGTAAACCCGGAGAAACATCACGTGTTTCAAAAAGTTGACGCCTACGCTGGCGATCCTATTCTCTCCTTGATGGAGCGTTTCAAAGAAGATCCGCGTAGTGACAAAGTAAACCTTAGCATCGGCCTCTATTACAACGAAGACGGGATTATCCCGCAGCTACAGGCGGTTGCTGAAGCGGAAGCGCGTCTTAACGCTCAGCCGCACGGCGCCTCGTTGTATCTCCCGATGGAAGGGCTGAACGCTTATCGCAACGCGATTGCCCCGCTGTTGTTCGGTGCAGAACACCCGGTGCTGGTGCAAAAGCGCGTCGCCTCTATTCAGACGCTGGGCGGTTCCGGCGCATTGAAAGTGGGCGCCGATTTTCTGAAACGCTACTTCCCGGGTTCTCGCGTTTGGGTCAGTGACCCGACCTGGGAGAACCACATCGCCATATTTGAAGGTGCTGGCTTCGAAGTAAGTACTTACCCTTGGTTTGATAACGAGACCAACGGCGTGCGTTTTGATGCGCTACTGGCGAAACTGCAGACGCTGCCTGAACGCGACATTGTGCTGCTGCATCCGTGCTGCCATAACCCGACGGGCGCCGATCTGAATCCTGCCCAGTGGGATCAAATCACCGAGGTACTGAAAGCGCGCAACCTGATTCCGTTCCTTGATATCGCCTATCAGGGCTTTGGGGCGGGAATGGATGATGATGCTTACGCGATTCGCGCGATCGCCCGCGCCGGCATACCGATGCTGGTCAGCAACTCCTTCTCGAAAATTTTCTCACTGTACGGTGAGCGCGTGGGCGGCCTGTCGATCGTTTGCGAAGACACCGAAACCGCAAACCGTGTGCTGGGGCAACTGAAGGCGACCGTCCGTCGCAATTACTCCAGCCCGCCGAACTTTGGCGCTCAGGTTGTCGCGACCGTATTGAATGATGCGGAGCTGAAAGCCAGCTGGCTGGCGGAAGTGGAAGAGATGCGTACGCGTATTCTGGCGATGCGTCAGGAGCTGGTGAACGTCCTGAAAGACGCGGTACCGGGCGTCAATTTTGACTACCTGCTCAAACAGCGTGGGATGTTCAGCTACACCGGCCTGAGTGCGGCGCAGGTTGATCGTCTGCGTGAAGAGTTTGGCGTGTATCTGATTTCCAGCGGCCGGATGTGCGTGGCGGGTCTTAATTCACGCAACGTCCAGCGCGTCGCGCAGGCGTTTTCTGCCGTGATCTAATTCCCTGCGAATATCATGTCCTTTCCCGTTTACGGGAAAGGACTATTCCCTTCCGAAGTGTGATCATTCTCTTTTTCTATGACATCTGAGCAGAAAATTCTTTTCATCGGCGAGGGCCGGAGTTAAGGTCATTGTCCAGTAATAAGCAGCCACATTATTGAAAATTATAACGATTCGACGACTTATACGCACCGTCATCCGCGCCGTATCGCGGCGGTTGCCCCAGGCGCCTTGCGGCCAGCAAAGCGGCAGTTGGCAGGATGACGCTTAAAAGGGATAACTATGCGCAAGATAACTTTGGCCTTTAGCGCCTTCTGTTTACTTTTCACGTTAAATCACTCAGCAATCGCCCTGGAGTCTTCTCCGTCACTAAATCCGGGTACCAACGTCGCCAGACTGGCTGAGCAGGCGCCTGTTCACTGGGTTTCCGTCGCACAGATTGAAAACAGCCTGTTGGGTCGTCAGCCGTTTGCCGTAGGTTTTGATATCGATGACACCGTGCTATTTTCCAGCCCGGGCTTCTGGCGCGGCCAAAAGACCTTCTCTCCCGGCAGCGATGCTTACCTGAAAAACCCGGAATTCTGGGAAAAAATGAATAACGGCTGGGACGAATTCAGCATGCCTAAAGAGGTGGCGCGTCAGCTGATTGCAATGCATGTGAAGCGCGGCGATAGCATTTATTTCGTCACCGGACGCAGCCAGACCAAAACGGAAACGGTCTCGAAAACGCTGCAGGATGATTTCCTGATCCCGGCGGCAAACATGAATCCGGTCATTTTTGCCGGTGATAAGCCGGGGCAGAATACGAAAGTCCAGTGGCTGAAAGAGAAGAATATTAAGGTCTTCTACGGTGATTCCGATAACGACATCTCTGCCGCGCATGATGCCGGGGCTCGCGGCATTCGCGTACTGCGCGCGTCAAACTCGTCATATAAACCTCTGCCGATGGCCGGAGCGCTGGGCGAAGAAGTGATCGTCAATTCCGAATACTAATTTCACCTTCTGTGGAAATGAGTCAGAAGCGAAAGCGGCAGCCTCCGGGCTGCCGCTTTTTTGTACGAAAAAGCGTGTGGGGAGGTTTTACCTTTTCGCTTATTGCTGCACACTTAGAAAGATTCATTCGCAACAGGGGTCGTTTATGTGGCATCAACAAACGCTGACGTTAGGCGCAAAATCTCGCGGTTTTCATCTGGTCACCGACGAGATCCTGGGACAGCTCCACGCGCTGTCGCGCGTCAAAGTCGGGATGTTGCATCTGCTGCTCCAGCACACTTCCGCTTCCCTGACGCTTAACGAAAACTGCGATCCAACCGTCCGTTACGATATGGAGCAGTATTTTCTCAACGCGGTGCCGGATAATGCGCCGTATGAACATGATTATGAAGGTCCAGATGATATGCCGTCGCATATCAAGTCGTCGATGCTTGGCGTCTCCCTGCTGCTGCCGGTGAAGGACGGGCGCGTCAGGCTGGGGACCTGGCAAGGAATCTGGTTAGGGGAACATCGTATTCACGGCGGTTCGCGGCATATCGTTGCGACGCTCACGGGGGAATAACAGATGACAATTTCGGAGTTATTGCTGTACTGCATGGCAAAACCGGGCGCAGAGCAAAGCGTGCACAGCGACTGGAAGGCCACGCAGATTAAAGTGGCGGACGTGCTCTTTGCATTGGTGAAAGAAGTGGAAGATAAGCGGCCAGCCGTGTCGCTGAAAGCCAGTCCGGAGCTTGCCGAACTGCTGCGGGAACAGCATGTGGATATCCGCCCCAGCAGACATCTGAATAAAGCCCACTGGAGTACGGTCTTTCTTGATGGATCCTTGCCGGATTCGCAGATTTACTACCTGGTGGATGCTTCCTACCAGCAGGCGGTACGGCTGCTGTCGGAACCGACCCGACAGCAGCTTTCCCGGTGATTAGCTCAGCAAGGGTTTGAGGAAGCGTGCGGTGTGCGAGGCTTCGCACTCTGCAACGGTCTCTGGCGTACCGGAGACGAGGATTTCACCGCCGCCGCTGCCGCCTTCCGGCCCAAGGTCAACGATCCAGTCCGCAGTTTTGATGACATCCAGGTTGTGCTCAATGACCACGATGGTGTTGCCCTGATCGCGCAGCTGGTGCAGAACGTCCAGCAGCTGCTGGATATCGGCGAAGTGCAGCCCCGTCGTCGGCTCATCGAGAATATAGAGCGTCTGGCCGGTACCGCGTTTTGACAGCTCGCGCGCCAGCTTCACGCGCTGGGCCTCACCGCCGGACAGCGTCGTAGCGGACTGGCCGAGACGAATATAGGTCAGGCCGACATCCATCAGCGTTTGTAGCTTACGCGCCAGCGCCGGCACGGCATCAAAGAACTCACGCGCTTCTTCAATGGTCATATCCAGCACTTCATGAATGGTCTTGCCTTTGTACTTAATCTCCAGCGTTTCGCGGTTATAGCGCTTGCCTTTGCACTGGTCGCACGGCACATAAATATCCGGCAAGAAGTGCATTTCGACTTTAATCACGCCATCACCCTGACAGGCTTCGCAGCGGCCGCCGCGGACGTTAAAGCTGAAGCGCCCTGGCGTATAGCCACGTGAGCGCGATTCCGGCACGCCGGCAAACAGTTCACGTACCGGTGTGAAAACGCCGGTATAGGTTGCCGGGTTTGAGCGCGGCGTACGGCCAATCGGGCTCTGGTCGATATCGATGACCTTATCGAAGTGTTCCAGCCCCTGCACATCGCGATATGGCGCAGGTTCGGCGATGGTGGCGCCGTTGAGCTGACGCTGGGCAATCGGGAACAGCGTATCGTTAATCAGCGTGGATTTACCTGAACCGGAGACCCCGGTGATACAGGTAAACAGGCCGACCGGCAGCGTCAGCGTCACATCCTTCAGGTTGTTGCCGCGCGCACCGGTGAGCCTGAGCACTTTTTCCGCGTCGGCAGGCACGCGCTGCTTCGGCACTTCAATCTTGCGTTTGCCGCTCATGTACTGCCCGGTCAGGGATTCAGGCACCGCCATGATCGCCTCCAGCGTCCCTTCAGCCACCACCTGGCCGCCGTGTACCCCGGCGCCTGGACCGATGTCGATCACGTGGTCGGCGGCGCGGATGGCGTCTTCATCATGCTCGACGACAATCACCGTATTGCCCAGATTGCGCAGATGAACCAGCGTGCCGAGCAGACGTTCGTTATCGCGCTGATGCAGGCCAATGGACGGCTCATCCAGCACGTACATCACGCCGACCAGTCCGGCACCAATCTGGCTTGCCAGACGAATACGCTGGGCTTCACCGCCGGAGAGGGTTTCTGCCGAACGGGAGAGCGTCAGGTAGTTCAGGCCGACGTTGACGAGGAATTTCAGGCGATCGCCAATCTCTTTCAGCACTTTTTCCGCAATTTGCGCCCGCTGGCCGGACAGCTTCAGATTGGTGAAGAAATCCATCGCGTGGCCAATGCTCATGTCAGAGATGGTTGGCAGCGGCGTATTTTCGACAAATACGTGGCGGGCTTCGCGGCGCAGACGGGTACCGTCACAGCTGGCGCACGGACGATTGCTGATAAACTTCGCCAGCTCTTCGCGCACCGCGCTGGATTCCGTCTCTTTGTAGCGGCGTTCCATATTATGCAGCACGCCTTCGAACGGGTGACGGCGCACTGAAGTATCGCCACGGTCGTTCATGTATTTGAATTCAATATTCTCTTTGCCTGAGCCGTACAAAATGACCTTCTGCACGTCGGCGTTCAGGGTGCCCCACGGCGCCTCGATATCGAACTGATAATGCTCCGCCAGCGACTTCAGCATCTGGAAGTAGTAGAAGTTGCGGCGATCCCAGCCGCGAATGGCGCCGCCCGCCAGCGACAGCTCCGCATTCTGGATAACCCTGTCGGGATCGAAGTACTGCTGAACGCCCAGACCGTCACAGGTCGGGCAGGCGCCTGCCGGGTTGTTGAACGAAAACAGGCGAGGCTCCAGCTCACGCATGCTGTAGCCGCAAATCGGACAGGCGAAATTGGCGGAGAACAGCAGCTCTTCCGCTTTTTCATCGTCCATATTGGCGACAACGGCGGTACCGCCGGAAAGATCCAGAGCGGTTTCAAAGGATTCGGCCAGGCGCTGGGACAGATCGTCACGCACCTTGAAGCGATCGATCACCACCTCAATGGTGTGTTTCTTTTGCAGTTCCAGCTTCGGCGGATCGGAAAGATCGCAGACCTCGCCGTCGATCCTCGCGCGGATATAGCCCTGGCTGGCCAGGTTCTCCAGCGTTTTGGTGTGCTCGCCTTTACGTTCTTTAATGATCGGCGCCAGCAGCATCAGGCGCTGACCTTCCGGTTGTGAGAGCACGTTGTCGACCATCTGGCTGACGGTCTGTGCGGCCAGAGGAACATCATGGTCCGGGCAGCGCGGCTCGCCGACGCGCGCGTACAGCAGGCGCAGATAGTCGTGAATTTCGGTAATGGTCCCAACCGTAGAGCGAGGGTTATGGGACGTTGATTTCTGTTCAATGGAAATCGCCGGCGACAGTCCTTCGATATGATCGACGTCCGGCTTCTCCATTAGCGACAGGAACTGGCGCGCATAGGCAGAGAGTGATTCAACGTAGCGACGTTGCCCTTCGGCATACAGTGTGTCGAAAGCCAATGAGGATTTGCCTGACCCTGACAGCCCGGTGACGACAATCAGTTTGTCGCGTGGGATGACGAGGTTGATGTTTTTGAGATTATGGGTGCGGGCGCCCCGAACTTCGATCTTATCCATTCACCTTTCCCGGTAGATACGCGGATTGCCTGGTTTGTTAGAAGGACAAACGGCAGAAACGGCTAATTATGACACAATTTAACCTGTTTGAATATACAGTATTGGAATGCATTTTCGCGTGGGGTATGCAAAAATGGCGTACCGCGAGAGTTATCTGGAACATACTTCCCAGCTATCAACATAGCGCCTGGAAATGGTACACTCGCGCGTTTACACTATTAAGAAACGCATTCAGGAGACACAAACATGGCCAGCAGAGGCGTAAACAAGGTGATTCTCGTCGGTAATCTGGGCCAGGACCCGGAAGTACGCTACATGCCGAGTGGTGGCGCAGTTGCCAACATTACGCTGGCTACTTCCGAATCCTGGCGTGATAAAGCGACCGGTGAGATGAAAGAGCAGACTGAATGGCACCGCGTTGTGCTGTTCGGCAAACTGGCGGAAGTGGCCGGCGAGTATCTGCGTAAAGGTTCTCAGGTCTACATTGAAGGCCAGCTGCGTACCCGTAAATGGACTGACCAGTCTGGTCAGGAAAAATACACCACCGAGATCGTGGTTAACGTTGGCGGCACGATGCAAATGCTCGGCGGTCGTCAGCAGGGCGCGGGCGCTCCGGCAGGCGGCGGTCAGCAGCAGGGCGGTTGGGGTCAGCCTCAGCAGCCGCAGGGCGGCAACCAGTTTAGCGGCGGCGCGCAGTCTCGCCCGCAGCAGCAGGCACCGGCAGCACCTTCTAACGAACCGCCGATGGATTTCGATGACGATATCCCGTTCTAAGATCATCCTTAGACACTGTCGTTAAAGCATAAGAAAAAGCCCCGTTTTCGGGGCTTTTTTATATCTGCTCTCTCCGCGTATCCAGCGATGATACTGCCTCACGGCGTAGCGGGAACGGCCTGTTCCCCGGCGGGCGTTGCCGCGCTGTTCGACTGGGTGGTGGCTTTTTGTTTGCGCGCCATTTCATCGACAATTAGCCGATAGGCAATGTAGTACTTATAGATATTGCTGACGTAGGTGACGGTCTCGGAACCGATCTTCTCAGCGGCCAGATACTCCACATTGCCAAACCAGATATCAGGGTTAAAACCGCGCTTGCTGGTTTCTGTCCGCAGGCGGGCGATACGGGCGGGCCCGGCGTTATAGGACGCGAAGGAAAAGAGCGCTTTGTCGAGCCGGGTCATCGGCTCATCGCCATAGTAATGGTCGATCATCCAGCGCATATATTTCACCCCGGCATGGATATTCGGATCCAGCTTGCTGATATCTCCGACCTTCAGCTCTTTACCCGTCCGCGGCATCACCTGCATAACGCCGATGGCGCCCACGTGGCTACGAACCGACTGATTGAGGCGTGATTCCTGATAACCCTGGGCCGCCATTAACAGCCAGTCAACGTCATACCGAGCGCCGTATTTACGGAAGATATCCACCATCGCCAGAAATTTTCGCCGTTCCTTCTGCGCGGCGGCATTTTTGACATACTTCGCGTTCTTCAGATAGCGCAACAGGATGGTATTTCCCAGCTTACTGCCCTGGCCGTTAGCCTTCACAAAGCGGTTTAGCGAGGCGAGAAGCTGCGGACTGTTCTTACGTACCGCCCAGCCGATGCTGGCATCTTTACGCAGGACAATATCCTGATGGACTTCAATTTTGGGGAAAACTTGTTTCCAGAATAGCGCCTTATGACGATCGACGACGGTCAACGGAATAAGGCCGGCGCTGAGCATTTCTATCAGGTCCTCATCTTCGAGTGATTCCGGAGCGGCTTCGATAATAACCGGCGGACGAGATTCTTTCGCAAAATGCGCATTCAGGGCGACCAGGCTTTGGTAATAGCTTGATGACTGGCGAACAAATACCTCTTTGCCAGAAAGTTGTTCCAGGTTGGCGACTTCCGGTGAACCAGGACCGGAGAGCAGAAGCTCCTGAACATTGGAATAGAGCGGTATCGTGAAGTCAGCCTGCTGCTGACGATCCTCGGTAACCGTAAGATTTGCGGCGACGATATCTCCTTTGCCGGCAACGAGTGCGCTGAAGAGCTGGTCGCGGGCCACCGGGACGAAAACTATCCGTACCTTCAGATGGCGATGTTTGAGCTTTTTCTCCTTCATCAACTGTTGATTAAGGTTGCGTTCGTACTCAATGAAGATGTCATGCGTTGCCCCGCGCTGGGTACCTTTGTCGATAAAGAAAAAGGTCTTGCTGTAGGTGGTTAAGACTCTGATGACGCGTCTGTCGAGCATACCGGGGAGATCGCCTTGCCAGGGCTTCTGCATCTCTTGCGTATTGAGTTCCAGCGCCTGTCGTTTTTCCTGAGGCGGAGGTTGCTTTTCCCCGACTGCCGCATAAACGGAACCGGCAAACAGCAGGGCAACAAGGCAGGCAAAGCTGGCGATAGCGGGTCGTTGAAATGAGAGGATGTTCATGGAGAGAAGCTCCGCAGGTGCATCCCTATATTTTAGTCAACTCTGGGGGGTTAGCCTGTTCGTTTGCCCGACTGCGCGGGGAAACATCGCCGGTTGTGTCAGAGGCGAGAGCCACTTTTTGTGCTGCCAAAAGAGAGGCTATCTGCCTCGATTCTGGCAGGCATATTGCCGGGCTAACCAGGCTCTCTGTTTTGGGGCATTCATTTTATTGTGATAAAGGAATGAGCGGCCACAAATGATTATGGAGATAATATGATTGAATAATGTTTTTTTTATGTTGTTGTAAGTGTTGGTATTAATTATTTGAGTGACTTGAGAATATTATTTGTTATTTATCCCGTTGTTTTATTTATTGTATTTTAATCTGTTTCCGCTATTTTACATTATCAACTTGATAATGAATCTCATTTCTAATAACGTGATAACGCACAATAATCATCTCTAAGGCTGATCGAAAAACGCTATCTAAGAATAGTGCTGACGCGTATTTTTCATTTTTGACAGGGTGAGACTTTATATTTTGGCCACAGGCTATTTATATCCCGTTCATTTTCCGGGAGGGCCTTGCTATGCCAAAACCAGGCACTAAGTTGTTCGCATGGAAATGATTGCCGCTGTTTATCTAAGGATGAAGGAGGCGCGCCCCGACAGCAAAAAAAGAAAACAGGGCATACTCCATGAAACGAAACTCACACTACTCGCTGGCCGCGCTGATTCATCTGGCTATCTGGGGCGCGGCGCTACCCGCGCAGGCCGCCGACATCAGCAAACCGGAAGAGGCAAAGGACGCCGATACCGCTGCGGCCAAAACCGAAGAGACGATGGTAGTGACCGCTGCCAGACAGACCTTACAGGCGCCGGGCGTATCAACGCTCACGGCTGACGAAATTCGCAAACATCCGCCGGCACGCGATATCTCAGAACTGATTCGCACTCAGCCGGGGGTGAACCTGACTGGCAACTCGACCAGCGGCCAGCGCGGGAATAACCGGCAAATTGATATCCGCGGTATGGGGCCAGAGAATACGCTGATCCTGATCGATGGAAAGCCGGTGACCAGTCGCAATTCGGTACGCTATGGCTGGCGCGGCGATCGCGATACGCGTGGCGACACCGGTTGGGTTCCTGCGGAGATGATCGACCACATTGATGTGATTCGCGGCCCTGCGGCGGCGCGCTATGGCAACGGCGCAATGGGTGGCGTCGTGAATATCATCACTAAGCCTGTGAATAACGAATGGCACGGCTCCTGGAATACCTACATGAACGCGCCGCAGCACCGAAAAGAGGGGGCGACGAAGCGGACGAACTTCAGCCTTGAGGGGCCGATGTCGGACAGCGTGAGTTTTAATTTATGGGGCAACCTGAGTAAAACCCAGGCTGATGCCCAGGATATTAACGCCGGCCACGAGGCGGAGCGGACCGGCAGCTATGCCGGATCTTATCCGGCCGGGCGTGAAGGGGTGGTGAACAAAGATATCCACGGTAAGCTGCGCTGGGAATTTGCTCCCATGCAGGCGCTGGAGTTTGAAACTGGCTATAGCCGCCAGGGCAACCTCTACGCTGGCGATACCCAGAACACCAATACCAGTACGCTCGTGAAAAGCATGTATGGTAAAGAGACCAACCGAATTTACCGTCAGACCTACGGCCTGACCTGGACCGGAGGCTGGGACAACGGTGTCACCAGCAACAGCTATGTGCAGTATGAACATACCCGTAACTCCCGTATGAATGAAGGTCTGGCCGGCGGGACCGAGGGCATCTTCTCCAGCAGCGAATTCTCGGATATCGATCTGGCGGACGTTCTGCTGCACAGCGAGGTCAATATCCCTTTCACGCTGGGCGTTGAGCAGAACCTGACGTTGGGCACCGAGTGGAATCAGCAGCGGATGAAAGATGGCGTGTCGACCACCCAGGCACTCTCTTACGGCTCGATTGACGGTATTTCGACCTCCGGCCGAACGCCTTACAGCAGCGCCGAAATTTTCTCGCTATTTACCGAAGATAATATCGCGCTAACCGATAGTACGATGCTGACGCCGGCCCTGCGTTTTGACCATCACAGCATCGTCGGTAATAACTGGAGTCCGTCGCTGAACCTGTCGCAGGGACTGAGCGACGACTGGACCCTGAAGCTAGGCATTGCCCGCGCCTATAAAGCGCCGAACCTCTATCAGCTCAACCCCAACTATATTCTCTACAGTAACGGCCAGGGGTGCTACGCCAGCAGTTCGGCCTGTTATCTGATGGGAAATAGCGACCTGAAGGCGGAAACCAGCGTTAACAAAGAGATTGGTCTGGAATACAAGCACGAAGGCTATCAGGCGGGGATAACCTGGTTCCGTAACGACTACCGCAATAAAATTGAGTCCGGGTATTCAGCTGTCGGTACGGCAAGCAATGGAACCACGAATATTTATCAGTGGGAGAACGTCCCCAAAGCGCTGGTGGAGGGGCTGGAAGGTTCGCTTAACCTGCCGGTGAGTGAAACGGTCAACTGGAGTAATAACCTGACCTGGATGTTGCAAAGTAAGAACAAGACGACCGGCGATCGCCTGTCGGTGATTCCACAGTTTACCCTTAACTCTACGCTCGGCTGGCAGGTCCGCGACGATCTCTCGTTGCAAAGCACCTTTACCTGGTACGGGCGGCAGAAACCTAAGCGTTTCAATTACAAAGGCGAGGCGGTATCCGGTAGTGAGCTGAACGAGGTGAGTCCGTACAGCATCGTCGGGCTGAGCGCGACCTGGGATGTGAACAAAAATCTGAGTCTGACCAGCGGCGTGGATAACCTCTTTGATATACGCCACTACCGTGCTGGAAATGCCCAAACGACCGGGAACGCGACCACCGGCGCCTATTTATACGGTGCCGGTGCGGAGACCTATAATGAGTCAGGGCGGACCTTCTATGTCAGCGTAAATACGCATTTCTGATCCTGTTCTGCCTGGCCGGGAACATAAGTCTGTTCCCGGCCTTTTATTTTTAACTCCAGCAAGGATTATCCGGATTGTTCATTAATACGCTGGCGAAACTGCGTGGGGGTGAGAGAATAATACCTCTTAAATGTCCGGTTAAATGCACTGATATCTTCATATCCGGCCATAATACAAATATCGACGATACGGAAAGCCGGTTGCATCTGTAATAAATCACGACATAGCGACATACGCTGTTGCCTGATATATTCCATCGGCGACATATTAAAATGATGACGGAACAGACGAAAGAGGTGCCACTCGGAATACCCGGAAAACACGCTGAGTGCATTGACCGTGAGTTTTTTCTCGAGGTTGTTTTTTATCCAGCGTACCAGTTCGTTGAGAACGGACTGCTGGATCTCATTTCTACGCATGATTCATGCTCATTCCAGGACCGGGCCTTTCCATCGTGTGGCGGGAGGGCTGCAGGCGGCCAGGTAAATGCCTCACCCTCCATGGTAAGGCGCCACTACTTTACTTTTGCGATATAACGCTTGATGTGCTTTGATGTTCCCATAAGCCTCTCATACTCTATTCTGCTATTTTGAGGAAAAGATGAAGAATTCATACAAATTAACGCCCGGAACCCTTGCGGGTATTACGGGTCGTTACTGCATAATTTATTCAATATCTCTTCATTTTAAGTTCGGTATTTCAGGGTAAATTGCCGGTGTTCCTGGTTTATCCCAGAGAGCATCATTCCTGACAAGATCATTCCCCCTTTCACCCCATTAGAAAGGGGGCTTTTTGTTTTATACCTTAAAGTCATTGTGCGCTTTCATTCGGTTGTCAGGTTGCTGCTCAGACTGACTTATTAGAACGAAGTTCCGTTAAATTTTATTTTTTTCTCCAGCCAATAACATCCATTTTTTCTCCATTGTTTCGCCATAATGAAGTGTAATTCTGCGCGTTGCTTACGCAAATCCCAGCAGAATTCTGCTATCGCCAAATATCTCTTAGACGAAACGTCCATGCTAAAGAAAACAAATATCATTGCCGGGTTATTAATTTCTCCCTTAACGCTTTATGCATCAACAACGTACAAAATTGATGATATTCGTTTTGAGGGGTTGCAGCGCGTTACCGTAGGGGCCGCGCTATTAAGCATGCCGATCCATACCGGAGAACAGGTGTCTAATGATGATATTAGCGAGTCGCTACGCGCTTTATATGCCAGCGGTAACTTTGAAAATGTCCAGATCCTGCGCGATGGAACGACGCTGGTGGTACAGCTTAAAGAGCGGCCGACCATCGCCAAATTAAGTTTTTCGGGGAATAAAGCGGTGAAAGATGACGCCCTGAAAGACAATCTGGCGGCCAGCGGCGTCGAAGAAGGGAGCGCGTTAGATCGTAATGCCCTCAGTGAAATAGAAAAAGGATTGCAGGATTTCTATTATAGCGTCGGGAAATACAGTGCGCAGGTCCATGCTGTGGTCACGCCGCTACCGCGAAACCGCGTCGATTTAAAGTTTGTTTTTCAGGAAGGGATCGCCGCGACGATTGCCCAGATTAATATTATCGGCAATAAAGCCTTCCGCGAGGAAACTCTGCTGGACCAACTGCAGCTGCGTGACCATGTTCCATGGTGGAACGTAATTGGCGACAAGAAATATCAGAAACAAAAAATGGAAGCCGACCTGGAAACCCTGCGTAGTTATTACCTCGATCGTGGCTATGCGCGCTTTACCATTAACTCCAGTCAGGTCAGCATCACGCCGGATAAAAAGTCGCTGTATCTGACGGTCAATCTCTCTGAAGGCGATCGCTATAAAGTCACCAGCACGCTGGTGAGCGGCGAGATGGCCGGGCATACGCAAGAGACAGAAGCGCTGGCGCAGTCTCTGTCGGGCAAATGGTACAGCGGAGCCGACATTACCGCCGTTGAAAACAGCATCAAAAAACGCTTTGGTAAATATGGCTATGCCTGGCCCCAGGTGAATACCCGTACGGAAATCGATGAGACCAACAAAAGTGTGACCCTGCATATCAATGTTGATGCCGGACGTCGGTATTCCGTGCGCCAGATCCGGTTTACCGGGAATGATACTTCGCGTGACGCCGTCTTGCGTCGTGAAATGCGGCAAATGGAGGGGGCGTGGCTCAACGACGAAAAAGTACAGCAAGGGAAAGAGCGGCTGGATCGTACGGGCTTTTTTGAAACGGTGGATAAAGAAATCACCCCGGTTGCCGGGAGCCAGGATCAGGTCGACGTGGTGTATAAAGTGAAAGAACGTAACACCGGTTCGTTTAACGTGGGCCTGGGATTCGGGACAGACAGCGGCATCAGCTATCAGCTTGGCGTCACTCAGGATAACTGGCTAGGCACCGGCAACAGCGTGAGTTTTAACGGCACCCGTAACAGCTACCAGTCCTATGTTGAACTGGGCGCAACCGACCCCTATTTTACCGTTGATGGCGTCAGCCTCGGCGGGAAAATTTTCTACAACAGCTACGATGCTGCCGATGCAGATGCCGGGAGCTATAACCAGCAAAGCTACGGGCTGGGGAGCAATCTTGGTTTCCCGATTAGTGAGAATAATTCGCTAAATGTGGGCATTGATTACGTCCATAACTACCTGACGAACATGGATCCGGAGCTGACGACGTGGAATTACCTTAATTCGCGAGGGATTTATCCGAACGTGGTCACCAAAGATGGCGACAGCGGGGCGACGTATAGCGCCAACGACGTTTTCGCCAGTCTCGGCTGGAGCTATAACAATCTCGACCGCGGGTTTTTCCCTCGTTCCGGGAATAAAAGCAGCCTGAGCGGTAAAGTGACCGTGCCGGGATCAGACAACAGCTATTACAAACTTACCCTGGATACCACGCAATATCTCCCTCTGAATGAAGGGAAAAGCTGGGTCTGGATGGAGCATCTGAAAGCAGGTTATGCCGGCGGCCTGAACGGGAATTCGGTTCCGTTTTACGATAACTTCTATGCCGGAGGGTCGTCGTCAGTGCGGGGATTCTCTTCCAATACGATTGGTCCAAAAGCGGCCTATTATCGCTGTAACGGGACTGAAAGCAGCTACAGTAACTGCCCGGTTGAAAGCTCTTCGGATGCGGTGGGCGGCAACGCCATGGCGGTACTGAATAGTGAATTTATTATTCCGACGCCGTTTATTAATGATAAATATGCCGACAGTTTACGCACCTCGCTGTTCGTCGATGCGGGGACGGTATGGAGTACATCATGGCAAAATAGCGCTCAGACGCAGGCCGCCGGGATCCCTGACTACGGCGATCCGCTGCATATTCGTATGTCGGCAGGGATTGCGGTGCAGTGGATGTCGCCGCTGGGGCCGCTGGTCTTTTCCTGGGCTGAACCATTTAAAAAATATGATGGCGATAAAGCGGAGCAGTTTCAGTTTAATATTGGCAAAACCTGGTAAATTATTCATCAATAACGCGATGGGTTGATGACAATCCGTCGCGTCCTCTTTAACTGTAGTCGGCACATCAATCATCCGCGGATTGTAAATTTATACCCGGCGTAATGTAGAATTATGTCGCTATATTTTCATGTCTACGTATTTTATATTACTCCGCTACTAACTGTTTATCAATTTACTGGCAGAATATCGTGATTTTACCTCACAATATCGAGGAGAGGGCTTGCGGATAATTATAATCTTTGCTATGACTAGCTATGTGGCTATTTCTCATAAAGCACAAGGACGCGACATGAAATGGATAATTCAGAACACAATTATTTGCCCACATTCCGGTGTAGCATTTTCAAGTATATCGAGATTGCGCTTTTTAAAATTTATTATATGGTATGAAGCCGATATTCTGTTACTTCCCGGAGAATCCATGAAACTGTATTCCTCGAAGGTATTAGTTAATGGAAAATATCATTATATTAAGGTCTACAATATGTCAACCTACAGCCATGAGCAATGGGAAATCCTAAGGGAAAGACCATCCTGCCCCTATGATTTCGGGGCCACGACGATAGAGGGTTGCTGTTATCAGCCACATTGTGCGATTAAACGTTGCCCTGGCAATTTCAAGCACCATGCGCTGTGTTAACGAAGTTGGCGCTAACCATTGGTATTTTCACAAATAAAATAGGGGGTATTTGTTGACATAAATACCCACGAGTCATGTTTTATCTTTAATATTTTGATAATGAATCGATCTTCTTTTCTGATCCCCGTAAAGAACGGCGGTAGAATCTCATCGAATTTATCAGGGAGCGCTGTGGAATTTGAGCGAATGTTCGTGTCGCTACTTCTGAAAATATAAATATTATTTTTATTTTTTACATAGGTTATATATTTTCTGATGCTGATGTCATCCTTTGTGTTTCTGGAATTACCGGTGAATGTAATTAACCCATCCCCATCGCTGGCAAAGAAAGTGACAGAGAAAGAATATTCCTCACCGTCATTAACTATTGAAAAAGCGGATGTGCAGTTAATGCTCTCATCGTCATCAAATGAACTGATGTAATAAAAGACAAGACTTATCGTGATAATAATGAAAGTATATGCAATGACTTTGTTTATTTTTCGTGTTTTCATATTGTGTTATTTTAAGTAATAAGATGAGGTACAGAATGATTTTTTATGAGATTTTATTGGGTATCGACAGGAGATCAGTGAGGTCCTGCTCGATGGGTAATGATTCGTTATATAAATAGTCCGTCCATTTGAGCAGGTGATATTATGCTGTTTAAGAAAATTAATATAGTACTCATCAAATCTTAGATCATCATTTCTGAAAACCTTGCAGCTATTGATCGTCGTGATCAGCGTATACGACGCGAAAGGTGAATCGTTCGTGGCTGACGGGTTAAGGTAGATAATATGCAACAGAATAATCAACAGACTGGTAATACCGGCGACAAGCCATCCTGTCTTTCTTTTTCTCACGGCCTCGATGATTCTCGTCGACAGGACGTCACCTTTGTCTTGCGCTGTCGGTGGGTCGGCGTGAAGTTGCTGGCTCCCTTCATGATGAGCGCCATTTCCTTCCGTCACAACTCTGTTCAGCTGATTTATTTCTGGAGTGGCAATATCATTATCCTTCTCCGCAGGGGCGCCGGGAGTATCAATCCGGATATTCGCTTCATCCGCAATCATGAAACCCCGTTTAGGGATCGTTTGAATCAGTGTTCCATTCACATTGAAGTAATTTAAAGACTTACGCAGCAAAGAGATATTTTGATGTAGAGTATTCGGCGTAACACTCATCCCCCTTTCTCCCCACGCATTTTGCAGTAGCTCTGCCTGAGTGACGATTCTTCCTTGATTTTTTATTAACAAATCAAAGCAAAGGCTTGCTGGTATTGCCAGGGCCATACGTTCATTACTTTTTATGGAATGGAGAGTATGCGCTTCTGAGTTAAATCGCAGCGTGTTCTCTATAACGTAAATAGTAGCCATATATGATTTCTTATTGTGAGAATAGTTACCACTGTGTCATTTATCTGGGATTTGATGCCGCGATACTAGCACCAAAGAGTAAACCTGACATTCACTCATAACTAAGAATACTCTTAATCCCCAGGTGAGGTTTTGCCTGAATTGCTTTTTATTTGTTAAATTTACTAATTATTCTTATGTTTATCAATGGTTTGAGTTTTAACAAATACTCAACAGATGTGATTTTTTTGCCCTTCATAACTTTATGAGTAATAAATTTTGCTTATTAAGCTTACTATTTGTGCATGAAATGTGGCGGTGTTACCGTAACAAAAATAATAGTGATGTTTTGTCACCTTTCATAAAAGAAAAGTAAAAAGCTGAGGCGAACTTCATTATAGGTGTTTGTCTCAGCCAACGGATGGGGGTCAACAGACTCAATGGAATGGAGGTTCTGTTATCATGGCGGTATTGATCGTAACAGATAATTATTTCTATATGCAGGGTCTGGTCAGCATGGCTGACGATGATTGCAACATTACCTGGGTCGATAACATTGACAGTGAGTATGCGTACCAGCAGTGCCAGGTACTGAGTGCCGAAGATTACGTCATTATCCATTTTGCACAGATAGATAAAATGCTTTGTTCATATCAGTATTATTTGATGAACAGTCCGGCGAAAGTGATCGTGGCTCCGGATGCCAAATTTGTCAGTGATGTTTCTGACATCAATAATATCTGTTTTCTGTCTGCTGACGCGAGTGTTAAAACGGTTGAAAACATCCTTAAGCTGAAGAGGTTTAAAGCCAGAAAAAGAAACCTCACGGTTCGT
This sequence comes from Klebsiella planticola ATCC 33531, assembly GCF_000735435.1. GTDB lineage: Bacteria > Pseudomonadota > Gammaproteobacteria > Enterobacterales > Enterobacteriaceae > Klebsiella > Klebsiella planticola. The sequence goes on along the minus strand of NZ_JMPP01000009.1, from coordinate 23,701 downwards.
GAAGAGAAAATTATGTCATTAATGATTATTGGGAACTTAATTAATGATATTTCTAAAACTCTTGGTCTGAGTATCAAGACGGTGAGTTTACATAAAAGTAATACCAGTAATAAGGTCGGCTTGTTAAATAACAACAACATTACCATGCTTGCCTTAATGCGTTTTATCTTGCCGGCATCAGGGACCGACATGATCCTTATTTAATGTTGTATCACTGGCAGCATTATTGCGTTTTATTTTCGCGGAAATTTATTGAGTTTTATCGATTTTATTCAAGTTTTGCATTTAAGAACATCAGGTTCTTAAGGGTAATGGCTCCATAAATAACTATGGAACAGCACGGGCGATAAAAAGCCTATTATTTTTATCAGGTGATGAATATGAAATTGAAAATGTTAGCAGCAGCTCTTGTGACGACTTTCTGTGTGGGCGCTGTTCAGGCAGCAGACGTTACGGCTCAGGCCGTCGCAACCTGGTCGGCAACGGCAAAAAAAGACACCACCAGCAAACTGGTTGTGACCCCTCTGGGTAGCCTGGCTTTCCAGTATGCAGAAGGGATTAAAGGCTTTAACTCTCAGAAAGGTCTGTTTGATGTTGCAATTGAAGGGGATGCGACTGCGACAGCATTTAAACTGACCTCCCGTCTGATTACCAATACCCTGACCCAGCTGGATACCTCCGGTTCGACGCTGAATGTGGGTGTGGATTATAACGGCGTTGCCGTCGAAAAATCGGCTGATACCGTCATGATCGACACCGCGAATGGCGTTCTGGGCGGCAACCTTAGCGCACTGTCTAACGGTTATAACCAGGCTGGCCGCGCGACCGCACAGGATGGTTTCAACTTCTCTATCATCAGTGGCACCACCGATGGTACGGCTGCAGTGACCGATTACAGCACGCTGCCGGAAGGGATCTGGAGCGGTGACGTCAGCGTCCAGTTCGACGCGACATGGACCAGCTGATTTCTCTGTAGCACGAGCAGGGGGGATTCCCCCTGCTTTCTTCCACGGACCGAATTCATATGAAAAACCGCATTCTGGCTATCAGCCTGTATTTTTGCGCCATCATGCCGGCCCTGGCACTGGATGTTGGCGATATTTCTTCATTTATGAACAGCGACGCCAGCGTGCTCAGTAAAGAGATTAAAAACACCACCGAGAGTGGACGCTTAATCAATATCCATGTTGAACGCCTTTCCTCACCGCTTGAAGGCGGCAGCGTGATTCCGATGGACAGTCAGGATGAAGTGCTGCTGACACCAGCCAGCCTGCTACTGCCCGCGAAGAGTAGCGATGTCATTCGCTTTTTCTACAAAGGACCGGCGGATAATAAAGAGCGCTACTACCGCATCGTCTGGTTCGATCAGGCGTTGAGCGATGCGCAGCGCGATAGTGCCAGGCGCAGTGCGGTGGCTACCGCATCGGCCCGCATCGGCACCATCCTGGTCGTTGCCCCACGCAAGGCGGATTACCGCTATCAGTATGCCAATGGAACGCTGGTGAATACCGGCAATGCCACGCTACGTATCCTGGCTTACGGCCCCTGCCTGAAGCCCGCAGATGGCAAAGAATGCAAAGAAAACTATTACCTCATGCCCGGCAAAGAGCGCCGTTTCACCCGCGTGAATGTTGCCGATAAAAAAGGGCGGGTCGCACTCTGGCAGGGCGAGCAGTTTGTTCCCGTAAAATAACAATTGTGCTGACGGAATCAGGTTATGCCTTTACGACGGATTTCACCTGAGCTGAAAACGCTCCTTGCCTGTGGTATGGCCATTTTTACTCTTCCGCTTAGTGTGAATGCCGCTCCTCAGCAGGTGCAGCAAATTGGCGGCGTAGTGATTCCCCAGGCCTTCAGCCAGGCGCTACAGGATGGAATGAGTATCCCACTGTTTCTTCACCTGGAAGGCAGCGCGGGGACGCAGGATGACCAGCGGCTTGGCAGTGCGTTTATTTGGCTGGACGCCGGTACGCTTCGCGTCCGTCATATTCAGCTGGAAGAGCGCGGGGACAACGCCAGCGTGAGTGAACAAACCCGAAAAACGCTGACTGAACTGGCGAATGAACCTTTCAACAGCGATTTACACATCATGCTCACCCGCGATGCGCAGCTGCAGCTCAGTCTGCGGCAGCTGCTGCTGCAACTGGTCGTGAAACGAGAGGCGCTGGGAACCGTTCTGCGTTCGCGCAGCGAAGATATCGGCCAGTCCAGCGTTAACAGCATCAGCAGCAGTCTGAACTATAACCTCGGCGTGTATAACAACCAGATGCGTAACGCTGGCAACAGTACGTCCAGCTATCTGTCGTTGAACAGCGTCAGCTCACTGCGCGAGCACCATATTGTGTTGGACGGGTCGCTCTACGGCACCGGAACCAGCAATCAGGATAGCGAAATTTATAAGGCCATGTATGAGCGTGATTTCGCCGGGCATCGCTTTGCCGGCGGGATGCTGGATACGTGGAATTTACAGTCGCTTGGACCGATGACCGCCATTTCTGCCGGGAAAATCTACGGCGCATCCTGGGGAAACCAGGCCAGCTCAACGGTGTTTGATAATTCACAATCGGTCACGCCAATCGTGGCTTTCTTACCGGCAGCAGGTGAAGTGCATTTATCGCGCGACGGACGTCTGCTGAGCGTACAGAACTTCGTAATGGGTAACCACGAAGTGGACACCCGAGGCCTGCCATACGGCATTTATGATGTGGACGTTGAGGTGATCGTCAATGGCCGGGTGGTCAGCAAGCGCACTCAGCGGGTGAACAAACTTTTCAGTCGCGGGCGCGGAGCGGGTGCTCCGCTGGCCTGGCAGGTGTGGGGCGGCAGCTTTCATATGGATCGCTGGTCAGAGAGCGGCAAGAAGAGCAAACCGGCGAAAGAGAGCTGGCTGGCGGGGGCGTCGACATCCGGATCCGTGGGCACGTTCAGCTGGGCGGCAACCGGCTACGGTTATGATAGCAATGCCGTCGCCGAGACGCGTCTGACCGTACCGCTGACGGAGTCTGTCAACGTCAACCTGCAAAATATGCTGGCCAGCGATAGCTCCTGGAGCAGCATTGGCAGCATCAGCGCCACCTTACCCGGAGGTTTTAGCACCGTCTGGGTTAACCAGGAAAAAACCATTATTGGCGCCCGGTTACGGCGCAGCGATGCCGACAACCGGGCGATTGGCGGAACCCTTAATCTGAACCCGCTGTGGTCAAAGCTGGGGACCTTTAGCATTAGCTACAACGACGACCGTCGCTACAACAGCCATTACTACACGGCGGATTATTATCAGACTCTCTTTAGCGGGGCCTTCGGCTCGCTGGGCCTGCGTGCCGGTATTCAGCGCTTCAATAATGGTGGCGGTGGTAGCAGTAGCAGTACCGGGAAATATGTTGCGCTCGATTTCTCACTCCCCCTGGGGAACTGGTTCAGCGCCGGTATGACCCACCAGAACGGCTATACCATGGCAAACCTTTCCGCCCGTAAACAGTTTGATGAGGGCGTGGTACGTACTCTTGGGGCCAATATTTCGCGGGCGATCTCCGGTGATACCGGCGATGACAAAACGCTGAGCGGCGGAGGCTATGCCCAGTTCGATACCCGCTATGCCAATGGCACGCTCAATATTAACAGCGGCGCTGACGGCTATGTGAATACCAACCTGACCGCCAGCGGTAGCGTCGGCTGGCAGGGGCGGAATATTGCCGCCAGCGGGCGCACCGACGGTAACGCCGGCGTGATTTTTAACACCGATCTCGATGATGACGGCAAGCTGAGCGCCCGGGTCAACGGACGGGTCATCCAGCTGACCGGCAAACGCAACTATCTGCCGCTCTCGCCGTACAGCCGTTACGAAGTCGAGCTGCAAAACAGTAAGAACTCCCTCGACAGCTACGACATTGTCAGCAACCGCAAGAGCAGCCTGACGCTCTACCCGGGCAACGTGGCGGTTATCGAACCGGAAGTGAAACAGATGGTGACCGTTTCCGGGCGCATCCGCGCCGAAGATGGAACGCTGCTGGCCAATGCACACATCAATAACCATATTGGCCGCACCCGTACCGATAACACGGGAGGATTCGTGATGGACGTGGATAAAAAATACCCCACCATCGATTTCACCTACGGCAATAACCAAAGCTGTGAAGTCGGGCTTGAGATAAGTCAGGCGCGCGGGGCGGTGTGGGTCGGCGATGTCGTCTGCACGGGTCTGAAAACTTACGCCAGCGCGCAGCAGGCAGGAGAAGGTCATGAAAGCTAAGTGGTTCCCGTTGGTAAGCCTGTTTATTGTCGCACTGTGCGCGGTGCGGGCAGAGGCGGCGGTAACGAAAACAACCTGGCCGGACGCGGCAGCGGTGCAGTTTGTTTTCGTGGAAAACAACTCCGATGATAACTTTTTCGCCACTCCAGGCGGCGTGCTGGATCCGCGCATGACCGGCGCCAGTCGCTGGACCGGGCTGAAATATACCGGTAGCGGCACTATCTACCAGCAGAGTCTGGGCTATATCGATAACGGCTATAACACCGGGCTGAATGCCAACTGGAAGTTTGACATGTGGCTGGAAAACTCGCCGGTGTCGAACCCCCTGAGCGGGCTGCGCTGCATCAACTGGTACGCCGGTTGCGATATGGCGACCAGTCTGATTTTGCCCCAGGTCACGGATACAAACGGCTTTTACGGTGCGACGGTGACCTCCGGTGGCCAAAAATGGATGCACGGCATGATGTCGGACGCTTTCTACCAGTATCTGCAGCAGATGCCGGTTGGTGGCAGCATGTCGATGACGATCAATGCCTGCCAGACTTCCGTCTCCTACGATGCAAGCAGCGGGGCGCGCTGCAAAGATCAGGCCTCCGGCGCCTGGTACGTGCGTAAAGTGACCCATACTAAAGCGGCAAACTTAAAGCTGATTAACACCCATTCTCTGACCGAAGTCTTTATCAATAGCGATGGGATCCCGACGCTGGGGGAGGGCAGCTCGAACTGTCGCGCCCAGACGATTGGTACCCGTAGCGGTCTGAGCTGCAAGATGGTCAACTATGCGTTGCAGCATAATGGCCTGAGCAACACCTCGATTCATATTTTCCCGGCGATTAACAACACGTCGCTGACGTCGGCGGTGAATATCTATGATATGCAGTTCAGCCTCGATGGTAACAGCTGGAAACCGGTCAGCGGCAATGCCTACTACTATACGTTTAACGAGATGAAATCCTCGGATTCGGTCTACATCTTCTTTTCCAGTAACTTCTTTAAGCAGATGGTGGCGCTGGGCATCAGCGATATTAATACCAAGGATCTGTTTAACTTCCGCTTCCAGAACACCACCTCGCCGGAGTCCGGCTGGTATGAATTTTCTACCTCCAACTCGCTGATTATCAAACCGCGTGATTTCAGTATCAGCATTATTTCCGATGAGTACAGCAGTTCACCGTCGCGCGAAGGGTATGTCGGTGCCGGACAGCCGTCACTGGATTTTGGCTATATCGTCACCACCAGCGGAAAAACCGCCGCCGATGAAGTCCTGATCAAAGTGACCGGCCCGTCGCAGTCGATCGCCGGGCGTTCATATTGCTTGTTCAGTTCGCCAGACGGGGTGACAAAAGTGCCTTTCCCGGCGCTGCTGACGTTTACCACCCAGACCGGAACGAGCAAAAATTATGACGCCGGCTGCGATGACAACTGGCGCGATATGACGGATGCGCTGTGGCTGACGACGCCGTGGACAGATGCTTCCGGCGATATTGGCGTGATGAACAAGACGACGGTGAAATTTTCCATACCGATGAACGACAATATTTCGTTGAGAACGGTAGATGACGATGGCTGGTTTGGTGAAGTGAGTGCTTCAGGAGAGATTCATGTTCAGGCGACATGGCGCAATATTAATTAATCTGCTCCAGGCCGTCGCGTGGTTGCTGCTTCTGGGTCTGCCAATGGCGGGCCGGGCGATTTCCGTCGGCAATTTAACTTTTTCGCTGGGTGCTGAAGAGAACTTTGTCGCCAAACGGGTACTGAATAACAACCCGAGCGCGCGGCTCTATCAGATTTCCGTCGTCGGGATAGACCGGCCGGGAGGTCACGAGGTCCGTTCGCGTCCGGCAGACGGCGAACTGCTCTTTGCCCCGCGTCAGCTCACCTTGCAGGCCGGGCAAGGGGAATACTTTAAATTTTATTATCATGGCCCGCAGGATAATCGTGAACGTTATTACCGGGTTTCGTTTCGCGAAATTCCCACCCGAAACCGCATTGGCCGTACTGCGGCCGGCGGGTCAATCGGTATTGATCCGGTGGTCGTGATGGAAACGATTCTGGTGGTACGCCCGCGGCAGGTGCAGTTCAAATGGGCCTTCGATCGGCAGGCGGGAAGCGTCAGCAACAGCGGCAATACCTGGTTTAAACTGCTGATCAAGCCGGGATGCGATGCAACGGAAGAAGAGGGCGAGGCCTGGTACTTACGGCCAGGAGATGTGGTTCGCCAGGCGGCGCTGCGCCAGCCTGGGAATAAATACATTATCTATAATGATAAATTTATTAAAATATCAAAGGATTGCGAGTAGTGTTTGCCGGTAAATAAAAAAGCCTCCCGTAGGAAGCTTTTTTATTATCAGGTCATGACCATTGGCCATTGTGGTGGCGTCTGACTCATGACTTCGATCATGACGTCTTTGATATTGCCCCAGATTTTCGCGATATCCAGCAGCGTGATCCCCAACAAGCCGGTGGCGAACCAGCAGGCCGCCACCAGGCCGATGCAGCTACAAATAACGGCTAAACCGGCATAATCACTTTTGCGTAGCTGAATGTTCATCGAACTGGCCAAAAACATCAGAACCGCGCTCACCAGCGGCCAGCGCAAAAGTATGACACTGGTAGTTATGGAAGCCATCAACCTCATCCTCAAAGAAAATCGGGTGCCTTTGACAACCTGGCGAGACTGACGATGACGTGGCGCTCTGGCTATCTACGGGCAATCAGGAGAATAATGAAACAATGTTCTTGTTTCATCAAGTTGTGTGAACTATATCACATTTGCTGTTTTATTCACCAGCCCCAAATGCGCGTTTTTGGCGGTTTTTAAAGCCGCATGTTTATTGTGGATAATGAAGGCGGGGGCATCTTCCCACCACCTCAAACGGGCAAACTGCTCTTCCCGGCGTCTGATTGCTTTTTTTGAGCTCGTTATCTGCGGCTTTTATTACTTATTCTTGCCGATCGTACGGATAAACCGAATTAGATAACGACTCTGTTTTTAGAATACCGAGAGTGTTTCTCGATTTTCTGCGAAATTAGTATTATTCATCATTATTGAGGATGGGGTTTTTACATCAAACGACCGGTTGCTGAAAATAGTCTCTGTTGTATAACAACGAGTGTGATCTTTTACCGTGATAAGGCATATCGCATGGATAAAAAACGGAAATGAATCGTCGCACATTGCGCAACGCGTTGAGAATATTGGGAGTGACGCTGGTGGTTCTGCTCCCCGTCGTGCTGGCACTGTGGTTTGCGCAAATCAGAGCCAAAGCCGAAACCTCCGATCGGCTCCGCGCATTTTCACAGCTGGCGCTGCAGAAAACGGAAATGGTGGTTTATGAAGCCGATCGGGCGCGTGAAAAGGCCTTGCAGTTTAAAGGGGAAATGTGCTCTGCCGGACATCAGCAATATATGTTGTCGATTGTTCGCAGCCTGCTTTATGTTGACGATTTAATTTATGCCGACGGTCCCCGTTTGTTTTGCTCGACTGCGGTCCGCCCCGATAGCGCATGGCGTATTCCGCCGGCGAATTATACCAAAAAGCCGGATATCGCTATCTACTATTACCGCGATACGCCTTTCTATCCCGGCTTTGCGATGAACTATATGCAGCGAGGGCACTACATTGCGGTGATTAATCCACTCTCCTACAGTTCGTTAATATCGAGTGATAAAGATTTATCCTACGGTTTGTACGATACAAAAACGAATCAGTTTTTTTCCACCAGTAGAAATGCCGACCCCGCGGTACTGCATGGCCTGATTCGTCAGGAAGATGCCTTTTTTCGCCAGGGTAACCGGGTGTACACCGTGGCTCATTCCGCCATCCGCCCGATCGCCGTGATTATGTCTACCTCGTACGCCAGTTATTACCAGAGCTTTTATGATCAGGTGACGCTCACCCTCCCGCTGGGGGGGATTTGCAGCATGTTGATCTTACTGGTGTGGTTGCGCACCCGGCAGCAATACCATTCACCGCGCAATATGTTGCAACGCGCGCTCAATCGGCGTCAGCTGTGTCTGCATTATCAGCCGATTATTGATATCGAAAATAACCGCTGCGTCGGAGCCGAAGCGCTGCTGCGTTGGCCGGGATTTGACGGGCCGGTGATGACGCCGGCGGAGTTTATTCCACTGGCGGAAAATGAAGGGATGATTGCGCAGGTCACCGATTACGTGGTGGATGAGTTATTTTCCGAACTCGGGGAATTTTTGGCCGGGCATCCGCATCTGTATATTGCGATTAACCTGTCGGCCACCGATTTCCACTCTTCGCGGCTCATTGCCCAAATCGGTGAAAAGGCGCGGAGCTCCGCGGTGAATATCGATCAAATTAAAATTGAAGTCACCGAGCGCGGATTTATTGACGTGCAGAAAACGATGCCGGTCATCCAGGCATTCCGCGCAGCCGGATATGAAATTGCTATTGATGACTTCGGTACCGGCTATTCCAATCTGCATAATCTCCACTCGCTTAACGTGGATATCCTGAAGATCGATAAATCGTTTATCGATACGCTCACTACCAATAGCACCAGCTACACGATCGCCGAGCATATTATTGAAATCGCCCGCAGCCTGGGCTTAAAGACCGTTGCCGAAGGCGTCGAAACGGCGGACCAGGTTAACTGGCTGCGAAAACGCGGGGTCCGGTATTGTCAGGGCTGGTACTTTGCGAAAGCGATGCCGCCACAGGAGTTCAGGCAGTGGCTGGCCAACGCGCCCAGGCTGCTCAGCCCTTGCATGTGAACGCTCAGGCGGAAATTTGATGACGATAATCGCTGGGGGTGCGGTCGAACTCCCGGCGAAATACCCGTGAGAACGTCTGCTGCGACACGTAGCCCAGATCCATCGCAATATCAAAGATGGGTCGCTGGGTGGTCCGCAGCGCCTCTGCGGCCAGCAACAGCCGGCGCTGGCGGATGTAATCGCCCAGCGTTTGATGCATCACGGCGCGGAACATCCGCTGGAGGTACCATTTTGAGTACCCGGATTTTCTGGCGACTACATCAATGTTAAGTGGTTGATCGATATGTTCATCAATCCATTCAATAAGCGTTTGGATAATATCCTGATGGGACATAAAGCGGCCTCTCTCAATTCTCGATTCGTCGTTTTGTCTGCGGGCGAGTATAATTCCTCAAGTTAACTTGAGGTAAAGCGCTTTTATGGAAAAGAAATCCCCCCGTATTAAAATGCTGTTGACCCCCGGCGAGGTGGCAAAGCGTACCGGCGTTGCCGTCTCTGCCCTGCATTTCTATGAAAGCAAAGGGTTAATTCACAGCCAGCGTAATGCCGGTAATCAGCGGCGCTATCGCCGCGATGTGCTGCGCGCGGTGGCGATCATCAAGATTGCCCAGCGAATCGGCATTCCGCTGTCGACCATTGGTGATGCGTTCGGCGTGTTGCCGGAAGGGCATAACCTCAGCGCGAAGGAGTGGAAACAGCTCTCATCGCAGTGGCGGGAGGAGCTTGATCGGCGTATTCATACCCTGACCGCACTGCGCGACCAGCTGGATGGTTGTATCGGCTGCGGCTGTCTGTCGCGACGCGACTGCCCGCTGCGCAACCCGGGAGATAAGCTGGGTGAAGAGGGGACCGGCGCGCGACTGCTGGAGGATGACGTATAAAACTAAAGCGCCACAACAGGGCGCTTTAGTTGTTTTCCGGTCTTTGTCTTTAACACTATCCTGGTCGTTCGCAGGAGGGTTTCCCCCGACGTCGGCTCACCTCGGTATTGCGCAAGATGTTGCTGGAGGTTCCGGTTTGCGCCGACAACTTAATTGTGGCACAGCCCGGCTTTTTCACCCGTTTATTTCGGCGAAATTTTTCCGCCAATCGCCGTCAGTTCCTATAGTTAATTCGAACGAATTACGGGAGAACCTCCATGCTGACGGTACATCATCTCAATCAATCACGATCCCAGCGCGTGCTGTGGGCGCTTGAAGAACTCCAGTTGCCTTATCGCATTGTCAGCTACCAGCGGGAAAAAAATATGCTGGCGCCGCCGGCGTTAAAGCAGATCCACCCGCTGGGGAAATCTCCGGTGGTGGAAGATAACGGCCACGTGCTGGCGGAATCGGGCGCCATCCTCGAGTACCTGCAGGAAACCTACGATAGCGACCACCGGTTCAGACCGCAGGCGATAGCGGATAAGCTGCAATACCGTTTCTGGCTGCACTATGCCGAGGGCTCACTGATGCCGCTGATGGTGATGAAACTGGTGTTTGCCAGTCTCGGTAAACCGCCGATTCCGCTCGGGATGCGAACGCTGGGCAATGCCCTGGGTAAAGGGGTACAGAAGGCCTGGCTGGACCGGCAAATCGCCACGCACGCTCGCTATATTGAGGATCATCTCTCCCGTCAGCCGTGGTTTGCCGGCGCGCAGCTCAGCATGGCCGATATCCAGATGAGCTTTCCGGTCATGGCGCTGCTGGCGCGCGGTGGCATCAAGGATGTACCGCGGATCGCACAGTGGGTGCAGCGAATAGAGCAGCGTCCGGCCTGGCAGAAAGCGATTGAACGCGGCGGCCCGTTCACCCTGCCGGAGTGAGGCGGTGATTTTTGTGATGGCCGCGGTGAATTGCTATCAACGCAATACAAAAATGTTACCGGATTGCGCATAGACGACAACGTTTGCGCATCGACTGGTTATTTCATGAACGCCATAAGCAAAATTTAGCGAATTAACACAAACTTCAGTTGAAAAGGCCCGTCTAAAGGCTGGATAATCGTTTGCCTTTGTATTTTGCTCGCTATTTATCCCTGTTCTGGGGGGAGCAAATTCATTCTGACCACCGTATTGTATGCGCGGAGTTAAACGTTTGCTTTTTTGCAGCCCCCCTGGCGCTGCGAGGTAGCACAAGGAGATCGCGTTTAGCTGGCAGTGGATGGTCCACCACGCATACGGACGAACGATTAAAATTTTCAGGGGAAGTTTTCTATGTCTACGCCTTCAGCGCGTACCGGCGGTTCATTAGACGCCTGGTTTAAAATTTCAGCTCGTGGCAGCTCCGTTCGTCAGGAGATTGTTGCCGGTTTAACCACCTTCCTGGCAATGGTGTACTCGGTCATTGTTGTCCCGGGCATGTTGGGTAAAGCCGGGTTCCCTCCGGCAGCCGTGTTCGTCTCGACTTGTCTGGTCGCCGGCGTAGGCTCTCTGGTGATGGGGCTGTGGGCAAACCTGCCGCTGGCCATCGGCTGTGCGATTTCGCTGACCGCGTTCACCGCCTTCAGCCTGGTGCTGGGGCAGCACATCAGTATTCCGGTTGCGCTGGGCGCCGTGTTCCTGATGGGCGTGCTGTTTACCGTTATCTCTGCCACCGGTATTCGTAGCTGGATCCTGCGCAATTTACCGCAGGGCGTTGCGCACGGCACCGGGATAGGTATCGGCCTGTTTCTGCTGCTGATCGCCGCCAACGGCGTGGGCCTGGTGATTAAAAACCCGCTGGACGGTTTGCCGGTCGCGCTGGGTCACTTCAACAGCTTCCCGGTGATTATGTCGCTGGTGGGGCTGGCGGTGATTATTGGCCTCGAAAAAATGAAAGTGCCGGGCGGTATTCTGCTGACCATTATCGGCATTTCGATCGTCGGGCTGATTTTTGACCCGAGCGTTCATTTCTCCGGTATTTTCGCGATGCCGTCGCTGAGCGACGACAAAGGCAACTCGCTGATTGGCAGCCTCGATATCATCGGCGCGCTAAACCCGGTGGTTCTGCCAAGCGTCCTGGCGCTGGTGATGACGGCGGTATTTGATGCCACCGGCACGATTCGCGCCGTGGCGGGGCAGGCAAACCTGCTGGATAAAGACGGGCAGATTATCAACGGCGGTAAAGCCTTGACCACCGACTCCCTGAGCAGCGTCTTCTCCGGCGTGGTCGGGGCGGCGCCGGCGGCGGTGTATATCGAATCTGCGGCAGGTACTGCGGCGGGCGGTAAAACCGGCCTCACCGCGGTGACCGTTGGCGTGCTGTTCCTGCTGATTCTGTTCCTCTCTCCGCTCTCTTATCTGGTACCTGCGTATGCCACGGCGCCAGCGCTGATGTATGTTGGTCTGCTGATGCTGAGCAACGTGGCGAAAATCGACTTTAATGATTTCGTCGATGCAATGGCCGGGCTTATCACGGCGGTCTTTATCGTGCTGACCTGTAACATCGTCACCGGCATCATGATTGGCTTTGCCGCCCTGGTCATTGGCCGTCTGGTGTCCGGCGAGTGGCGCAAGCTGAACCTGGGGACCGTCATCATCGCGGCCGCGCTGGTTATCTTCTACGCCGGTGGTTGGGCCATTTAAGCTTTTCCTGCCAATAGCGGGCGGCTCAGGCCGCCCGTTTTATTTTTAAGCCACATCCTGTTTCCTTTTGCGTTAATCTGAGTAGCGTATTATCCAGAGACATGACGCCTCCGGTGTAAAAAAAAGAAAACGCAGCAAACAGGGAACACATGGAAATATTCTTCACCATACTCATTATGACCCTCGTGGTCTCTCTCTCCGGGGTGGTTACACGCGTACTGCCCTTTCAGGTTCCACTACCACTGATGCAAATCGCCATTGGCGCGCTGTTGGCGTGGCCGACGTTTGGTTTGCATGTTGAATTCGACCCCGAGCTGTTCCTGGTCTTGTTTATCCCGCCGCTGCTTTTTGCCGACGGCTGGAAGACGCCGACCCGCGAATTTATTGAGCACGGACGAGAAATCCTCGGGCTGGCGCTGGCGCTGGTGCTGGTCACGGTGGTGGGTATTGGCTTCCTCATCTACTGGATCGTGCCGGGTATTCCGCTGATTCCCGCCTTTGCGCTGGCGGCGGTGCTGTCACCGACCGATGCCGTGGCGCTGTCAGGCATCGTGGGCGAAGGGCGCATTCCGAAAAAAATTATGGGGATTTTGCAGGGCGAGGCGCTGATGAACGATGCCTCCGGCCTGGTTTCGCTGAAGTTTGCCGTCGCCGTGGCGATGGGCACGATGGTCTTTACCGTCGGCGGTGCCACGGTCGAGTTCCTCAAAGTCGCCATCGGCGGTATCCTGGCCGGGTTTGTGGTGAGCTGGCTGTATGGCCGTTCGATGCGCTTCCTCAGCCGCTGGGGCGGCGACGAGCCGGCGACGCAGATTGTTCTGCTGTTCCTGCTGCCGTTTGCCTCCTACCTGATCGCGGAACATATCGGTGTTTCCGGGATTCTGGCGGCGGTGGCGGCGGGGATGACCATCACCCGTTCCGGCGTGATGCGCACCGCGCCGCTGGCCATGCGTCTGCGTGCGAACAGTACCTGGGCGATGCTGGAATTTGTCTTTAACGGCATGGTCTTTCTGCTGTTGGGTCTGCAGCTGCCGGACATTCTGTCGACGTCGCTGGTGGCGGCGGAAGCGGATCCTAATGTTGAAACCTGGATGTTGTTTACCGACATTATCCTGATCTACGCCGCGCTGATGCTGGTACGTTTTGGCTGGCTGTGGACGATGCGCAAGTTAAGCCAGCGTTTCCTGAAGAGGAAACCGATGGAGTTTGGCTCGTGGACCACCCGTGAACTGCTGATCTCCTCCGTTGCCGGGGTACGCGGGGCGATAACCCTCGCCGGTGTGCTGTCGATTCCACTGCTGCTGCCTGACGGCAACGTCTTCCCGGCCCGCTATGAGCTGATCTTTTTGGCCGCCGGGGTGATTCTGTTCTCGCTGTTTGTCGGGGTGATCGCGCTGCCAATTTTGCTACGTCACATTGAGTCGAGCGACCATGTTCAGCAGCGTAAAGAAGAGCGGCTGGCGCGCGCGGCGACGGCAGATGTGGCGATTGTCGCGATTCAGAAAATGGAGGAGCGTCTGGCCGCCGACACCAAAGAGAATATTGATAACCAGCTGCTGACCGAGGTCAGTTCGCGGGTGATTGGTAATCTGCGCCGCCGCGTCGACGGACGCAACGATGTGGAAACCTCCATACTCGAAGAGCAGCTTGAGCGTCGGTTCCGTCTGGCGGCGCTGCGTTCAGAACGCGGAGAGCTGTATCATCTTCGTGCGACCCGGCAGATCAGCAATGAAACGCTGCAGAAGCTGCTCCACGACCTTGACCTGCTGGAAGCGCTGCTCATCGAAGATCAGTAGCACCGCACCGCTTCCCCGGCGGCGCTACGCTGGCCGGGCGATGAATTCAGAATGACTGTTTTTGTCGCCCGGACAGGCGCAACGCGCCGCCTCCGGGACTTACTCCAGCCAGAACGCCTTACTGCATTCCAGCCACGCCTGCGCGCTGTGCGACAGATAAACGCCTTCCCGCCAGATCATCCCCAGCTCCCAGTGCAGCTCACTCTGCAGCGGTATCCAGCAAAAATTCTGCGCGTCGAGACGTTCGCAGATCGGCTGCGGCAGTATGGCCACGCCGATTCCCGCCTGCACCATGGCCGCGAGGAAATCCCACTGGCCGCTGCGCACCGCGATGCGGGGCTTCACATCATGACAGGTAAACAGCGCCATCAGCTGCCGGCTCAGCGCGAAATCTTCGTTATAAATGACCAGCGGATGGGCCGCGAGGGCTTCCGGCGAGAGCGACTGAACGCTTTCCCACTCCTCGGTTCTCGGCGTCAGCACGCACAGCGGATGGTTGAACAGCGGCAGCGTGCTCAGGCCGCTGTCCTCATCTACCGGCAGCGCCGTCATGGCGAGATCCAGCTCGCCGTTGCTCACCGCCTGCTGAACCGTCAGCCCACCGAACTCGGCAATTTTCAGCTCCACGCCCGGGTAGCGCTGGCGAAACAGGCCGATCGGTTCTGCCATCAGCATCCCGACCATCGGCGGGATCCCCAGTCTCAGGACCCCTTTGTGCAGGTGGTTAATATCGCTCAGCTCCGATTCCAGCTGATGAAACTCGCCCAGAATCGCCTGCCCACGCTCAAAAACAACCCGACCGGTATCGGTCAACAGGAGCCGGCGGCCATCGCGAATCAACAGGGTGCAGTTCAGCTCATCTTCCAGATTTTTGAGCATTTTGCTGATCGTGGGCTGTGTGACGAACAGTTTTTCCGCAGCGCGCGTAAAACTCTGCTGACGCACCACTTCGACAAAATAGCGCAGCGTTCGGATATCCATAATTATTCCCAGAGACTATACCTGTGATGATTTTAATTCATTTCTGTCCGCTCAGGCGGCTCTCTATACTGCATACCTTGCTTCTTTTCAGGAATTTCGCTCATGGCCTTCGCGCCAGCTCGTGTGACCCCCTTCGTTGTACAGCGCCTCCAGGTCCCGGTTCAGGTGCTGATTTATGCCGGATTGTTCGTCTGTGCTGAATATTTGGTTAACTGGCTGCATCTGCCGCTGCCGGCGAACCTGGTTGGTATGTTGATGCTGCTGGCGCTGATTATCTGTCGGGTTATCCCGCTGAACTGGGTGCGGGCCGGCGCGCGCTGGCTGTTGGCGGAAATGCTGCTGTTTTTCGTCCCGGCGGTGGTGGCGGTGGTGAATTATACCCAGCTGCTGATGGTCGACGGCTGGCGCATTTTTCTGGTGATTGCGCTGAGTACCCTGATGGTGCTGGGGGCGACGGCATGGGTGGTGGATAAAGTGTATCGTTATGAAGTCAGCCGGATGAAGCATGAGTGATTTTCAACTGAGCGTCCTGTGCCTGGTTGTGACGCTGGCACTCTATTTCGCCAATAAGCGCCTGTATCGCCGCTTCCACAGGCTGCCGCTGATGCCGCTGGTGTTTACCCCGATACTGCTGGTGCTGATTCTGGTGTTTGGCCACATTTCATATCAGAACTATATGGGCGAGGCCCACTGGTTGTTATGGCTGTTGGGGCCTGCAACCATCGCGTTTGCCGTCCCGGTATATGACAACCTCGCGGTCATTAAACGGCACTGGATGTCGCTGACCGCAGGGGTGACGACGGCAGTGGTTGTCGCCGTGACCAGCTCGGTGTGGCTGGCGCGACTGTTTACGCTGCCGGATGAGATTCAGCGTAGTCTGGCGGTGCGTTCGGTCACGACGCCGTTTGCGCTGGCCGCGGCAAAACCGATCGGCGGCCAGCCGGAGCTGGTGGCGCTGTTTGTGGTGATCACCGGCGTGTTTGGCATGGCGGTGGGTGATGCGCTGTTTATGCGGCTCGCCATTCGCGAAGGGATGGCAAAAGGCGCTGGATTTGGCGCCGCCTCGCACGGCGCAGGCACCGCCCGTTCATATGAGCTGGGGCCGCAGGAAGGGGTGGTGGCCAGTCTGGTGATGATGTTGTCTGGCGTGGTAATGGTACTGGCAGCGCCGCTGGTGCGCCTGCTGATGTTTTAATGTTCCCCGGCCGGGCGGCCGGGGAGAGTCAGGTTAGTGCGCCTGGCCGCGTTCGATACCGATCCCGGTTTGCGAACGAATAAACTGGGCGCGGAACTGCTCACGCTCGCGCATCCCTTCCGCCGAATTGTCGGTGGCGGAGAAGAGCCAGATACCGATAAAGGCGATAGCGATAGAGAACAGCGCCGGATATTCATACGGGAATATCGCCTTTTCATGGCCGAGGATTTGCACCCAAATCGTCGGGCCAAGGATCATCAGAATCACGGCGGTCAGCAGCCCAAGCCAGCCGCCTACCATGGCTCCGCGAGTGGTCAGCTTCGACCAGTACATCGACAGCAGTATGATCGGGAAGTTACAGCTGGCGGCGATGGAGAAGGCCAGACCCACCATGAAGGCGATATTCTGATTTTCAAACAAAATCCCCAGCAGAATCGCCACCACGCCCAGCACCAGAACGGTGATTTTCGACACCCGCAGCTCATCGCGCTCGCTGGCGCCCTTGCGGAAGACGTTAGCATACAGGTCGTGAGAAACCGCCGAGGCGCCGGCCAGCGTCAAGCCGGCGACCACCGCCAGAATAGTGGCGAAGGCGACCGCTGAAATAAAGCCGAGGAACAGGTTGCCGCCCACCGCATCGGCCAGGTGTACCGCCGCCATATTATTGCCGCCAATCAGCACGCCCGCGGAATCTTTGAACGCAGGATTCGCGCCCACCAGCATGATCGCGCCGAAGCCGATGATAAAGGTCAGGATATAGAAATAGCCCATAAACCCGGTGGCGTAGAACACGCTCTTGCGCGCTTCTTTCGCATCGCTCACGGTGAAGAAACGCATCAGAATGTGCGGCAGACCGGCGGTTCCGAACATCAGACCGAGACCGAGCGATAGCGCCGATATCGGGTCTTTCACCAGCCCGCCCGGGCTCATAATCGCTGCGCCTTTCGGATGCACCGCCATGGCTTCACTGAACAGGTTGTTGAAGCTGAAGCCGACGTGCTTCATAACCATAAAGGCCATAAAGCTGGCGCCGCACAGCAGCAGGACGGCCTTGATAATCTGCACCCAGGTGGTGGCGAGCATACCGCCGAAGAGGACGTAGAGCACCATCAGCACGCCGACCAGCACCACCGCGACGTGGTAGTTCAGGCCGAACAGCAGCTGAATCAGCTTGCCTGCGCCGACCATCTGAGCAATCAGATACAGCGCCACCACCACCAGCGAACCGCAGGCGGAGAGGGTACGAATCGGCCCTTGCTTAAGGCGATAAGAGGCGACGTCAGCGAAGGTGTAGCGCCCGAGGTTACGCAGGCGTTCGGCGATCAGGAACAGAATAATCGGCCAGCCGACCAGGAAACCGAGGGAGTAAATCAGTCCGTCGTAGCCGGAGGTGTAGACCAGCGCAGAAATACCGAGGAAGGAGGCGGCCGACATAAAGTCGCCGGCAATCGCCAGCCCGTTCTGAAAGCCGGTAATATTTCCGCCCGCGGTATAGTAATCGCTGCGTGAGCGAACGCGTTTTGACGCCCAGTAGGTGATATACAGCGTCAGGGCGACAAAGATCAGGAACATGATGATCGCCTGCCAGTTGGTCGGCTGGCGCTGTACCGCGCCGGAGATGGCGTCAGCGGCACTCGCGGAAAAAGGGAGCGTGGCGGCAATCGCCGTCAGGACTTTCTTCATGATGAGTGCACCTCGTTGATAACGCTTTTCGTCAGACGGTCAAATTCTCCGTTAGCCCGCCAGACATAAATCCCGGTCAGGACAAAAGAGATAACGATAACGCCGATGCCGATCGGGATTCCTCGGGTGACGCTGGTGCCGGCATGCAGCGGCGTGCCCAGCCAGCCAGGGGCGAAAGCGATGAGTAGAATAAAGCCCACGTAGATCACTAACATAATCAGTGACAGGATGGCGGCAAACCTTTGCCGGGTTGCAACTAACTCCCTGAAATGCGCACTATCTTCTATCCGCTGACAAATTTGCTCATTCATCACAGCGTCTCCAGAGGTACCCTTTTCGTCATCCGCGCGCTGACCGTCGGCAGCACTTATCCGCCCGGCAACATACTGTCGGGAAGAGAGGGTGCTTCCTGCTGTCCTGCTACGTGGAATCCTTAGGGCGTATGATTTATGTCCTCTCCCCTGACGGGGAGAGGGTGTAGGGAATGAGTCCGTTTACGACGGCATCGCAATGGCCTGCTTCTCTTCGAGCAGTTTTTCCACGACGCCAGGATCCGCCAGTGTTGACGTATCGCCGAGGTTGCTGGTATCGCCCGCGGCAATCTTGCGCAGAATACGGCGCATGATCTTGCCCGAGCGGGTTTTCGGTAAGGAATCGGTCCAGTGGAGCACGTCCGGCGTGGCCAGCGGGCCAATCTCTTTGCGTACCCAGTTGCGTACCTCCGCATACAGCTCCGGCGTCGGCTCTTCACCGTGATTGAGCGTGACGTAAGCGTAAATCGCCTGACCTTTGATGTTATGCGGAATACCGACCACGGCCGCTTCGGCGATTTTCGGATGCGACACCAGCGCCGATTCGATTTCTGCGGTCCCCAGGCGGTGGCCAGATACGTTCAGAACGTCGTCCACGCGGCCGGTGATCCAGAAGTAACCATCTTCATCACGACGAGCGCCGTCGCCGCTGAAATACATATTTTTGAAGGTGGAGAAGTAGGTCTGTTCAAAGCGCTCGTGGTCGCCGAACAGGGTTCGCGCCTGTCCCGGCCAGGAGTCGGCGATGGCCAGGTTACCTTCGGTCGCGCCCTCCAGCGGGGTGCCTTCATTGTCGACCAGCACCGGCTGCACGCCGAAGAACGGACGCGTGGCGGAGCCGGCTTTCAGCTCAATGGCGCCCGGCAGCGGAGTAATCATGAAGCCGCCGGTTTCAGTTTGCCACCAGGTATCCATCACCGGGCATTTCTCGTTGCCAATCTTCTTCCAGTACCACTCCCAGGCTTCCGGGTTAATCGGCTCGCCGACCGAGCCCAGAATACGCAGGGAAGAGCGGTCGGTGCCTTCGATGGCCTTATCGCCTTCCGCCATCAGCGCGCGGATCGCCGTCGGCGCGGTGTAGAGAATATTGACCTTGTGCTTATCGACGACCTGACACATTCGCGCCGGCGTCGGCCAGTTCGGCACGCCTTCAAACATCAGCGTGGTGGCGCCACAGGCCAGCGGGCCGTACAGCAGATAGCTGTGGCCGGTCACCCAGCCCACGTCAGCGGTACACCAGTAGATGTCGCCAGGATGGTAGTCGAAGACATATTTGAAGGTGGTGGCGGCATAGACCAGGTAGCCGCCGGTGGTGTGCAGCACCCCTTTGGGCTTACCGGTTGAACCGGAGGTATAGAGGATGAACAGCGGGTCTTCCGCATTCATCTCTTCCGGCTGATGCTGGTCGCTGGCTTGCGCAATCAGGTCGCTCCACCACAGGTCGCGACCTTCCTGCCAGTCGATTTTGCCGCCGGTACGTTTGAGCACCACCACGTGCTCGATGCTTTTCACGTTCGGATTTTTTAACGCGTCGTCAACGTTCTTCTTCAGCGGAATCGCACGTCCGGCGCGCAACCCTTCATCGGAAGTAATGACCAGACGAGAATTCGAGTCAATGATACGTCCGGCAACCGCTTCGGGAGAAAAACCGCCGAAGATCACCGAGTGAATAGCGCCGATACGGGCGCAGGCCAGCATGGCAACGGCGGCTTCCGGCACCATTGGCATATAGATAGCGACGACATCGCCCTTTTTAATGCCGAGGTCGAGCAGGACGTTAGCAAAGCGGCAGACGTCGTGATGGAGCTCGCGATAAGTGATGTGTTTGCTCTGGCTGGCGTCGTCGCCTTCCCAGATAATCGCGGTCTGGTCGCCGTGTTCGGCGAGGTGGCGATCGAGGCAGTTAGCGGCAAGATTCAGCGTGCCGTCTTCATACCATTTAATAGAGACGTTGCCCGGTGCGAATGAGGTGTTCTTCACGCGCGTATAGGGCCGCATCCAGTCAAGGATTTTGCCTTGCTCACCCCAGAACGCATCCGGGTCGGTGACAGATTGGTGATACTGCGCCTTGTACTGTTCCGGGTTAATCAGGCAGCTGTCCGCAATGTTAGCGGGAATAGAGTGCTTATGTATTTGGCTCATGGCTTTTTTTCTCCTGTAGGTTGTTAAATATATGTCAAGTAAACGTTAAGAGTAGGGGCTTTCGCGGCTTTGTTTGCTATTTGGGGGACAGATCACGCATTGATTCAACTGAATGAAAATCAATCAAATGAAACTTTGAAGTGAAATAATTTCAGAAATGTATTTATAGAAATGGAAGCTATGAAATTTTTTTTATAACAGATACTTATGCATCAGAAGTGGGGAAAGTTAGCGAATTTATGCAGAAACCCAGAGAAAAGCCCTGTTCTTAAACGCTTGCGTAGCATGCCGTGCAGATGATACTGATACCGCGCGTTAAAAAACCCCATAGAGCAACGCAACACAATTCATATCCCTTTCAGTGGGCATCATGACTTCCGGGAATGGTGCCTCTCATTGAGGAAGTCAGTAGTGAAGAAAAAAACAAAAGTCAGCCTGGCCTGGCAGATTTTGCTGGCCCTGGTGCTGGGTATTCTGCTGGGCAGCTATCTGCATTACCATGCCGACGGTCGTGATTGGTTAATTGCGAATTTCCTGACGCCGGCAGGCGATATCTTTATCCACCTGATCAAGATGATCGTCGTTCCGATTGTTATCTCGACGCTGATTGTCGGGATTGCGGGCGTTGGCGACGCGAAGCAACTGGGCCGTATCGGCGCGAAAACCATTATCTATTTTGAAGTGATCACCACCGTGGCGATCGTGCTGGGGATTACCCTGGCCAACGTCTTCCAGCCGGGTAGCGGTATTGATATGTCGCAGCTGGCCGCGGTGGATATTTCGAAATATCAAAGCACAACGGCAGAGGTGCAAAGCCACGCTCACGGCCTGATGGGAACGATACTGTCGCTGGTGCCGACCAACATTGTCGCGTCGATGGCGAAAGGCGATATGTTGCCGATTATCTTCTTCTCGGTACTGTTCGGTCTGGGACTCTCTTCGCTGCCGGCGACCCATCGTGAACCGCTGGTGACCGTTTTCCGCTCCATTTCCGAAACCATGTTCAAAGTGACCCACATGGTGATGCGCTATGCGCCGGTCGGGGTGTTTGCGCTGATTTCGGTGACCGTTGCCACCTTTGGCTTCGCCTCGCTGTGGCCGCTGGCCAAACTGGTTATCCTGGTCTACTTCGCGATTCTGTTCTTCGCGCTGGTGGTGCTGGGGATCGTGGCGCGGGTATGCGGATTAAGTATCTGGATTCTGATCCGTATCCTGAAAGACGAGCTGATTCTGGCCTACTCTA
The DNA here is from genome assembly GCF_000735435.1 of Klebsiella planticola ATCC 33531. Lineage (GTDB taxonomy): Bacteria > Pseudomonadota > Gammaproteobacteria > Enterobacterales > Enterobacteriaceae > Klebsiella > Klebsiella planticola. Next base: position 1,811 of record NZ_JMPP01000009.1, on the reverse strand, counting down.
CCGCCAGCTCCGAGAGCGTATTGCCGCGTATTATTGAGAAGATGGAAGCCTATGGCGCGCCGGCTTCTATTACCAGCTTTGTCGTGCCGACCGGCTACTCGTTTAACCTCGATGGCTCAACGCTGTATCAGAGCATCGCGGCGATCTTTATTGCCCAGCTGTACGGTATTGACCTGTCGCTGTGGCAGGAGATAACCCTGGTGCTGACGCTGATGGTAACTTCGAAAGGGATTGCCGGCGTGCCGGGCGTCTCCTTCGTGGTGCTGCTGGCGACGCTGGGGAGCGTAGGGATTCCGCTGGAAGGGCTGGCCTTTATTGCTGGCGTTGACCGTATCCTCGATATGGCGCGTACCGCGCTGAACGTGGTGGGGAATGCGCTGGCGGTACTGGTGATTGCCAAGTGGGAGCACAAGTTTGACCGCAAAAAAGCGCTGGCCTATGAGCGTGAAGTGCTGGGCAAATTTGATAAAACGGCGCAGTAAAATGCAAAACCCGGCGCTATCGCGTCGGGCTCAGATTGTAGACAAAGAGTCAGCGTCTTAAATTGCCCGGCGGCGCTGCGCTTGCGCGGGCCGACTGAAATTGTGCAAGCGTTGAGATTGCGGGTTTCGTAGGCCGGGTCAGGCGTCAGCCGCCACCCGGCAAAACGCGGGCTCAATGTGCGGGCAGGTTTGTCAGACCGTCTTAAAACCCGGCGCTATCGCGTCGGGCTCAGATTGTAGACAAAGAGTCAGCGTCTTAAATTGCCCGGCGGCGCTGCGCTTGCGCGGGCCTACTGAAATTGTGCAAGCGTTGAGATTGCGGGTTTCGTAGGCCGGGTCAGCCGCCACCCGGCGAAACGCGGGCTTAATGTTCAGGCAGGTTTGTCAGGCCGTCTTAAAACCTGGCGCTATCGCGTCGGGCTCAGATTGTAGACAAAGAGTAAGCATCTTAAAGCCCGGCGCTATCGCCGTGCTTTTTCTTATCTTTTACTTATCCTGTCGAACTCTTCGCAGCCGGTATCAAACCCCTCCTGACAGCTGACATTGAGCCAGTGCAGCGCTTTCTGCTGGTTGGGTTCGATAAAGCCTTGTTCTCCCTGCAGGAACATCATCCCGGCCCAGTATTCGGCATAACCGGTACGGGACAGCGAGGAGCTGCGTTTAAAATAGTCCGTTGCCCTGGCGTCATCCTCTGTCATCTGGACGCCGCTGGCGTAAATCAAACCTAACAGCATCTGGGCGTCGACGGCGGAGTCGCTTTCCGGATCCTGGGCGGCATCCTGTAGCAGGGTGATGGCATGTGAATAGTCCGTCGGCCCGGCCTGATGGTTGACCAACACGCGGGCCAGGATAATTTCTCCTGCCTTGCTGCCAACCTGTACCGCCTTCTCAGCCAGGTCTCTGGCCTGTTTATAATCGGCCTGCTGCGGGTTGCGAATTTTCAGCTGGGCCAGCAGCGCCAGCGCATCCCCGTCACCGTTATCGGCCGATTTCTGCGCCCAGTATTCGGCCTGCTGATAATCACCGTAACTGACGTAGGTATCGGCAAGATAGTACTGCGCCCGCGGATCGCCGGCTTCCGCCTGTTGTTGGTACTGGCTGCCGGGATCGGTAGCGCCCGCGGCAAGAGAGAACAGCATCAGAAGTAAAGAGAGGTATTTCATTTTTTATTATCGGTCAGGAACACAGCGCGCAGTATAAAGGGAGGCGAAAAAGAAGAAAATGGCGGCGGTTGCCAGGTTCGATAAAAGTGGGCTGCGTCAGCTATCCCGCAACCCGGATGGTGAAAATCCCCCCGGCCAGCGTCATGTAGCCGGGGGGCCTTCTGTC
>NZ_JMPP01000008.1 GCF_000735435.1 Klebsiella planticola ATCC 33531 | reverse complement strand
CACAGGGTTCCCTGGTTGGTTTTCCCCTGTGCCGCCTCAGCCCGGACGATTTTGCCGTTATCGACCACCAGGTTGATTTTGCAACCTGATGCGCAATACGGGCAAACCGTGACGACTTTTTTCATCGGTCTTGCTCCAGTTGATCAATGGGCGCATATGCGCTATCACGCCGTCAATATGCATCTTCTATGCCATGTTTTCATTGTGGGTATTGACTGATGATACGTCGATTTTTTGGGCTAAATGCTGACGAAAAGCAGGGCGTCGTCAGTTTTGACGTGTCGAAGGGAGGTGAGATGTGACATGGATTGAAGAAACGCGATCCGGTAATGGATTTGTCGTGGGGGCTTTGCTGAATTAATCAGACAGAGATCGTTCCGTGCGGGCAGAGGCAAGTAATGAAACCGGTCATTTTGGTTGTGGATGACGACAGCGCGATTGGCGAGCTGCTTAGCGATGTGCTCAGCGCGCATGTTTTTGACGTGCTGCTGTGCCAGACCGGCAGCGATGCGCTGGCGGTGGCGGCCCAGCGGACGGATATCTCGCTGGTGCTGCTGGATATGATTCTCCCTGACACCAACGGGCTGCTGGTACTGCAACAGCTGCAGCGCAGCCGACCTGATTTACCGGTCGTGATGCTGACCGGCCTCGGCAGCGAATCCGACGTAGTGGTAGGGCTGGAAATGGGTGCCGATGATTATATTGCCAAGCCGTTTAACTCCCGGGTGGTGGTGGCGCGGGTGAAGGCGGTGCTCAGGCGTAGCGGCGCGCTGGGCGCTGAAGGCGCGAGCGGCGGCACGGGATTGCTCTTTAACGGCTGGCGGCTGGATACGTTTCGCTGCGAGTTGTTTAACTCGCAACAGCAAGCGGTGCCGCTGACCCAGGGAGAGTACAGCCTGCTGCTGGCGCTGGCGCAAAACGCCCGCCGGGTGCTTAACCGTGAGCAGCTGTTGGCTCTGACCCATAGCGAAAGCACCGAAGTCTTTGACCGGACGATTGACGTGCTGATCATGCGCCTGCGGCGCAAAATCGAACCGAATCCGCATCAGCCGACGCTGATCAAAACCCTGCGCGGTCTGGGCTATGTGTTCGCCGCAGATGTTATCCACGGCGACAGGGCGGCGTAGCCCCGGCAGACGCGGGGCCAGCGGGGAGATAGTGCTCTTACTTCACGGTCCAGCCTTTGTAACTACCGATATTGTTTTTATCGATCAGGGTCACCGGGATCAGCACCGGTGCGGACGGGGCCGGTTTACCCTGCAGAATGTCATAACCGATCTCGACCGCTTTCGCCGCCATCACCTGCGGGTCCTGCGCCGGCGTCGCCACAAACAGCGAGTTTTTACGTTTCAACGCCTCTTCACCGTCCGGACTGCCGTCGACGCCAACGATAAAGAACTCATGACGTTGCGCCTGTTTTGCCGCCAGATCGGCGCCAATCGCGGTCGGATCGTTGATGGCAAAGACGCCATCGATCTTCGGATTCGCGGCCAGCAGTGAGGTCATAATTTCCAGACCGCCCTCACGGCTGCCTTTCGCGTTCTGGTTGTAGGAGAGCACTTTGATATCCGGGTGGCGTGCAAACTCGGCCTGGCAGCCTTCAACGCGGTTCTGCACGGCAGAAACCGGCGGCCCGTTGATAATCACCACATTCCCTTTGCCTTTCAGGCGGTCGGTGATGTATTTACAGGCCATTTCTCCCGCCTGAGTGTTATCAGAGGTGATAGTGGCATTGGCGCCTTCGGCGGCCACGTCCACCGCAACCACCACGATCCCGGCATCTTTCGCGCGTTTTACCGCCGGGCCAATCCCTTTTGAGTCGGCGGCGTTGAGGATAATCATGTCGACTTTGGCGGCAATAAAGTTATCGATCTGCGCCACTTGCTGACCCAGATCGTAACCGCTGGAGACCAGCGTCACTTTCACATTGTCTCCGGCCAGCTTACGGGCTTCCAGCTCCGCGCCTTTGGTGATTTGTACAAAGAACGGGTTGGCTAAATCCCCCACCGTGACGCCGATTGATTTCAGCTCTTTGGCCTGGGTAAAGGGCGCTGCGGCAAGCAGCGCGCCGGCACAGAGTGCGGTTACTATGGGTTTCAAACGCATGCTGTTTTCCTCTGTCTGTAGGGTATTGTTGTTATGCACTTTGATGGTGTCGGGTACGGTATTTGTCGATCAGCACCGCAATGATGATCACCGCCCCTTTGATCACCAGTTGCCAGAAATAGGAGACGCCCATCAGCGTCATACCGTTATTGAGCGTGGCGATAATCAGCGCCCCCACTAGCGTGCCGGTGATAGTGCCGATGCCGCCGACGAAGCTGGTCCCGCCGAGAATAACGGCGGCGATGGCATCCAGCTCATAACCTACGCCGAGGTTGCCGTTGGCGCTGTACAGCCGCGAGGCGCTCATGACGCCGCCCAGCCCGGAGAGCAAGCCGCTCATGCCGTAAACGAACAGCAGCACCAGCCACACTTTGATCCCCGTGAGCCTTGCCGCCTGCATATTGCCGCCCACGGCGTAGATATGAACGCCGAGGGTGGTACGGCGCAGAATGAACCAGCACACCGCCACCACCAGCAGCGCGATCACCACCAGCCACGGAACTGGCCCGAGGTAATCGTTGCCGATCCATTCGAAGCTGATATCGGAGTTAATCACCGTGGTGCCGTCGGCCAGCAGATAGGCGGCCCCGCGCAGGGCCGTATAGGTCCCGAGCGTGACGATAAACGGCGGTAGCCCGGCGAAGGCGACCAGCGCGCCGTTAAACAAACCGAGCAGCAGGCCGAGCATCAGCGCCGCCGGAATCGACAGCAGCGACAGCTCCGGGGTCAGCGATACCACCATGGCCGCCACCGCGGTCGTGCCGAGAATCGAGCCGACGGACAGATCGATCCCCCCGGTCAAAATGATGAAGGTCATCCCGGCGGCGAGCACGATGTTGATCGACGCCTGACGGGTAATATTCAACAGATTGCTTTCGGTAAAGAAATTGGGGGCGATAAAGCCAAATACCGCCACAATCAGGATTAAAATCGGCAGGATACCGACCGTTTGTAGCAGATCGCCCATCAGGATTTTCTTCGCCGATACCGATTTTGCCACCGGCTGCGCGGCGGTCTCTTTCTGTGTTGTCATGGTGATACCGCCTTAAGGTGAGAGTCGTTTACGCCGGTGGCCAGCGTCATAATGCTTTCCTGGCTGATGTCGCCGGCCTGGAGTTCGCCGGCGATGCTGCCTTCGCGCATGACGTACACCCGGTCGCTCATGCCGACCACTTCGGGGAGTTCGCTGGAGATCATCAGAATGGCCACCCCCTGGCGCGCCATCTGGGTCATGATGCGGTAAATCTCGCTTTTGGCGCCGACGTCAACGCCGCGCGTCGGTTCATCAAGCAGCAAAATGCGCGGACCGATGGCGACCCAGCGGGAGATCAGCAGCTTTTGCTGATTGCCGCCGGAAAGGCCGCCGGCCCGCACCTGCGCGTGCGGTACGCGAATATTGAGCAGGGAGATCGCATCGTCGGAGACGGTCTGCGCCTTTTTGCGATTGAGCATGCCCCAGCGGGCATCCCGTTCGAGGGTGGCCATGGTGATGTTCTCCTGCGCCGCCATTTCGAGGAACAGCCCCTGCTCCTTGCGATTTTCGGTGAGAAAGCCGATTCCCAGCTCGATGGCTGCGCGCGGAGAGTGAATGACCACCGGCTCGCCGTCGATCTCGATGACGCCGCCGGTGGCCCGACGCACGCCGAAAATCAGCTGCGCCAGTTCCGAGCGGCCGGCGCCGACCAGACCGGCCAGGCCGACGATTTCCCCGGCCCGTACCACCAGACTGCTGGCTTTCACTTTGCCGCCGTCGGTCAAATCCTGTATCCGCAGGCGCGGCTGGCCGGGTGGAATATCACGCTCTTTATTGAACAGGTCGCTTAACGGACGGCCGACCATCATGCGCACCAGCTCGGAGGCGTTGAGCTTGTCGCGGGTCAGGCTGCCGACGTACTGGCCGTCGCGCAATACGCTGACGCGGTCGGAGAGTTCATAAACCTCCGCCATCCGGTGGCTGATGTAGATAATTGCCATCCCTTCGTCGCGCAGGCGCAGAATCAGCTCAAACAGGCGCTGGGTCTCACGGGAGGAGAGGGCAGCGGTGGGTTCGTCCATCACCAGGACCCGGCTGTTGCGATGCAGGGCGCGGGCGATCTCCACCTGCTGCTGTTCGGCAATGGTCAGGGTCATCACCCGGTCGCCGGCCTTAAACTGAGCGCCGAGACGATCTATCACCGCCTGGGCCTGATGAATCATCTCTTTGCGCTGTACCAGTCCGCCGCGCGCCAGCTCGCTGCCGAGGAAAATGTTCTCAGCGACGGTTAAATTCGGCGCCAGCTGCATCTCCTGGTAAATCAGCGTGATCCCGGCGGCCAGCGCATCTTTTGGCCCTTTAATGGCGTGCGGCCGTCCGTCGATCAGGATCTCGCCGCTGGTAGCGGTATACGCTCCCGCGAGGATCTTCATCAACGTGCTTTTGCCGGCGCCGTTCTCCCCCATTAAGGCGTGGATCTCACCGGGCCAGACCGTCAGATCGACGCCTTTCAGCGCATAAAACTTGCCAAAGGCTTTGGCAATATTGCGCATGGATAGTACCGGTGTCCCCTGCATGGCGGCTCTCCTGCGAGTGTGATCGAGAATCGCAGTGCACCACAGGACGATAAATACAAAATGTCAAACGCCGTTCATATTTGTCATATTGATGAATAGTTAACCTGGCTCACAATTACGCGATGCGGCTCTCCCGGTCCGGGTCAGCAACCGCCAGGATAAATAAAAAGATCGTGGAGCTGACCATGCCATCCCATCGCTACCCGTTTTTCACCAGCGCTCGCGGGCGTCTGCTGTCGTTTAATTTGCTGATGGTGGCGGTGACGCTGATGGTGGCCGGCGTGGCGCTGCTGGGCTTTCGCCATGCCAGCCTGCTACAAGAACAGGTGCAGCGGCAGACGCTGGATGATATGACCGGCAGTATGAATCTGGCGCGCGACACCGCGAACGTTGCCACCGCGGCGGTTCGCCTCTCCCAGGTGGTCGGTGCGCTGGAGTATAAAAGCGAGGCTGAACGCCTGCTGGAGACCCAGCAGGCCCTGAAATATTCCCTCTCTCACCTCGCCGCCGCGCCGCTGGCGCAACAGGAGCTGGCGCTGGTGGCCAGTATTATTCGCCGCAGCAATGAGCTGCAGCAGAGCGTGGGTGGCATGCTGGAACGCGGTCAGCGTCGTCATCTGCAGCGTAATGAACTGCTCAGCTCGCTGTATCAGAACCAGAGCTATCTCCGGCATATTCAGGATCTTAACGATCGGTATGGCGCAGACGCGATCGATCCCCGGCCGCTGGCAGAGATGGATCGGCTGATCGTTGCGGCCATCCATACTTCGACGCCGCGATCGATCGTCCAGCAGCTGGATAAGGTGCGAGGTTTTCTGCCGACGACCAGCCGCGATCCTACGCTGGCCGCGATTCTGCAGGATTTCAACGGCGAGCTGGCCAGGCTGGAGCCGCTCTCGGCGCAGCTGGAGGAGAGCGATTTGGCCATCGGCTGGTATATGTTTCACATTAAGGCGCTGGTGGCGCTGCTCAACAGCGATATTAATCAGTACGTTGCCCGGGTCGCGCAGGCGTCTGAGCTGCGGGCGGCGCAGAGCCACCGGGAGCTACGTTCCATCAGTATGTTTATTTTGCTGTCGGCGCTGCTGGCGCTGGTGATAACCGGCTTCGCCGGCTGGTATATCTACCGTAACCTCGGCTCCAGTCTGACCGCCATCTCCCGCGCGATGTCGCGTCTGGCCCACGGCGAGCAGGAGGTCTCTGTCCCGGGGCTTCAGCGACGCGATGAGCTGGGAGAGCTGGCGCGCGCCTTCAACGTCTTTGCCCGCAATACCGCGTCGTTGGCCCATACCTCCCAGCTGCTGAAAGAAAAAAGTACCCTGCTGGAGACCACCTTTCATGCCATGCGCGACGGCTTCGCGCTGTTTGATAACCAGGGGCTGCTGGTGGTGTGGAATCCGCAGTATCCGCTGCTGTTAGGGCTGGCGGCCAATGATCTGCAGCGCGGTATTCACTATCAGCAGCTGCTGGGCCAGGCCGCCCCTCTGGCGGAACATATTCGTGACAACCTGTCCCGTCCGCTACCCAAACCCCAGGAGCTACAGCTGGCGGGCGATCGTACCATTGAGCTGCGCTTTAGTCCGGTTCCCGGGCGCGGGCTGGTGAACGTGGTACTCGACAGAACCGAACGCAAAGGGCTGGAGCAGGCGCTGGTTCACAGCCAGAAAATGAAAGCGGTCGGCCAGCTGACCGGCGGTCTGGCGCATGATTTTAATAACCTGCTGGCGGTGATTATCGGCAGTCTTGAACTGGTTCAGCCGCAGGACGCGGACGTGCCGCGGATCTCCCGGGCGCGAAAAGCCGCAGAACGCGGAGCGCTGCTCACCCAGCGGCTGCTGGCCTTCTCGCGTAAGCAGTCGCTGCACCCCAATGCCGTGGCGATGAAACCGCTGCTGGAGAACCTGGGCGAACTGATGCGCCATTCTCTGCCGACGACGCTGACTCTGCAGATTGAGGCACAGTCACCCGCGTGGCCTGCGTGGATTGACATCGGCCAGCTGGAAAACGCCATTATCAATCTGGTGATGAACGCTCGCGATGCAATGGAAGGGCGCTCAGGGGTGATTAAGCTGCGCACCTGGAACCAGCGCGTGGCCCGCAGCGACGGGCGGCGGCAGGATATGGTGGCGCTGGAGGTGATTGACCACGGTAGCGGGATGTCACAGGAGGTCAAAGCCCAGGTGTTCGAACCGTTCTTTACCACCAAACAGACCGGCAGCGGCAGCGGTCTGGGGCTGTCGATGGTCTATGGTTTTGTCCGCCAGTCCGGCGGGCGGGTGGCTATTGAGAGCGCGCCGGGCCAGGGGACCACGGTGCGTTTACAGCTGCCGCGCGCGGCGGCGCAGGCGCCGAGCGGCGGCACGTTACCGGAAGTAGAGCAGACGGTGAGCGGTGAACGGCTGGCGCTGGTGCTGGAGGATGAGGCCGATGTGCGTCAGACTCTTTGTGAGCAGCTTCATCAGCTCGGCTGGTTAACCCTGGAGGCCGGGAACGGGGAGCAGGCGCTGCAGTTACTTGAGGCTTCGACAGAAATTGCGCTGCTGATTAGCGACCTGATGCTGCCGGGCAGATTGAGCGGAGCCGAGGTGATCAACGAAACCCAGCGCCGTTTCCCGACGGTGGCGGTGCTGCTGATCAGCGGCCAGGATCTGCGTCCGGCGCACAATCCTGCGCTGCCGGACGTCGAGCTGCTGCGTAAACCCTTCAGTCGGACACAGCTGATGCAGGCGCTGCGACAGGTTGTGGCAAATAACGGCTGCGGGCCAGTGCCGCAGCCCCTTGAGCACCATTAAATGTTGAGGACGATGCGGCAACAAACTGCACTGCCTGATAAGGCAACGGGCGGCGAATATGCGCTTTGATCATGGTGAGCAGCGCCTCGCGTGGAAAGCCGGACATGTCCATCACGCCGCCGCCGAGGATCACTGCATCGGGGTCGAACAGGTTGATGCTGGTGGCGATTGCGCGAGCGGCATGGTGCAGGAGAGCCTGTACAAACGGCTCCTCAGCGGCGTGCAAAAACAGCTCATCCAGCGCATAGTCGCGCGGTTGTTGTTCATACCAGCGTTTGAGCGCGATGCCGGAGCAGACGGTTTCCAGACAACCGGGATTACCGCAACCGCAGATGAGCGCGTTGTCGCCCTGCGGGATATGACCCAGCTCTCCCGCCACGCCGTGCGCGCCTGTCCACGGCCCGCCGTTTAACCAGATGGCGAAGCCCATGCCGGTGCCGAGATAAGCGGCTAGCACCTGTTGCGCCTGCAAACCATTTTCCTGCACGTCAAATGAGAGCTGGAGATTGACATCGCGGGAAAATTCGACCGGACAGGCCAGCGAATGCTCCAGCTCATCGGCGAGCGTACGCAGGGTTTCCGGCGGTAACGATAGGTTGGGGGTGGAGATAATCGTCCGTTTATCTCTGCTTACCAATGCCGGAAAGCCCATCACCAGGCCGCAGCAACGGGCCTGAAAGCGGTCAAGCTGCTGCTGAATCAACATGGTTATCCCGCTGACCAGACCGTCAGGCGCGATCGCTTCAGCAGTGCGCAGCTTCTCGCAATGCAGAGTCTCGCCCTGCGCGGTTTGCAGGCAAAAGCGGATATGGGTTGCGCCCATGTCCACACCTGCGACGACCTTACGCTGTTTTTGCATGAGGGAATACCTCGTTTTTGGCCGCCAGAATCTGCTCTGCCATGACCTGCCACGCGTCGTGAATATTGTCGCCATGGTTAAACAGACCGGAGGTACCGACGATAAAGACGTCCGCGCCTGCCGCCATCAGTTTTTGATAGGTCGCTTTATTGCATGAGCCGTCGATCTCAATCTCGTAGGCCAGTCCTTCTCGTTCTCGCCACGCTTTTAGTTCGCCGATCTTCTCCAGCATTTCAGGAATAAAGGGTTGGCCGGCGAAACCCGGATCGACGGTCATCACCGTAATTTTGTCCGCCTTGTGGATGTAATATTTCATCGTTTCAACCGGCGTTTCCGGATTGAGAATGAGCCCGACCTTCATGCCGTGGCGACGAATCTCCTCTATCAGGCGGAAAGCCTGACCGTTAATCGTTTCCGGATGCAGGGTGATAAAGTCCGCGCCTGCCTGCGCCAGCTGGCTGATGTAATCCTGTGGCCGGGTGACCATCAGATGGCAGTCCAGCGGTTTACTGGCCAGCTTCTTCACCTGACTGACGAAAAACGGCGATAGTGTCAGGTTAGGGACAAAATGACCGTCCATGATGTCGATGTGGAAGTAATCTGCATGCCGATCGATAAACTCGATCTGTTCTTTGAATTTCAGCAGGTCCATACACATTAAAGAGGGGGAAATTTTCATCATAAATTCCTTACTTACTGATAAGACGGTCGAGGGCGACAGCCGCGATAATTAATCCACCCATCACCACCAGCTGGTAGTAGGTTTGTACCTGGAGAATATTCAGGCCGTTGTTGATGGTGCCGATGATCAGGCCGCCAATCACCACAGAAAAAATGCGTCCCTTACCACCAAAGAAGCTGGTGCCGCCGATAATGGCGCTGGCAATGGCGTAGGTTTCAAAGCCCATCCCGGCCAGAGGCTCCGCGGCGCCGAGACGTGCCGTCGAGACCACCCCCGCCAGCCCGGCGCAGATGCCGGAGATAATGAACACCAGCAACATGTGGAACTTGACATCAATGCCAGAGTAGAAGGCGGAGTTTTTATTGCCGCCGAGGGCGTAGATATTGCGGCCCAACCGCATCCGGGTGGTCAGGAACCATAGAATCACGGCCACAATAAGCGAGAAGATGACCGGTACCGGGATCCCCAATACGCTGGCGGCAAAGAAATTGACGAACTCGAAAGAGAAGCCATAGACCGAGTTGGCGTCGGAGATAACCAGGGTGATACCGCGAAAAATCGCGTTAGTGCCGAGGGTAATAATGAACGGGTGCAAGCCGGTCCAGTTGACCAGGCAGCCGTTAATCGCGCCTAGCGCGCCGCCGACCAGCACGCCGCCAATCAGCGCCGCGAGGAACGGATCGACTCCTGCCAGCATGAGTTTGGCGGTCACCATGCCGGAAAGCGCCAGAATCGCCCCCACCGACAGGTCGATGCCTGCTACCAGAATAGCGAAGAATTCTCCCATTCCGATGAGCACCGTCACCGAGCTCTGAACAAATATTTGCGTGATGTTATTGGTCGTCAGAAAGTATTCCGACGACAGCGAGCCGAAAATCGCGACAATAATTGCGAGGATAAAAAAGGTGCCGTATTTATCCCAGAACAGTGCGAAGTTGAACGGCTTTTTGCCATCGGACTCCCCTTTTACTCTTGCGGCAGTGCCCATACCATAATCTCCTCTTCGCTCATGTCGTCGCGATTGGTCAGAATTTTCGTCAGCCGCCCTTCGCAGAACACGGCGATGCGGTTACAGACGGCGATAATTTCAGGAAGCTCGGATGACACCATCAGAATGACTTTTCCGTCATCCGCCAGCTGGCGCATCACTTTATAAATTTCGGCTTTCGCGCCGACGTCGATCCCGCGCGTCGGCTCATCGAAAATAATGACGTCGGGGTTGCAGCATAACCATTTGGATATCAGGACCTTTTGTTGGTTACCGCCGGAAAGTTCGGTGATGCTCTGATCGACAGAGTGGCACTTCAGCGCCAGTAATTTACGCTGCGCTTCCGCCGTTTTACGCTCGTTCTCTTCATGGAACAGCCCCATTGCCCCTTTATAGCCGCCGTGTTTCAGGCTTTGACTGACAGCCATGTTTTGCGCAATGGAGAAATTGCCGAAGAAACCGTTGTCCCGGCGACTCTCCGTGATGTAACCCATTCCTTTCTTTAAGGCATCCAGCGGTGAACGCGGGGTAATCGCTTTACCATTGAGGATGATTTCACCGCTGCTGCGCTTATCAACGCCAAACAGACAATCCATCAGTTCGGTACGCCCGGAGCCCACCAGACCGGCAAAGCCGAGAATTTCACCGCGATTGACGCTAAAGGAGATATCGCGGACCTTTTTCTTGTCCCGGCTGGTGACATTTTTCACCTCGAATACCGTTTCGCGCGCGATATTTCCGGTGTTCTCTTTCATCGCGTTAAAGCGGTTTTGCAACTCACGACCGACCATCAGACGTACGATATCGTCGTTATTGACCTCGCTGACCATGCCACTGCATACGCTGCTACCGTCCTTCATCACCGTGTAGCGGTCGCAGATCCGGCGTATCTCCGCCAGCTTGTGCGAGATATAGACGATGGCGGTCCCCTCTTTACGCAGCTGGTTCATGATCAGGAACAGGTAGTCCACCTCTTTGTTGGTCAGCGAAGAGGTAGGTTCATCCATGATCAGCACTTTGGCGTCGAGCATCAGTGTTTTCGCGATTTCCAGCATCTGCTTATGGCTGATGGACAGATTCGCGACTTTCTCATCTAAATCGACCTTTAATCCGATGCGCAGCAGCATCATTGCCGCTCTGATGCGCATCTCTTTCCAGTCGATAATATTGACGCCACAGACTTTTTTCGTCAGATGGCGGCCGATATATAAATTTTCCATTACGGTTAATTCATCAATAACGCTGAGTTCTTGATAAATAATGCCGATGCCGAGTCTGGCTGCTAATTTATGGTCGAGCCTGGCATAATTCACGTTATTAACCGTGATGGTGCCTGTGGTCGGTTCATGTATTCCCGACAAAACTTTCATTAACGTTGATTTCCCGGCACCGTTTTCCCCTAGCAACGCATGTATTTCGTGCGGGTAAACGGTTAAATCGACCGATTTTAATGCGTGAACCGGACCAAATGATTTGCCGATCCCCGCCATTGAAATATATGGCGTGAGCATAATAACTCCTTACTTATTTTTACCCTCCTGAGGTCAGGAGGGTAAGGGGAGAACATCGGGCTAGCTGCTGGAAAAATTATTTTGTGACCAGAATAGAATCCACCAGTTTGAATTCCGGTGTTTTATCCAGTGCAATCACCTTGCCGGTTTTTTCGGCATCAACCATCATTTTCAGTCCCGTCGCGCCGATATTGCCAGGGTTTTGCGCAATCGTTGCGGTCATCTGACCGGCTTCAACCATTTTACGCGCTTCAGGGATACCGTCAGTGCCGACCACCAGAACCGTTTGGCTTTTCCCGGCGTTGGCTACGGCCTGGGCAACGCCCATTGCCATGGTGTCATTCGCGCAGTAAAAGGCTTTCAGGTTAGGGTTCCGCTGTAGCACATTAGTGGCAACATCGAGCGCCTTAATGCGATCCCAGTCGGCTGGCTGGCTGGCAACAAGCTTGATCTGAGTGGCTTTTTTGAATGCCTCCGTCGCACCGTTACGACGGGCTTCGCCCGACGCGTTCCCCGCTTTTCCCTCGATGATGGCAACGTCGCCGCCCTCAGCTCCCAGTTTCTCGATAATAAAATCGGCCCCTTTTGCCCCCACCGCGACGTTATCCGTGGTGACGAAACCTTCCACGTTACCGCCTGCTTTCTTCAGGTTATCCATATCGATTTTTTCATCGAGATTGACCAGATAAATCCCTTTCTTCCAGGCTTTCGCCACGGGCATCACCAGGTTGACCGATGAGAGAGGGGCGAAAGCGATGCCTTTATAGTTCTTATTGCTTAAGTCTTCGAAGAGCTGAAGCTGTGATTGAAAATCCCCTTCCGAAGGCGAGGCAAAAATATCGACGCTGACTCCCAGCGTTTTAGCCTCATCTTCAATACCTTTTTTCATATCAACCCAGAAAGGATTCGATAATGTTTTTAATACCACAGCGTAATCGGCGGCGGCAAAAGCGCTGGTAGATAACATTACGCCCATAGCCGCGCCGCTGAAAATTTTCAGGTATTTATTCATAACAGTGTTCTCGGTGTAGGATACAGTAATATTGATCCCACCGTAGTGGGATCGGTGTTTATTATTTACTTCAGCGCTCCTGGTGAAAAGAAATCAACAATGGCGCCGGTTTTTTGCATGTTTAAAGTGGCCTGTTCAATATTTTGTTGGGCTACCGAAACAAAAAAAGCATCTAATAATGTAAGTTGTAAAATACGCGCTGAGGCGTTTCTCCCTAATAGAGGAGTTTCTGGTGCTGGCGAGCAAATAATAAAATCAGCTAATTTAGCAATCGGTGAATGGTAACTATGGGTAATACAGATAATTTTAGCGCCGTTCTTCTTTGCCAGTTCTACTGCCGATTTAATATCGCTGGTGCGCCCGGAATGGGTGACTACCAGCACGACGTCGCCTTTTTTCAATAACGAGGCGGACATCATCATGATATGCGCATCCGGATATGTCTGGCAGCGCACGCCGATACGTAAAAACTTATGCTGCACATCGGCGCAGATGGCATTTGATCCACCGGCACCGTACAGATCGCGCTGGTTGGCCTGGGCGAAGAAACGTGCCGCGCGATGAATTTCGTCGACATTAACGATCGACTGACCTTCCATAATGGTACGCAGGGTAATATTAAAAACCTTATTCACCACGTCCTGAGGTGCTTCATCAAAGGAGAGCTCTGCCGGAAGGACCTGTTCAGATTGAGAAAAATACTCCACCAGGGCGCTACGCAGGTTACGAAAACCGCTAAAACCGAGCAGTTTGGAGACCTTAACGATCATTGCTTCGGAAACCGACAGCGCTTCCGCCACATCTTTAATGGCGGGAGCGTCGCTCAGATTGCCAGGTTTAAGCAACCATTCGACGATTCGGCTTTCGTTTTCGGTCATTCCTTCCTGCTTCATGCGTAGCCAGGGGGCGAGGCCGATACCGTTGGGGAGCGAACTGGATTCTGACTGACTCATCGCTTTCTCTTGTCCATAAAGTGAAGACGTCACTATATCACCACAGGCAAAACAGAAAAGATACAATCAACTTCACAAAAATATAATTTTTATAAAGTTTTGGTTTTTGTAAAGTGTTGGCGATTTTGAGAATGGCCATTTTTTGATTAACTATTTATAAAACAAGTATTTTTCATCTTTACCCGTAAGATTTAAGACGATAGGCAATATGAGTTGGCTATTTTTCTCGCTTGATTTGTGAATTTTCGCGATGTAGAAAGGGCACGTCAGACCGGATTTTTGACGATTATTGCGCCAGTTTTTCCGGTTTAAATCACAACTCCATCTATGTTCGTAAAGTAAGAACAGGCGAGGTTAAGTATGAAAAGGATTGCAATTGGCTGTGATCACGTCGGGTTTATCCTTAAAAACGATATTATGGCGCATCTCCGGCTGCGGGGGATCGAGGTGCTGGATAAGGGAACATGGTCACCTGAGCGTACCGATTATCCCCGTTATGCCAGCGCTGTCGCGCAGGCCATTCTGACAGGCGAAGCCGAGGGGGGGATCCTGATCTGCGGCACCGGCGTCGGGATCTCCATCACCGCCAATAAATACCCCGGCATTCGCGCGGTGGTGTGCAGTGAACCCTATTCGGCCCAGCTATCGCGGCAACATAATAATACCAATGTGCTGGCCTTCGGCGCGCGCGTGATAGGTCTTGAGCTGGCGAAAATGATTGTCGATGCCTGGTTGGGGAGCGATTATGAAGGCGGACGTCATCAGACGCGAATTGATGCGATTACCGCGCTTGAACAGCCGCGGATTTGAGATTCCTCCGCTACTCGCCGCCACGACCGTTGATTAACGTAGGGCCAGCCCCCCGAAGAGACTGGCTCTATGAAACGTTACTTTACCGCTTTAATCCTCTGCACGCTGTCGCTGAGTAGCCAGCTGGCGCGCGCTGATATTATTGACGACGCAATCGGTAATATTCAGCAGGCGATTAATGATGCCTACAACCCCGGCGATAGCCGCTCTGATGACGACGACCGCTATGATGACGACCGCTATGATGACGGACGTTACCAGGGCAGCCGCCAACAAAGCACCGATCGCCAGCGGCAGTATGACGATCGGCAACGACAGATAGAGGATCGTCGCCGTCAGCTCGACGATCGCCAGCGCCAGCTGGATCAGGATCGCCGGCAGCTGGAGAACGACCAGCGGCGACTGGATGACGACGATTAACCGTGCTGCGTTTCTGGCCGTGGCGACGCGATGCTGACCGGGTGACGATAGCGCTTACCCGGGTTAAAGATTAATCCAGCACGATCTCCATACCGTCATAGCCGGCCTCAAACCCCGGCGGCAAGGGATGCTCCATCATCCAGAGATCAAACCGGTGGCTGATATGAGTCAGAATGACCCGCGGGCAGGCCAGTACCTGGTTGATGGCGCGTACCGTATTCAAATCGCAGTGGTTGCGCGGAGGCTGCGGGCGCGGCTCATGGCTGCAGTCGATCACGATCGCCTGCGGCTGGTTATTCAGTAAGAATTTGAGCGTTTTTTCCGGTAATCCGGCGGTATCCGACAACCAGGCTACCCGGCTGTGCGCCGATTCCAGCAGATAGCCGTAGGTCAGCTTCGAGTGATTGAGCGGTAGCGGCGTCACCCGCAGCCCCTGCAAGGTAAACACCACAAACGGCTCAACGGTATGGCTGAAGTCCAGCAGGCCGGGGTGTTTAAACAGGTCATCGCAACCTTCAGGGTCCGGCGGTCCAAACACCGGAATCGGCGCGCCGACGCCCCAGCGCAGCGGGAATAATCCCTGAACATGATCCATATGATAGTGGGTAAGTAAAAACTGCTGAAACTGGCCGGCGGGCCACTGGTCCATCAGGTCGGGCAGCCCGGCATCCAGCAGCGTCACGGCGTCATTGAAGGTCACGACCGCGCTACAGGGGCGCCGACGATGCGCCTCATCGCTGCGCGCACGCTGACAGGCTGCGCAGTCGCAGCCGAAGACTGGAACCAGCTGGGCGCCGCCGGTGCCGGTTAAGCGGATAGTCAGGCCCATACTTCCTCCTCACAGCGCTTTTTTAAAACGCAGATGGCTTTGCGTATACCCTTCACGGAGATAGAAACGGTGGGCGTCGGGACGGGCTTTGCCGCTGGAGAGCTCCACCATTTGCGCGCCGTGTCCGCGGGCTTCCTCCTCCGCCCATGCCAGCAGCGCCTGGCCGACGTGCAGGCCGCGTCTCTGCGGCAGCACCACCAGTTCCTGCACTTCCCCGATCCAGGCGTTGAAATTAAGCGGAAACTGCAACTGTAGCCCAATCAGCCCGACCGTCTCTCCCTCCACCTGCGCCAGCTGATAGCGCAGGGTTGGATTTTGCAGGTTCATGGCAAATCCGGCGGTGAAATGGCGGCGATCGTACGCTTTCTGCTTTAATTCGCAAATTAACGCATATACGGCATCGACGTCGTCCAGAGTCGGGGCCCGGAGTTCACAGGTAGGCATGTTGATTCTCTTGTCGGGCGTAGTGGCGGCGCAGCAGCGTGAGGAACTGGTCGACGGATTGTCCGAGGCTGCCGTTGTTGTTCAACGTCAGACAGTCGGAAGGGGCGTAGCGCGCTGCACGCTCCAGGCGCAGGGCGATCTCCGCTTCGCTCTCTCGCCCGCGTTGTTGCAGGCGCTGGCGTAGCACCTCCGGCGTGACCTGCAGGCAGATGGGTAGCAGGGCGTCAGCGTAGCGCGCCCGGGCCTGCGGCAGATGGGCGCGGGAGCCATTGGCCACCACGTCAAAACCGGCGTGCAGCCACAGGTCAATTTCGATACCAATTCCGTAGTAATTGTTATTGGCATGCCAGCTCAGGGCGAACAGCTGGCGCTCGGCGCGGTTGAAAAACTCCTGCTTGCTGAGCGCAATATGATTTTCGCTGCCGGCGTTGAACGGGCGCGTAATATAGCGATGCGCCACCAGCAGCTGGGCATTTTCGCGCTGGCGTAAGGCCGCCAGCAGGCTATCTTTTCCGGAGCCTGAGGCACCCACCAGCCAAATCAATTTTCCGCTCATCAGAAGACCCTCTTTCCTTGACGCCAGACGTGGTCAATATGGACGTGTTCGCCGCGACGGTGCGCCAGCACCATATCGGCACGCTTACCTTCCGCGATCACCCCGCGGTCGTCTAATCCCAGAGCCTGGGCCGGATTTTTGCTGACCAGACGAATGGCCTGCGGCAGCGAGAAGGCGTTGTCGTGGTCGTCCGCGATGCGGAACGCCGCATCGAGCAGGCTGGCGGGATAATAGTCTGACGACAGAATATCGAGCAGGTTGCTGGCCGCCAGCTGATGGGCCGCGACGTTGCCGGAGTGCGAACCGCCGCGCACGATATTGGGGGCGCCCATCAATACGTTCATACCGTGGCGACGTGACGCCTCGGCGGCGGCTAACGTCGTGGGAAACTCGGCGATCACGCTGCCAAGCTGATGGGATTCGAGGACATGCTCCGCGGTGGCGTCGTCGTGGCTGGCGAGCGCAATATGGCGATCGCGACACAGCGCGGCGATGGACCGACGGTTGGCGTGGGACCAGGTTGCCGCCAGCGCGATCTGCTCTTCTTCATAGCGCAGCATCTGCTCATGAGTTAGCTGATATTTGCCCTGGTAATACTCGCGATACTTCTCGCGATTGGCGAACTGACGCTGACCGGGCGAGTGGTCCATCAGCGATACCAGGGTGACGGGTTCACGGTCTACCAGCTTTTCAAACAGCGGCAGCGTGGTGTGGTGCGGCAGTTCACAGCGTAAATGCAGGCGATGTTCGGCGCGGTTGATGCCCCGTTTCTGCGTCTCCTCGATGGCGTTGATCATCTTTTCCAGATTCTCCAGGCGATCGCCGCCGTCGCGTACGTCGCCGATGGCGACCGCATCCAGAACGGTGGTGATACCGCTGGCGACCATCAGCGCATCGTGGCTGCTCATCGCCGAGTGGGCGGGCCAGTCGACTTTCGGGCGCGGAGTAAAGAATTTGTCCAGATTATCGGTATGCAGCTCAATCAGCCCGGGCAGCAGCCAGCCGTCTTCACCGTCGAGCGCCTGCGGCAGCTGGCTCTGACTTTCGGCAAAGGCGTAAATGCTGCCCTCCCGCACTTCCAGCGACCCGTGCACCACTTCGTCTTCGAGAACCAGGTTTACATTATTGATAATCATGCTGTTATTCCCATCGGGTGCAGTCGGTCGGCGACCTGATTGCGGACCGCTTCATCATGGAAAATGCCGACGATAGCCGCGCCGCGCGCTTTGGCTTCGTTAATCAGTTCCACTACGGCGGCGCTGTTTCTGGCGTCCAGCGAGGCGGTCGGCTCATCAAGCAGTAAAATCGGGTAGTCCACCGCGAAACCGCGGGCGATATTGACCCGCTGCTGTTCCCCGCCGGAAAATGTGGACGGCGCCAGATGCCATAACCGTTCCGGAACGTTCAGACGCGTCAGCAGGCGGGCAGCCTGCGAAGCGCAGGTATCGCGCGCAATGCCGAGGTCGAGCAGCGGTTGCATCACCACTTCGAGAGCCGAGATTCGCGGGATGACGCGCAGAAACTGGCTGACCCAGCCGATGGTGCGCTTGCGGACTTCCAGCACTTTACGCGGCGAGGCGTTGACCAGGTCAACCCATTCGTCGCCGTGGCGGATATGGATATGGCCGGTGTCCGGCAGGTAGTTGGCATACAGCGAACGCAGCAGGGTGGATTTGCCGCTGCCGGAATGGCCGTGCAGCACCACGCATTCGCCATTGCTGACCTCCAGAGAGGCATTCTGCAGCACCGGCAGACGCACGCCGTTTTGCTGGTGGAGTACAAAGGTCTTACTGACATTTTCAACGTGAATCATTTTGGCCTCGTGGTTTGGGTGCCGGGTGGCGGCTTCGCCTTACCCGGCCTACGGGTGCTGTGTTCATGGCCTTACCCGGCCTGGGGCGCTGTGTTCACGGCCTAACCCGGCCTGGGGCGCTGCGTTCATGGCCTTACCCGGCCTGGGGTGCTGTGTTCATGGCCTTACCCGGCCTGTGGGCGCTGT
>NZ_JMPP01000007.1 GCF_000735435.1 Klebsiella planticola ATCC 33531 | reverse complement strand
CCTTACCCGGCCTGTGGGCGCTGTGTTCATGGCCTTACCCGGCCTGGGGCGCTGCGTTCATGGCCTTACCTGGCCTGGGGCGCTGCGTTCGTGGGCCTTACCCGGCCTGGGGCGCTGTGTTCACGGCCTAACCCGGCCTGGGGGGCTGTGTTCGTAGGCCGGGTAAGCGCAGCGCCACCCGGCGACAGCAACCTCAGTTCTGCAATACTGATGACACCAGCAGCTGGGTATACGGATGATGAGGATCGTCCAGCACCCGGTCGGTTAAGCCACTTTCCACCACCTGACCCTGTTTCATGACCAGCAGACGGTTAGCCAGCAGGCGCGCCACCCCCAGGTCGTGGGTGACAATCACCACCGCCAGGTTCAGCTCGACCACCAGACCACGCAGCAGGTCGAGCAGACGCGCCTGCACCGAGACATCCAGACCGCCGGTCGGCTCGTCCATAAACACCAGCTTCGGCTGGGTCACAAGGTTGCGGGCGATTTGCAAACGCTGCTGCATACCGCCGGAAAAAGTGGTGGGCAGATCGTCAATACGCGACGGCGGAATTTCGACATCGCTCAGCCACCGTTCGGCGGTGGCGCGGATATTTCCGTAGTGGCGTGCGCCGGTGGCCATCAGGCGCTCGCCGATATTGCCGCCCGCCGACACCTGGTGCCGCAGGCCGTCCATCGGATGCTGATGTACCACGCCCCATTCGGTGCGCAGCAGACGACGGCGATCCGCTTCGCTCATCGCATACAGCGAGCGGTTTTCATACCGCACTTCACCTTCCTGCGGCGCCAGGCGCGCCGAGAGGGCTTTCAGCAGAGTGGTTTTCCCCGAGCCGGACTCGCCCACGATACCCAGCACTTCACCGGGCCACAGTTCAAAAGAGACGTCGCTGAAGCCTTTGCCCGGCGCATAAAGATGGGTCAGATGATTGACCGCGAGTAACGGATGGCTCATTTGTTCAGCGCCTCGCTCTGTTGGCGGCAATAGTCGGTATCGGAGCAGACAAACATCCGTTTGCCGCTGTCATCGAGTACCACTTCATCAAGGTAGCTGTGGCGAGACCCGCAAATGGCGCAGGGTTCATCCCACTCCTGGACGGTAAAGGGGTGGTCGTCGAAATCGAGGCTCTCCACCGGGGTAAACGGCGGCACGGCGTAAATACGCTTTTCCCGCCCGGCGCCGAACAGCTGTAGCGCGGGCATCATGTGCATTTTCGGGTTGTCGAATTTAGGGATAGGCGACGGGTCCATCACATAGCGGCCGTTCACTTTTACCGGGTAGGCATAGGTGGTGGCGATATGACCGAAGCGGGCAATGTCTTCATACAGTTTCACCTGCATCACGCCGTACTCTTCCAGCGCATGCATGGTGCGGGTTTCGGTCTCGCGCGGCTCAATAAAGCGCAGCGGTTCCGGGATCGGCACCTGGAAGATCAGGATCTGATCTTCGGTGAGCGGCGTTTCCGGGATCCGGTGACGGGTCTGGATCAGCGTGGCATCGCAGGTTGCCTCGGTGGTCGCGACGCCGGTGACGCGCTTAAAAAACTGCCGTATCGACACCGCATTGGTGGTGTCATCGGCGCCCTGGTCAATCACCTTCAGCACGTCATGCTCACCGATGATACTGGCGGTCAGCTGAATACCGCCGGTGCCCCAGCCGTAGGGCATCGGCATTTCGCGGCCGCCGAACGGTACCTGGTAGCCGGGAATCGCCACCGCTTTGAGAATTGCCCGGCGGATCATGCGCTTGGTCTGCTCATCAAGATAAGCAAAGTTGTAGCCAGTGAGTGGGTTAGCCACGTTCGTTCTCCCGTTGCAGGCGTTTCAGCAGCGCCAGTTCGGCCTGGAAATCGACATAGTGGGGCAGCTTGAGATGCGAGACGAAACCGGCCGCCTCGACGTTATCGGCGTGGGCGAGGACAAACTCTTCATCCTGCGCTGGCCCGGCTATCTCCTCGCCGTAGTCCGGCGCCTGTAGCGCCCGGTCGACCAGCGCCATCGCCATCGCTTTGCGCTCGCTCAGGCCGAATACCAGGCCATAGCCGCGCGTAAAGTGCGGCGGCTCGCTTTCCGGCGCCACGAAACCGTTGACCATCTCGCATTCCGTCATCAGCAGTTCGCCGATATTGACCGTAAAACCCAGCTCTTCGGGGACGATCTCAATGGCGACGTAGCCGCTGCGAATCTCACCGGCAAAAGGGTGGTTGCGGCCGTAGCCGCGCTGCGTGGAGTAGGCCAGCGCCAGCAGATAGCCTTCATCGCCGCGCACCAGCTGTTGCAGGCGTGACGAGCGAGAACAGGGATAGACCGGCGGATTGCGGGTGATGTCGTCGGGCCGGGCGTGGGACTCCTGTTCCGCTTTCGCCAGCCCCTGCTGCACCAGCAGGTTAAAAACGTGCGGTGTGGCTTCCGGCGGCCGTTCGGCGGTTTTCAGCGGCGGCGTTTCGCCGTTGGCCAGCAGGGTGAAATCCAGCAGGCGGTGGGTGTAATCGTAGGTCGGGCCGAGCATCTGGCCGCCGGGAATATCCTTATAGACCGCCGAAATACGGCGTTCCAGGCGCATGCTGGCGGTATCGACAGGTTCGCTCACCGCCAGCCGCTGCAGGGTGGTGCGATACGCGCGCAGTAAAAAAATGGCTTCGACGTTGTCACCGCTGGCCTGTTTGAGCGCCAGCGCCGCCAGTTCACGATCGGCGATGCCGCCTTCGGTCATCACCCGATCGACCGCCAGGTGTAGCTGTTGGGTAATCTGTTCAATGCTCAGTTCGGGAAGCCGTCCATCGCCTCGTCGTTTATGTTCCTGTAAGGCGTGAGCGGCTTCGATCGCTCGCTCTCCGCCTTTGACGGCAACGTACATCAGCAAACCTCCACGTGGGTGGTGCGCGGGATAGCCAGCAGGCGCTCGCCGCAGGTGAGGATCAGGTCAATGCCCAGCGGGAACGGGTGCGGGCGTTCGGTCAGCTCATCAATGATGCAGTCCGGCAGCTGCGGGGCAATCATGCGCTCCTCAGCGATACCGGCCCCGGTCAGGCGCAGCATGCGTCCGCCGCTGAGGCTGGCGAGTTGGACAATCAGCGTGACGCCGGTTTCCGGCGCAGCGACGGTACCAGCGGACAGGACGTTAAGCTGTTCGCTGCTGATACGTTCATCGGTGACGGCGAAGACCGCCTGCTGCGGCAGTTCCACCAGCGGTGCGCCGGTATGAAAACGTAAGTTCTGGCCGACGAGGTCGTTATGCAGCGCCGATGAGAGCCAGACCGGCGTTTCGTGGTCCGCCAGTGTCAGCAGCAGGCTGGTGGAGGCGATATTCAACGGCTGCCAGCCGTGCTGGAGCTGCTGCAGGGCGACAATGACGCCCGGCTCGCTCATGGCTTTGAGCAGGCGACGAAAACTGTGCTGGGCATCCGGCACCGGTAGGGTAAAAGCGGTTTGTAAGGTCATGCGTTATCTCCGCGAACCAGAGTAAAGAAGTCCACCCGGCTGGCGTTGACTTCGGCGCGTCGGGCTTCAATGCGTGCGCTTCGTTGTGCTTCCAGCGGGGTAATCAGGGTTTCCATTAAGGTGTGAAAATGGTGGGGCGATTGCATCAGCGCGTCGATGGTGGCGCAGCGTTCGGCATGTGGTCGATCGCGCCCGAGGATCCAGCTGTAGCCGATGGTGCCGTCGGCAAGGCGAATGGCGGCGCGGGTGAGGGTGGCGTCGCCGGCGAAGAAGCGATCGCCGATCCCGCCCATCCGTGCCTGCAGCTGCACCAGGCCGGTTTCCGGCACGCGAATCAGTTCATAGTCCGGCGCCAGCTGCAGGGTCTGCATCCGTGCCAGCAGCTCCTCGGGTTCACTGTGGGCCAGCACGGACATCCAGCGCTGGCGGGTTGCGGTATCAAAGTGCATTCAGTGCTCCATGGTGAATTCAATCATGTCCGCCCGGGTCAGGCTGACGGAGTACTCCGTAGCCTGCGTTTCGCCCGCGCGGTGGTTCAGGGTTCTCACGCACAGCAGCGGCGCCATGTTGGGGATCCCGAGAATATTGCTCTCTTTAGCCTGGGCGCGACGGGCGCTGATTTTGGTGCGCGCGCGGGTCAGTTCGACATCCAGCCGTTGGCGCAGGAAATCGTGCAGTGAACCCTGGGTGAAAGTTTGCAGCGCTGGCCAGAAGCGCAGGTCGGTGAAGTAGTGGTCGATCAGGCACAGCGCGACGCCGTTGACGCGGCGCAGGGTCCGGAGATGAATGACGTTGTCGCCTTCATCAATGCCAAAGGCTTCGGCGACATGGCTGCTGGCCGGGCGCAGTACCGACAGCAGCTTTTCGCTGGTCGGGTGGCTGCCCTGATCGAGCAGATTCTGGCTGAAGCGCGCCTGGGCATTGAGCGGATAGTCGATTGGGCGCATCAGCACCAGCACGCCAACCCCCTGACGACGCTGGACCCAGCCGCGTTCAACCAGCTGATCGATCGCCCGGCGCAGGGTATGGCGGTTGACTTCAAAACGCGTGGCCAGCTGTTGTTCAGCCGGAAGGTAGTCGCCGCAGCGGTAGTGATGGCGTAGCTCCTGCTCAAGTCTGGCGGCAATTTCCTGATACCGGGTCGGATAACTGGTCGGATGTCTGGATAAGTACATGTCAGTCAAGCCTCACTAAGCAGAAGAAGGGATTTCCCTCTGAGAGTGGCCCGATCCTGACGCGTTTTTGTTACATTCCGGTTAACACACAATGACCGGCGGATGAAGAGTTGGTGCCAGCTGAGTGACAGGGCGGGAGAACCCGCCCGGAGGGGGAAGTTTTACGCTTGTTTGACGACGTTCACCATCCACGGCACGCCAAAGCGGTCGATGGTTTTACCAAAGCCGTGGGCCCAGAAGGTTTCCTGCCAGTCCATCTCGACGCTCCCGCCGTCGGCGAGGCTATCGAACCAGCGCTTGCCCTCGGCCAGGTCCTGAGTATCGAGTACCAGGGTAAAGCCGGCGTAGCGATCGGTCTCGCCGCCCGGGCTGTCGCCGAGCATGAGCTCGCTACCCGCGACGCGCAGGCTGGCATGAGCGATACAGTCGGCGGATAAATGTTGGCCGGAAGGGCAGCCATCCTGGGCATCCTGGGCATTCTGCGGCATTTCGCCGTAGGTGATTTGGTGGACAAGTTCGGCGCCCAGCGTTTGCCGATAGAACGCTATCGCCGCTGCGCAGTTGCCGCTAAAGGTGATGTAAGGACTTAAGGGCATAACCATTACCTCAGGTAACGAAGACCCATTAAGTGTAGAAGGTGATGAGCCATCCAGACCAGGCGGTAGAGCCGGGTCTGGATGCTGCGACATGCGGGAAATAATCAGGCGGCGCAGCGGAAATATATCCGTTCATTTATCCCGGCGGCCGTTTCAGGAGCGGGAAAATAAATCTCCGGTGCCGGGGAAATAGAATTAGTTCTTTTTGACGAACTCGGATTTCAACTTCATCGGACCAAAACCATCAATTTTACAGTCGATGTTATGATCGCCTTCCACCAGTCGGATATTCTTCACTTTGGTGCCGATTTTCAGCATTGAAGAGCTGCCTTTAACTTTGAGATCTTTTACTACGGTGACGCTGTCGCCGTCGGCGAGTAAATTACCGTTGGCATCTTTGACCACCAGCGCGTCGTTATCATCCGCAGGCTCGGCATTGTTCCATTCGTGGGCGCATTCCGGGCAGATAAACATGCCGCCGTCTTCATAAGTGTATTCAGAATGGCATTTTGGGCAGTGTGGCAGTTGCATGACGTTCCTCGCGATTACTGGGTAAAACAGGACGTTGGTCCATTAAATGGCAGCTGATAGCCGAAAGTGTAAGTGATTATAGCGCAATCCCGCATTTTTGTCGGGCCTTTTTTATGAGTTACCGCCGGGAAGAAATGAATATATCACGTGAAGAGTGACGGGGTTATTTGCATAAAAACCGCCAGATATTTCCGGAAATGTATTGCTAAGTTCCAATATTCATTGAACTTATTGGTTTTAGCCGACTCTGTTTAAGGGTAGGTAAATTTTTGTGAAGTTGATCCCAAATTTAAACGCTGTTAGGGTAAAAAGGCGAGAACGCAAATTCACTACACTTATTAGCGGCACCGCATATTCATTATGGCCAGAGCAGGCGTCAACAGGTTCGGTTGTACGGACTGTCAGCAGACAGTGCAGGCAAACCTGCTACGCTTGAAATGTGGAGCACAGCAATTCGCCGCTCCCAACGCATGACGCGAATGACCTTGTCATTCGGCGGAGATTCGTGCGCTCAAGGCGAGAGCAAAAGAGGATAATTATGCTTAAAAGGAAAAAAGTAAAACCCATCACGCTTCGGGATGTGACCATCATTGATGACAGCAAACTGAAGAAAGCGATTACCGCAGCATCGCTGGGTAATGCGATGGAGTGGTTCGATTTTGGTGTGTATGGTTTTGTGGCGTATGCCTTAGGTAAAGTCTTCTTCCCCGATGCCGATCCCAGCGTGCAGATGATTGCCGCGTTAGGGACCTTCTCCGTTCCGTTCTTAATCCGTCCGCTAGGCGGCCTGTTCTTCGGCATGCTGGGCGATAAATATGGTCGGCAAAAGATACTGGCCATCACCATTGTCATCATGTCGATCAGTACCTTCTGTATCGGTCTGATTCCGTCTTACGCCTCGATTGGTATCTGGGCGCCGATTCTGCTGCTGCTGTGTAAAATGGCGCAGGGCTTCTCGGTGGGCGGCGAGTATACCGGTGCATCCATCTTTGTTGCTGAATACTCTCCCGACCGCAAGCGCGGCTTTATGGGGAGCTGGCTGGACTTTGGTTCGATAGCCGGCTTTGTCCTGGGCGCCGGCGTGGTGGTGCTGATTTCTAGCGTGGTGGGTGAAGAGAACTTCCTCAGCTGGGGATGGCGTTTACCGTTCTTCCTGGCCCTGCCGTTAGGGCTGATTGGTCTCTATCTTCGTCATGCGCTGGAAGAGACTCCGGCGTTCCAGCAGCACGTTGATACCCTTGAGCAGGGCGATCGTGAAGGGTTACAGGAAGGGCCAAAAGTCTCCTTTAAAGAGATTGCGACCAAACACTGGCGCAGCCTGCTGACCTGTATCGGTCTGGTGATTTCCACCAACGTGACCTACTACATGTTGCTCACCTACATGCCGAGCTACCTGTCGCATAACCTGCACTACTCGGAAGATCACGGGGTGCTGATTATTATTGCGATCATGGTCGGTATGCTGTTCGTCCAGCCGATTATCGGTATGCTCAGTGACCGCTTCGGCCGTCGTCCGTTTATTCTGATCGGTAGCGTGGCGCTGTTTACCCTGTCGATTCCGGCCTTTATCATGATTAACAGCAACGTTATTGGCCTGATTTTCGCGGGTCTGCTGCTGCTGGCGGTGGTGCTCAACTGCTTCATCGGGGTGATGGCGTCCTCGCTGCCGGCGATGTTCCCGACCCATATTCGTTTTAGCGCCCTGGCCAGCGCCTTTAATATTTCGGTGCTGATTGCCGGTCTGACGCCGACTCTGGCGGCCTGGCTGGTGGAAACCTCGCAGAACCTGATGATGCCGGCTTACTATCTGATGGTCATTGCGGTTATCGGGCTGATGACCGGTCTGACGATGAAAGAGACGGCAAACCGCCCGCTGAAAGGGGCGACGCCTGCGGCTTCGGATATCCAGGAAGCGAAAGAAATTCTCGGCGAGCACTACGATAACATCGAACACAAAATCGAAGATCTCGATCAGGAGATTGCGGATTTGCAGGAAAAACGCTCCCGACTGGTGCAGCAGCACCCGCGTATTAACGAATAATCGGTTCTTGCGTTAAATCATGCCGCCGTGGGCTTCCCCGGCGGCATTTTTTATGCCCGTTTATGGCTGCGCGGGCGGCAGGCCCTGCCGGCGCTGCTGGCTGAGCTTACGATACTGCTGCGGCGGCATACCAACGTACTTGCTAAAGGTACTGTAGAAGCGGCTGCTGGAGCGAAAACCGGCGGTCAGGGCGATGTCGAGGATCGTCTTATCGGTGTCGCTGAGCAGGGCGCGCACGTGGTTGATGCGCATCGCGGTAATGTACTGCTTCATGGTTTGCTGCATCACCCGCTGGAAAATGCCCATTGCATAGTTGGGGTTCAGTTTGACATGCTCGGCAACGGCATCGACGGTCAGCGCCTGATCGTAGTGGGCGGCGATAAATTCCAGCATCTGGCTGACGTAAAACTGCGCATGCCGCGAGACGCTGTGTTTGTGGGTGCGTGAGGTTTTATTGACCAGGATCGGCTGCCAGCCGGAAAGGCTAAAGCGCTTAAGCATCAGCGCGATTTCATCGATCGCCAGCTGGCGAATCTGTTCGTTGTCGTTGTTGAGCTCCTGCTGCCAGCGCTGGACTTCAAAGACGCTGAGCTGCTGGGCGGAGAGCGATTTAATCACCATGCCGTGGGTGACGTTATTGATCAGTTCGCGATCCAGCGGCCAGGATAAAAACAGATGCATCGGCAGATTAAAGATAGCCATTTGTCGGCAATTGCCGGGGCGAGTCAGCTGGTGCGGCGTACAGGCCCAGAACAGGGTGATATAGCCCTGTTTGATGAGCACCGCTTCATTGTTAATCAGATACTCCACATCGCCGTCGAACGGCACGTTGACCTCCACCTGGCCATGCCAGTGGCTGGTGGCCATCGCGTGGGGCGGGCGCAGCTCAATATCCATCCGCTGATATTCGGAATAGAGCGCCAGCGGGCTGCGGGTCTGTTTCTCGTCGCTGCTGCTCATATGCGGGTCGTGGCGCGAAGGCGGGCGGTTTTGTTCCATGACGGCGTGGGTTCCTGAATCATCACACTTGCTGGTTTTTTGCACCGGTATGCCGGTATCTTAGCGGATTAAACGGCCCGTTTTCTCTACTTTTTCGCCGATTTGTTCCCATAAACTCAGATTTCGTGTTGTCCCGCCGCCAATCTGAGTTTCCGGGAATGCTCTGTCGGGAAGAGGGCAGCGGGAAGCCGCGCGGACGTGCCACTCTGCAGGGGTTCAATGACCTGATGGAGAGAGCACTATGTCTGCCCCAAAAATTACGTTTATCGGCGCTGGCTCAACGGTTTTCGTCAAAAATATTCTCGGTGACGTTTTTCAGCGCCCGGCGTTGAAATCGGCGCACGTTGCGCTGATGGATATCGATGCGACCCGGCTGGAAGAGTCGCACATTGTGGTGCGTAAGCTGATGGATTCCGTCGGCGCCGACGGTGAAATTAGCTGCCATCGCGAGCAGAGAACTGCGCTGAAGGATGCGGATTTTGTGGTGGTGGCTTTTCAGATTGGCGGCTATCAGCCCTGTACCGTCACCGATTTTGAAGTCTGTAAGCTGCATGGCCTGGAACAAACCATTGCCGATACGCTCGGCCCGGGCGGGATTATGCGCGCATTACGCACCATTCCACACCTGTGGCGCATTTGCGAGGACATGACGGAAGTGTGCCCGCAGGCGACCATGCTGAACTACGTTAATCCGATGGCGATGAATACCTGGGCAATGTATGCGCGCTATCCGCATATTAAACAGGTGGGGTTGTGCCATTCGGTGCAGGGAACGGCGGAAGAACTGGCGCACGATCTCGATCTCGACCCGGCGGATTTGCGCTATCGCTGCGCGGGCATCAACCATATGGCGTTCTATCTGTCGCTGGAGAAAAAACGGGCCGACGGCAGCTACGTCAGCATTTATCCGGATATGCTGCAGGCCTTTGCCGACGGGCGGGCGCCGAAGCATCGGGAGAACTCGCGCTGCCAGAATATTGTTCGCTATGAGATGTTCAAAAAGCTGGGCTACTTCGTGACGGAGTCGTCAGAGCACTTCGCGGAATATACGCCGTGGTTTATCAAGCCGGGGCGTGAAGATCTGATTGAACGCTATCAGGTGCCGCTGGACGAATATCCAAAACGCTGCGTGGAGCAGGTGGCCAACTGGCACAAAGAGCTGGAGCAGTATAAAACCCGCGAGCGGATTGAGATTAAACCCTCCCGCGAGTATGCCAGCACCATCATCAACGCCCTCTGGACCGGTGAGCCGAGCGTCGTGTACGGTAACGTGCGCAACGAGGGGCTGATCGACAACCTGCCGCAAGGGTGCTGCGTGGAAGTGGCCTGTCTGGTGGATGCGAACGGCATTCAGCCCACCAAAGTCGGGAGGCTGCCTGCGCACCTGGCGGCGCTGATGCAGACCAATATTAACGTCCAGACTCTGCTGACCGAGGCCATTCTTACCGAGAACCGGGACTACATCTATTACGCCACGATGATGGATCCGCATACCTCTGCCGCGCTGGGCATCGAAGAGATTTATGCGCTGGTGGACGATTTGATTGCCAGCCACGGCGACTGGCTGCCGGAGTGGGTACATCGTTAGGCGGTTCTGTATGAGGCAGGGCGTCGCATTTCTGCCGGGCGGCGGCCAGCGCCTTGCCCGGCCTACCGGTTTTAGGCCATCAAAAGATGCCTGGTCTTTTGTTGACCCGCGCAGGCGGGCCATGGCAGAAGAGCCTGCTGTGCTACCGGCTTAACTATGCGCCAGAAAACGGGCCAGCTGCTGCTGCAGCAGCCGGTTTTCGCGGGTCAGCCGCGCATTCTCATCGAGCAGCGTTAACGCCACCGCGATACCCGGCCAGTCCAGCTCCAGCTCCCGACGCAGGCGCATCGCGCGGTGGACAATCATCACCGCGCTATCGTCGAACAACCAGACCTCCGTCAGCGGCTGGCGTGGTTCAATCACGCCCAGGCCGACGATCTCCCGCAG
The DNA here is from genome assembly GCF_000735435.1 of Klebsiella planticola ATCC 33531. GTDB lineage: Bacteria > Pseudomonadota > Gammaproteobacteria > Enterobacterales > Enterobacteriaceae > Klebsiella > Klebsiella planticola. Next base: position 69,280 of record NZ_JMPP01000007.1, on the reverse strand, counting down.
ATCCTCTTCGGAAACGCCGGTATGCAGACAAAACTCCGTCATCGTAAAGGTCACTGCCATTTTAGCCATTATGCTTTCCCCCATGCTTGACGCGGCTCGAAGCCGGCCTCTGCATCGGCCAGCTGTTGCCAGAGCGCGCTGGCTTTCTCATTCGGTTTGGGCGGCATGACGATTTTAATCACGGCATATAAATCGCCGGTGGCCGTTTTGCTGGCCAGCCCTTTCCCTTTAATACGTAAACGCTGTCCCGCCTGGCTACCCGGCGGGATGGTCAGCAGGATGCTCTCTTTGAGCGTCGGGATGGTCACTTTGGCGCCAAGCGCCGCCTCCCACGGTGCGAGCGGCAGAACGATTTCCAGGTTATGGCCCACAATATCAAACAGCGGATGCGGCGCGATGTGGATAACCAGCCACAGATCGCCATTCGGTCCGCCGTTTTCTCCCGGCGTTCCCTGACCTTTCAGGCGAATACGCTGCCCGTCGCTGACCCCGGCGGGAATTTTCACATTCAGGGTTTTCGGTGTTTCGCTTTCAACCATTCCGAAGACGTTATAGACCGGCAGTTTGTAGCTGATGGTGCGCGTCTGCTCGGCCAGTGTCTCTTCAAGGAACACCGCGACTTCAATTTCTAAATCATGGCCGCGGGCGGCATGCTGGCGGCGGGACTGGTGCGCCTGCTGACCAAACATCGACGAGAAGATGTCGTCAAAATCCTGCTGGCTGTAGCTTTGTTCGCGGGAGTGCTGCTGGCGGCCAAATTGCGGGTCGTTGCGGTGCTGCCAGAGCTGGTCATATTCGGCGCGGCGCTGTTCATCTTTCAGGACTTCCCAGGCTTCGGCGAGATCTTTAAATTGCGCTTCGGCATCGCTTTCTTTACTGACATCGGGGTGATATTTACGAGCCAGGCGGCGGTAGGCGGTCTTAATTGTTTTTAGATCGTCTGTTGGCTTAACCCCTAGAATGGCATAATAATCCTTTAATTCCATGGCGTTATCTCATTTGACTTGCTGCGGTGGTCACGACTTTCAGTCATAAGCTTAGGGCAAATGAGTGCCGGTAGGGAAGGAATCTGGCGGAAACTTGACGCCGTCGGGATTGACGGCGTCTGTCAGCGGCGGGCGCTTAGCTGGCCGGACGCGCCCGGCCGTTGCGACGAAGTCCTTCCAGCAGCACCAGCGCCGCGCCGAGGGCGCCGGCGATAAGCGGTAGCGCATCGGGTGCCTGCGGAAACAGGCGTACGATGGTGGGGTCGGTAACCCACATCGAGCCGGCTATCCAGCCGATAAGGGCGCCTCCCAGCAGGATAACAACCGGGAAGCGGTTAAGGATGGCCAGTACCAGCTTACTGCCTGCCACGATGATCGGAATACTGATCAATACGCCCAACGCGACCAGCAGCAGGTGGCCTTTCCCGGCGGCGGCGACCGCCAGCACGTTATCCATCGACATAATAACATCGGCCACCGTGATGGTGACCGCGGTCCGCCACAGGCTGCCTGAGCTGCCGATCTCTTCATCTTCATCCTGATGGGCAACCAGCTTGATACCGATCCACAGCAGCAGGAGCGCCCCGACAATTTTCAGCCACGGCAGAGAGAGCAGGTAGACGGCAATGGCCAACAGCAGAACGCGGGCCAGAATGGCGCCGAAGGTGCCAATAATAATCGCTTTGGTACGCTGTTCGGGCGGCAGCTTGCGGCACGCCATGGCGATCACCACCGCATTGTCGCCGCCCAGCAGCAGATCGATTGCGATGATTTGTAGCAAAATAACAACAACATCCCACTGATTGAATAGCTCGTTCATGCCTGACTCATATCATGTTAAAAAAAGTATCCTCAAGGGAAAAAGCGCAGCAAGCGTACCTCTGTTCTGACGCATTGACCACTGCCCGGCAAAAGAGCGCTGGGGTCGCCCATGCGCGATATTGAAAAAAAAAGTTACGAATCAATGCATCGTGCCGGGATGATTCACTGGAAAAGGATGGTACTTTGTTTTGTCAGACCCACCTGCCGTTTACTCATCGCAAGGATTATCCTCATGGCTGGTACGAAAAAAATATTGATTGGCGCGTTGCTGGGCACCACGCTTCTTCCGGCTTTGGCCATTGCCGCGGAGGCGCCGGCAGCAACTTTTACCCCGGAGCAGGAAGCCCGCATTGGCAAAATTGCCGCGGATTACTTAGTCGCGCATCCGGAGGTGCTGCTGCAGGCGAGCCAGAAGCTTCAGCAGATTCAGCAGGAACAGCAGGCGAGCGCGGCAACTCAGGCCGTGATTAAAAACCAGGCTGCGCTGACCCAGGATAAAAATACCCCGACCTACGGACCGGCCAATGGCAAGGTGACCGTGATCGAATTCTTTGATTATCAGTGTATTTACTGTAGCCGTCTGGCGCCGGTGATGGAGCAGGTGATTAAAGAAAATCCGCAGACCCGGTTTGCGTTTAAAGAGTGGCCCATTTTCGGCAGTCGCTGGGAGACCTCGTTGACGGCGGCGAAGACGGGCCTGCAAATTTACCAGCAGAAGGGCGCGGAAGCTTACCTGACCTACCATAACGGGATTTACGCCACCGGGCATAACGAAGGGAAGCTGACGGCCGCGGATGTGCAGCAGCAGGCGAAGAAAGTGAATTTCGACGCGAAGAAAGCGCCGGATGTTGCGGCTGCCCTCGAGAGCACCAACCAGCTGGCGCAGGAGATTGGCTTAAGCGGAACGCCGGGCGTAATCGTGATGCCGACCACCGGCGCGACCGAAGCCACGATTACCGTCTTCCCGGGTCTGGCTGATAAAGACTCGCTGGATGCGGCGATTAAGAAGGCTGGCGGCAACTGAGTATTTATAGTCGGATTCATCGCCGCAAGAACCCACCTGGCGGTGGGTTTTTCACATCATGCTCAGCAGGGCGCACCGCATCGGCATAATCATCTGGCAGAGCCCATCCTTAGTCTGCGCTTATGACGTGGCAGTCTGGAAGAGAGCGCTGACGGGAATATGGTGAGGAAGTCAGGGCAGCTGCGGGATTATCTTGTTGCATTCAGGCAATGTTTGCGTGCCTGTATTCGTGCCGTCGGTTAACTGAGAAGATGTGCGATTGGCAGGGGAGCGCGCAGTAAAAATCCCTGTACGGCATCGGCTCCGCTGTTACGGCTGAGCGCGTAATCTTGTCCGGTTTCAACTCCCTCAATGACGACTCGTTCGCCCATCTCGCGATAGCGTGCAATCAGCGCGGCCAGCTGTGGTTCTGCTGTTCTGAGCTGGTGAAATAGCTCGCTGGAGATTTTTATCGCGTCAAAACGCATCCCCGTGCGCTGCCAAATCGGTACCTGATGCGGATACAAATCATCGAGCCAGACTTTAAACCCCGCTCGATAGAGAGTACGTATCGCTGCCAGTACGATTTGTCGTTCGTCCCTGGCAAGGTGCAGCATATTACCAGGGTCCTGTATTTCAATAATAATCCGCGTTGGACGCCCCTGCGCAATCAGCGCCTGGATAAACGCTGGCTGAGTCATCATGTTGAGTGACATGTTGAGAGAGAAACGGCCTGGTAATGCGATAACTTGTTGGATTTGCCACAAAAATAACTGTTGTTTCGCCTGAACAGAGAGATGGCGAAAGAATGCATCTGGCGAGAGTTTCGTCTGAATCTGACTTAGCACTTCAGTGACGTTAGAGACAGAATCTGCAAAAAAGTGGATCATTTCGAGCCGGATCCCGCAAACCGGGCTCAGTTCCCGGTGATGGCTCATCTCTGACGGGAATCGGACATTCTCAATCTTTCTGCTCATGTTCATTGTTTCTGTGATTGAAGGGGCGCCGTGTGTCCTGTAGCCAGGGGATGCGGCGGTCTTTTGGGTACTCGAGATAAAAGCGGTGCGCCAGGTGGCGGGCTAGCGCAAAATCGTGCTGATGCTGGGCAATCAAAATGCGTGTGAATGAGACATTCGGATCGGGATGGACACGCACGTAGCGGGAGGCCCAGTGCCGAAAGGCGTTCAGCCACCGTTCGTCCTTCGTCTGTTGATAACGTTGCAGGTAGCCCATGTGGATATCGAACTGATACCGGGACCTCAGAAGCCAGCCACCGGGAGGAACCTGGGCCTGAAGCCGCCACTGCTCTCCCTGTCGTTCAATGGCGGTCAGCTGCTGCTGAATGTGCAGCGTTTTTCCCAGCAGTGGGATCACCATCAGGGTCAGCAGCGCGAGCAAGGTGCGGATCGTCATTGTGGTCACCCCGGCGAGCTGTGTTCCTTTTATCGGGCGATCCGCACAACGCATCAGCAGGATCAACAACAACCAGTGTGGCGTCGATTGCCAGACGGGGTACTCCGTCAACATATGGATCAAGACGGGAACCGCGCAGAGTAAGCAGGCGCGACGCCAGACATTGCCAGCCAGCCAGAGCCTGAATCCGGCAGAGATAAAACAGGCGGTGCCGGCCAGCCCGACCATGCCGCCTTCAACCAGCCATAGCACCAGTTCATTATGCGGGTGAGCAATCCGGCTCAGCCCCGTGTGGCCAAAATGCATCAGAAAGAGGGCGGGAAAGCTGCCGACTCCGGAGCCCATCCAGGGATGATGAGTAAACAGTGTCCAGCAGTCGCGGAGGACTTCCCAGCGGGTGCGGGTGGAGGTCTGATGATCGATGATCGCGACGGATAGCAGGCGCCGTACGCACTCCCCCAGCGCCATGCCCAGAATCAGGAGCAGCAATAATCCTGCCAGCCGCCGCCGTGCAGGAAAGCAACACAGCAGCAGAAACCAGCCGATAAACAGTGACAGATATCCGGTCTGGGACTGGCTTTCATGCAGCACAAACCCCATTAACAGCATGCCTGCGCCGATGGCAATACGGCATCGGGCGCCGGTGCGTAAGGCGAGGGTCGCGGACAGCAGAGTTCCGCTTGCCGTGAAGCTGGCCATCAGGTTGACCTGTTGAAAAATGCCATATGGGCGCGCGTCTCGCCACCAGGGAAATTCCCAGAACTGCGCCAGAGGCAGATGCAGGTACTGAAGGGTGAATATGCCGCATTCGAGCAGACTTGCTCCCCACAGGATTGTGAGTAACTGAGTGAAGACCTTGCCTGTCAGCGGAATTTGCAGCAGAACCAGATAAAACAATGCGCCGCCGGTTATCGCACCGGCAACGAGGATGGCTTCCGAACGCCAGATCGCAGGCGTCAACAGGCAAAGCAGCGTCAGGAGGAAGGTGCCTGCGATAATGAACAACGATGGCGTCGTGATGCGCCATCTTCGGCGGGATAACAAACAGGATGCACCGCCCATTATCAGCCCGGCGTAGAGCCACGCCATGATATTCATCGGCAGTGACAGCCCGCTTCCACCGTTATTTGGCCAGTAAAGGTGGAGAGTGATACCCCAGAACGCCGTGCTGAGGCCGATTATCAAACGCTGTCCCGAGCGGTGAGGCGATAAAGAGGAGGTCTTCATGCTATTGATAATTTAGCGTCCAGGTTCCGCTGGCGCTGAACGGGCCAAACTCGATGGATTGATTTTTCAGGGCATCAGGCTCCACCTCGACCCAGCTCAGAAAGTGTAGCGCCATGGGGCCTTCGGTAATGGCCTGTCGGGAGGTGCTTTGGCCCAGATGAATGGCGGCGCCGTCCTCCTCACTCAGCCCTATCGCCACGCCAGAGGCACTTCCGGGACCGCCGCTGTTCAAGGCCAGATGATCGGGTAAATTTGCATCTTCAGTGCCGTTAAAGGTGACGGAAATAGTGGCGAAAACGTCGGGATTACAATCACGTAAGGGGATCGTGAATGCCTGCGGCTGACTGCGTCCGCTCAGGTAAAGGTCTTTCGCGGCGATCTGTCCAAAATCGACTTCAATCTTGTCTGCGTTGGGCGGAAGGCTGCAGGCCAGTGCCATGACGGTGCCATGAAAATGCATATCGCCGCCGACAAGTTTGGTTTCCGCATTGACGGCGCCGCTCAGGAATAAAGAGAGCAGCACCGGGAGTATCCGGTAGGTCATCGGGCGCCTCACTGAAACTGTGCCACAACGGTTGCGGAGGCTTCGAATTCCCCCTCTTTCACACTTCCTGCGCCAGGATTCGCGATGGGAGCGGCGGTGAGATTCCAGTCGCCCTGATTTTGATAAAATCCTTTCACATTATAAAACTGGTTGGGTACCACGGTACGGCCACCCTCGTCTTTGAGGATGATGCCAAGATCGTCGCGTTTCTGCCCGTTACTCAGGGTGCCGAGAAACTGGTTATTAAATCCGGCGGTTCCGGAGGCTGTGCTCGTCTGGACGGCCAGATTGATATTCAGCGCGCCCTGATCAAAGCTTCCGCCTTCGCATTGGACGTGGATGGGGATCGATTTACTAAAGTTGACCCCATTAAGCTTCTCGTTCGACCCGGGTAAATTGCCGAATTCAACCGTGATTTTATCGCCACGATTAAATGTGCATTTATCAGGAACGGTAATAATCCCGGATTTAATCACCACCCGTGAAATAGAGGTCGTTGGCGTCGGACCGGCGGTTCCCATTCGTCCCGCGACGTCGAGAAGCGACTGCGAAGCGATGTTGATCCCGTTAATGATCGGTTTGGTGACGATAAATACCACTTTCCCTTTGGAGCCGCTTTCGACGTTTCTGACCGTAGAGACGCCGTTGCGTTTCGAACATGAATTGTTGGTCAGGCGATTTGACACATTGGTAAAGGGAGCGGGTACGTAGCCGCGATAGTTTCCGGCAATCCACACCGAAACCTCGACATCCAGATATTCATTCAGACGATAGCGATTGGGGCCGTTTGATGAGAGCGGCATGGTGGAAAGCGTTGAGTAATGGATAGCCCCGCGACTGATATTTTCAACAGGGCAATGAAAATTAACCACATATTGCCCGTTCAGATTCCAGTTGAAAGGACTGGTACGTCCGCCAATATGGTTTTTATCCATATCTAACGATTTCAGCTCGATATCATACTGATGCGGCATCCCCCCTTGCGGCTCGCCTTCTCCTTGCGTGAATGCCGATGCAGCCAGGGTCATGGACGAGAGCGTGGCGCCAAGCAGGGCTTTGAACAATAGGGTCATAGATACTCCAGCTTCAATCTGAGCAGTCCTTGAAAGGCACCGGCGCTGACCTCGGGTCCGGTGGATTCCAGCGCGGCGAGAAAGTGAAGCGCATTATTTCCAGGTTTAATCATCCACATGCGCTGTGGCTGATTGAGATGGATAAGCTGCTGGTGTTCGGTCATGACGCGGATCCCCGCTCCCTGAACATCGCCGTGGATGCGTGCAAGATCGCTATTTTCCCACGCGCCTTCCGCCATCAGCGTGAGGGAAATGCCTTGCTCCCGCGTGCTACGTGCGAGCGGTGGGGTAGCGGAGGTTTGTCCCGGGAGATCCCGTATGGTGTGGCTCGAACCTTTCAGGCAGTCATTGAGAAACAATGTGACGAGAACCGGGCGGCTACGATCGCCTGCCTGGTGAAAAGCGCTCGCCGGAATATCTCCGAGGTTAATACTTTGATCGCGGGACGCCATGTCCAGTACGCAGGGTGAAACATAAACGCGCCCGTGAAAGCGGACGTCGCCATATTCACCTGAGACATGGCTCATGTCGTGGTGCCCGTTATCGGCCTGAATGGAGCAGGAGCACCCTGCCAGCAGCAGGATGCAAAGTCGCTTCTTCATTAACGAATCTCCCTGATGAATCCTGTTACCGGGGTTGTTGATCGGCTGGCAATGCCCGGCAAATATCACCTGTGCAGCGATATCTCAGTTCCGGATGGCCGCCAAAATCATTCACATACATCATGACGAACTGACCGATCCCGGCGTCGGTAACCTTAAACTTCTGCGATGATTTAGGGGCAACCATCATCCCCGGGAAGTTTGTTAGCCTGCCGCTGCCTTCCGCTTCGGTTTTGCGGCTCAGACCGATGACCGTGATGAAGTAGGGGGTCGGATTGTCTACCGACCACTGGCTGCCGTTTTTGTGGAAGACCAGCTGGTTTTGCCAGACTGTCCCCGGTTCTGGCGGCACAATCGCCGAAGGGCGATAAAACAGCTTGATGCGCGACTGCATCGCCAGCTGCAAAACGTTGGGTTTATCCGGTTTCGGCGGAATTTCGCGCACGTTGAGATAGAACAAACTTTCACGATCCTGCGGAAGGGAGGTAATCCCGCTGGTTTTGGTGACCCGGGCGATTCCTTTTTGCCCACCGTTAATGCGCTGTAAGGGGGGAAGAACCATAAGGGGAGAGGTCACTTTGGCGCCGCTGGCATCTTCCACCCAGGATTGCGCCAGGAAGGGCGTTGAGGGACTGGTGTTGGTTAAACTGGCGCTCACTGAGCGATCGTTCCCGGTGATGATCAAACGGGTACGATCCAGGGCGACGCCGGCCCAGGCCGAATGGACTACCGCAGCCAGTAGCAGGCCGCAAGTGGCTGACATCAGCACCCGACGTATAGGAAAAGAGGATTGGTTTTTCATCGCAGTATTCATTTTTCTGGTTAAGAGGAGTGGCAAGGCAGCAAGACATTGCCTTGTGGGTTAATGTGTCGGGGAACGTTCAGGTGGCATTGCGTCTGGCCTCCCCACACAACGGAGAGCGTTTCATCGGGTTTGACCCCCGCGATCCAGCTTTCCCCGTTGTCCATGACCATGGCGACGCTGACGCCGTTAGCATTAAAAATTTCTGCGCCAAAAGGCGGGGCTGAGCCATCGGCAAGACGCAGCAACCCCATCATTTTTTCACCCTGTGCTACCGCAAAGCGTTGATACCCAATGGCTCCTTCCGTTAACGTACTGGTGACAATGGCTTTAGTGGCGGCGATGTCCTCAGCCATCGCGTCGACGTCAATGCGGGTATCAAAGCTGTTGTAGCTGACAATGTCGGGCACGACAGCAATCCCAAAGCGGTTTGAGTGGGCCTGTTGACCATTGAGGGGAACGTTGGCAACTCCGTCGGTATCGACCATCACGCGGGCCGTGTTCATTGAGGCCTGGCTATTGTGGAAGGCGGCTCCGTGCCGCGTGGCGGTAAAACCACCGCGCACCGTCCCTCCAACCGAGATATAGCGGTCCTGTTGCCAGCTGAGGTTAGACTCTAGTTCCGCCATCATGCTGCGGTGCTGGTAGTAACCATCAAAGGCCGTTCGCCCGTCTTCTGACAGACCCGCACGTACTCGCCATGGATTATTGCGATCGCGGTTATCGGAATAAGAAACCATCTGGCTGGAGCGGCCACCGCTGTTTTGCAACTGATATTCTGTCGAGCGTCCGTCTCGCCACGGGATCGACAGGGAAAGTGACAGACTGTCATCGCGCTTTCCCTGATACTCAGAACGATAGGCCGCAAGGTTAGCGCTGATCCCTTCCATACCGGCAAACGAGAACGTGTGCCCGACCGACAGACCATAACGATCCTGCGAACGTCGATCCCAATAGTTCTGATGGGCATAAGTCAGATACAACGTGGTGGCAAGACGAGGATCGTCGGCAAAAAAGGTGGTATTCCCGGTGAGGGTATACATCTCTTTTTCACGCCCGGTGCTGTCGTTATTTTCGTACTGCTCATCCAGAAATTGCGAGAAAGAGCGAAAGTTCCGCTGGGAAAAACGATAGCCGGCAAAGGTAATGGCACTGTTGTATTCATCAAAGGTTTTGGCGTAGCTGAGCTTGAAGGACAATCCTTTTTGCTGGTTTTGATTTTTTATCCGGCTGATCGATTGGGTGACATCCGCCGAGAGGGCGCCCAGCAGACTCAGGTCGCGCCCTATGCCCAGGGACCCCGCGTTATAGCGATTGCCGGTCAGCAGCGCACCGCCATACAGCGACCACGCGTTGCTCATTCCCCATGAAAAGTCGCCGCTATAAAACGCCGGCCCCTGAAGGTGATGGTCGTAACGCGAGGGCTTCCCCACGGCGGCGTTGTAACGGATATAACCCGGACGCGTCAGGTAGGGAATATCAGCCGTATTGACCTGAAAGGTTTGAACCGTGCCATCTTGTTCTTCCACCCGAACATCCAACGTGCCGCGCACCGAGCTGCGCAGATCTTCGATATTGAACGGCCCTGCCGGGACGGTGGTCTGATAGATCACATGCTGCTGCTGGCTCACCGTGACTTTGGCGTTGCTTTTGGCAATGCCGTGGACCTGCGGGGCATAACCTTGCAAATTCGGCGGCAGCATACGCTCGTCGCTGGCGAGGTTGGCTCCGGTAAAACGAACAGAATCAAATATCTGTGAGTTTAAATAGATCTCGCCAAGCGTCAGCTTCGCCGCCAGCATAGGCAGGGGACGATAGGCGTAAAATTGATCCCAGTCGAAGCGTGTGCCTTGTGTGTCAGAGGTATAATTCGCCTGATACTGGCTGCGTACACGCCAGGCGCCGAGGTTAAATCCTGTCTGCCCGTAACCTGAAAGGGACTGGTAACTGCCGCCATCCTGTTGATAGCGCGTTGCCTGCCCGGAAAGGTTGTAGTCAAAAATGAGCCCGGTTATGCCGTTGTCCCAACGTTCGGGTGGCGTCCAGTTTGGGTCGGTATATTTCATCCACGCCTGGGGGACGGTAATATCGAGGACGCCGGCGCTATTGTTCAGCGCTATGCCGGGTAGGTGTGAGATATCGAGACAGTTCTCTGCAAGTGGGCGGGTGTATTTCAGTGCATCCTCTTTCAGCGCCAGTAGTTCGAGCTGCTGCGGGCTGAGACAGACCAGGGTCTTATGCGGATGGTCAACATCGGAGATATATCGGACCTGTTGCTGAGCGATCTCCTGGCCGTTGATGTGCACGTCCAGCAGATAATCTCCGGGAGCCACAAAGTTACCTTCGGAAAAACGCTGTAAATCTACATTTTGTCGGTCACTGGCATCCAGCACGGCGGTATTGAATTCAATGGTTTCGTCTGCAGCAGCGGGAAAAAAAGAGGTGCAGGCCAGGGCAATGAAAAGTGCCAGAAGCGTTTTGGATGTATTCAGCGTAGTCATCTTCGTTTGCTAACCTTCAGGACCTTATTACCAGAACGGCTTACAGATAATTCACAACAAAATGCATGCTGGCGTTAAACTCACCGGAACGGATATATCCGTTTGGGGAAACTAAATGTGCTGTAAATCGGAGCGTGTTTTTACCTGGATTCAGTACATAATCTGGGGAGGGGATCCCCATATGAATGGGATTTCCATATTTATCAAAGATTGTAATTGATAAATCTCCGGAATCAGATTTCACACTTAAATCATCTTTATCATTGCTCTGTGATGCATTGTAAAAAGTGATGCTGGCACTATGAAATATACTGCCTGGATGTTGTGAATCCCCTAATGAACAGCCAAGTAAATGAATACTAAAATCATGCGCTGAAATATTTTCAGGGGCATTGCTAATATCTCTCGCAGAAATATTATGAAATTCAACTAACAATTCCTGGTCATCATGATCGACATAGCAAGCGGCTTCTATTATTTTCCCCTGTAAATGCATTTTACCTGGCGTTTTAGCTAGTTTACTGGTGCTCGCCAGGGTCCATGTTGATGGCAGGAGAATCAAAAGCAGTAGAGTCCGCCATCCAGGCATCGCTGCGCTCCCTTTATCTATTGGATATAAAGTTCTAAGCAGGCGCAGCGATGCACCTGCCCGATATCGTTACTGGTAGTCGATCTGGAAGTTTACGGTAGACTCGAAGTCACCCGGAGTGACTGCTGCAGAGGCGTTATTGGCCTGTAAATAAGCCACGAAATCGATATCGGTTTCACCGTCAGTAATATTGACCTGAGATGCTGCCTGGCCCCATTTCACATCCTGGTTGCCGCTATCAACCATGCCGATACCTGCGCCTTGAGCGGTGCCGGAGGTGAAGGCGGCCAGAGCTGCGTTGTCCGGATCGATTGTTGCCGGGGTGTAAGTCACGGTGGCAGTTTTAGCCACGGTGGTATCGCATCCCTGCAGGACGATCTTCGCGTGTCTGGTTCCTGCGCGCTGGTTATCTTTTAACTGAGACGTTGGAATCTCACCAAAATTAACTTGTACCGGGCTGGATTCTGGCGCCAGGCCACAGGCTGAATTGACCAGCGTACCGGAGAATTGAATTTTCCCGTTGGTCGGGTCGACGCTTTTCGCCGCGTAAGAAGAAGTTGCCGTCAATGTCATACCGGCCATCAGCGCACAGGCGACAGCTACATTTTTCATTTTCATGTTTATTCTAGACCTTGTTTCTGTTTGGGTTATTACAACAATGTGTTGAGGCAAAGGAATGTCCTGCCTGAAATACCTTTGTCGACTGAAGGCAATAGCGTGATACCGCTCCTGGCCATCAATATCCCCTGCGAGTGAGCTAAGTAATAATCAACGTGGAATTATCAAAAGCAACCATCAACACTGTTTCGGCGACCTATATTAAGTCGGTGGAAAAATGAGGCAACGCAAAATGTGGGATTGAATCAAACTCAGCTGATCCTGTTGTTGTGGCTTCTTCCTATCAACTGTTTATGTTGTTTTGCTTGTTTTTTGATCTTTGTAATGGTTTTATATTTTGTATTTACCGTTATTTATAGTGTTTTTATCTGTCGTTTGTATTTTTATTTAGTCAGAAGTGGCTACCGCAGAACATTTATAAATTTTTTGTGAAAAAAGAAAAGAGGGGCAAAGTGTAGAGATGACAACAGGATAGCCATTTTTTGTCTGTGAAGTATTCGGCTATATGTATAATATTAAATAGATGTTATGAAATAGCTAATAAAGCGATCTCTGATAAATTCTAAAATGATAAATGAATTGTGATATGCTAGCGCCTCAGACATTTATTCAAGGATATTCCTGTATCAAGGAGACATCATTGGTTTCTCATATCCCAATAGATAAGATTAAATCCGTAATTATTGGCGATGGTATCGTATTCAGACCGCATAAAAACTCCTTAAAAGACGTTGCATCCGGTAAGACTGGTACTCTCAATAATGTCGCATCGCAATTGCTTCTTTATTTGTTGCAAAATGGTAACGACATTTCTACCCGCGACGAGATTCTTCTTAATGTTTTTCAGCGTAATGGCGCCAGAGCAACCGATGCAAACCTGAATCAGCATGTTTCCTTTATACGTAAAGTTATTACTTCTATCGGACACCCGGCTGAGGTTGTGGTAACGGTTCCTCGAATGGGGTTCAGAATCGGTGAGTTTGTTATTCATTTTCAACTGCTGGAGGAGCCGCAAAAAGCGGGGGAGCCTGTAGCGGCTGTTTCTGATGCCAGAAAAGGCCGAAAGAGAGCGAGTCGCTGGACGATCGGTCTGACGGGGTTAATTACCAGTATTGCCGTGCTGGCGACATATTGGTGGACATGGATACCCGATGAAATTCCGATGGTTGATGTTTCAGTCCTCAGGACCGTCAGCTGGCAGCAATGTCAAATTCATATTCTGGGAAATGCCAGCACCGATAATATTACCGAGAAGAGAGCTCAGGATATTTTTCAGGAAGCCGGTATTACTCCTGATTGTTCAGTGAAAAAAGACCTTTATCTCAATACCTGGGCCAGTAACTATGACCTGATCAACTGGACATTTGCTGCGGAGTGTGGATACAACAATGGTTATTACCATTGCCATAGTCAGTATCATCATCGTGAGGAGTGGTATGAAGACTGAGAGGGATCTATCCCCTTATTTATGGGCATTGGTGATCATCATTATTGGGGGGGCGCTGATAGCTTATTTACTGGTGAACAGAGATGCCAAAAAGAACGAAATTAGCTTTTCTTGTTCATCTGAATTCAGTTCGTCCCTTGATATACATAAGTCAAAAATGGATCTTGAGGGGATTTTGTTGATTACCAGCTATCACTCTGGCTATTTTTCCTTGTCAGTGCAGGGATCGTTGAAAGCTGAAAGTGGTCAGTATGTTGTTGACCGTAAGCTTTTCTTTCGTTATTCCCGGCCCCTGGGACATGCGGCGGGGGTGTATGCGATTAATCCGTCAGGGCGTGAAAAGTCGCCAGATGATAATGCGCCTGATGCTATCGATTATCTTTTTTTTGACGCCTATGAGCGTGCGGACAAGCTGTACATGGTCAAACGTATTGATAGTGAGACGGTCGTTATCGGCGATCAGTTTTCACCGCGCTATGCTTGTGTGATGAACCACTTTACTCGCTAGTGTACAGAGTCTTTCCTCGTGCAGGGACGCGCTGATGGGAGGAGAAGAGCAAGAAAGGATTGCGGTTTACGCGCTGGCTTCGAAGGGGTGAGCGGCGTGCCGCGAATAATCGAACGGAGCTCGATGAAGAGTCCGTATGGCAGCAAGCAAAAAAACCAGCCCTTAGGTTGGTTTTTTTAAATAAGAGGTCGGGCTCGGAATGGCCTTTTGACGCTGATATACGCTGCTCCCTCCTGAAAGTATTTAGCCACAAACTTCTCATCTTCATACCGGGGCCATGCCTGTTTGCATCAAAATGATCGCCGGGACGACGAGTGACATCAGCGCGGTTGTCAGGAGCAGGACTGCTGTCAAGGATCATCAGCATTCGCTCAAGGCCAGCGAACCGATCGCGCTACCCGCCCCGGTTACCTACCGCAGCATGACCGGTCAAACGCCGGGCATGCCGGCGACCAAACAGGCTAACATCGGCTAATCACCTGTGTTACCCGGTTCAGCGATGACGATCTGCACAGGCCACAATATCCGGCTTTGTCATAACAGTTTTTTCCACGCCAAAACGCGTGATGTTCAGCATCGCGTTGCCAATGTCGATAATAGATAAAAATCGCTTTCCGGTAGTGGCGCTGATAAGGCGCATGACGGGGGCAACCACGGTATATAAAAGCCGGTAAGCCGGGGTTCGGGACTGCACTTCTGGCGTAGGCAAAATAAACGCAGGTCGGAAAATCGCAGCATGGCCGGGAAACAGCATCAGCAGTTTGTTTTCTACTTCGCCACGCACACGCGCCCACATCTGCGAACTCTTTCCGCTACTGTCTGCGCCTGCGCCGGAGACATAAACAAACTTCATCTGCGAGCTGCGGGCTTTGAGCTGCCCGGCAACCCGCAGCGTCATGTCGTAAGTGACGCGTCGATACACTTCCTCACTGACTCCGGATGAACTCATCCCGGCGCAGAAGAAACACGCATCAACATCGTCGAACAGCGGGTCCGCCGCGTCAAAGTCCAGCAGGTCGCCGTTCACCACATAACGAATTCGGGGGTCATGCTCGCCTTCAGGCTGTTTTCTGACGAGCAGAATAATATCGCTCACGTCTTTTGCCGCCAGGCTTGCCAGCAGCACACCCTGCCCAACCATGCCGCCGGAACCTACAATCACAATTTTCATGCGCTATCTCTTGCCGAAGCTCTGTTTGCCGGCCTCCTGTCAGGAGGCCCGTCTGGTATCAATTTAGTAGATCTTCCGTCAGATCCCACAGGCGCGACGCGTTGGCTTTATCCAGCGCCCAACCCGCAACCACTGAAAACTCGGTCATGCGGTCTCCGCTGGTACGCGTAATCAGCTCTGCCTCGTTACAATCGGCGAAATAGCGCCCGCCAACGCCCTCCAGTTCAGGTAGCGTTGCGACCACAATTGACGTGGCGGCTCCCTGCTGGGCGCTTTTCCACAAGTGCTCCGGTACCGGTAACTCTCCCGAGTACCGCTGCAGGTTTGATTTAATCGCGCCGGGCATTACCGCGTTAACGAAAATGCCCTCCTCCTTCCAGCGACGGGAAGCTTCCACGGCGAACAGCACCATCGCCGTTTTCGACTGACCATAAGCCGTCCACGGATCGTAAGGACGAATATGGTAGTGAATATCGTCGAACACCACTGGACTAAAGTGATGGCCGCTGGAGCTCACGACGACGACCCTTGCGCCGCCCGCTTTTTTCAGCGCCCCATATAGCCCTTTGGTTAAAGCAAAATGGCCAAGGTAGTTGGTAGCAAATTGCGCTTCCCAACCTTCCCGGGTTCGGGTTTCCGGCATGGCCATTACGCCCGCGTTATTAATTAGAATATGCAGAGCACCGGACCACGAAGAAGTAAATTCGGCAATAGAATTTCTGTCAGTGAGATCCAAATAAGCAACATGGATATTTTTATTGCCGGTGCTGCGAATAATATCTTCAGCGGCCTGCTTGCCTGCCTCTATATTCCTTACCGCCAGCGTAACCTCAGCGCCTGCGCCAGCCAGCGCCCTTGCTGTTTCCAGACCGATGCCTGATGCCGCACCGGTCACCACGGCACGCTTATCGCTGAGATCCTGACCTTTAATAACTTCATTGGCAGTACTATTAAAATTAAACTGTGTTTTAATCTTCATATTTAATGACTCTGAAATTTTAAAAAAAAGTGCAGTAAAGAGCAGGTAGTAAATAAACTACCGACTCTTTAAGTTATATTCAGGGAACGAGCGAACTATTTACGTTTAAACCGTAATAGCGCGCCACATCATAGTAAAACCAAGCTGCAGCAATTTATCTTTCTCTTCCGGATGCCGAACAATTTGCTCGCTGGTGGCATCAGCGATATTTTGAATAATGGCATAGATAAACGTTTTGCAATCGGTGGCGAAGAGCGACTGCTTGATTGCCTCATCAAACATCTTATCCACCTGATTCAGCGCCTCCGGCGTCCTGGCGAGCGTCTCCGGCGTAAGCAGATCTGACACCGTCAGCAGCCTGAGCACCTGCTTTCCATCCGGATTTTTCAGCGACCATTCCGTGTAGGCTCGCCAGATATGCATTATCTGCGTGTGAAAATCGGCGTCTTTCGGGTAGCCGGTCACCAGCAGGTCAGACATATCCTGCTTCAGCATTAAATAGACTTCGTTCAGCAGCTGCTCTTTGGTGGGGAAGTAGGTAAACAACGTGCCTACCGCTACTTCCGCGCGTTTAGCAATGCTGGCCGTTGTAGCCGACAAACCGCTCTGCGCAACAATCGCCACCGCGGCCTCCAGAAGTGCCGCCTGTTTTTGCGGACTTAGGGGTCTTGCCATTCCAGCGTCTCCGGGGTTAGTACCATCTCCGCCTAGTGTAATGGATTTAGCCGATGGATTTTCGGCTTTGCTCCCGCGCAGACAAACAACGGGGAAAAATATTACTCGGGAATAAACCCGGTTTTACCTTCGATGACCACGGAGACGGACACCGCTTTTTGCTCCTCCAGCGACTGCAGGCTCTTCTCATAGCTGCCTTTAAGGATTTGGAAAGCATCGGCACCCAGCACGGTTCTCAGCGGTGGCTCTGCCTGCTGACTCAAGGTATAGATGGCATCAGCCATTTTTTGCGGGTCACCTGCGTTACTCTCTTCGCCGTGTTCGGCAATCCAGCGACGCAGTTGGCCCACGGTACCGTTTTTGTAGGCGTCGGATTCTTCAGTCCAGCGCACATTCGCCTGGAAGTTCGTTTTAATGGAGCCGGGCTCAATGATTTGCACCTTGATATTGAACTCCGTCACTTCCTGCGCCGTGCTTTCAGCAAACCCTTCAAGTCCATATTTCGCGGCATGATAGAACGCACCACCAGGGAAAGCGACGCGGCCGCCCATGCTGGTGATATAGATCAGCCGTCCTTGTTTTTTAGCGCGCAATGCTGGCAGGAATGCGCGGGTAATATGTACCGGGGAGAGCAGGTTCAGGGCAAACTGGTGCTCAATTTCCTGTTCGGTGAACTCTTCCATCGCCCCGATTATCGCCCCGCCGGCGTTGTTAACGATGACATCGCTATCGGCGTGCTTTTTCGCGATAGCAGGCAGGCGGGCATAATCGGTCACATCCAGTTTCTCGGTGATAAGCTGTCCGGCAAACTGCTGCTGCAGTTCGGCCAGCGCGGCGGGGTTACGCACCGCGGCCACGACGGTATTCCCCGCCTCCAGCACACGACGGGTCAGCGCCAGACCCAGGCCACCGGATGCTCCGGTAATAAACCACTTTTCAGTTTTAGACGTCATCTTTGTATCCTCGGTTGATAAGCTCGGCGCATGGCCTGGCGGTGAGTTGCTGCGTTTGTCATGGCCATTAATTAAATGACTGACTACTCACTCAATTATATGGCTGGCGATTTAATTTGCAATACGCAGAGATAAAATTTATTAAAGCGTGAAGAGGGGATGAGAAGAAAAATTA
Organism: Klebsiella planticola ATCC 33531; assembly: GCF_000735435.1. Taxonomy (GTDB): domain Bacteria; phylum Pseudomonadota; class Gammaproteobacteria; order Enterobacterales; family Enterobacteriaceae; genus Klebsiella; species Klebsiella planticola. The sequence goes on along the minus strand of NZ_JMPP01000007.1, from coordinate 51,192 downwards.
TATTTATCAAATAAATGAATCAATATAAAACCCAGGGTGAGCCTTTTCGCTGGGCCCGGGAAGCGCTAGCGCAATCGCCAGTGGCGGGAGTCATTAGGGCAAACGAGCAAAAATATGTTGCCACTGTCGGCCAGTTGATAAGCTTTTTCATCCGGTTTAGCTGCACGGATTTTAGCGCCATCGAGCGCCAGGGGTGGGGGGCTCCTGAGAGTAAAAGGGGGATAAATTTTATCGAATCAGACGATACGCGCAGTTGTACCCTCGTAAGGGATTTGCTGTGGGGTGAAGTTGATTGAGTTGGGTGGAGTTAAGATATTGTAGAAGTGTTGATTTCTGCGGGCTTAGAATGCAAAAACGGACCTCCGTAGAGGTCCGTTAATATGAATTTTGGTGCCCGGACTCGGAATCGAACCAAGGACACGGGGATTTTCAATCCCCTGCTCTACCGACTGAGCTATCCGGGCAACGGGGCGCATTAAACCGTAATCCATCCTGTGCGTCAACCAAATTTCTTGATTTCCCTGCTGATTGCTTAACTTTGCGGCAATTTTGCCGCGAAAGGGACCTTTTGCGGGTTCATCACATCATCCCGTTGTCACCTTCGCGGATTTTCCAGCCGCTGACGGCAGAGATAACGCGGCGTAACCCGGAGACGGAGTAGCCGCCAATGAGGTCTTCGTCTTCTCGCGGCGAGCCGATCATAATTTCCGCATCGACGCCGTGGCGGTAGGCGCCATGATGGCTGATAACGGTGCCAATGAAGCATTTTCCACCGAGCCAGACGGGGATATAGGCCACCGTTTCATAGACGTAGTAAGAGGCGACGCCGCTGTAGTAATTATCCGCTTCCTCTGATGAGGTACCGGGCGGGATAGGGCAGATGGGGCCATCTTCCGCGTGATCTTTTTTATCTTTCAGCAGGTTGCTTTGCATCAGGTCCAGCGATTTGAGTAAATCGTCGCGCTCCTGTGCCGTCAGCGCCGGCGTCAGCGGCTGGCCTTTTTCCGGTGAACTTAGCGTCTCCAGCCTGTAGCGATAGCGGATCGTCACGGCAGGGCTTCTGTCCGTCGGGCTGAAGGGGCGCAGCAGATACAGGTTGTCTTCGCCGAACTGGCCGTTGTACCACAGCGCATACACCTGGCCGTTGATTCTGACCCACTGGTTCCACTGATTGGCGCCGCGGCCGTTGAGGGAAAACAGCGCCCCGGGTACGCCAGCGTCAAAATCATCGTCGTCATCGGTATCGCTATTATCGACGGTATCAAACGTATTATCCCCCCGCCTCAGCACGCCGGTGTAGCTGAAGAGCCCGGTCCCGCCGATATAGCTGTCGATGATTAAATCGCGCTTACCGTCGTTATCAAGATCGACCAGCGTGAAGCTGACCTTGCCGTTTTCTGAGTCAGCGCTGATATCGGAGTGCAGAAAAGCCTGCCACTCATCGTCGCTGATATCGACCGCGGGTTTGTTGGTCGATACCAGAGAGTCATCCGCGTAGGTCAGGGTAAAGTTCGTGACGTGCCCGGTGAGCGGGAACTGCGCGGCAACCTTCTTCAACGCCAGTTCCGGGTCGCTCTTTTGCTCTTTCAGCACGGCGTTATACAGCGCCTTGAGCGCCAGATTATCGGCGTCCTTCTGCTGTTTTGGCCGCACCTGACTGACGAACGTGGGCAGCATCCAGGTGCCGCCAGGGGTGATTTCACGACACATACCGGTCGTGTATTTCAGACTCTGCACGAAGGTTCTGCCGTCCCAGACCCGCTCCTCGCCGTTGACGCAGTCGGCGATGCCGCGCCCTTTCATGAAAAAGGTGATTACGCCATCGGCATAGCTCGATGCATCGGTGGTGATCAGCTGTGGTTTGGCGAGAGGGGTATTCTCCACCACCCACATGGCGTAGCCGTCGTTATAGGCGGCACGCCAGCACAGGGCCTCGATTAGCGAATGGGTTTTATCGAGGGGGGTTGCGGTGATCTGCCGCTCCTGCGACGGAATATCTTTATTTTGCCAGTCATCACAGCGGCTGTTCAGCAACGGGGTCAGCGCTGGCAGCAGCTTCTGCCGCTGCTTTGCCGTCAGCGGTTCGCTCTGGGCGTTGCGGATCGTCGGGGCGGCGATAATTTCCGGAGCCGGAACGGCGCTGAGCGTGTTGTCATCGTCGACATCGCCTTTTCGCACCAGCGCATCTGCGCTGCCCAGGCGCTGCTGAAACTCATCAATCTTCAGAAACACCGCACTGCTGCCCGCGCCGGAGAGCGGTTTACGCTGGCCGTTAAGGGCAATCTCGATGTGATTGTCATGCTCCAGCGCCTGAATCAGGGCGGCGGTCTGGCTGCTATCGAAGCGAAAATGGCTGTCGTCTTTGGCCTCAAGCGTACCGCGATCCTGATTGTCGATCAGCAGGTTAACCGTGGCGTCCTGGGGAATATCATGATCGGTCTGAGCGAAGGTCACCTGAGCGCTTACGCGCTGTCCGGCGCCCGCATTACGGGTCAACAGGACGCTGATTTCTCCCATGTTGACACCATAACCTGCGGCCCGACAGGTGCCGGTGTTATCGCAGGCGACTTCCCAGTCTTTATGCGCGAAAGAAAAACCCTGAACAGGCGCGGCCAGGAGCGATGCAGGGCATAGCCCCATGATGGCAGCCCATAGGAGAGGACGCATATAAATCCCTGTAGACATATCGATGTAGGGGGAATTATACCCTTCGCACTCCAAGTTGCATCTCTGTTGACAACCCGTACGGCACTCAATTACCTACGGCCGGTCAGAGGGCGGGGACGCGGTTGCCCTGACGCGTCCTCTTGCGGGGGAGAGATATGCGGATTCGCATCGGGAAAGGCACAATCAGGTTAATGCGCCACCCGCACGACATTGGGCAAAACGCAGAATATCTTCCGCCAGACGCTGGGCGGTATCGACATCCGCCTGGCTGCGTTTTATCAGCAGACGGCTCAGGCAGCCTTCGACAATCAGCTCCATCTGTTTGGCCACCATCGCCGGGTCGTCCACTTCCAGCTGGGTCAGCAGTTCGTGGGTATTGGCCAGAGACGCCTGCTTTTGTTGCTCCGCCAGCTGATGGATAGGGTGCTGGGCGTCCGGATAAAAGGTGCAGGCGGCGATAAACAGGCAGCCGGGATAGCGATGGTTGCTCACGCATTGGGTTAATGCGCCGTAGCGCGCCAACAGCTTTTGCTCCGGCGTGAGCGTGTCATCGAGCAGCAGCTGACGGCGCCAGGCATCAACCTGATGACTGAGGTAACGCAGCGCATCGTACAGCAGCGCTTCACGATCGGGCCAGAAACGTTTGAGGTCAGCGAGCGGGTAAGAGACGCGTTCGGCGACCATTTCCAGCGTGGTGTTGGCAATACCTTCAATTTCGAGAATTTGTATGGCTTCACCCAGGACATCTTCACGTTGCACGGTCTTCTCCTCCATTTTTCCTCCTAAAGTGTCGTTCACGGTTGCCAATCGTGCAAATGGGCGCTGAATGTCGCCGCATCCATAAAGCCGGTGACGCGCTGCGCGGGCTGCTCTTCGCCCTGCGCATTAAAGAACAGAATGGTCGGCAAGCCGAGCACCTTCAGGTGTTTCAGCAGTGCCACATCCTCGGCGCTGTTCTTGGTCACGTCTATCTGCAACAGAACGGTCTCTTTCAGGGCCTGTTGTACTTCGGTCGAGCTAAAGGTGTATTTTTCAAACTCTTTGCAGGCGACGCACCAGTCGGCGTACAGGTCGAGCATAACCGGTTTACCCTTTGCCTGCGCCAGCGCCTGGTCGAGCTCTGCGATGTTAGCGACCCGCGTAAAGGCCAGATGTGACTGCTGCCGGGCTACCGGATCGCCAAAAGCCCAGTCCTGCAGCGGACGCGCGCTGACCAGCGCCGCACCGAGCAGAATGATTTGCACGAGGCGCAGCCAGGGGCGGGATGCGCCGAGCGCGGTAATAAAAGCCCAGCTAAAGAAGGCCACGCCCAGCAGCGACCACAGGCGCAGGCCCCAGGGCTCGCCGACGATACGCTCCAGCAAAAAAACCGGCAGCGCCAGGATCACAAACCCGAACGCGGTCTTCACATGGCTCATCCACGGGCCGCTCTTCGGCAGCAGACGGTTGCCAAATACGGTGACGAGGATCAGCGGCAGCCCCATGCCCAACGCATACAAATACAGCGTACCGCCGCCGAGCCACAGGTTGCCGCTCTGGGCAATATACAGCAGGATGGCGCTCAGCGGCGCGGTGGTGCAGGGCGAACAGATCAGCCCGGCAATGGCTCCCATCGCAAAGACGCCGCCGGGTGAACCACCCTGGCGTTTGTTGCTCATCAGCGTCAGGCGGGTTTGCAGCGATGAGGGCAGCTGCAGCGTGAACAGACCAAACATCGACAGCGCCAGCAGGATAAAGACCGCAGACAGGGCAATCAGTACGTACGGATGCTGCAACGCCGCCTGAAACTGCAAACCGGCGGCGGCGACCACCAGCCCCAGCGCGGTATAGGTCAGCGCCATCCCCTGCACGTAGATAAACGCCAGCAGCAGCGCTCGTCCGGTAGAGAGCCGCTGTTTGCCGCCGAGGACAATACCCGAGATCAGCGGATACATCGGCAGCACGCACGGCGTGAAGGCGATACCGATACCTATCAGCAGCGCCCATAGCGCGGAGAAGGGCAGGCTGGCTGGCGCATTATCGCCGGCGTCGCTCTTCTCTTGTTGGACAGGCTGCTCGGGTTGCGAGGCCAGCTCAGGACGCTTTTCCACCGGCAGCGGCGGATTAAATTTGGGTTGTCCGGACGCGGGGAGCGCCGGATGGGCGGGGACCGACTCGCTGCCGGAGGCGGCCAGTACCGTGCGAAGCGGCACCACTTTCGTCTCTGGCGGATAGCAAAAGCCCGCGTCGGCGCAGCCCTGATATGTCACGGTGAGCGTTGCCCCTTTTTCCGCCTGGCTCAGCGTCACCGGGATGGTCAGCCGCTGGCGGTAAATCTCACTTTTGCCGTAAAACTCATCTTCATGCCAGGTGCCGGGCGGCAGCGTCGGCGCGGCGAGGGTGGCATTCGCCGGCGTCAGTTTGATCTGCTGGCGGTAGAGATAGTAACCCTCTTTGATTTGCCAGGTCAGGTTGAGGTCCCGCTGACTCTGCTGGAAATCAAAGGCAAAAGCCTGGTCTGCGGGAACAAAGTCAGAACGCCCGGGGGCGTCAAATAAGCCGGCGAAAGCGGATGTGCTGCAGAGCAGCAGAATCAGCGTAATGATGCGTTGAGCCATGAGAGGTAATCAGTGTCTCCGTGAGTGACGGGTAAAACCAGTAATTCGGGGGTTTGATACGGGTGATGGGACTTCAGGCAATCCAGTAACGCCTGCTGGTGAGCCCGGTCGGTTTTCAGCAGCATTTGCACTTCATACTCCTGCTCCAGCTTGCCTTCCCAGTAGTAGAGCGATGTCGCTCCAGGCAGGAGCGTGGCACAGGCGGCGAGCTTTTCGGCCAGCACTTTGGCCGCCAGATCCTGGGCAGTGGCTTCATCAGGCGCGGTACAGAGAACAACAACAGCATCAGGCGTAGTCATCGTGAACCTCGTATCAGCGAAAAGAGGCACTATAGCACGCACGATGAGGGGAATAATGAAACGGGCCAGAAACTGGCCCGAATTTAAGCAGATTTACAGCATGATGCCGCCAATGATGAACCCCAGAATGACGCACAGGGTGATGGCAATCACCCCTGGGATCAAGAACGCATGGTTAAAGACATACTTGCCGATACGCGTTGACCCGGTGTCGTCCATTTCGACCGCCGCCAGCAGCGTAGGATAGGTCGGCAGCACGAACAGCGCGGAGACGGCAGCAAACGAGGCGATGGCGGTCAGCGGGGTGACGCCAAGCAGCAGCGCAGCCGGCATCAGCGCTTTGGTGGTCGCGGCCTGGGAGTAGAGCAGGGTCGCGGCGAAGAACAGCACCACCGCCAGCAGCCACGGATAGTTGTGCAGCAGGTCGCCGGCTACGGTCTGGATGTCGGTGATATGCGCTTTGACGAAGGTATCGCCCAGCCAGGCGACGCCCAGGACACAGACGCAGGCGCTCATCCCGGATTTAAAGGTGCTGGCGTTGAGCACTTCGCTGGTGTCGATTTTGCAGGTGACGCTAATCAGCGTGGCGATGGTCAGCATGAACACTACGATCGCTTCGTTACGCGGCAGCACCGGGTTCTGAATCAGCCCGACGGTATCGCTGATGGCGGTGGCGTAGAACATGACCGCCACGATGCCGATCAGAAACAGCAGCACCGAACGTTTTGCATGCGGCTTCAGCTCGAAAACCTGGCTCCCGCGCAGCTTCACTTCACCTTTTGCCAGACGCTCCTGATAAATCGGGTCGTCTTTCAGTTCGCAGCCGAGGAAGTTACAGACAACCGCCGTGATCATTACCGCAATCAGCGTCACCGGAATACAGATGGCCAGCAGCGTCAGATAGCTCACGCCCAGAGGTTCGAGGATCCCGGCAAAAAAGACCACCGCAGCGGAAATCGGCGAGGCGGTAATGGCAATCTGCGAGGCGACGACGGCGATAGACAGCGGGCGGGACGGGCGAATGCCCTGCTCCTTCGCAACCTCGGTAATCACCGGCAGGGTAGAGAACGCGGTATGACCCGTTCCCGCCAGGACGGTCATAAACCAGGTGACCAGCGGAGCAAGGAAGGTAATGTATTTCGGATGGCGTCTGAGCATACGCTCGGCAAGACTGACCAGATAATCCATGCCTCCGGCCACCTGCATGGCGGCAATAGCGGCGATAACCGCCATGATGATTTCAATGACGTCGAAGGGGATCGCGCCAGGTTTGATTTGAAAGAGGAGCGTCAGGACGAGGACGCCCAGACCACCGGCAAAGCCGATGCCGATACCGCCGAGCCTGGCCCCCAGGTAAATCGCCAGCAGGACAATCACGAGTTCTGCACCAAACATATACGCCTTCCTTGTTTTTTAACAAGTTGATATTGAATTGTTGTGATTTAGTAAACCTAAAAAAGCAAAAAAGGCATGTCATTGCTGACATGCCTTTGGCTAGTTTAACCTGAAAGCTTACTGTTCGCTTTCATCGGTATAACGCTTCGCTTTATAGGCCGGATGCATCAGGTTTTGTGGAGAGAAAATATCGTCCAGCTCCGCTTCGGTCAGTAATCCACGCTCCAGGACAACCTCCCTTACGCTCTTGCCGGTTTCGGCGCAAATCTTGCCGACAATATCGCCATTGTGGTGGCCGATAAACGGGTTGAGGTAGGTGACGATACCGATGGAGTTATACACATAGCCTTCGCACACCGCTTTATTGGCGGTGATGCCGTTAATGCATTTTTCCAGCAGGTTGTAGCAGGCGTTAGTCAGGATGTGGATAGATTCAAACATCGCCTGGCCAATAACCGGCTCCATCACGTTCAGCTGCAGCTGACCGGCTTCCGAGGCCATGGTCACCGTGGTGTCGTTGCCAATCACCTTGAAGCAGACCTGGTTGACCACTTCCGGGACGACCGGGTTAACTTTCGCCGGCATGATCGAGGAACCCGCCTGCAGCTCCGGCAGGTTGATTTCGTTCAGACCCGCGCGCGGGCCGGAAGAGAGCAGGCGCAGGTCGTTACAGATTTTGGACAGTTTCACCGCCAGACGCTTCAGCGAGCTGTGTACCATCACGTAGGCACCGCAGTCGGAGGTGGCTTCAATCAGATCTTCCGCCGGAATCACCGGCAGGCCGCTGACTTCCGCCAGTTTTTGTACCGCCAGCTGCTGGTAGCCATCCGGCGTATTCAGGCGCGTACCGATGGCGGTGGCGCCGAGGTTAACTTCGAGCAGCAGCTCTCCGGTGCGCAGAATGCTTTTGATTTCTTCATTCAGCAGAACATTAAACGCGTGGAACTCCTGGCCGAGCGTCATCGGCACGGCGTCCTGCAGCTGGGTACGACCCATTTTCAGGACATCCTGGAATTCGACGGCTTTATTCTGGAAACCGTCACCCAGCTGGTTGATGGCGTCGGTTAATTTCAGCAGGGACGCATAAACCGCGATACGGAAACCGGTCGGGTAGGCATCGTTGGTGGACTGGCATTTGTTAACGTGGTCGTTCGGGTTCAGATACTGATATTCACCTTTCTGATGGCCCATCAGCTCAAGGCCAATATTGGCCAGCACTTCATTGGTGTTCATGTTGACGGACGTCCCTGCGCCGCCCTGGAACACATCAACCGGGAACTGGTCCATGCATTTACCGTTATTCAGAACTTCATCGCATGCGGCAATAATGGTATTCGCGACGCTTTTAGGAATGGTTTGCAGTTCCTTGTTGGCCATCGCGGCGGCCTTTTTGACCATCACCATGCCACGCACGAACTCGGGGATATCGCTGATTTTGCTATTGCTGATGTAGAAGTTTTCAATCGCTCTCAGAGTATGAACACCATAGTAGGCGTCAGCTGGAACTTCCCTGGTACCCAACAGGTCTTCTTCGATACGAATGTTGTTTAACATGTGAACCTTCTTTTTCAAGCTGCCAATGAATTCACCAAATACGCAGAATTTATGGGATTTTGCGCATTTTCTTGCCGAAGATTATTTCCTTAATCGGCCCGGTGCCCACGATCATATGCTGATGATAGCGAATGTCAGCAACCTTGATCACTTATTATGTCGAGAAGGGTATAAGAATTATTAATCTGTGAAATGAGTCACCGCTTTACCGTTCCTGGAAAAAATAAGCGCTTCTGCCGATTGAAATGTGCTGTTTGAGCCCAATATTGATGTGATGCGAAAAGCACACCGATGACTGCGGGGGCCGATAGTGAACCCCGCTAATGAAGGAGACGCCAGTGCGTTGGATTCCGTTTATTGCTATTTTTTTATACGTTTACATTGAGATATCGATCTTTATCCAGGTGGCTCACGTGCTTGGCGTTCTGTTGACGCTGATTCTGGTGATCTTTAGCTCGGTGGTCGGTATGTCGCTGGTGCGCAACCAGGGCTTTAAAAACTTTATGCTGATGCAGCAGAAAATGGCGGCTGGTGAAAGTCCGGCGGCAGAAATGATTAAAAGCGTCTCGCTGATTATCGCCGGTCTGCTGCTCTTGCTGCCGGGGTTCTTTACCGATTTCCTCGGCCTGCTGCTTTTGCTGCCGCCGGTACAGAAACACCTGACCCTGAAGCTGATGCCGCACTTACGCTTTAGCCGGATGCCCGGCGGTGGTTTTAGCGCGGGAACCGGAGGCGGTGAGACCTTTGACGGGGAGTTCCAGCGCAAAGATGAAGAGCGCGACCGTCTGGATCATAAAGACGACCGCTAAACCCTCAGGCCCGGCAAGGCCGGGTTGATACGGTGATATAGCTGATGAGCCGGATATGCGTTGCGCTATCCGGCTTTTTTATGGGCTGTTTCATTCTCAATGATGGTGGGGAAGCGCCGCCGGACGGCGCTTTGGTAGCCACAGCCACAGCGCCGTCATCACCAGCAGAGCGTACAGGCTTTTCCAGCCGACCATCGCCAGTAACAACAGGCAGAGCAGGCTCCCGATGAACGCCAGAACCCGATAGCGCCCCCGCAGTAACCGGCAGCCCGCCAGCATGCACAGCAGATAAATCATAATAAAGATGCCGTTGGCATAGACGATCAGCGCATCGAGGTTGATATCCAGCCAGTAGATGGCGAGCGTGCTGATGACACAGCAGCCCAGCACCACGTTGAGCGCATTACGTGGGATTTGCTGCGGCGAGAGGCGGGCGAGATAGCTTTCTGGCTTGTACTGCGCCTGCGACCAGACCAGACGGGCAAAACTCTGGATATAGATATTGAGGCTGGCGAAGCAGGCGAGATAGCCAATGACGCAGGCGATCCACAGTGCCTGCACGCCAAACAGGCGCACCACGATATTGGGCAGCGATGCGGCGGCGGCCATATCGCTGCCGAAGGCGTGAAAATGCAGGACCAGTACGGTACAGGCCCAGTAAACGGAGCCCGCCAGCAGCAGGCCGATCATGAGTGCACGGGGGAAATCGCGCTCCGGGCGTTTAAATTCCGATGCCAGATGGGCGAAGGCTTCAAGGCCGACGAAACACCAGAACATCACCGACAGGGCGGCAAAAAGGCGGGAGCGATCGATATCCGCCGGCGCCGGAAAGGGGATTTGCGCCGGGCTAATCCCGCCGCGCCACCAGATAGCGACGATCAGCGCGACGATCAGAACCGCTACCAGCGTTTGTAGATTCGCGCTGGAGCTTGCGCCCCGCGACCCGAGCCACCAGATGATGGCCAGCGTCCCCAGCTCCGCGAGCAGCAGCTGGCTGTCGTGCCAGCCAAACAGCGCCTGGCCGAAGCCGGTGGCGATATGCAGCGCCGCCGGTAGCCCAACCGGAATGACCGACAGGAACAGCCAGCCGGTGACGCGTTCCATATGGGAACCAAATGCCATATTGACGAAGTGTGCCACGCCGCCCGCGCTGGGGAAGTGACGGCCAAGGACGGCAAAGACGATAGCGATCGGGAAGACCAGTAAAATGAGCGCGGGCCAGGCCCACAGGCTGTTATCTCCCGCCACCAGTGCGGCAAGAGCGGGAACGGCAAAGACGCCGGTGCCGAGTAGCGACGTAGAAAGCAGCCCCACTCCCTGAGCCAGACCTAACTCCTGTTTTAAACCACTCATGATGCCATCCTGCCCTGACAAAAGATCGATGGTATCACAATCGTTTTTGCTTATGACGATGGCAAACCGGCATCTGTTTCTGTGCGTCAGCGCACGAGGAAAAATTTTTTTTTAACTTTCCCCCTTGAAGCGCGAAAACCCACCCCCATCTCTCAGGCACTAGCCGGAAAACCGTATACGGGCCGGTGTCACCCATAACTGATAATGACTTTCTCAAAGGAGAGCTATCAATGAGTATTCGTCCGTTACATGATCGTGTGATCGTCAAACGTAAAGAAGTTGAAACCAAATCTGCAGGCGGCATCGTTCTGACCGGTTCTGCGGCAGCCAAATCAACTCGTGGCGAAATCATCGCTGTCGGTAAGGGCCGCATCCTGGAAAACGGAACTGTGCAGCCGCTGGACGTTAAAGTTGGCGACATCGTTATTTTCAACGACGGCTACGGTGTGAAATCTGAAAAAATCGACAATGAAGAAGTGCTGATCATGTCTGAAAGCGACATTCTGGCAATTGTTGAAGCGTAATTCGCGCGCGAAACTGAACGAATTTGAGGAATAGAAAAAATGGCAGCTAAAGACGTAAAATTCGGTAACGACGCTCGTGTAAAAATGCTGCGCGGCGTGAACGTACTGGCAGATGCAGTGAAAGTGACCCTGGGCCCGAAAGGCCGTAACGTGGTTCTGGATAAATCTTTCGGTGCACCGACCATCACCAAAGATGGTGTTTCCGTAGCGCGTGAAATCGAGCTGGAAGACAAGTTCGAAAACATGGGCGCGCAGATGGTGAAAGAAGTTGCCTCTAAAGCGAACGACGCTGCAGGTGACGGTACCACCACCGCAACCGTACTGGCTCAGGCTATCATCGCAGAAGGCCTGAAAGCCGTTGCTGCTGGCATGAACCCGATGGATCTGAAACGCGGTATCGACAAAGCTGTCGTGGCTGCCGTTGAAGAACTGAAAACGCTCTCCGTACCGTGCTCCGACTCTAAAGCTATCGCTCAGGTTGGTACCATCTCCGCTAACTCCGATGAAACCGTAGGTAAACTGATCGCGGAAGCGATGGACAAAGTCGGTAAAGAAGGCGTTATCACCGTTGAAGACGGTACCGGTCTGGAAGACGAACTGGACGTTGTTGAAGGTATGCAGTTCGACCGTGGCTACCTCTCCCCGTACTTCATCAACAAGCCGGAAACTGGCGCTGTTGAACTGGAAAGCCCGTTCATCCTGCTGGCTGACAAAAAAGTCTCCAACATCCGCGAAATGCTGCCGGTTCTGGAAGCCGTTGCGAAAGCAGGCAAACCGCTGGTTATCATCGCTGAAGACGTTGAAGGCGAAGCGCTGGCCACTCTGGTGGTCAACACCATGCGCGGTATCGTGAAAGTCGCTGCTGTTAAAGCACCGGGCTTCGGCGACCGTCGTAAAGCTATGCTGCAGGACATCGCTACCCTGACTGGCGGTACCGTCATCTCTGAAGAGATTGGTATGGAGCTGGAAAAAGCGACGCTGGAAGACCTGGGTCAGGCGAAACGCGTTGTGATCAACAAAGACACCACCACCATCATCGATGGCGTGGGTGAAGAAGGCGCAATTCAGGGCCGCGTTGCTCAGATCCGTAAGCAGATCGAAGAAGCGACCTCTGACTACGACCGTGAAAAACTGCAGGAGCGCGTAGCGAAACTGGCTGGCGGCGTTGCGGTAATCAAAGTCGGTGCAGCGACCGAAGTTGAAATGAAAGAGAAAAAAGCGCGCGTTGACGATGCTCTGCACGCAACCCGTGCTGCGGTAGAAGAAGGTGTTGTTGCCGGTGGTGGCGTTGCGCTGGTGCGCGTTGCCGCTAAACTGGCTGGCCTGACCGCTCAGAACGAAGATCAGAACGTCGGTATCAAAGTTGCGCTGCGCGCAATGGAAGCTCCGCTGCGTCAGATCGTGTCTAACGCCGGCGAAGAGCCGTCTGTTGTTGCTAACAACGTGAAAGCGGGTGAAGGCAACTACGGTTATAACGCGGCAACTGAAGAATACGGCAACATGATCGACTTCGGTATCCTGGACCCGACTAAAGTGACGCGTTCTGCTCTGCAGTACGCTGCATCCGTTGCTGGTCTGATGATCACCACCGAGTGCATGGTGACCGACCTGCCGAAAAGCGACGCAGCCGATTTAGGCGCTGCTGGCGGCATGGGTGGCATGGGCGGTATGGGCGGCATGATGTAATCGTGCGCTATACCCCTTAGAAACAAAGAAACCCCCGGGCAGAAATGCTCGGGGGTTTTTCTTTTTCTCATCTTTTTAGTATAAGGTGTACATCCGGGCCAGCGCGTCCAGCTCATTGATCATGGGGAATAACATGCAGGTAAGATATTTAGCAGGGATTGTCGGCGCAGCATTATTGTTAGCGGGTTGCAGTTCCAGCAACGAACTGAGCTCAGGCGGACAGAGCGTACGCTTTGTTGAAGATAAGCCGGGTGCGGATTGCCAGCTGTTGGGGACCGCGACGGGCAAGCAGAGCAACTGGCTGTCCGGGCAGAACGGTGATGAAGGCGGCTCCATGCGTGGCGCAGCTAACGCGCTGCGCAACCAGGCTGCGGCGATGGGCGGCAACGTGATTTATGGCGTGAGCAGCCCGACGCAGAATCTGCTGTCGAGCTTTGTGCCAACCGATAGCGAAATGAACGGCCAGGTCTATAAGTGCCCGAACTGATTTGATTCCGGGCCTCTGCCGTCGATGGTCAGAGGGCCCGGGCGATCTCCACGCGTTCAGTCAGTCTGTGAATCGGCGGTCTGCCAGCTTTTCCCCGGCAGACCTTTTCACGAATGTTGTTTTAAGCCCAAATCCAGCGGTGTCTTACTTGGCTCACCGCCGATTTCCCGCGCCAGTCTTGGCACCATATACCCTGAAACCAGCGTCAGCAGCTCACGCATGATGGCGCGGGCCTCTTCATCTTCGACCATAAAATGGGCCGCGCCCTGGACTTTATCCAGCACGTGCAGGTAATAAGGCATGACGCCGGCATCGAACAGGGCATTGCTCAGAGCGGCCAGCGTGTGCGCATTGTCGTTGACGCCGCGCAGCAGAACGCTTTGATTCAGCAGCGTGACACCGGCTTGACGCAAGCGCGCCATCGCAGCGCGGAAATCGGCATCAATCTCATTGGCGTGGTTGATATGATTGACCAGCAGCACCTGCAGCGATGAGCTGGCAAAGCGTGCGGCCAGCGCATCGGTAATCCGCGCCGGGATGACGACGGGCAGGCGGCTGTGAATGCGCAGACGCTTAATGTGCGGGATCGCTTCCAGCTGAGTGAGCAGCCAGTCCAGCTCATGATCTTTCGCCATCAGCGGGTCGCCGCCGGAAAAAATAATCTCATCGAGCTGCGGGTGCGCGGCAATGTACTCCAGCGCCGCCTGCCAGTTACGCTTATTGCCTTGATTTTCGGCATAAGGGAAGTGTCTGCGGAAACAATAGCGGCAATTTACCGCGCAGCCGCCCTTGACCAGCAGCAGCGCCCGGTTGCGGTATTTATGCAGCAGACCGGGTACCACGCTGTGCTGTTCCTCCAGCGGATCGGTGGAAAAACCCGGCGCTGAAATAAACTCATCTTGTGAGGTAAGTACCTGACGAAGCAGGGGATCGTTGGGATTTCCCGGCTCCATACGGGCGATAAATGCCCGCGGCACGCGCAGGGCGAAGAGGCGTTTTGCCTCGCGTCCCGCCAGCAGGTTCGCATCAGCGTCTACATTTAAAAGATGCAACAGTTCATCGGGACTGGTCACAACATCTGCAAGTTGCGTTAACCAATCTTCTCTGGATGGGGTATTTAGGGTTACAATATGCGCCATTTTGTGGCTTAGCTACCAATTAACAAATTTAGAGGGCCTTATGGCGACTTACTATAGCAACGATTTTCGTGCCGGTCTTAAAATCATGATGGACGGCGAACCTTATGCCGTTGAAGCCAGTGAATTCGTAAAACCAGGCAAAGGCCAGGCTTTTGCCCGCGTTAAGCTGCGCCGTCTGCTGACCGGGACTCGCGTAGAGAAAACCTTCAAATCTACCGATTCCGCCGAAGGCGCAGACGTTGTTGATATGAACCTGACTTACCTGTACAACGACGGTGAGTTCTATCACTTCATGAACAACTCCACTTTCGAGCAGCTGGCTGCCGATGCGAAAGCCGTAGGCGATAACGCAAAATGGCTGCTGGATCAGGCTGAGTGCATCGTGACCCTGTGGAACGGTCAGCCTATCTCCGTCACCCCGCCGAACTTCGTTGAGCTGGAAATCGTGGAAACCGATCCAGGCCTGAAAGGTGATACCGCAGGTACCGGCGGTAAACCGGCGACGCTGTCTACTGGCGCAGTGGTTAAAGTACCGCTGTTCGTTCAGATTGGCGAAGTCATCAAAGTGGATACTCGCTCTGGCGAATACGTATCCCGCGTGAAGTAATTCATGCCATAGAGGGTTGGCGCAGCAGCGCGCTGCGCCTGCTATAGCCCTCAAGAGAATAGCCGTTAAGGAAACAGCAGCTCATTAACCGCAGGCAGGGAAGATGAACAACGCGATAAAACTTCTGCTGGTGCTCTCTCTGAGCGCAATATTGCTTACCGGATGCAATACCGCCCGCGGCGTTGGCGAAGACATCCAGGGGCTGGGGCATGCGATTTCGCGTGCGGTCAGCTAAGCGCCTTTTGGCCCGATCTTTTGCTTTGATCACCGCTTCGCTGTACCGTTTCGCTTACACCTTCCGCTAATTCACTCCTTTTCTCTTAAAAAACGCTGAGATTCCGCCATCCTGGGTCAGGTTGTCTATGCTTATAGGGCACGATAACTAAAACTGGTAATAAGGATGATATTATGGTGAAAAAAGCAATTGCAGCGTTCTTTACGGTTTTGGCCCTCTCTTCTGTGCTGACCGCATGTAATACAACACGTGGTGTGGGTCAGGATATTTCAGAAGGCGGCAGTGCCATTTCTGGGGCTGCGACAAAAGCTCAGCAATAGACCCTGACGGTACGGTGACTGGCCGTACCGTTCTTTCCATCGTACGTTCTGCCGGTTATAATCTCTGTGCTTTCATCCACACCTTACGGGACGACCTGTAAGCGTATCGCATTCGGGGACGGCCCCATCAAGGGGGTTCTGTGTCCTGGTTCGTTTTATTTATCGCCGGTCTGCTGGAAGTGGTCTGGGCGGTTGGTCTGAAATACACCCACGGTTTTAGTCGCCTGCTGCCAAGCGTGATCACGATTGTGGCTATGGTGCTCAGCATGGCGCTACTGTCATGGGCGATGAAAACGCTGCCCGTCGGTACCGCCTATGCGGTCTGGACGGGAATTGGCGCAGTAGGCGCGGCGATCACCGGGATCGTCCTGCTGGGCGAGTCCGCCAGCGCCATGCGTATTGCCAGCCTGGCGTGTATCGTTGTCGGTATTATCGGGCTGAAAATCAGCGCGCACTGACTAATAGCGCTGGTTAACCCAGATAAGTTTGCTGACGTCGAAGCCCTGTCGGGTGGCGATGTCCAGCATCTGTTGTTTCACTTCCGGTGAGACCTTTGGCGAGCGGGCCAGCAGCCACAGATAATCGCGGTCTGGCCCGCAGACCAGCGCGTAGCGATAATCTTTATCCAGGGCGATCACGTTGTAGCCGCCGTAGAAAGGGCCGAAAAAGGAGACTTTCAGCGCGGCACGGGTCGGCTGGCCGGTGAAGTAGGCCACGCCATCGGTTTTCTGCCACATGCCCCGATCGGGGTTATAGCCTTTGTTCACCACGTCCAGTCCGCCATCATCGCGTAGGCTGTAGGTGGCGGTCACTTTTTCAAGGCCACTTTCAAACTGATGGTCAAAGCGGGCTATTTCATACCAGGTGCCGAGATAGCGCTGGGTATCAAATGGACTGACCACCGTTACGCCTTGTGGCGGCGTTGGCGTGCTACAGGCAACAACCAGAAACGAGGCGGCAACAACCGCAATAATGGGCAGCACACGCATAGCATTTTCCTTGCTGGCTTTTTAGCTAAGTGTAGATTCTATCTGGAGAAAAGCGGGGATATTTTCTGCAAAAGAGAGCCCGATAACAGAATGCTACCGGGCTGCAGGGAGGTTAAATGAATAACACGCCAATCAGCGTCACAACGCTCAGGATCGCGGCCAGGCCGTAGAAGACCCACTTACCATTCGGAACGTGAATTTTCAGGTCGTGCATGGCGTGATGGATACGGTGTAGCCCGCACCACAGCGGCAGGACGATCATCAGGAAGATAAAGGCGCGGCCCACAAAGCTCTGGGCAAAGCCCAGCACGCGCTCGTAGCTGAATGCATCGCCCGGCGCCAGGCCTAACGGCAGCAGAATACCGACCAGCAGCACCATGACCGGCGCGACAATCGCGCCCCACATACCGCCTGCGCCAAACAGCCCCCAGAATACCGGTTCATCGGAACGTTTCGGGTTGGGATTGATCATTACAGCCTCCTTACCAGAACAGGGCAACAAACAGGATCACCACGGTCACCAGCGCGGTCACCACCCAAAGCCCTTTAATCACCGGCTCTGGCCCCATTTTTTCACCCTTAATAATGATATTGGCGGCTTTCGGCGCCAGCTCAAACCAGGTTTTTGTGTGCAGCAGCGCGGCACCCAGAGTGATCAGGTTCAGGACCACCACCACCGGGTTTTGCAGGAAGCCGACATAGCCAGCCCAGCTTTCTGCGCCATGCTTCAGGGCAAACAGACCGTAAATCAGCACGATACTGAACCATACCGTTGGCACTGCGGTTCCTTCACGCACCATATAGAAGCGATAAAACGGCAGTTTTTTCCACCAGGTGGACGTCATCGGCCGCACGTAGGGTTTGCGTTTAGTCGTCATCATGCACTCCTTAGCGTGGTTTCAGGGTCGCGATAAGAAAGTCTTTCGAGCTTTCTACCTTGCCCTGCTGAATGGCGGCTGCCGGATCGACATGCTTCGGACAGACTTCCGAGCAATAGCCCACGAAGGTACAGGTCCAGACGCCGTTCTGACCGTTAAGCTGCGCCATGCGCTCCTTCTTGCCGTGGTCGCGACTGTCTTCGTTGTAGCGATGGGCGAGGGTGATGGCCGCCGGGCCGATAAACTCCGGGTTAAGACCAAACTGCGGGCAGGCGGCGTAGCACAGGCCGCAGTTGATACAGCCGGAGAACTGATGGTATTTGGCCATCTGCGCCGGGGTTTGCTTGTTTGGCCCCTGATCCGGTGTGCGCGGATTACCAATGATATAGGGCTTAATGGCCTCCAGACTCTCGATAAAGTGGGTCATATCGACCACCAGATCGCGTTCAATCGGGAAGTTGGCCAGCGCCTCAACCTTAATGCCCTTGGTGTATTCGCGCAGGAAGGTTTTACAGGCCAGTTTCGGCACTTTATTGACCATCATCCCACAGGAACCGCAGATCGCCATGCGGCAGGACCAGCGATAGCTGAGGTCCGGCGCAAGGTTATCTTTGATATAACCCAGCGCGTCGAGCAGCGAGGTTTGTTCATCATAAGGCACTTCATAGAACGCGCTGTGCGGGGCGGTGTCCACTTCCGGGTTGTAGCGCACCACTTCAATTTTGAGGTTTTTCATCTCAGCCATTTGCCGTCTCCTTCTTCTCGGCTGCTTCCGCTTCTGCGCCATATACGCGTTTCGCCGGCGGCAGAGAGGTGATTTTCACCTCGCCGTACTCCAGGCGCGTGGTGCCATCCGCATCGCGGAAAGCCAGCGTATGTTTGAGGAAATTGACATCATCTCGTTCGGTGCAGCCTTCATCCAGACGCTGGTGCGCGCCGCGTGACTCTTTACGTGCAATAGCGGAGTGCGCCATACATTCGGCAACGTTCAGGCCATGGCCCAGTTCGATGGTGTAGAGCAGGTCGGTGTTGAAGACGCTGGAGTTGTCGGTAATGCGCACGCGCTTAAAGCGCTCCTGCAGCTCCGCCAGCTTATCGATGGTTTTCTGCATCAGCTCCGGCGTGCGATAGATACCGCAGCCTTCTTCCATCGACAGCCCCATTTCATCGCGAATTTTCGCCCAGTTCTCGTTACCTTCCTGATTGACGAGATCTTTCAGACGTTTTTCTACATCGGCAGCCTGCGCGTCCAGCGCCGCAACGTTCATTTCACCGGCTTGTGCAGCGCGCGTCATCGCCTGTTCACCGGCGAGGCGGCCAAATACCACCAGTTCTGCCAGCGAGTTGGAGCCGAGGCGGTTGGCGCCATGCAGACCGACGGAAGAACATTCGCCAACCGCGAACAGGCCTTTAATCCGCGTTTCACACTGCTGGTCGGTTTCAATGCCGCCCATGGTGTAGTGTGCGGTCGGACGGACCGGAATCGGCTCTTTCACCGGGTCAACGCCGACATAGGCTTTGGCCAGCTCGCAGATAAACGGCAGGCGTTCGAGCAGCTTTTTCTCACCGAGATGACGCAGGTCGAGATAGACCACGTCGCCACGCGGCGTCGGGATGGTGTTGCCTTTACGCCATTCGTGCCAGAAGGCCTGGGAGACTTTGTCGCGCGGGCCGAGCTCCATATATTTGTTTTTAGGCTCACCCAGCGGGGTTTCCGGACCCATGCCGTAATCCTGCAGGTAGCGGTAGCCATTTTTGTTGACCAGAATACCGCCTTCGCCGCGACAGCCTTCGGTCATCAGAATGCCGGAGCCGGGCAGACCGGTTGGGTGATACTGGACAAACTCCATATCGCGCAGCGGTACGCCATGGCTCAGCGCCATGCCCATACCGTCACCGGTGACGATGCCGCCGTTGGTGTTATAGCGATAGACACGTCCCGCGCCGCCGGTCGCCATAACCACCGCATTTGCGCGGATTTGCACCAGCGAACCTTCCATCATATTCATCGCCACCAGGCCACGGGCCTGACCATCGTCGACCAGAATGTCGAGGACGAAATGTTCATCGAAGCGTTGGATTTGGGGGAACTGGAGGGAGGTCTGGAACAGGGTATGCAACATATGGAAGCCGGTCTTATCGGCGGCAAACCACGTGCGTTCGATTTTCATCCCCCCGAAGCGGCGCACGTTGACGCTACCGTCCGGACGGCGGCTCCACGGACATCCCCACTGCTCAAGCTGGGTCATCTCCTCCGGGCAGTGGTGGACAAAGTAATCGACGACATCCTGTTCACAGAGCCAGTCGCCACCGGCGACAGTGTCGTGAAAATGGTACTCAAAGCTGTCATGATCCTGTGCAACGGCAGCAGAACCTCCCTCGGCCGCAACGGTATGGCTGCGCATGGGATAGACTTTTGAAATCAGTGCGATTTTGGCATGTGGATTTGCCTGCGCCGCGGCAATAGCGGCGCGAAGACCAGCTCCGCCAGCGCCAATAACAGCAAGATCGGCTTGAAAAGTTTGCACGACATTCCTCCAGTTTTTGTGTATTTCGCCGCCGGACTGGCGAAAAAGTATCACTGCTCCTTTATAGGTAAAGGAGTATAGCCGTAGGGTTGATGGGGAAAATTGATGTGTTCGATTTTTTTGTCAATATGTGCGCCGGTTTATCAGCTCTGGTGATGAATTCTCTTCGGCAGTACCTTTTCCGTAGGTCACCGGAGGGCCGGTTCGCACAAAATTTGTTTCACCCGACGGTTACGAGTAGACTTCGTGCCCTTGTATGAAATCGGAGAAAGTAACATGAGCGAGACGGCAACCTGGCAGCCGAGCGCGTCCATTCCAAACCTGTTGAAACGCGCGGCGATAATGGCGGAAATTCGCCGTTTCTTTAGCGATCGCGGCGTGCTGGAGGTGGAGACGCCTTGCATGAGTCAGGCAACGGTGACGGATATTCACATGTTTCCGTTCCAGACCCGTTTCGTCGGCCCTGGCTATTCGCAGGGGATGGATCTCTATCTGATGACCAGCCCGGAATACCATATGAAGCGCCTGCTGGCCGCGGGCTGTGGCCCGGTGTTCCAGCTGTGTCGTAGCTTCCGCAATGAAGAGATGGGGCGTCACCACAATCCGGAATTCACCATGCTGGAGTGGTATCGTCCGTGCTATGACATGTATCGGCTGATTAACGAAGTCGATGACTTGCTTCAGCAGGTGCTGGAGTGCCAGCCGGCGGAAAGCCTCTCTTATCAGCAGGCGTTCCTGCGTCATCTTGAGCTTGATCCGCTGTCGGCCGATAAGACGCAGCTGCGTGAAGCGGCGGCGAAGCTCGATCTGAGCAATATTGCCGATACGGAAGAAGACCGGGATACCTTGCTGCAGCTGCTGTTTACCATGGGCGTCGAGCCGCATATTGGTAAAGATCGCCCGACCTTTGTCTATCACTTCCCGGCCAGTCAGGCGTCTCTGGCGCAAATCAGCACCGAAGATCACCGCGTGGCGGAGCGCTTTGAGGTCTATTACAAAGGCATTGAGCTGGCGAATGGTTTCCACGAACTGACCGACGCGCGTGAACAGCAGCAGCGTTTCGAGCAGGATAACCGCAAACGTGCGGCCCGCGGTCTGCCGCAGCAGCCTATCGATCGGAATCTGCTTGATGCGCTGGCCGCCGGACTGCCGGACTGTTCCGGCGTGGCGCTGGGGGTCGATCGCGTGGTGATGCTGGCGCTGGGCGCCGAAAGCATCAGCGAAGTGATTGCCTTTACCGTCGATCGCGCCTGATGCCCAGCCGCTTCCCTTACCGAACGGGCTAAGGGAAGCGCGGGACAGGCTAACGGATATCGCGCCGTCTAGGCGCGATGGGTGTTACAGGCTCCCCGCCGTGCGGCTGGATTTCCCGGCTGACGTCAGCGCCCGGCTGCTTTTTCTGCCATCAATACTTTCCAGACGCATCTGGAACGGCGGGAACGGCATATCGATACCGTGTTCACGATAGCCGGCCAGAATCAGCTGGTGGAGCTCGTGACGCAGCGGCATACGATGCCCCATCTCGGCGGCGTAGATACGCAGCTCGAAAATCTGAATCCCCTGCTGCAGGTCGACGAGGAACGCTTCCGGCGCCGGCGTATCGATCACCAGCGAGCAGCGGTGGGCGGCGGCGATCAGGATCTGCGTGACCTCTTCGGTGTTGGCATCCGCTGGCGCCGGGATGGTTAACACCACGCGGGTGACCGAGTCAGAGAGCGACCAGTTGATAAACTGCTCGGTGATGAAGGCCTTGTTAGGCACGATAATCTCTTTACGGTCCCAGTCGCTGATGGTGGTGGCGCGGGTATTGATGCGGGTGACGCTGCCGGTCAGATCGCGGATCGTGACCGTATCGCCAATACGTATCGGTTTTTCAAACAGGATGATCAGGCCGGAGATAAAGTTGGCGAAGATCTCCTGGAGACCAAAGCCCAGCCCTACGCCGAGGGCGGCGACCAGCCACTGCAGCTTGGCCCATTCAATCCCAATCATCGAGAAGCCCATCAGGCCGCCAATCAGCATCAGCAGATATTTGGTGATGGTGGTGATGGCATACCCGGTCCCCGGGGTGAGATCGAGGTGTTGCAGAATCGCCAGCTCCAGCAGCGCCGGTAAGTTTCGCACCAGCTGGGTGGTGATAATCAGCACCAGAATGGCAATCAGCACGGCGCCGAGGGTAATCGGCTCCAGACTTTCAACGCCCTGCACCGTCGAGGTGACATCCCACAACGAGATATTTTCGAGGAAGCCGAAGGCGGAGTGAATTTCTGACCACAGAACGATCACCGAGACCAGCGCGATCAACATCAGCAGCGAACGGACCAGACGCAGGGACTGCGTACTGATCGCATCGAGATCGATTTCACTCACTTCGTTCTCCGCGGAACCCTCAGGGCTGCTGGAATGGGCGACGTCATCTTCCCCGCGAGCACGCTGAGCGAGAATTTCCGCCCGTCGATGTTTCGCGCGATCGAAGGCCAGCCGGCGGCGCTGAATCAGCATCCAGCGGCGAATGATGTGGTAGACCACCAGAAGCAGGAACCAGATAGCAACGGAGGTTTCCAGCCTTGCCAGCAGCGCCTGGGCGGTGGCCAGATAACCGATCGCCGCCGCCAGCATGGCGATTAACGGCGCGCCGAGCAGCAGGTTCCACAGCATGCGGTTAACCATGTTATCGCCGTTCCCGGCTTTATCGAGATAAAGCGGGATCCCGGCATGCTTCAGACTCAGGGTGACCAGCGCCAGCGCCCCGCAAATCAGCAGGAAGCAGAGGCGGCCGAGCGAAGCGGAAAACTCCCGGTCGTTAAGATTATCAAACATGATCAGCGCGATAATCAGCGGCACGATCAGGCCGATGCTCATCAGGTAGTAGCGCATGGCTTTGCTGACGCGACTGCGCGGCCAGCCGAAGTGCGCGATAAACAGGCCGTTCGGACGCGCAAAGGTGGCGCAAATCATCACCACCCACAGCAGCGGCACCGTGGCGGTGACGCTTTCGCCGATCGCCACCGCCAGCGGATAGGGCCATGCCGATTGCAGGCCGTAGCCCAGCGTCATCCACAGCACGGGGAGGGGAGAGGCCACCAGAATCGACCAGAACACCGTACGCAGCGTGAGCCAGAAATGATCCTGCGTGACTTTGCCGACGCGGGCGCTGGAGCGTTCGAGGAAGCGGGTAAAGTGGCGGCGCGAACTGATGCTGAAGCCGACCAGGATCAGCGCGCCAAACAGCGGCAGCAGCGTCTCCTTGCTGGTTAACATCATGGCGCTGGCTTTGCCAAGCTGGCTGACGGTATCGAGAGAGACCAGGCGGCGCAGGTCGTGGACGATTTCCAGCGGCCACGAAAAACCGATTGGGCTGACGTCCGACGTCCAGAACAGATAGCGGTGCGTTGCTTCGTTGATCTCTTTCAGCGCATCTTCCAGCTGACCGTTGGAGACCTTCAGCTTGGTCAGCTCCAGTATCAGCGTATCGCCGCCCTGGAGCAGCGAATTGAGCAACTCGGTTTGCGTGCGCAGCTGCGCTTCCAGAATGCGGCTTTGTTCACTGGTGAGCGGCTCGCCGTCCGCCTGGCGAATCAGACGCAGCTGCGGCTGGCTGCCGAGCAGATCCTCATAATGCAGACGCTGCACCCGGAGCTGCGCCATCTCGGTATCCAGCTGCTGCGGCTTCGGCGTTTCAGGCAGACGAGCTACCTGGGCGCGCAGGGCTTCGCCCAGCAGGTTGGAGGAGCCCAGCCACTGCGACTGTTCGCGCAGGGTATTCAGCGCCTGGCGCACCTGCAGCGTCTGGTTGGCCGCCTGACGCTGCTGCGAGGCCACCAGATCCATACGCTGGGCCTGCTGGTTCAGCGCCTGTGACAGCTCACGGTTGACTTTAAACTGGGCCACGAGCTCCGGCGGCAGGTTTTCACTGTTCTCTGCCAGCAGCTCGGTGCTTTCCAGCGCTTTTTCCGCTTCACGTTGACGCTGGCTATTGAGCTGATTGCGCAGCGCCTGCAGATAGCCGTCGAGCAGCTTGCCCTGCTTCTGCGCCAGATCGCCGCGCATCCGCGACAGCTCCTGACGATTGTTCGCCGAGAGCTGTGCCAGATCCAGTTCGTTCACCAGCGCTTTCAGGCGCGCAGATTCCGCCTGCAGACCAAGATTCTGCGCCTGTGCCAGCGGCGTATTGCTGGTTTGCGTGCCGACGCGGCGCTCAACTTCATTGAGCTGGCGACGCGCGTCGCTCTGCTGCTGCGGAAGCTGGTTAAGCGAATCGGCGATATCGCGGGCGCGTTCCTGCTCCTGCTGGGCCTGGCGGCTGGCTTCGAGCAGCTGACTGCTGACCTGCAGGATTTCCTGGTTCAGCGCATCCGTGGAGAGATTGGTTGAGACCTGGCGCGGCTCATCGGGCAGATTGCCGATCTGCGAACGCAGCGTCTGGAAAAGTTTGGGGAAATTATCGATAACCTGCTGGTACTGGCGCGCGCGCTCAAGTGAGGCGCTGCGTTCCTCGAGCGCGTTCAGTGCAGATTGTAAGGCTTCAACGGTACCAGGCTGAGCGGGTTTTGCCGCCTTCGCCTGTTCCAGTTCCTGAGCGATCTGTTTCGCATCGGGGGCTGTCGCTGCGTACGCCCCCAGACTGAGGCTCCAGGCCAGCAGGAAAATATATATCAGGCGCACGGCATAACCCTTTTTTGTCAGGAATTAACCTTCGTCTTGCGTCGCGTCGCTCAGTGGGCTGACGCCATCTGCGGTCGCGGACATGGTCTCTACGGCAGTTGCCAGCGGCTGGCCGAGTTGGGTGGCGGAGAGGCTTTTCAGCTGTTCAACCAGCTTCACTTTGCCCGGGGCAAACAGGTTGATTACCGTCGAACCGAGCTTAAAGCGGCCCATCTCCTGGCCTTTCAGCAGCGCGACGGAACCTTCGCTGTCGCCCGCCGGCCAGGTCCAGCGTTTGATAACGCCTTCACGCGGCGGGGTCACGGTACCGGACCACACGGTTTCAATGCTGCCAACAATCGTCGCTCCCACCAGAATTTGCGCCATCGGGCCAAATTCAGTATCAAACAGGCAGATAACGCGCTCGTTACGGGCAAACAGATTCGGAACGTTCTGTGCGGTCAGGTGGTTAACGGAGAACAGATCCCCCGGGACGTAGATCATTTCACGCAGGATACCGTTGCACGGCATGTGGACGCGGTGATAGTCACGCGGCGACAGGTAGGTGGTGGCGAAGGTGCCGTTGCGGAACAGATCGGCCATCTGGTAGTTCCCTGCCAGCAGCGCTTCCAGGGTGTAGTTGTGGCCTTTGGCCTGCAAAATTTTGTCATCTTCGATGGCGCCCAGCTGGCTGATGACGCCATCGGCAGGCATGACCAGCACGTTAGGATCGGTGTTCAGCGGACGGGCGTCTTCGCGCAGCGGGCGCACGAAGAAATCGTTAAAGGTGCGGTAGCTGGCGGTATCAGGCTTTTGCGCCTCTTTCATATCGACCTTGTAGCATTTCACGAACAGATCGATGACCAGCTTTGTCAGCCAACCCGCTCGTTTGCTCGCACCCCAGCCTGCGAGGCGGGTGAGCCACAGTTTAGGCAGAATGTATTGCAGTGAAAGTTTAAGATCGTTTAACAAGGTAGCCTCCAGGCCATGATTTGTCGTTCCTGACCCCGTCAACGTGCGGGGTCCTGAAAAAAGGGGACGATTCTAACGATGCTCAGCTTAAATGTCAGTCATCGGATGATGAAAAGCTTTTACGCGTTTTTACCTGTACCTGAGTCATGCTTTCCAGAATGCGGTGATAGTTTTCAAAACGGCTCCCGGCGATGTGGCCATTTTCTACCGCTTCACGAATGGCGCAGCCCGGATCGGTATCGTGCTTGCAGTCGCGATATTTACAACGGCCTAAATAATCATGGAATTCGACAAAGCCGTGGGTAATTTGTTCCGCCTCCAGGTGCCACAGGCCGAATTCGCGAACGCCGGGGGAGTCAATGACATCGCCGCCGTGCGGGAAGTGATAGAGGCGCGCGGCGGTGGTGGTGTGCTGGCCAAGTCCTGAGTTGTCAGAGACGTCATTGGTCAGGATCTGATCTTCATGCAGACCCAGCAGCGCATTCAGCAGGCTGGATTTACCTACCCCGGACTGCCCGGCAAAGATACTGATGCGGTCTGTGAGCGCTTCCTCAAGCGGCTTGAGGCCATCCTGAGTACGACTGGAAACCATCAGCACGCGATAGCCGATGCCGCGGTAGATATCCATCTGCTCGTTAACGAAGGCCATGCCGTCGGCATCCAGCAGATCGGTCTTATTGAGCACAATCAGCGGTTCAACGTCCAGCGTCTCGCAGGCGACCAGATAGCGGTCGATAATGTTCAGGGACAGCTCGGGCAGGATCGCGGAAACAATGACGATTTGATCGATATTGGCGGCGATGGGTTTGACGCCATCGTAAAAGTCCGGACGGGTCAGGACGGAGGTTCGGTCGTGTACCGCCTCCACAATCCCCTTCACATTGACGCCGTCGGCGGCATCTTTACCTGGTCTCCAGACGACGCGATCGCCGGTCACCAGCGAACGGATTGTGCGGCGAATATTGCAGCGGTGAACGCTACCGTCGGCGGATTCGACATCGGCATGCATGCCAAAGCGGCTGATGACGATCCCTTCGGAGGTTTCACCAAACAGGTTGTCATCGTAATCGGCCTTCTCCGAAGTCGTTTTCAGGCGGCGCTGGTGGTTGGCCTTCACGCGGCGCTGTTGGCCTTTGGAGAGTTTATTTTTACTCAATCGGACTGGCTCCTGGTCGCCCTAAGTGGGCAAAACCTCTATGATACACGCTATCTAAGATGAATATCGACCCGTCATCTTGCAAGATGCTGGTACGTTGCTTTGCCTGCATCCTGAAGTTTTACGGGCCAGAATTGTAAAATTATGGGTGGAAAATAGCATGAGTGCAGATGAAAACAACCTGATTTGGATCGATCTCGAAATGACCGGGCTGGATCCTGAGCGCGATCGCATTATTGAAATCGCCACTCTGGTGACCGATGCGCACCTGAATATTCTGGCGGAAGGGCCGACGATTGCGGTTCACCAGTCCGACGCGCAGCTGGCGCTGATGGATGAGTGGAACGTGCGCACGCATACCGGGAGCGGGCTGGTCGAACGCGTTAAGGCCAGCACCCTGGGCGATCGCGAAGCGGAACTGGCGACCCTCGAATTTCTTAAACAGTGGGTGCCGGCGGGCAAATCGCCTATCTGCGGCAACAGCATTGGTCAAGATCGCCGCTTCCTGTTCAAATATATGCCTGAGCTGGAAGCTTATTTCCACTACCGCTACCTCGACGTCAGCACGCTGAAAGAGCTGGCGCGCCGCTGGAAGCCGGAAATCCTTGATGGTTTTAAAAAGCAGGGCACCCATCAGGCGATGGATGATATCCGCGAGTCGGTAGCGGAACTGGCTTACTATCGCGAAAACTTTATCAAGCTGTAATGCCAGCGCCGGGGTCAGATGGCCCCGGCGTTGCTCTCTTATTTAAACCACTTCTGTTCCATCGCCTGGAAGTCAGGCGACGCCTTAACCACCTCCAGCGCAGCATTCATGGCATTGAGCAGCTCCGGATCGTCTTTACGTAGCGCAATGGCATATTGCTTGCCGTAATATTTCGGGTCGGTCGCTCGTTCATCCATCATGGCGTAGTCAGGATTCTCCTGCAGCCACGGGTCGAGGGTGGTCTGGTCACCCATTACCGCATTCACGCTCCCCTCTTTCAGCGCGGCCAGTGCACTGGCCTCATTGTCATACTCGATGACGTCGACCCCTTTTTGTTTATCGTGCAGATAGTGCTGATGGACGGTGCCTTTAACGACGCCTAGATTCTTGCCCTTCAGATCGGCGAAGCGGTGGGCGGCCCCTTTTTCCGTCACGACCACGCCGGAGAGCGTCTGACGATAGGGCTGGGTAAAGGCGACCTGCTTTTCGCGCATGGGGATGACTTCAATGCCGGCAATGATGGCATCGAATTTTTTAAAGCGCAGCGCGGGAATCAGCGTATTGAAGTCCTGCGGGGTAAATTTGCATTCGGCCTGCATCTGTTTACACAGCGCTTTGGCCAGATCGATATCAAACCCTGAGGGCTGGTTTTTCGCATTCACGGTTTCAAAGGGCGGATTGGCCGTCGTGGTGCCGAAATGCAGCGTCGTCGCAGATGCTGTCCCTGCAGCAAGCAGCGTGGTCAGCAGCAGGACGGAAAGCGCTCTTGTCATCTGAATTTCCCTGTTTGTCATGGTTGTTGACCGTTAGCGGGTATCGCGACCCGGAAATCTGAGCGATTTTGCGCCTTTAGCACGGCTGGAAAAAGTTATTTTGCCTTGTCCGATGCTTATTTGTACAATTTGGCGGCGTGTCTGGCGATAAAATGTCCATTCAGACAAAAAACGCAAAAAAGTGTTCGCAGGGGGGTTGCAGGTAAATCGAATTCTCGTATAATGCGCCTCCCGTGACGAAGCAGAAATGCACATCACGGCGCCGTAGAAATATGGCAAGAAGTATGCGGGAATAGCTCAGTTGGTAGAGCACGACCTTGCCAAGGTCGGGGTCGCGAGTTCGAGTCTCGTTTCCCGCTCCAAAATTTGAAAGCACCATACCCAAGCGGGAATAGCTCAGTTGGTAGAGCACGACCTTGCCAAGGTCGGGGTCGCGAGTTCGAGTCTCGTTTCCCGCTCCAAAATTTCTTCTCATCTCCAGTTTATCCACAGTGCAAAATCGCACCGGGGATGCTTTCCGCTGTCGTAAGAAAAATACTGTAAACAGAGTTATCCACAGGTTAAACTCTTTCCGCCTGACGTTGAAAAACTTCACTTGTTGAATGATATCAATCTATCTATTTGATATTTAACAAATAAATTTCATTTCAAAGTGTTAATTCGATCACTTGACGAACGTCTGCGTGTTGAAACGCAATGTATTTTTGTTTTTATTCACAGCCTGTGAATGAATCAGGCATCCCTCGGCAACCCTTTCTCAATCACCCGGACCAGACGCTGTTTCTTCGGCAACTGCACTTCAACCACGTTGGCATTGCGCTTGTCGATTTGCTGCGCCACCGCCCACTCAATGTGTTCATCGAGTAGTGGGTGCTCACCTCGGCGACTTTCCAGCGCCGTCAGATGCGCCTCATCCCAGGGCGCATTGCCCAATGCAACGGCAATATTCCGTAGCCAGCGCAGATGACCGATGCGGCGAATGGCAGAACCCTCCGTCACCTTGAGAAAATGGGCTTCGCTCCACGCAAACAGCTCTACCAGCGGCGGCGCATGCAGCGCTTTACGCGGGCTGAAATCCGCTTCGTCCGTTAACTGCGAGAAGCGGTTCCACGGGCAAATCAACTGGCAGTCATCGCAGCCGTAAATGCGGTTGCCGATCAGCGGGCGAAACTCCTCGGGAATGGCGCCTTCCAGCTCAATGGTCAGATAGGAGATACAGCGGCGGGCATCCACGGTATAGGGTTCGACGATCGCGCCGGTGGGGCAGATAGTCATGCAGGCCACGCAACGGCCGCACTCTTCCGTCACCGGACTGTCGATGGGGAGCGGAATATCAACGAGCAGTTCGCCGAGGAAAAAGAACGATCCGGCATCGCGGTTGAGAATCAGCGAGTGCTTGCCGGTCCAGCCAAGTCCGGCTTTTTCCGCCAAAGGGCGCTCCAGAATGGGCGCAGAATCGACAAACGGTCTAAAATTGAGCGAAGCACACTGTTCCTGAATCATCTCTCCGAGTTTTTTCAGGCGGTTACGCAACAGTTTATGATAATCACGCCCAAGGGCATAACGGCTGACGTAACCCAGCGTGGGATCTTTCAGGGTGCGGGCAAAAGCGGCGTTGGCGGGAAGATAGTTCATCCGCACGCTGATCACGCGTAACGTACCGGGCTGAAGCTCATGGGGACGGGCGCGCATCATTCCGTGACGCGCCATCCATTCCATCTCGCCGTGGTATTGTTTATCCAGCCATGCCTGCAGTTTAGGTTCGCTGGCGCTGAGATCGGTATCGGTAATCCCGACCTGCTGGAACCCCAGTTCAGTGCCCCATTGCTTGATTTGCTGCGCTAACTTATTGAGATCGAGGGGCTGAGACATGATGGACCATACGATGACGAAAAACCCTGTGAGTATACCACACTTCATCTGGCCTGCAGATGCGCTGCGGCGCGCGGAAAAAGCGGCGGCGGACAGTCTGGGCCTGACGCTGTTTGAGCTGATGATACGGGCCGGGGAAGCGGCTTTTCAGCGGGCGCGAGCCGACTACCCTGCCAGCAAGCACTGGCTGATCCTCTGCGGTCATGGCAATAACGGTGGTGATGGCTACGTGGTGGCGCGCCTGGCGCAGGCCGACGGCATCGCCGTCACGCTGCTGGCACTCGAGAGCGAGAAAGCGCTGCCGGAAGAAGCCAGCGCCGCGCGTGATGCGTGGTTGAACGCCGGTGGAACCATTCACGCCGCAGATATCCCCTGGCCACAGGATATTTCTCTCATTATCGACGGGCTTCTTGGCACCGGGCTGCATAGCGCTCCGCGGGAGAACATCGCGACCTTAATCCAGCGTGCGAATGCGCATCCTGCGCCGGTTGTGGCGCTGGATATTCCCTCGGGACTCAATGCGCAAACCGGGAGCACCCCTGGGGCGGTGATAGATGCGGCCTGCACGATCACGTTTATTGGCCTCAAGCCCGGGCTGCTGACGGGCAAAGCCCGGGATGTGGTTGGCCGCCTGTACTACCACGCGCTGGGACTCGAAAGTTGGTTGGCTGCGCAGACGGTGCCGCTGCGGCGTTTCGATGCGTCACAGCTGGCCGACTGGCTCCCTCCAAGACGTCCGACATCGCATAAAGGCGATCACGGTAAGCTGGTGATTATCGGTGGCGATCGCGGTACCGCTGGCGCTATCCGCATGGCCGGTGAAGCGGCGTTACGGGCGGGGGCGGGTTTGGTGCGAGTGCTCACTCACAAAGAAAACATTGCCCCTATCGTCGCCGCCAGGCCTGAATTAATGGTCCACGAGCTGACGACGCAGAGTGTTGATGACAGCCTGCAGTGGGCCGATGTGGTGGCGATTGGCCCCGGCCTTGGACAAAACGAATGGGGAGCTCAGGCGCTGCGTCAGGTGTGGGATTGCCGCAAGCCGATGGTATGGGATGCGGATGCGTTGAACCTGCTGGCAATCAATCCCGATAAACGTCACAATCGTGTGCTGACGCCGCACCCCGGTGAAGCCGCCCGTCTGCTGAACTGTAACGTGGCAGAAATTGAAAGCGATCGCTTACTTTCTGCGCAACGTCTGGTAAAACGTTACGGAGGCGTGGTCGTGCTGAAAGGCGCGGGCACGGTGGTGGCCAGCGAAGCAGGCGAGATGGGCATTATCGATGCCGGCAATGCCGGGATGGCCAGCGGCGGAATGGGCGATGTGCTGACCGGTATTATCGCCGCACTGTCAGGACAACGGCTGACGCCGTATGATGCTGCCTGCGCCGGCTGCGTGGCGCATGGCGAAGCCGCTGACCGACTGGCTGCCCGCTATGGCAGCCGCGGGATGCTGGCGACCGATCTCTTTTCCACGCTCAGGCGTGTTGTTAACCCGGATGTGATTGACCTGAACCATGATGAACCGAGTGATTCCTTTAGCCGATGAGCAGGCAACTTTAGACCTTGGTGACCGTATTGCGCAGGCCTGTACTGGCGCGACTGTCATCTATCTGTATGGCGATTTAGGGGCGGGGAAAACGACCTTCAGCCGCGGCTTTTTACACGCGCTCGGCCATCGCGGGAATGTCAAAAGCCCGACCTATACGCTGGTGGAGCCCTATACGCTCGATCATCTGATGGTATACCACTTTGACCTGTATCGTCTGGCGGACCCTGAAGAGCTCGAGTTTATGGGGATCCGTGATTATTTTGCTAACGATGCCATCTGCCTGGTGGAGTGGCCTCAACAAGGTGCGGGTGTATTGCCTGAGCCGGATGTCGAAATCCATCTTGCATATCAGGCACAAGGGCGTGAGGCGCGCGTTACGGCGGTCTCTGCATTGGGTGAGTCTATATTGACGCGTTTAGCCTGAAGGATAACGGGATGATCTATCGCATAACCAGTTGGCTGGCCGCGACGCTGATGCTGTTTAGCATTCAGGCCACTGCGGCAAGTTTATCCGATATCCAGGTTGCAAATGGAGATCAGCAGGCCCGTATTACGATTAGCTTTATCGGCGATCCCGAATATTCGTTCACTCCACAGGGCAAGCGTACCGTGGCGCTGGATATTAAGCAGAGCGGCGCGCTTCAGGGGCTACCGCTGCTGTTCAGCGGCAACAATCTGGTGAAAAGCATTCGGGCGGGAACGCCGCAGGATACCCAGACTCTGCGACTGCTGGTGGATCTGACGGAAGATGGTAAAACGCGCGCGGTGAAGCAGCAAAATGGCTCAAACTACACCGTGGTTTTCACCATTAACGCCGATGCTCCGCCTCCGCCGCCTCCACCACCGCCGCCGGTGGTAGCCAAACGGGTAGAAGCCCCTGTCGTGCAGCCTGTACGCCCGGCTGAGCCCGCACGGAATCCGTTCAAATCGTCCGGTAGCGAACGACAAACGGCGATGACCAGCAGCCAGAGCGTGACGCGCCCGGTAAGCCGTGCGGTGGCGTCGGATGATAAGGTGATTATCGCCATTGATGCCGGTCACGGTGGACAGGATCCTGGCGCGATTGGACCGAACGGCACCAAAGAGAAGAATGTCACGATTGCCATCGCTCGCAAACTGCGCGCGCTGTTAAATGCCGATCCGCTATTCAAGCCAGTGTTGACCCGCGATGGGGATTACTTT
Organism: Klebsiella planticola ATCC 33531; assembly: GCF_000735435.1. GTDB lineage: Bacteria > Pseudomonadota > Gammaproteobacteria > Enterobacterales > Enterobacteriaceae > Klebsiella > Klebsiella planticola. The sequence continues at coordinate 18,268 of NZ_JMPP01000007.1, read as the reverse complement.
ATTTCGGTGATGGGGCGTTCGGACGTGGCGCGTAAGCAGAATGCTAACTTCCTGGTGTCCATTCACGCCGATGCGGCACCGAATCGCGATGCCACCGGCGCGTCGGTATGGGTGCTGTCCAACCGTCGTGCGAACAGTGAGATGGCGGGCTGGCTCGAGCAGCATGAGAAGCAGTCTGAACTGCTGGGCGGCGCGGGCGATGTGCTGGCGAACAGCCAGTCGGACCCTTACCTGAGCCAGGCGGTTCTGGATTTACAGTTCGGTCATTCACAGCGCGTTGGCTATGATGTGGCGACAAACGTATTGAGCCAGCTGCAGCGGGTGGGCGATCTGCACAAACGCCGCCCTGAGCATGCCAGCCTTGGCGTATTGCGCTCGCCGGATATTCCGTCGATCCTGGTGGAAACCGGCTTTATCAGCAACACCGGAGAAGAGCGCCTGTTAGGCAGCGACAATTATCAGCAGCAGATTGCCGAAGCCATTTATAACGGCCTGCGTAACTACTTTATGCAACATCCGCTTCAGTCGGCACCGCGCGGAGAGACCGCCCAAACCGCCAGCGCCACTTCGCCTGGCAGGACGTTGATCAATTAAGGAGTCAGTCATGCCGATTCAGGTTCTACCGCCGCAGCTCGCCAACCAGATTGCCGCAGGTGAGGTGGTGGAACGTCCGGCGTCGGTGGTGAAGGAGCTGGTAGAAAACAGTCTCGACGCTGGCGCGACGCGAATTGATATTGATATCGAGCGCGGCGGCGCAAAGCTTATCCGCATTCGCGATAACGGCTGTGGGATCAAAAAGGACGAGCTGGCGCTGGCGCTGGCCCGTCATGCCACCAGTAAAATTGCCACGCTCGACGACCTGGAAGCGATTATCAGCCTCGGTTTTCGCGGCGAGGCGCTGGCCAGTATCAGCTCGGTTGCCCGACTGACGCTGACTTCCCGCACTGCGGAACAGCAGGAGGCCTGGCAGGCCTACGCCGAGGGGCGCGATCAGGAGGTGACCGTCAAACCGGCGGCGCATCCGGTTGGGACCACGCTGGAAGTGCTGGATCTGTTTTACAACACCCCGGCGCGGCGCAAGTTTATGCGTACCGAAAAGACCGAGTTTGGCCACATCGATGAAATCGTCAGACGCATTGCGCTGGCGCGTTTTGACGTCACCATTAACCTCAGCCATAACGGCAAAGCGGTGCGTCAGTATCGTGCGGTGCCTGAGGGCGGTCAGCGCGAACGGCGGCTGGGCGCGATCTGCGGCATGCCGTTTCTCGAACATGCCCTGGCGATCGAGTGGCAGCATGGCGATCTGACCCTGCGCGGCTGGGTGGCCGATCCTTTACATACCAACCCGACGCTGGCGGAAATTCAGTATTGCTACGTCAATGGTCGCATGATGCGCGATCGTTTAATTAATCATGCGATTCGTCAGGCCTGCGAAGATAAGCTGGGAGCCGACCAGCAGCCGGCATTTGTGCTTTATCTGGAGATCGATCCGCACCAGGTGGATGTCAACGTCCACCCGGCGAAGCATGAAGTCCGTTTCCACCAGTCGCGTCTGGTGCATGACTTTATCTATCAGGGCGTATTGAGCGTGCTCCAGCAGCAGCTTAACGCCCCGCTGGCAGAAGAACACGAAGCGGAGCCGCTGCGCCCGACGGTTCCGGAAAACCGGGTGGCGGCGGGCGGCAACCACTTTGCCCAGCCGGCGGCGGCTCGTGAGCCCGCGGCACCGCGCTATAGTAGCGAGGCGCCGCGCCCGTCTCCGGGAGCCGCTGCTGCGGGCGCGGCCAGCTGGCCGCATGCGCAGCCCGGCTATCAGAAACAGCAGGGGGCGCTCTATCGCCAGCTGCTGGAAACACCGGCGGTGGAACGCAAAAGCAGCGCACCGGCACCTGCAGCGGAGGGGCTATCCGGGCACAGCCAAAGCTTTGGCCGCGTACTGACTATCGTTGCTGGTGATTGCGCGCTGCTGGAACGAGACGGCAAGCTGGCGCTGCTGTCGTTGCCGGTTGCCGAACGCTGGCTGCGGCAGGCGCAGCTGACGCCGGAGGTAGAGCCGGTGTGCGCTCAGCCGCTGCTGATCCCGCTGCGGCTGAAAGCGTCCGCTGCGGAGAAAGCGGCGCTGGATAAAGCGCAGTCGGCGCTGGCGTTACTGGGTATCGATCTGCAGTCTGACGCGCAACATTTAACGGTTCGCGCCGTGCCTTTACCCTTAAGACAACAAAATTTACAAATCTTGATTCCTGAACTGATAGGCTACCTGGCGCAGCAAAAGGCATTCGACGTCGGCAACATCGCGCAGTGGATCGCGCGTAATCTGGCGAGCGAACATGCGCAGTGGAATATGGCGCAGGCGATTACCGTGCTGGCCGACGTTGAACGTTTGTGCCCGCAGCTGGTAAAAGCGCCGCCGGGTGGTCTGTTACAACCTGTTGATTTACATTCGGCGATGACTGCCCTGAAAGATGAGTGATACCACCACGGCGAGCCTGCCTAAGGCAATATTTTTAATGGGCCCGACGGCCTCCGGTAAAACCGCCCTGGCGATTGCTTTGCGTAAAATTTTACCGGTAGAGTTGATTAGTGTTGATTCCGCCCTTATCTATCGAGGAATGGATATTGGCACTGCCAAGCCAGATGCCGCGGAGCTGAGCGCTGCGCCGCATCGGCTGCTGGACATTCGCGATCCGGCAGAGGCTTATTCCGCGGCGGATTTTCGCCGCGATGCGCTGGCTGAAATGGCGGAGATCGTCGCAGCCGGGCGTATTCCGCTACTGGTTGGCGGAACGATGTTGTATTTCAAAGCGTTGCTGGAAGGATTGTCGCCGTTACCGTCGGCGGATCCACAGGTCAGGGCTAAAATTGAGCAGCAGGCAGCAGAGCAGGGGTGGCACGCATTGCACCGGCAGCTACAGGAGATCGATCCCGTTGCCGCCGCGCGTATTCATCCAAATGATCCGCAAAGACTTTCCCGGGCACTGGAAGTTTTTTTCATTTCGGGTAAAACTTTAACGGAACTGACGCAAACGTCAGGAGACGCTCTGCCGTACCAGGTGCATCAGTTCGCCATCGCCCCGGCGAGCCGTGAACTGCTCCATCAACGCATAGAGCAGCGTTTTCATCAGATGTTGGCTTCGGGTTTTGAAGCAGAAGTACGGGCGCTTTTTGCCCGCGGAGATTTGCATACGGATATGCCTTCCATTCGTTGTGTCGGATACCGCCAGATGTGGTCATATCTTGATGGCGAGATCCCGTATGATGAAATGGTTTATCGAGGTGTTTGCGCCACGAGACAGTTAGCGAAACGTCAGATTACCTGGTTACGCGGCTGGGAAGATATTCACTGGTTAGATAGTGAACATCCTGAACAGGCGCTCAACAAAGTATTACAGGTAGTTGGTGCGAGCCAGGACTGAACGTGTACAATTAAACGGTATCGTGCGTAATTTTTTTTAAGAATCGTAAGGTTCTGAGTACAAAACAAGCATACATATAAGGAAAAGAGAGAATGGCTAAGGGGCAATCTTTACAAGATCCGTTCCTGAACGCTTTGCGTCGGGAACGCGTTCCGGTTTCTATTTATTTGGTGAATGGTATTAAGCTGCAAGGGCAAATTGAGTCTTTCGATCAGTTCGTGATCCTGTTGAAAAACACGGTCAGCCAGATGGTCTACAAGCACGCAATTTCTACTGTTGTCCCGTCTCGCCCGGTGTCTCACCACAGCAATAATGCTGGCGGCGGTACAAGCAACTATCACCACGGTGGTAGCGCGCAGGGTTCATCTGCGCCGCAGCAAGACAGCGAAGACACCGAATAAGGTTGATGCTGTTTTTCCATGCCGGGGAGCCAGGTTTATTCGATGCGTTTCAGGTTGCAGAAAGGCGGCGCGTAGTGACTCCCCAGCCATTTGCGTAAGTAAATGACTGGGGTGAATAACAAATTTGCCAGGGGCAGATTTGAACGACGCGTGTGGCGGCCCGGCCAGAGTCGGGCAAGAAAGCCAACGTCCATGCGACCTGAAAGACAACGGGTAACTGTGTTCCCCGCTGGTATTTTATAAGGGGTTTACGCTTGTTTGACCGTTATGATGCCGGTGAGCAGGCGGTGCTGGTACACATCTATTTTTCGCAAGACAAAGATATGGAAGACCTTCAGGAGTTTGAATCCCTGGTCTCCTCTGCCGGTGTCGAAGCAATGCAGGTGATTACCGGTAGCCGTAAAGCACCGCACCCAAAATATTTTGTTGGTGAAGGTAAGGCTGTCGAAATTGCGGAAGCCGTAAAAGCGACCGGCGCGTCAGTCGTGCTGTTCGATCATGCCCTGAGCCCGGCTCAGGAACGAAATCTGGAGCGCTTATGCGAATGCCGGGTTATCGATCGCACAGGTCTTATCTTAGATATTTTTGCCCAGCGCGCGCGTACCCATGAAGGGAAACTGCAGGTTGAGCTGGCACAGCTGCGCCATATGGCCACGCGCCTGGTTCGCGGCTGGACCCACCTTGAAAGACAGAAAGGCGGGATTGGTTTGCGCGGCCCGGGTGAAACCCAGCTCGAAACTGACCGTCGACTCCTGCGCAATCGGATCATGCAGATCCTGTCGCGGCTGGAGAAAGTGTCAAAACAGCGTGAGCAAGGACGGCGGTCACGAGCCAAAGCCGATATTCCAACCGTCTCGCTGGTGGGATACACCAACGCCGGAAAATCAACGCTGTTCAACCAGATAACGGAAGCCGAGGTCTACGCTGCGAACCAGCTGTTCGCGACGCTGGATCCGACGCTGCGCCGCATTGATGTTACCGATGTGGGCGAGACCGTGCTGGCGGATACCGTTGGCTTTATTCGCCATCTGCCGCACGATCTGGTCGCGGCGTTTAAAGCCACTTTGCAGGAGACGCGTCAGGCGACGCTGCTGCTGCACGTGATTGATGCAGCCGATGTTCGGGTGCAGGAAAACATTGATGCAGTAAATACGGTCCTGGCGGAAATTGAGGCCGATGAGATCCCGATGCTGCTGGTGATGAACAAAATCGACATGCTGGATGATTTTGAACCGCGTATCGATAGAGATGAAGAGAATAAACCGATTCGGGTCTGGCTCTCCGCCCAGACCGGGGTTGGCGTACCACTGCTTTTTCAGGCTTTGACGGAACGGCTTTCCGGTGAAGTAGCGCAGCACACGTTGCGTCTACCGCCACAGGAAGGGCGACTGAGAAGTCGGTTCTATCAGCTTCAGGCGATAGAAAAAGAGTGGCTGGAGGATGACGGCAGCGTGGGTCTGCAGGTGCGCATGCCGATCGTTGACTGGCGTCGCCTCTGTAAACAAGAGCCAGCGCTGGTTGATTACGTGATTTGACCTTGCAGCTTGCCTGAAGATATTAACCCCTGTGGGGATATCAAAAACAAATATGGAGCATATACATGGCGTGGAATCAGCCCGGTAATAACGGACAGGACCGCGACCCGTGGGGGAGCAGCAATAACCAAGGCGGCAACTCCGGGGGAAATGGCAATAAAGGTGGTCGCGAGCAGGGGCCGCCCGATCTGGATGATATCTTCCGCAAGTTAAGTAAAAAACTTGGCGGTCTCGGTGGCGGTAAAGGGGGCCAGGGGAGCGGTAGCAGCTCTCAGGGACCACGCGGCCCGATGGGCGGACGCATTGTCGGCATCGTGGCGGCGGCTGCGGTTATTATCTGGGCTGCCAGCGGTTTCTATACCATCAAGGAAGCTGAACGTGGTGTGGTCACTCGCTTTGGTAAATTCAGCCATCTGGTTGAGCCAGGTCTTAACTGGAAGCCAACCTTTATCGATAACGTTCAGGCCGTTAACGTTGAGTCGGTACGTGAACTGGCGGCTTCTGGCGTCATGCTGACGTCCGATGAAAACGTCGTGCGCGTTGAGATGAACGTCCAGTATCGTGTGACCGATCCTGAGCGCTACCTGTTTAGCGTGGCCAGCGCGGACGATAGCCTGCGTCAGGCAACCGACAGCGCCCTGCGCGGCGTAATCGGCAAGTACACCATGGACCGCATTTTGACCGAAGGTCGTACCGTTATTCGTAGCGATACCCAGCGTGAGCTGGAAGAGACGATTCGCCCGTACAACATGGGGATCACCCTGCTGGACGTCAACTTCCAGACGGCGCGTCCGCCGGAAGAAGTGAAGGCGGCATTTGATGATGCGATTGCGGCGCGTGAGAACGAGCAGCAATACATCCGTGAAGCCGAAGCTTATACCAACGAAGTTCAGCCGCGAGCCAATGGTCAGGCGCAGCGTATCCTTGAAGAGGCGCGTGCGTACAAAACTCAGACTGTTCTTGAAGCACAGGGTGAAGTTGCGCGCTTTGCGAAGATCCTGCCTGAGTATAAAGCTGCGCCGGAAATCACCCGTGAACGTCTGTATATCGAAAGCATGGAAAAAGTGCTGAGCCATACCCGTAAAGTGCTGGTGAACGATAAGGGCGGCAACCTGATGGTTCTGCCTCTGGACCAGATGCTGAAAGGCGCCGGTGCTCCGGCGGCAAAGAGCGGTAGCAGTGGCGCGAGCGATCTGCTGCGTCTGCCGCCTGCATCCAGCTCAAGCAGTGCCAGCACCACGCCGACCACCACGGACGGCAACATTATGGACCAACGCCGCGCTAACGCGCAGCGTAACGACTACCAGCGTCAGGGGGAATAACGATGCGTAAATCTGTTATTGCGATAATTGTCATCGTGCTGGTAGTGCTTTACATGTCGATCTTTGTCGTCAAAGAAGGCGAGCGTGGGATTACGCTGCGCTTTGGTAAAGTTCTCCGCGATAGTGAAAACAAACCGCTGGTCTATTCTCCGGGTCTGCACTTCAAGCTCCCGTTTATTGAATCAGTGAAAATGCTGGATGCGCGCATTCAGACCATGGACAACCAGGCCGATCGCTTTGTTACCAAAGAGAAGAAAGACCTGATCGTTGACTCCTACATCAAATGGCGTATCAGCGACTTCAGCCGCTACTACCTGGCAACCGGCGGCGGCGACGTCTCCCAGGCCGAAGTACTGCTGAAGCGTAAGTTCTCTGACCGTCTGCGTTCCGAAATTGGTCGCCTGGACGTGAAGGATATCGTCACCGATTCCCGCGGTCGTCTGACGCTGGAAGTGCGTGATGCGTTGAACTCCGGTTCAGCGGGTACAGAAGATGAAGTCAGTACGCCGGCGGCCGACGATGCTATCGCTAAAGCGGCAGAGCGCGTATCGGCAGAAACCAACGGTAAGGTGCCGGTTATTAACCCGAACAGTATGGCGGCGCTGGGTATTGAAGTTGTCGACGTACGTATCAAGCAGATCAACCTGCCGGCTGAAGTGTCCGAAGCGATTTACAACCGTATGCGCGCCGAGCGTGAAGCGGTAGCGCGTCGTCATCGTTCACAGGGCCAGGAAGAGGCTGAGAAGCTGCGCGCAACGGCGGACTATGAAGTCACCAAGACGCTGGCTGAAGCGGAACGTCAGGGCCGTATCATGCGTGGTGAAGGTGATGCGGATGCCGCGAAGCTGTTTGCCGATGCATTTAGCCAGGATCCGGGCTTCTATGCCTTTATCCGTAGCCTGCGCGCCTATGAGAATAGCTTCCAGAGCAATCAGGACGTGATGGTTCTCAGCCCGGACAGCGATTTCTTCCGCTATATGAAATCGCCGGACTCAGTTCGCAAGTAAGTGATATTGTGAGTAAAAAGGCGCCTTGAGAAAGGCGCCTTTTTTATAGGTGCAGTTTTATAAATAACTTTTAACACAATAAGTTATGGGCATTTTTGTGCGATACCAGTTCATAATGAACGTGAAATACCGGACAATGCCGCAAAAGGTCTGTTTCCGCACTGCTCTCCCGTCAATGCCTCTTGTGGGCGGGGACGAGCTTTCTTTCTAAGGGTCAATAATGAACGCAACAATCTGGCTGGCACTGGCGCTGGTTTTAGTACTCGAAGGGCTCGGGCCACTGCTTTATCCGCGCGCCTGGCGTCGGATGGTCGCGACAATGAGCCAGCTGCCGGATAATTTATTACGCCGTTTTGGCGGTGGTCTTGTGGTTGCCGGGTTTGTCATCTACTACATGTTGACGAAATCGCTGGCTTGATCAAAAAGTGGTCAGACTTGCCTGGAATTGCCTGCAAAAAGTGCTGTAACTCTGAAAAAGCGATGGTAGAATCCATTTTTAAGCAAACGGTGATTTTGAAAAATGGGTAACAACGTCGTCGTACTGGGCACCCAATGGGGTGACGAAGGTAAAGGGAAGATCGTCGATCTCCTGACTGAACGGGCTAAATATGTTGTGCGCTACCAGGGTGGCCACAACGCAGGCCATACTCTCGTAATCAACGGTGAAAAAACCGTCCTCCATCTTATTCCATCAGGTATTCTTCGCGAGAATGTCACCAGCATCATCGGTAACGGTGTCGTGCTGTCTCCGGCTGCGCTGATGAAAGAGATGAAAGGTCTGGAAGACCGTGGTATCCCTGTTCGTGAGCGTCTGCTGCTGTCCGAAGCCTGTCCGCTTATCCTCGATTATCATGTCGCGCTGGACGTTGCGCGTGAGAAAGCACGTGGTGCGAAAGCTATCGGTACCACCGGTCGCGGCATCGGCCCGGCTTACGAAGATAAAGTCGCACGCCGCGGTCTGCGCGTTGGTGACCTGTTTGATAAAGCAACCTTCGCTGTCAAACTGAAAGAAGTGATGGAATATCACAACTTCCAGCTGGTGAACTTCTACAAAGCAGAAGCGGTTGACTATCAGAAAGTGCTGGATGATGTCATGGCGATTGCCGACATTCTGACGGCGATGGTTGTCGATGTTTCCGATCTGCTGGATCAGGCGCGTAAGCGCGGCGACTTCGTGATGTTCGAAGGCGCGCAGGGGACTCTGCTGGATATCGACCACGGTACCTATCCGTACGTGACCTCGTCTAACACCACCGCAGGTGGCGTGGCGACCGGTTCCGGCCTGGGTCCGCGTTACGTGGATTACGTTCTGGGAATCATCAAAGCCTACTCGACTCGCGTCGGCGCAGGTCCGTTCCCGACTGAGCTGTTTGATGATATCGGCGAGTTCCTGTGCAAGCAGGGTAACGAGTTCGGCGCCACTACCGGCCGTCGTCGTCGTACCGGCTGGCTGGATATCGTTGCGATCCGTCGCGCGGTGCAGATCAACTCCCTGTCTGGCTTCTGCCTGACCAAGCTGGACGTTCTGGACGGCCTGAAAGAAGTGAAACTCTGCGTTGCCTACCGTCTGCCGGACGGCCGCGAAGTGACGACCACTCCGCTGGCTGCTGACAACTGGGAAGGCATTGAGCCGATTTATGAAACCATGCCGGGCTGGTCTGAAACCACCTTCGGTGTGAAAACGCGCAGCGGTCTGCCGCAGGCAGCGCTGAATTATATCGCGCGCATTGAAGAGCTGACCGGCGTGCCGGTTGATATCATCTCTACCGGTCCCGACCGTTCTGAGACGATGATTCTGCGCGATCCGTTTGACGCATAATCATCTCCTGGGGCGCCGCTAAGGCGCCCCTTGTTTTTGCTGTTCACCCGCCCCATTTCAAATAAATTAGCGGCCTGAGCGCTGGCTGGTTTATCATCAATACAGTATCAATACGGTCTTACCCGAGGATTAATACACACCAGCTTTCAGGATGCGGCCGATCGCACAACGCAGCAGTGACCTGAATGATGAGTGTATGCCGCTTTCCCCCTTACCCTGAGGTTGATGTGCAGTTAACGAGTTTCACGGATTACGGATTACGGGCGCTGATTTATATGGCCTCGTTGCCGGAAGGAAGAATGACGAGTATCTCCGAAGTGACGGAGGTTTACGGCGTTTCCCGTAATCATATGGTAAAAATAATCAATCAGTTAAGTCGTGCTGGCTATGTAATGGCCGTGCGGGGTAAGAACGGGGGGATTCGCCTGGGTAAGCCGGCGAAAACCATTCGGGTTGGCGATGTCGTCCGCGATCTGGAACCGCTGTCGCTGGTCAACTGCAGCAGCGAATTTTGCCATATTACCCCCGCCTGTCGCCTGAAAAAGGCGCTGGCTGAAGCTGCGCAAAGTTTTCTCAAGGAACTAGATAACTACACGCTGGCTGATTTGGTTGAAGAAAATCAACCGCTTTATAAATTATTACTGGTGGAGTGACATAAACTCTCATCAGAGATGACAACGGAGGAACCGACATGTCACAAGATCCTTTCCAGGAACGCGAAGCTGAAAAGTATGCGAATCCAATCCCAAGCCGGGAATTTATCCTCGATCATTTAGCAAAACGTGAAAAACCGGCCAGTCGCGACGAGCTGGCGACAGAACTGAATATCGAAGGAGAAGAACAACTCGAGGGGCTGCGACGCCGCCTGCGCGCCATGGAGCGTGACGGGCAGCTGGTCTTTACCCGCCGCCAGTGCTACGCATTGCCTGAGCGTCTCGACCTGCTCAAAGGCACCGTTATCGGCCACCGCGACGGCTATGGCTTCCTGCGCGTCGAAGGGCGTAAAGATGACCTTTATCTCTCTTCCGAGCAGATGAAAATGTGCATCCATGGCGATCAGATCCTTGCGCAGCCGCTGGGCGCGGACCGTAAAGGCCGCCGCGAAGCGCGCGTAGTGCGCATTCTGGTGCCAAAAACCAGCCAGATTGTCGGTCGCTATTTCACCGACGCCGGCGTGGGCTTTGTCGTACCGGATGACAGCCGTCTGAGCTTTGACATCCTGATCCCGCCGGAAGAGGTAATGGGCGCGCGCATGGGCTTCGTGGTGGTCGTGGAGCTGACCCAGCGTCCGACCCGACGTACTAAAGCGATCGGTAAAATCGTCGAAGTGCTGGGGGATAATATGGGCACCGGCATGGCGGTTGACATGGCGCTGCGTACCCATGAAATCCCTTACACCTGGCCGCCGGCGGTAGAGAAACAGGTTTCGGTGCTGAAAGAGCAGGTGCCGGAAGAGGCGAAAGCGGGCCGCGTGGATTTACGCGACCTGCCGCTGGTGACTATCGATGGCGAAGATGCCCGCGACTTTGATGACGCCGTTTACTGCGAGAAAAAACGCGGCGGCGGCTGGCGCCTGTGGGTGGCGATTGCCGACGTCAGCTACTATGTGCGTCCCGGGACACCGCTGGACGCTGAAGCACGCAGCCGCGGTACTTCGGTCTACTTCCCGTCCCAGGTCGTACCGATGCTGCCGGAAGTGCTCTCCAACGGCTTATGTTCCCTGAACCCGCAGGTCGATCGCCTGTGCATGGTTTGCGAGATGACCATTTCGTCCAAGGGACGCCTGACCGGCTACAAGTTCTATGAAGCGGTGATGAGCTCACACGCGCGGCTGACCTACACCAAGGTGTGGCATATGCTGCAGGGTGACCAGGAGCTGCGTGAGCACTATGCGCCGCTGGTGAAACATATCGAAGAGCTGCATGCGCTTTATAAAGTGCTGGATAGCGCCCGTGAAGAACGCGGCGGGATCTCCTTCGAGAGCGAAGAAGCGAAGTTTATCTTTAACGCTGAACGCCGCATTGAGCGCATTGAGCAGACGCAGCGTAACGATGCGCACAAACTGATCGAAGAGTGCATGATTCTGGCGAACATCTCCGCCGCACGCTTTGTTGAGAAGGCGCTGGAGCCGGCGCTGTTCCGTATCCACGATAAGCCGAGCACTGAAGCGATTACCGCATTCCGTTCCGTACTGGCGGAGCTGGGGCTGGAGCTGCCTGGCGGCAATAAACCAGAGCCGCGTGATTACGCTGAGCTGCTGACCTCAATTGCCGATCGTCCGGATCATGAAATGCTGCAAACCATGCTGCTGCGTTCGATGAAGCAGGCGATATACGACCCGGAGAACCGCGGCCACTTTGGCCTGGCGCTGCAGTCCTACGCGCACTTCACTTCACCGATTCGTCGTTACCCGGACCTGTCGTTGCACCGTGCTATTAAGTATCTGCTGGCGAAAGAGCAGGGCCATAAAGGCAACAGCACCGAAACCGGCGGCTGGCACTACAGCATGGATGAGATGCTGCAGCTGGGCGCGCACTGTTCGATGACCGAACGGCGTGCCGATGAAGCCACCCGCGAAGTTTCTGACTGGCTGAAGTGTGACTTTATGCTCGATCAGGTGGGTAACGTCTTTAAAGGGGTGATTGCCAGCGTTACCGGTTTTGGTTTCTTCGTGCGTCTGGATGAGCTGTTTATCGATGGTCTGGTGCACGTCTCCTCGCTGGATAACGACTACTATCGTTTCGATCAGGTCGGGCAGCGTCTGATCGGTGAATCCGGCGGCCAGACGTATCGTCTGGGCGATCGCGTGGAAGTCCGCGTCGAAGCGGTCAACATGGACGAACGTAAAATCGACTTCTCGCTGATCTCCAGCGAGCGTGGACCGCGCAACGTCGGCAAGACCGCCCGGGAGAAGACGAAGAAGGCCAATGGTGCCAGCAATAATGCAGGCAAACCGTCCGGCCGTCGCCGTCAGGCGGGCAAGCAGGTGAACTTCGAGCCAGACAGCGCTTTCCGTGGTGATAAGGGCAAACCGAAACCGGCGAAAGCGAAGAAAGAGAAGGGCGCGAAAAAGCCGTCGGCCAAGACGCAAAAAATAGCGGCGGCGACGAAGGCGAAGCGCGCGGCGAAGAAAAAAGTCGCGGAGTAAGCGCCTCCGGCCCCTCAATCATTTGGGTAGCAGGGGAAACGCGCATCGTAGCGTACCGGCAACCCGAAGTATGACGGATAAATAACCCCTTCCAGCCGGAGGGGGTTATTCTTTTTTGCCTTAAGTCATTCCACAACAGAATAGATATTGCTCCCTTCCCCGCGTATTTCCTGCTTAGTCTGTTTTCAGCAATCGTTATTTATTCTTTTTGATTAGCCATATTTTTCCCCTGTGTATAGTGGATTTTACTTTTGATCCCCCCCTTTTATGTGCAAGGAGCATATATGCATCTGGCCCGTTTTCCCCGTGTGTCACTTGGTCATTTTCCGACCCCGCTTGAGCCGCTGGATAATTTGTCGAAATTATTAGGCGGGCCAAAAATATGGATAAAACGCGATGATGCGACCGGCCTGGCGAGCGGGGGGAATAAAACCCGCAAGCTGGAGTTTTTACTGGCGGATGCGCTGGCGAAAAACGCGGACGTGGTGATTACCCAGGGGGCCACGCAGTCTAACCATGTCCGTCAGACCATTGCCGGCGCCGCGCGTCTTGGCCTGCAGGCCAAAGCGCTGCTGGAGCAGCGGGTGACGGATTTTGGCGAGGATTATCAACGCTCCGGCAATGTGCTGCTGGATGAACTGCTGGGCGGGGAGATCGTGGCCCATCTGCCGGGCGGCACGGATATGCAGCAGGCGATGGAGGAGTATGCCGCCACGCTGCGTGAACAAGGACACAATCCGTACATCATTCCCGGCGGCGGCTCTAACCCCATCGGCGCGCTGGGCTACGTCGCCTGCGCCGAAGAGCTGTTGTATCAGTCATCTCAGCTACGTCTGCGCATCGACCATGTGGTCCACGCCACGGGCAGCACCGGTACTCAGGCGGGGCTGGTGGCGGGCTTTACGGCGACCAACAGCCACGTTCCGGTGCTGGGCATCAGCGTGCGCGCGCCGAAGGCGAAGCAGGAAGAGAACGTCTGGAACCTGGCGTCGAGAACCCTCAATCTGCTGGGCGTAGCGGGCGAGCTGCCGCGCAGCGCCGTGGTGGCCAATAGCGATTACGTCGGCGAGGGCTACGGTCTGCCCACCGCGGGAACGCTGGAAGCGCTGACGCTGCTGGCGCGCCACGAGGGTATTCTGCTGGATCCGGTCTACTCCGCGAAAGGAATGGCCGGGCTTATCGATCTGATTCGTCAGGGCCACTTCCGTCAGGATGAGAACGTGGTCTTTATCCATACCGGCGGCTCTGCCGGACTGTTCGGCTACCGCCAACTGCTGGAGGCGCAGACCCGCCATGACTAAGCCGTTTCTGCTCGGCGTGCTGGGAGGGATGGGGCCACTCGCCACGCTGGATTTTCAGCGGCGCCTGCTTGATGCCACGCCGGCGCAGAACGATCAGCAGCAGATCCCTTCGGTGGTGTGGAACGTCCCGCAGATCGCGGACCGACAAAAGGCGCTGGCGGGAAGCGGGCCGTCGCCGCTGCCGCAGCTTATCCACGGAATTGAGCAGCTCAATCAGGCGGGGGCCAGCCATATCGCCATCCCCTGTAATACGGCGCATCACTGGTATGACGCCCTCAGTCAGGTGAGCGAAGCCCCGATTCTGCACATCGTTGACGCGACGCTGACCGCGCTGGCGCAGCAGGCGGAACAACCTCAGCGGGTAGGGATTATCGCCACACAAGGCACGCTGGAGGCGGGCTGGTATCAGCACAAGCTGGCGGCGCAGGGGATGGCGGTTATTGAGCCGACGGCGGAGGAGCTGGCCAGGTGGTTTGTCCCCGGCTGTTACGCGGTCAAACGCGGCGCGCTGGAAGAAGGGGGCGAGCTGCTGGTGCGCCAGGCCAACGCGCTGTTTGCACGCGGCGCGCAAAAGCTGATTCTGGCCTGCACCGAGGTTCCCGTGGCGCTGGCGGCGGTGAAGGCGCCGTTTGCTGATCTGACGTTCGACCCGGCCCAGGCGCTGGCCGAGCGATGTTCGCAATTATGGCAGGCCCGTTAAGAGATCACTGAATACGATTGCGTCCGGTTATTGGTCCGGCCGTGAAATGTCCGAATTTTCGAAGGGTAAATATAATGAAAAAGATTCTCTGCTTATTCCTTGCAGCGGGTAGTTTATGGGCCAACGCCAGCTTTGCGGAGACGCCGGCCGAAGTCCGGGTGGCTTATAGCGGCGGCTCCCAGGTATTAATGCTGGCGAAGGCCGACGGCTCTCTGGATAAAGCGTTAAACAGTAAAGTGAAGTGGGTGCAGTTTGCCTCCGGCGCCGATGCGTTAAATTATTTCGCCAGCAATGCGATTGATATTGCTAACTTCGGCTCCAGCCCGGCGGCGGCAGGGATCGTCAGAAAACTGCCGGTAGAGATTATTGGCGTCTCCGGCGTTATTGCCAGCTATGAACGACTGATTGGCAAAGAGGGCATCAGCAGCATTAAAGATATCGAAGGCAAGCGCGTGGCCTATCCGCCCAATTCGACGGCGCAATACGCCCTTGAAGCCGCCATCGACGTCAACAAACTGGACCGCAGCAAGATCACCCTCCTGCCGCTGCGCCCGGCAGATATGGTCGCCGCCTGGAAGCGCGGTGATATCGATGCCGGCTACGTCTGGGCGCCGTTTGCCCAGGAGCTGGAGTCCTCCGGCGGACATCAGGTCTTCGCCACCAAAGATCTGCAAAAAGATGGCTACCTGATTTACAACAACTACGTGGTGCGTAAAGCCTTTGCCGAGCAATATCCGCAGGTGGTGACCGCTTTCCTGCGCGTTCACCAGCAAAAGGTTGACGAATTTAAGCAAGACCCGGAGCGCGCGGCGGCTATCGTGGCGAAAGAAGTCGGCGCCCCGGTGACCACCGCGGCGAATACGCTTGGTGGCCTGGAATACCCCACGCTGAGCCAGCAGGGGACGGCGGCATGGCTGGGTAACGGGACGCAAACCTCCGACAGCGGTATCGGCAAAGCGCTGAGCAAAACCTCCGGCTTCCTCGCGGGGATTGGCGAAATCCGCAAACGCGACATTCCGGCTAACTGGGATGCGGCGATTGATTCACGCTATATCCGCGATGCGGCGGTAGCCGCGCAATGAGATTGAGCCAGCATATTGCCATCAGCATCGTCTCGGTGGCGGTTTTCTTTATCGTCTGGCAGGTCGCGGCGACGCGGCAGTGGGTCGACCCGCTGCTGCTGCCTTCGCTAACGGATATCGGCCTCACCACCGAAGAGCTGCTGGCGGATGGCTATCGCCAGGTGCCGCTGTGGGAACATATCGCGGTGAGCCTCGCGCGTGCCCTCAGCGCCTTTGCGGTCGCGATTATCATCGGCATTCCGCTGGGGCTGCTGATGGGGCTGTCGGATGGCCTCGCCGCCGTGTTAAACCCGTTCGTGCAGTTCCTGCGCCCACTGCCCAAAATCGCCCTGATCCCGCTGGCCGTGGTCTGGCTGGGGATCGGCGAAGCGTCCAAATTCTTCCTGATCTTTATCGCCACCTTTTTAAGCGTGGTGGTCGGGGCTTCTGCCGCCGTTGAGCGGATTGGCCGATCGCGCATTCGCGTAGCGCAAACCCTCGGCGCCTCGCGTCAGCAGATCTTCCTGCGGGTGGTGTTGCCGGATGCGCTACCCGATCTCTTCACCACCGTCAGGCTGTCGATCGGTATCGGCTGGACTTCGCTGATTGCGGCGGAGATGGTGGCGGCCAGTTCGGGTCTGGGCTGGATGGTGATTAACGCCAGCTCCTATCTGCGTACTGATATCGTCATGCTCGGCATTCTGCTGCTGGGCGGGATTGGCTATCTGCTGGATTTATTGCTGCTGGGGCTGCAACGGCTGTTTGTGCCCTGGGCGGGGAAAGAATAATGAGTGCCATCACGCTGGAAAACGTCTCGCTCTCCTTTGCGGCTAAGCCGCAGCCGTTCACAGTGCTCGAGGATATCAGCCTGTCGCTGAATAAAGGGGAATTTGTCGTCCTGTTAGGCCCTTCGGGCTGCGGGAAATCCACCATTCTCAACCTGGTGGCCGGGTTTACCCAACCGGACCGGGGACGCGTGGCGGCGGGCGGTAAACCGGTACGCGCGCCGGGGCCGGATCGCGGCATGATTTTCCAGCAGCCGAATCTGTTCCCGTGGCTGTCGGTGCTGGAGAACGTCACCTTTGGCCCGCGGCTGGGCAAATACCGCAAACAAGAGACCAACGCGCGGGCGCTGGACTGGCTGGGGCGCGTGGGCCTGAAAGGGTTTGAGCATCACGCTCCCTGGCAGCTCTCCGGCGGCATGAAACAGCGGGTGGCGCTGGCGCGCGCCTGGCTGCCCGGCCCGGAGGTGCTGCTGCTGGATGAGCCGTTCGGCGCGCTGGATGCGCAAACCCGGCTGATGATGCAAGAGCTGCTGCGCGAGGCCTGGCTTTCGACCGGTACCACGCTGCTGTTCGTGACGCACGATGTCGAAGAAGCGCTGTTCCTCGCCGACCGTATTCTGATTATGTCAGCGAAGCCGGGGAAGATCGTCGAAGAGATTGTCCTGCCCTTCGGCCGTGAACGGGATATCGAAACCCTGGCGGAACACCCGCGCTACAGCGAGATTAAGCATCACGTTTTGCACCGCGTGCGCCAGGAGGCAAAACGGCATTTAGGTTAAACGCGATTCCCGGCGGCGGGCAGTTTAATCGGACAAGAGTCGATTTGAACGCTATGTCGGTTATAATAGGCGCAAGTGAAGTGGTTCACGGCCCAATTAACCCGGCGCATACCGCCCCAGATGAGTACCTTTAATGAGTGAAATGATTTACGGCATCCACGCGGTGCAGGCCCTGCTCGAGCGCGCTCCAGAGCGTTTTCAGGAAGTTTATATTCTGAAAGGCCGCGAGGATAAACGCCTGCTGCCGCTGATCCATGCGCTGGAAGCGCAGGGCGTGGTGATTCAGGTGGCTAACCGTCAGTTTCTTGACGAGAAAAGCGAAGGTGCCGTGCATCAGGGGATTATTGCCCGGGTGAAGCCGGGACGTCAGTATCAGGAGAACGATCTCCCGGACCTGCTGGCCTCGCTTGAGCAGCCGTTCCTGCTGATCCTCGATGGCGTCACCGATCCGCACAACCTCGGCGCCTGCCTGCGTAGCGCCGACGCGGCCGGAGTACACGCGGTGATTGTACCGCGCGACCGTTCCGCTCAGCTGAACGCGACGGCGAAAAAAGTGGCCTGCGGCGCGGCGGAAAATGTTCCGCTGATCCGCGTCACCAACCTCGCGCGCACCATGCGCCTGCTGCAGGAAGAGAATGTCTGGATCGTCGGTACCGCGGGTGAAGCGGACCACACCCTGTTCCAGAGCAAAATGACCGGCCCGATGGCGCTGGTCATGGGGGCGGAAGGTGAAGGGATGCGTCGTCTGACCCGTGAACACTGCGATGAGTTAATCAGTATCCCGATGGCTGGCAGCGTCTCTTCATTGAACGTCTCTGTCGCTACCGGGATTTGCCTGTTTGAAGCGGTGCGCCAGCGTAGCTGATATGTTTGCCGGGTGGCGGCTGCGCCTTACCCGTTCCTACCGAAGCCGTAGGCCCGGCTGCGCCTTGCCCGTTCTACCGAACCGTAGGCCCGGCTGCGCCTTACCCGTTCTACCGAACCGTAGGCCCGGCTG
>NZ_JMPP01000006.1 GCF_000735435.1 Klebsiella planticola ATCC 33531 | reverse complement strand
CCCGCCAGCATGCCGACTAATCCCCCGGCTACCAACACGACCAGTGCTTTTACCAGCAGCGTGCTGGATTCCGCCTGCAGAATTTTCAGCAGCGGGAGCGCCAGAATGAGCAGCAGCACGGCGGCAATCACCATCACGTTGCGGCGTCCCCATTTATCGCTGAGTATCCCGGCGGGCAGAATGGTGATGGCGAAGCCGATATTGGAGATTACCGCAATCAACAGCGCCTGATTAAACCCGGTATGCAGCGAGGATTGCAGATAGGCGGGCATGATAACCAGGTAGGTATACCCGGCGGCGGACCAGACCATCAGGCGGCCAATGCCGGTCATGATGGCTTTTAGCGTATGGCTGAGGTTTGCGCTGGCCTGCGGTTGTTGCTGCTTCTGCTGGCGCAGGAACCCCGGCGTCTCTTCCATCTTCACCCGTAGCCAGAGCGCCACGCCCCCCATCGGTATGGCGAGGAAGAAGGGGAGGCGCCAGCCCCAGGCGTACAGCTCCTCCGGGCTCAGAACGGCTGAAATCAGAGCCACAATGCCCGCTCCTGCCAGCAGCCCTAATGCCACGGTAAAGGATTGCCAGGCGCCATACAGCCCGCGTTTTCCGCGTGGGGCGAACTCGGTCATCAGCGATACCGCGCCGCCATATTCACCGCCGGCAAACAGGCCCTGAAGAATGCGCAGTCCCGTCAGAATCAGCGGCGCGGCAATGCCGATACTGGCATAAACCGGCACCAGACCAATGGCCGTCGTCGCCAGAGTCATCATCACCAGCACGATAATCAGCGTGGGTTTACGGCCAATACGATCGCCGATCCGACCAAAAATAATGGCGCCTAACGGGCGGAAGAAGAAAGCGATAGCGAACGAAGCGTAGGTCAGGATCAGGCCGGTCAGCGGCGCTTCCCCTGCAAGCTGAAAGAAGTTGCGGGCGATAACCGTCGCCAGAAAGCCATATACCGCGAATTCGTACCATTCAATAAAGTTGCCGATAGAGCCGGCGATCAGCGCGCGCTTATGCGCGCCCATTGTCGTTGTTACGGTCTGCATAAATCATCCTGACATGAGCAAAAAAGTCACAATTGAATAAACTATTCCATACATTTTCTATTATGAAATTTAAAATTCCTGTGGCTGTGATGGGGTTCACGAAGGGGCAGATGGTTTATTTGTGACCGGACTCGCGGGCGATGTCCGGCGAGGGTAGCCATACTGAATAATCATGCCAATGACGCAAGGAGACAGTATGGCCTGGCAAACGCATACCGTGTTCAATCAGCCTGCGCCGCTGATGAACAGCAATTTATTTCTGTCGGATAGTGCGCTACGTGAAGCCGTAACGCGCGAAGGGGCTGGATGGGACAGTGATTTACTGGCCAGTATCGGCCAGCAGCTGGGGGCGGCGGAGTCGCTGGAGCTCGGGAGACTGGCGAACAGTAATCCGCCGGAGCTGCTGCGCTACGATGCGACCGGTACCCGGCTTGATGATGTCCGGTTTCACCCTGCCTGGCACTTGTTGATGCAGGGGCTGTGTGCAAACCGGGTGCATAACCTTGCCTGGCAGGAGGATGCCCGTGCAGGCGCCTTTGTCGCGCGCGCCGCCCGCTTTATGCTGCATGCGCAGGTGGAAGCGGGGACGCTGTGTCCGATAACCATGACTTTTGCGGCTACGCCACTGTTACAGCAGGCGCTACCCAAACCTTTTAGCGACTGGCTGTCCCCTTTACTGAGCGACCGCTACGATCCGCATCTGGCGCCGGGCGCTCAGAAACGTGGTGTCTTAATTGGTATGGGGATGACGGAAAAGCAGGGGGGATCTGATGTGCTGATCAATACCACCCGGGCGGAAAAAACCGCCGAAGGCTTTTATCATCTGGTCGGTCATAAATGGTTTTTCTCGGTTCCGCAAAGCGATGCGCATCTGGTTCTCGCTCAGGCGCCGGACGGGCTCTCCTGCTTTTTCGTACCCCATTTGCTTCCCGACGGTCAGCGCAATGCGCTGCATCTGGAGCGGCTGAAAGATAAGCTCGGCAACCGCTCGAATGCCAGCAGCGAAGTCGAGTTCTTTGAAGCCTGCGGCTGGCTGGTGGGCGAAGAGGGCGATGGCGTTCGGCAAATCCTCAAAATGGGCGGGCTCACCCGTTTCGACTGTGCGCTCGGCAGCCACGCATTAATGCGTCGGGCCTATTCGGTGGCGCTCTATCATGCGCTGCAGCGCCAGGCATTCGGTAAGAATCTGGTCGATCAGCCGATGATGCGGCAGGTGCTGGGCCAGATGGCGCTGCGCCTTGAGGGGCAGACCGCCTTTCTATTCCGTCTGGCGCGGGCGTGGGATAGCCGTGATGATGCCAGAGAGGTCCTCTGGGCCCGCTTATTTACGCCGGCGGCGAAGTTTGCGATCTGCAAATCCGGGATCCCATTTGTCGCTGAGGCGATGGAGGTGCTGGGCGGGATTGGCTACTGTGAAGAGAGCGAGCTGCCGCGGCTGTATCGTGAGATGCCGGTCAATAGCATCTGGGAAGGCTCAGGCAATATCATGTGCCTGGACGTGATGCGAGTACTGGGTAAACATCCGGCGGCGCTGGAGCTGCTGGCCGCAGAGTGCGCAGAGGTGAAAGGGCAAAACCGCCATTTCGACCGTACGTGGCGGCAGTTGCAACAGCTGCTACGGCGGCCTGCGGAAGAGCAGGGCAGAGAGATAGCCCGCCGGGTTTATATGCTCGGCGTCGGTGCGCAGATGCTACGCTACGCCTCGCCGCCGCTGGCGGAGGCCTGGTGTCGCATGATGCTCGACACGCGCGGCGGTATGCGGCTGGATGAGCCGACGCTGGAGGATTTACTGCTACGTGCGATGGGGCGTGGACGTCAGGCGCCTCAGGCGTAAAGAATGGCCTGGACTCGCCAGTTATCCGGCTGCTGATCCTCGTACATCTGGACGATGCGATACCACGATGCGCCTTGTTCATCGGCCTTTACGGCGATGGCATGCTCAACGTCCTGCTGGCTACCGGCAATATTATTGACCGAGATCAGGCCAATTTCATTGAGGCCGGTGACGCAGTCCGCGCTGGCGAATTCCGCTGACTGTGCGGAGGTGTTTGCTGTTGCTGTGGTCAGCAGCAGCGCAGGTAGGGTAAAAGATCGTTTCATCGTCAGCTCCATTTCACGTAGTCCCGAGGGCAGTCCGTTGCTAACGTCCTGCCAGGTTGGCTGGCCGAACGTTATTATGCACAGGAGAACGTGAATGGACGCAAAGCAGTGTAAAACTGTCTAAAAGACGGTGTACCGCTATTTACGGTACAGAATCGCTTGCGAATACCACTGGCCGGGAACCATGGTGTCATCAATCATGATGATGACGTAGTAATCCGCTTTAGCCGTTTCTGCTTTCGTTTTCAACGCCGCTTCGACATCCATCGGCGAACCGTACATCAACACGCTCACCGTCCCCATTTTCTGTAGCCCAGTCGTCTGGTTACGGTGAATCTCTTGCGGATGGTCGGTTGCGGGTGGCGGGGCTTCTGGCGTCCCCTGCAGGGCACTACAACCGCTCAGTGCGATAGCCAGAAACCACGGTGTTAACCTGCGCATAACCATATCTCGTTTCCTGATAGTCATAGTGTAGTGGTAGCCTGAATGTCATTTCCGGGGAATGTTCCCGAAGTGTTATCTCTGACGCGATTTTCGAATGAAAATATCGTGAAAGCGTAACCGAGTTCTCAACATTATGAATCATGGCGAACCTGGTTTCTTGCTGAATATATCAGCCCATGACACACCGCGACCTGAGTGAAAGGAGATGGTCAATGATTGCTCTCGAAATACGTCGTCTGGCGGGAGGCGAAGTGCTACATGCCTGCCCGCAATATGCGCTGGATAAGCCGTTGCCCTGTATCATCTTTTATCACGGTTTTACCTCGTCGAAGCTGGTGTACAGCTACTTCGCCGTGGCGCTGGCGGAAGCCGGGTTTCGGGTCATTATGCCCGATGCACCGGAACATGGTGCACGTTACGAGGGCGATGAACGCGGGCGGATGCAGCGCTTCTGGCCGATTTTACTGCAAAATTTTGCCGAATTTCCGGCCTTGCGCGAGGCGGTTATCGGGCAGGGGTGGGTTGAAGGGGAGAGGCTGGCGGTCGCCGGGGCATCGATGGGCGGCATGACGGCGTTGGGGATAATGACCCATCATCCGGATATAAAAAGCGTCGCCTGCCTGATGGGCTCCGGTTATTTTACGCAGCTGTCACAGCATCTGTTTCCTTCGCCCGCCGTCAGTGCCGAACAGCTGGCGGAATGGGACGTCTCCCGTCAGCTCGACACCCTGGCTAACCGACCGCTATTGCTCTGGCACGGTGATGAAGACGATGTGGTTCCGCCCGATGGCACGTTCCGGCTTCAGCAGGCGCTGCAGCAAAACAATCTGGACGCTCACCTGACGTGCGTCTGGCAAAAAGGGGTTCGCCACCGGATAACGCCGGAGGCGTTAGCGGCGACGGTGGAATTTTTTCAACGTCACCTTTAAACGCGAATCACCTTAACACCCTGATCCTCAAGTTGCTTGAGGATCGCCTCATCCGCCTGTTTACCGGTAATCACCAGGTCGATTTGCCCGGCCTGGCTAAAGAGCATTCCGGCGCGTTCGCCGACTTTGCTGCTGTCGACCAGGACCGCGAGTTTGCCGACGACGTTAAGCATTTTTTGCTCCGCCATCGCCGTCAGCATATCGGTTTTATACAGCCCTTCGGCGGTCAACCCTTTGCCGCTGGTGAACATCCAGTGCCCGGCATACAGGCTGTTTTCGCTGCCCTGCGGGCTCAGGGTGATAGAGTGGCTGCGGTTATACTGCCCGCCCATAATGATGACGCTGTCGTGTTCCTGATCGATCAGATAGTTGGCCAGCGGCAAATAGTTGGTGATGATCTGTACCGGTTTGCCGCACAGCTCCTGCCCAAGCAGGAATGCGGTAGAGCCGCAGTTAATGACGATGCTTTCGCCAGGGTTGACCAGCTGCGAAGCCGCACGCGCAATCCGTACCTTCTCATCATGGTTTTGCGCCTGGTGAATATTCATTGGCGACCAGCGCGGGCGCTGCTCGCTGATGGCTTCCGCGCCGTTGCGAACTTTTTTCAGCCTGCCGCTTTCGTCGAGTTTGTTGATATCGCGTCGTGCCGTCGCCGGAGAAATTCCCAGCCGGGAAATCACCTGCTCCACGGTGACAAATCCCGTTTGTGCCAGCAAATCCAGTAAAATTTGATGTCTTTGCGCTTCCGTCATGAGCAAATCCGATTAAAAGTGATAAGCAAAGATGATATTTGAAATCAGGTGAAAATACTAATGCTGACGGGGATAATTTCCGGCGGGCGGTCCCGCCGGAGAAGCCTTACAGGAACGACTTAAAGGGCAGGTCCGGTTCCATCGTGAAGCAATCGTCGAATCCGCGCGGATAATGGTATTCGAAGTTGTCTTTATCCAGCGGCCAGGTGAATTTTCCGCCCACCTGCCAGATGAAAGGCTTAAAGCCATACTGCAGACGATCTTTTTTCATCTCCCACAAAACGCGGATTTCCTGCGGATCGGCCTGGAAGTTTGACCAGATATCGTGATGGAACGGGATCACCACTTTAGCATTCAGCGACTCGGCCATGCGCAGGATATCGGCGCTGGTCATTTTGTCGGTGATACCGCGCGGGTTCTCGCCATAGGAGCCCAGCGCCACGTCGATCTGGTATTCGTTACCGTGCTTCGCGTAGTAGTTGGAGTAGTGGGAATCGCCGCTATGATACAGGTTGCCGCCCGGCGTTTTGAACAAATAGTTCACCGCGCGCTGATCCATTCCGTCCGGCAGTACGCCTGCGGCTTTTTGATCCGCAGGTAAGGTGATCAGGGCCGTACGGTCAAAAGCGTCAAGCGCGTGGATTTCAACATCTTTTATTTTAACCACATCGCCCGGTTTCATCACGATACAGCGCTCTTTCGGAACGCCCCAGCCCATCCACAGGTCGATGCAGGTTTGCGGGCCGATGAACGGCACGTCCTCGGCGCAGTTCTGCATGACCGCGGCGGCCACGTTTACATCAATATGATCGTTATGATCGTGGGTGGACAGTACGGCGTCGATCTGGCGAATAGAGAACGGATCGAGAACAAACGGGGTGGTGCGCAGGTTTGGCTGGAGCTTCTTCACGCCGGCCATACGCTGCATCTGGTGGCCCGTTTTCATCAGCGGGTTCCCGTGGCTTTGCTTGCCGGTGCCGCACCAGAAATCGACGCAGATATTGGCTCCGCCTTCGGATTTCAGCCAGATGCCCGTACAACCCAACCACCACATGGCAAAGGTGCCCCGCGCAACCTGCTCTTGTTCAATTTCTTCGTTCAGCCAGCTACCCCACTCCGGAAAAGTGTTCAGGATCCATGATTCGCGGGTGATGGTTTGTACTTTACTCATTTATTTTTCCCTCACATATTATCAAATGTAATCACAATGTGATTTGTTTTGACGAATACTGGCACCATTTGTTCAGCATTGCAATCCTGAAATTTGCCCTTCATGAGAGGAATGGTGGAGGGTAAAAGAGAAGGATGCTGACTTTATGATATGGGTTTTATTTTATTTTATTGATTTAAATGTACTATTTTTCATTTTGTAAAAATGAGAATTAATACGATGACGGATTGTGTGATTATTTGCGGTGTGCATCACATTTAATCAAATATAATCTTGTTGTGATTATTTTTGATTATTAGAGTGATCTCAACAACCAACCTGGGCGTAGCGTGCATTCAGAGCGTCCACCTTCTGGAGTGTGTTATGGAGATTCTCTACCACATCTTTACCGTGTTCTTTAACCAGGTTATGACCAACGCCCCGCTGCTGCTGGGTATTGTGACCTGCCTGGGCTATATCCTGCTGCGCAAAAGCGCCAGCGTTATTGTTAAAGGGACGATTAAAACCATTATCGGTTTTATGCTGCTGCAGGCCGGCTCCGGCATTCTGACCAGCACGTTTAAGCCGGTCGTGGCGAAAATGTCTGAGGTTTATGGCATTAACGGCGCTATCTCCGATACCTACGCGTCAATGATGGCCACGATCGAACGCATGGGCGACGCCTACAGCTGGGTGGGCTATGCCGTGCTGTTAGCCCTGGCGCTGAATATCTGTTATGTCCTGCTGCGGCGTATTACCGGTATTCGCACCATCATGCTGACCGGGCACATCATGTTCCAGCAGGCGGGGCTGATTGCCGTCTCTTTTTACATCTTCGGCTACCCGATGTGGACGACCATCATCTGTACGGCGGTACTGGTGTCGCTCTATTGGGGCATTACCTCGAACATGATGTATAAGCCGACTCAGGAAGTGACCGACGGCTGCGGCTTCTCCATCGGACACCAGCAGCAGTTCGCTTCATGGATTGCTTACAAGGTCGCCCCGTATCTGGGCAAAAAAGAGGAGAGCGTTGAGGATCTTAAGCTGCCGGGCTGGCTGAACATCTTTCACGACAACATCGTCTCCACGGCCATCGTGATGACCATTTTCTTCGGCGCGATTCTGCTCTCCTTCGGCATCGACACCGTACAGGCGATGGCGGGTAACACCCACTGGACGGTCTATATCCTGCAAACGGGCTTCTCGTTCGCCGTCGCGATTTTCATTATCACCCAGGGCGTGCGCATGTTCGTTGCCGAGCTCTCCGAGGCGTTCAACGGTATCTCCCAGCGCCTGATTCCCGGCGCCGTACTGGCCATTGACTGTGCGGCGATCTATAGCTTTGCGCCAAACGCCGTTGTCTGGGGCTTTATGTGGGGCACCATCGGCCAGCTGATCGCCGTCGGTATTCTGGTCGGCTTCGGCTCTTCCATTCTGATTATTCCGGGCTTTATCCCGATGTTTTTCTCGAACGCCACCATCGGCGTCTTTGCTAACCACTTTGGCGGCTGGCGCGCGGCGCTCAAGATTTGTCTGGTGATGGGCATGATCGAAATCTTTGGCTGCGTCTGGGCGGTGAAGCTGACCGGCATGAGCGCCTGGATGGGCATGGCGGACTGGTCAATTCTGGCGCCGCCGATGATGCAGGGCTTCGCCTCCATCGGTATCGCGTTTATGGCCGTCATTATCATTATCGCACTGGCTTATATGTTCTTCGCAGGGCGCACGCTGCGCGCTGAAGAGGACGCGGAAAAACAACTGGCAGATGCTTCTGCTCAATAAGGAGTTTTGACTATGACCGTACGTATTCTGGCTGTATGTGGCAACGGGCAAGGCAGTTCCATGATCATGAAGATGAAGGTGGACCAGTTTTTGACCCAGTCAAATATCGATCACACGGTAAACAGCTGCGCGGTGGGGGAATACAAAAGTGAACTCAACGGCGCGGACATTATCATCGCCTCCACCCATATCGCCGGTGAGATTAGCGTCTCCGGCAACAAATACGTGGTTGGCGTGCGCAACATGCTCTCGCCTGCGGATTTTGGCCCAAAACTGCTGGAGGTGATCAAAGCGCACTTCCCGCAGGATGTGAAGTAAGGACGCCAAATGAAATTACGTGATTCACTGGTGGAGAACAACTCCATCCTTTTACAGGCTGACGCCAGCACCTGGCAGGAAGCCGTCAAGCTGAGCGTGGATTTACTGGTGAAGGCGGATGTCGTGGAGCCGCGCTACTACCAGGCCATTCTGGATGGCGTTGCTCAGCACGGCCCTTATTTTGTGATTGCTCCCGGTCTGGCGATGCCGCACGGTCGGCCGGAAGAGGGGGTGAAGAAAACGGGCTTTGCGCTGGTTACGCTGAAAACGCCGTTGGTTTTCAATCATGAGGATAACGACCCGGTCGACATCCTGATCACCATGGCGGCCGTGGATGCCAATACCCATCAGGAAGTTGGCATCATGCAGATCGTCAACCTGTTTGAAGATGAAGCCAATTTTGACCGTTTACGCGCCTGCCGCTCCGCGCAGGAAGTTCTGGAATTAATTGATAACGCTACGGCAGCGGCCGTTTAAAAGGAACACCAAAATGTCATTACCTATGTTGCAGGTTGCGCTCGATAACCAATCTATGTCTTCCGCGTATGAAACGACGCGCCTGATTGCCGATGAAGTGGACATTATTGAAGTCGGTACCATTCTCTGCGTGGCTGAGGGTGTACGCGCCGTTCGCGACCTGAAGGCGCTCTATCCCAACAAAATCGTGCTGGCGGACGCCAAAATCGCCGATGCCGGTAAAATTCTCTCTCGCATGTGCTTTGAAGCCAACGCCGACTGGGTCACCGTGATCTGCTGCGCGGACATCAACACTACCAAAGGCGCGCTGGACGTGGCGAAAGAGTTCAACGGCGACGTCCAGATCGAACTGACCGGCTACTGGACCTGGGAGCAGGCGCAGGAGTGGCGCGAAGCGGGCGTTCAGCAGGTGGTTTATCACCGCAGCCGCGATGCCCAGGCCGCCGGCGTAGCGTGGGGCGAGGCGGATATCAGCGCGATCAAACGCCTGTCCGGGATGGGCTTTAAAGTCACCGTCACCGGCGGCCTGGCGCTGGAGGATTTGCCGCTGTTCCAGGGGATTCCGATCCACGTCTTTATCGCCGGTCGCAGCATTCGCGACGCCGCTTCCCCAGTGGAAGCCGCGCGGCAGTTCAAACGTTCGATCGCCCAGCTGTGGGGCTAAGGAGCGGCTATGCTGTCGAAACCTATTCCGCTCGGCATCTATGAAAAAGCGCTCCCCGCCGGGGAGTGCTGGCTGGAACGTCTGCGGCTGGCTAAGGCGCTCGGTTTTGATTTCGTCGAAATGTCGGTCGATGAAACTGACGCCCGCCTGGCCCGGCTCGACTGGAGCCGGGAACAGCGCTTCGCGCTGGTTAACGCGATTGCGGAAACCGGGGTGCGCGTGCCCTCAATGTGCCTGAGCGCCCATCGGCGCTTCCCGCTCGGTAGCGAAGACGACGCGGTACGGGCGCAGGGCCTGGAGATTATGCGCAAAGCGATTCGGCTGGCGCAGGACGTGGGGATTCGCGTAATCCAGCTGGCGGGCTACGACGTCTACTACCAGGAAGCCAATAACGAAACGCGCCGTCGTTTCCGCGATGGGCTAAAAGAGAGCGTTGAAATGGCCAGCCGCGCGCAGGTAACGCTGGCGATGGAAATTATGGACTACCCGCTGATGAACTCGATCAGCAAGGCGCTGGGCTACGCCCACTACCTGAATAATCCGTGGTTCCAGCTCTATCCGGACATCGGTAACCTTTCCGCCTGGGATAACGACGTACAGATGGAGCTTCAGGCCGGGATGGGGCATATCGTGGCGGTGCATATAAAAGACACGAAACCCGGCGTATTTAAAAACGTGCCGTTCGGCGAAGGCGTCGTCGATTTTGAACGTTGTTTCGAAACGCTCAAGCAGACGGGCTACTGCGGTCCGTATCTAATTGAAATGTGGAGCGAAACGACCGACGATCCGGCCGCCGAGGTCGCGAAAGCGCGCGATTGGGTGAAGGCGCGGATGGCCAGCGCCGGTCTGCTGGAGGTGGCATAATGCAAACGCTGAAACGGCAGGTTTTCGACGCCAATATGGATTTACCGCGCTACGGCCTGGTCACTTTTACCTGGGGTAACGTCAGCGCTATCGACCGCGAACGCGGGCTGGTGGCGATTAAGCCCAGCGGCGTCGCCTACGAGACCATGAAAGCGGACGATATGGTGGTCGTGGATCTCGAGGGGAACGTGGTGAAAGGACGCTATCGTCCTTCTTCCGATACCGCCACGCATCTGGCGCTGTATCGCCGCTATCCGAGCCTTGGCGGCGTGGTGCATACCCACTCGACGCACGCGACGGCCTGGGCGCAGGCGGGTCTGGCCATTCCCGCGCTGGGGACGACCCACGCGGACTACTTCTTTGGCGACATTCCCTGCACCCGGGCGTTAAGCGCGCAGGAAGTGGCGGAGGCTTATGAGCTGAACACGGGCCACGTGATTATCGAAACGCTGGGTGACGTTGAGCCGCTGCATACGCCGGGCATCGTGGTCTATCAGCACGGGCCTTTTGCCTGGGGCAAGGATGCGCACGATGCGGTGCATAACGCGGTAGTGATGGAAGAGGTGGCGCGGATGGCGTGGATTGCTTGCGCGATCAACCCGCAGCTGAAGCCCATCGATAGCTGGCTGATGGACAAACATTTTATGCGCAAGCACGGGCCAGATGCCTATTACGGGCAAAAGTGAAACACGTGCTCCGGAGCATTTCATCTTTATGATGAATCAACCGGTCTGCTCCGGAGCCATTTTTAGTTTTGCTGATAAGCCGACGGCATGCAGCGCATGCCAACCAGCGTCACGACGCAGATTATCGCGCCGGCGTAAAACGTCGAGGCGGCGCCCAGAACTTCCCACAGCACGCCCGCACCTGCGCTGGCCAGCAGCAGGGCGATGCCGCTCATCAGGTTGAACATCCCGAACGCTGTTCCGCGCAGTTCAGGCGGGGCGGTGTGCGCCACCATCGCCGCCAGCAGACCCTGCGTCATGCCCATATGAATACCCCACAGCGCGACGCCGGCTAAAAGCGTGCTCCAGTGGCTGCTGAGCGCCAGCACGATATCGGCGGCGATCAGCACCAGCAGGCCCCACTGCAGCATTTTGCTGTGGCTCATGCTGTCCGATAGTTTCCCGAATGGATAGGCGGTCAGGCTGTAAACCAGATTCATGGCGACCATCACCAGCGGAATAGCGAACAGCGGGATCGCCATCTGCTGGGCGCGCAGGACCAGAAAGGCTTCGCTGAAGCGGGCAAGGGTAAAAATCGAGCCGATAGCCACCACCCACCAGTAGGCGGCGGAAAGCTTCTTGAGATTCTCGCGGCGCAGGGGGTTAGTGCGTTTCTGGACGACCGCCGTCCTGGGCTCTTTTAATCCAAAGCCCAGTAAAGCGATAGAGAGAACGGCGGGGATCGCCGCGACCCAAAAAATAGACTGGAAATCGTTATCCCAGAGAAACATCAGCGCGACGGCAAGCAGCGGCCCCAGAAAAGCGCCGATGGTATCCAGCGACTGGCGCAGCCCGTAGGCGGCTCCGCGAATTTCCGGCGGGGTGACGTCGGCGACCAGCGCATCCCGCGGCGCGCCGCGTATCCCTTTGCCCACGCGGTCGATCATCCGGGCGCTAAACACTACGCCTGAGGTGGAGGCGATGGCGAAAAGAGGCTTACTCAGCGCACCCAGACCATAGCCAAGCAGCGCCAGCCCTTTACGCTTGCCGACATAGTCGCTGATGACGCCGGAAAACACCTTCAGCATCAGTGCGGTGGCTTCCGCGACGCCTTCGATAATGCCGATAATAATGACGCTGGCCCCCAGTGTGGTGGCCATAAATAAAGGGAGAAGGCTGTGGATCATCTCTGAGGAAACATCCATCAGCAGGCTAACGCCGCCCAGAACCCAAACCCCTTTTGGGATACGGCTTAGCGTGGCAAAACGCGGAACCATGAATAATCACTCCAGAGAATCATGCAGTTAGACAGAGATTAAATCAGGTTACGTGGAGACTGATAAGTCATGAGGGGAAATAATGCTCAATTGTATTGAGACTTCGCCCTGATCATCGAGCGAAGTCAAAGAGAGAGGGATTAGCGATAAATGGCTGCGCTGGCATGAATCACGCCGTTGCTTTCCGGTTCGTGAATCAGGATCGGCTGAAAATATTTTGCGCCTTGCGCATCGCTCAGCTGATTAAGTGCCCGATCGGCCTCTTGCTCAGTCGCCATATTATGGTTGATATAGATAACGCCCAGGCTCTGCACATCGTCCATGTTGCGTGCCTGGCGCCCATCGATCTTGATGGCTGCGAGCGCGTTGGCGCTCAGTAAAAGCGCAGCCATAGCGGCAATGATGATGTATTTCATACTCTACGCTCCTGACGTTCTGTCGACCATGCTGGCGTTAAATCCGGGATCCTCCTGGGTTAGCGATAGCTCTGATATAAGTGTAATCTCTGGCTACTGCGGGTATCGCGACCATTTCTGATGAAGTTGTTCAAAAAAGTGTCGCTGGTGCCGTTGATTAATTTTAAATCACTGACTTAGCGCGGCTTAGCGGTTAGTGCGAATTATTTGCGCAATTCGCTTGTCTTCCCAGGGCTGCGAAAGTAGAATGACGCGTCAATTTTTCGGCCGCCCTTTAACACGTTCCTTGCCTCCATGGGCCGCGGCTGACCCAGACAGGAGGCTGAATAATCCGTAAGGAGCAATTCGATGCGTCATTACGAAATCGTTTTTATGGTCCATCCTGACCAGAGCGAACAGGTTCCGGGTATGATCGAACGTTACACTGGTGCAATCACTGCAGCAGAAGGTACGATCCACCGTCTGGAAGACTGGGGCCGCCGTCAGCTGGCTTACCCGATCAACAAACTGCACAAAGCTCACTACGTTCTGCTGAACGTTGAAGCTCCGCAGGAAGCGATCGATGAGCTGGAAACTAACTTCCGCTTCAACGACGCCGTTATCCGCAGCATGGTAATGCGTACTAAGCACGCTGTTACCGAAGCATCTCCGATGGTTAAAGCGAAAGACGAGCGCCGTGAGCGTCGCGAAGATTTCGCAAACGAAACCGCAGATGATTCTGAAGCTGGGGATTCTGAAGAGTAATCCTGATGACCAATCGTCTGGAGTTGTCCGGCATTGTTTGCAGGACGCCACTTCGTAAGGTCAGCCCGTCAGGAATTCCACACTGCCAGTTCGTGCTTGAGCATCGTTCAGTGCAGGAGGAAGCCGGTTTTCACCGGCAGGCATGGTGTCAAATGCCCGTGATTATTAGCGGACACGAGAACCAGGCCATTACTCACAGTATAACGGTCGGTAGCGCAGTGACCGTTCAGGGGTTCATCTCTTGCCACAAGGCAAAGAACGGCCTGAGCAAAATGGTTCTGCATGCCGAGCAGATTGAATTGATAGATTCTGGAGACTAGCCAAATGGCACGTTATTTCCGTCGTCGCAAGTTCTGCCGTTTCACCGCGGAAGGCGTTCAAGAGATCGACTATAAAGATATCGCAACGCTGAAAAACTACATCACCGAAAGCGGTAAGATTGTCCCAAGCCGTATCACCGGTACCCGTGCAAAATATCAGCGTCAGCTGGCTCGCGCTATCAAACGCGCACGCTACCTGTCCCTGCTGCCGTACACTGATCGTCATCAGTAATCGGTCACGGTCCATTAATACGACTTTGAGAGGATAAGGTAATGCAAGTTATTCTGCTTGATAAAGTAGCAAACCTCGGTAGCCTGGGTGATCAGGTTAACGTTAAAGCGGGCTATGCTCGTAACTTCCTGGTACCACAGGGCAAAGCTGTTCCTGCTACCAAGAAAAACGTTGAATTCTTCGAAGCGCGCCGCGCTGAACTGGAAGCCAAACTGGCTGACGTTCTGGCCGCTGCTAACGCACGTGCTGAAGCAATCAACGCACTGGGCACCGTTACCATCGCGTCTAAATCTGGCGACGAAGGTAAACTGTTCGGTTCCATCGGTACCCGCGACATCGCTGACGCTGTAACTGCAGCTGGCGTTGCCGTTGCTAAGAGCGAAGTTCGTCTGCCGAACGGCGTTCTGCGCACCACCGGTGAGCACGAAGTGGACTTCCAGGTTCACAGCGAAGTCTTCGCGAAACTGGTTGTTAACGTTGTAGCTGAGTAATTTTTTACTCAGTTCGCGTCGAGACGCCGGCCTTGTGCCGGCGTTTTGCTTTTCTGCATTCCCCTTCTGTTGTTCTCTTCTGACACAATTGCAATATCAGGCCGTCAATGACCCATCCTTTGATCGGGAGGCGTTGATATGAGCGGACGCGACGCGGTACCAAATAAAGCGGGAAGAAGGAGACGGGAGTGAGAGGGCGCTTTTGCGCAGGCCGGGCATGATACCCGGCATGACCAGTGGATTCCTGGCGGCGATTAGCGCGCGCGAATAAAACTGCCGTTCGCCTGACGGGTGAACAGCACCTGCTGTCCGCCGCCGGTATCAATTGTCAGGCCGGTCACGACGCCATTCGCATTCTGACGAATTTGCACCGTCTGCCCGGTTTGCAGCGAACTGAGCGGTTTGCCCGGACCTTCTACCTGCGCCATCGCATAGACGTCGGTTGGCGGCAGATTATGATCGCGGAACAGCTGGGCCAGGGTTTTACCCGCTTCTATGCGGTAGGTACGCCACTGCTGCTCAATTCCCGGGGCCGACTGCTGCTGTTGCTGTTGCTGCTGCGGCTGAGAGTAGGCCTGGCTCTGTCCCTGCTCCACCGGTTCGTCCTGAACCGGCTCCGGCGCCACCGGCGCCATCTGATCGGCGTCATTCACCGTCGGCGTGGTGGTAATCGGCGGCAGCGGCATGGCCTGTTGGGAAGATTGCGGCTGGGACTGCGATTGCAGGTCGATATTGGCTTCGCGGCCACTTTGTACCGGGCTGCTGCTCTCCTCTGACGGGAGCAGTATGCCGATAATCACCAGCAATGCGCCGGCAATGATGCCTCGGCGGTGCATGGGCGGCAGCGGATCCATAATGCGAATATGATCCGGGGCGTGCCAGATCTTCGCCAGGGTAGGTGTGATGTCAAAGCGCCCGGGCATGGCTTTCCTCCTGCTCCGCATATTTTTATCCTGCTCTCCGTAGAGTATAGATGGCTAACTTCCTGATGGCCGAGACAAAGATATGTTTCGTGAGGTTAACCTGATATCTCCTATTGTTTCTGTTTCCCTCAGATTTGTCATCATCTCCGCGACAAAGTTTTACCCATCGGACGATGGCTGATATGCTGCCCACCACTTTACGCTCGTCGTTTTTCGAGTTGCTGATGCGCTGGCTGCGCCTGCCTGCACTGGTCACACTGTGGCCTGTCCTGCCGGTGAATCATCTGCATGCCGCCTTTTTGCTATCTGGAATCCGTCGAGTATGAAATTTTCCCCCCGAAAAATAAGGAAAGAAGATGGCAACCCCGACTTTTGACACTATTGAAGCGCAGGCAAGTTACGGTATCGGCTTGCAGGTTGGACAACAGCTGAGCGAATCCGGCCTGCAGGGGCTGCTGCCTGAAGCACTGGTTGCCGGCATTGCCGATGCGCTGGAAGGCAATCAGCCGCAGGTGCCGGTGGAAGCCGTTCACCGCGCGCTGCGTGAAATCCACGAACGTGCTGACGCGGTACGTCGCGAACGTTTCCAGGAGATGGCGGCCGATGGCCAGAAATACCTGGATGAAAACCGCGAGCGTGAAGGCGTGAACAGCACCGAATCCGGTCTGCAGTTCCGCGTTCTGACCCAGGGTGAAGGCGCGATCCCGGCGCGTACCGACCGCGTCCGCGTGCATTACACCGGTAAACTGATCGACGGTACCGTATTTGACAGCTCCGTGGCTCGCGGTGAACCGGCTGAGTTCCCGGTGACCGGCGTGATCGGCGGCTGGATTGAAGCGCTGACCCTGATGCCGGTGGGTTCCAAATGGGAACTGACTATTCCGCACAACCTGGCCTATGGTGAGCGCGGCGCAGGTGCTTCTATTCCTCCGTTCAGCACCCTGATCTTTGAAGTTGAACTGCTGGATATTATCTAATCAGCAGGTGCTTCCTCTCCCTTCAGGGGGAGGGAGCGACTAAAAATAGCGCAAAATACTTAAGTTAGGAGTTTGCTGGAATTTTATGTTGCGCTCAGCCTTTTTAGGTGTATTTTTGTGAGCTGTTTCGCGCTGCAGGAGTGATATAACACTCACTTTAAACATAAAATTAACATTATATCTAAATCATAGTATTCATCCCTCCGATTCTTACCTAATATCGATAAACCCTTTTTCAGGGTAATGACAAATGACGGGCCATCAGAGCCTGAACAACACAGACAGGTACAACAGGAAGAAAATCACATGGTAGATCAGGTTAAAGTCGCTGCCGAAGAGCAGGCTCCGACTGAACAATCGCTACGGCGAAATCTCACGAATCGACATATTCAGCTTATTGCTATTGGTGGCGCCATCGGGACGGGGCTGTTTATGGGATCCGGCAAAACCATCAGCCTCGCCGGGCCATCCATTATTTTTGTTTATATGATCATCGGCTTTATGCTGTTTTTCGTGATGCGCGCGATGGGCGAATTACTGCTGTCGAATCTGGAATATAAATCGTTCAGTGATTTTGCCGCCGACCTTCTGGGGCCGTGGGCAGGCTATTTTACCGGCTGGACCTACTGGTTCTGCTGGGTGGTGACCGGGATGGCCGACGTGGTGGCGATTACCGCCTACGCCCAGTTCTGGTTCCCTGGACTTTCCGACTGGGTCGCTTCGCTGGCGGTTATCCTGCTGCTGCTGAGCCTGAACCTTGCCACCGTGAAAATGTTCGGTGAGATGGAGTTCTGGTTCGCGATGATCAAAATCGTCGCCATTGTGGCGCTGATTGTTGTCGGCCTGGTGATGGTGATGATGCATTTCAAATCGCCGACCGGCGTGGAGGCTTCTTTTGCCCATCTGTGGAATGACGGCGGCTGGTTCCCGAAAGGGATCAGCGGATTCTTTGCCGGCTTCCAGATCGCGGTCTTCGCATTCGTCGGTATTGAGCTGGTAGGGACCACTGCGGCAGAAACCAAAGATCCGGAAAAATCCCTGCCGCGCGCGATTAACTCCATCCCGCTGCGTATTATTATGTTCTACGTCTTCGCACTGATCGTGATTATGTCGGTGACGCCGTGGAGCTCCGTGGTGCCGACCAAGAGCCCGTTCGTCGAACTGTTTGTCCTGGTGGGTCTGCCGGCGGCGGCCAGCCTGATTAACTTTGTGGTGCTAACTTCGGCCGCCTCTTCGGCTAACAGCGGTGTGTTCTCAACCAGCCGTATGCTGTTCGGCCTGGCGCAGGATGGTCAGGCGCCGTCGATGTTCGCCAAGCTGTCGAAACGTGCGGTACCGGCGAAAGGGCTGACCTTCTCCTGCATGTGCCTGCTGGGCGGCGTGGTGATGCTGATGGTGAACCCGAGCGTGATTGCCGCCTTCACCATGATTACCACGGTATCTGCGATCCTGTTTATGTTCGTGTGGACCATTATTCTGTGCTCATACCTGGTCTACCGCAAAAAGCGTCCGCATCTGCATGAGCAGTCCAAATATAAGATGCCGCTGGGTAAACTGATGTGCTGGGTCTGTATGGCGTTCTTCGTCTTCGTGCTGGTGCTGTTGACGCTGGAAGCCGATACGCGCGAAGCGCTGATCGTCACCCCGCTGTGGTTCGTTCTGCTGGCGGCGGGTTGGTTCTTCGCCGGTAAGAAACGTCTGGCGAAATAAAAAAATCTTCGGGAGAGATTTTTAACGTTGCTTGCAACGGCCCGAAGGGGGACGGACAGGACGTCCGTCATAAAAAAAGGCCACCGGGGTGGCCAATAAGACTGACAATGTCGAGGGCGCCTGCGGGCGCCTTTTTTATTTTCCGGCGAGGGCACGCGGAAACAGAACGTTGTTCTCCAGGCTGATATGTTCCATCAGATCGTCGATCAGTTGGTTAATGCCGTTGTACATCGCTTTCCACGTGGTGCAGGCTTCCGGCGGCGGGGTGACATTGTTGGTGACGTGCTTAATCACTTCCAGCAGCTCGCCCGCTTCGTCGTGTTCGCTTTCCATGACGCTGATGGGACCCGCGGCCTGAGTCCCCATGCCCTGTTTGATCATCGGGAACAGGATCTGCTCCTCTTTCATCATGTGGCTGGAGAGCTCCTGGTGCAGCATGGTCAGGTATTTGGCTAAGCCGTTCGGCACGTTGGGCTTATCGGCATGCACCCGTTCAACTTTGCTGGCCTGCAGGATAAGCTCCGGCAGCTGTTCGCGATGGCGATCGTGGTAGCGAGCGATGATATGGTCGATGATTTCGGCATACGGTGCGGTACGCCAGTCTTTCTCTACCGGCTCTTCCGCCAGTCTGGCCAGCTCGGCTTCGATCGCCGCGACGTCCAGCTCCTTACGCGCTGCGGCGCGTTCCAGCGTCTGTTTGCCGCCGCAGCAGTAGTCCATATCGTATTTACGGAACAGCGCGGAGGCGCGCGGAATTGTCAGCGCCAGCTCGCCTAAAGGTTGGTCACGAAAAGCCATAGCGAATACCTCGTCTTTAAAAATATAAGATGCATATTAAATGCATCTTATTGGCAAGGAAATACCCCTTTCGGATACCAGGCTATTTTTTATTCTCGCAGACCCGCGCCACAACCACCGGTTTTTGTGGTCGCGAACAGACCGCGTAGACCACGCCAACAACCAGTAGCAGGATGCCGCTGAGCGTCAGCAGCGGCGGCATGCTTTGTCGTAACAGGAAGGTATACAGCAGGCCCGCCAGCGTTTCGAAGACGATGAGCGGCCCGAGAATGACCGTTGGCAGCTTCTGGCTGGCGATATTCCAGCACAATGCGCCGACCCAGGAGCAGAGGACCGCGATGGCCAGCATCAGCGTCACGAAGATCAGGGGACGTGGGCCAAAGGGCAGCGGGAAGTCGGCCTGCTGGGCATGCAGCCATCCGCAGGCAATCAGATAACCGGCCAGCGAGACCGGTAGCGTCACCAGCGCCTGCGCCGTTGCCCACATCATCGGATGCTTATCCGGGTTTTCCCGCAGCCAGCGTGCATTGCGCAACGCGTACCAGGCCCAGCAGGCCACCGATATCAGCGCCAGACCAATACCGGAACCGTAGCGCCAGATACTGAAATTGGGCAGTCCCTGGCGCAGTTCGGCAATATTGACGCACACCAGGCCGACAGCGATACAGGAGAGCGCCGGAAAGAGACGTCGCCACGGTAGCTTACCGTCGCGCTGGCTGTAGAGCAGGTTAGCCATCACCGGCAGCACCACCGGCAGGGTGCCGATAATCATCGTCGATACCGGCGCACCGGTGCGCTGAATGGCGCTGGCGAGACAAACGTAATAGATCAGATTGCCCATCATGGTCAGCCCCAGCGCCGTCCACCAGTCTCGTCCGGAAAGCTGTCGCAGTCGCGCGCGACCGAGCCATGCCAGCGGTAGGGCAATCAGCCCCAGCGCCAGATAGCGTCCCATGGATTGCAGCACCGCCGGGTATTCCGGTACCAGCACCGGGCCGACGAATATTAACCCCCACATCATCCCCGCCAGCAGGGCATACAACACACCACTAATCATCACGCCATCCGTACCGATTTCAGTTGGCTAAAGTGTAGAAGAGGCCGCGCCGGGAATATTGTATGAGATTGCGCATTAGCGCCGGGCGACCTGCTTTTGATAGCGCACCGGGGTGATGCCGTAGCGGCGGGTAAAGGCGCGGGTCAGGTGTGACTGATCGGTCAGACCGGTGGCGGCGGCCACTTCGGCAGCGGGCATGCCGTGGGTGAGGAAGGCTTTGGCGCGCCACAGGCGAATGGCCATCAGCATCTGATGGGGCGTGACGTGGAAATGCGCCTTAAACTGGCGCTGAAAGTGGTACGGGCTCAGGGCGGCAACCTGCGCCAGCTCATCAAGGGAAACGGCGTGCATATAGTTGTCATGCAGATAATCGCGTACGCGCTCGAAACGGTGGGCGGCTTCCGCGATAACCGGGGCGTGATGGGCCAGCGGGCGGAAGGTATCGATCACGTCGAGCAACAGACCCTGCTGAGCCAGCGGATCGTCGGTATGCCATAAGCCATAAATAAGCTGACAGAGCCGCTGCGAGCGCTGTGGATCCTGACGAACCACCTCACTGAACCACCAGTGGCGCACGCCGGTGACCTCTTCCAGCATCTGCGGCTCCAGATAGACCATACGGTAGCGCCAGCCGTCGGCGGTGGCCGCTTCTCCGGTGTGCAGTTCGTCAGGGTTCATGGTAATGATGGAGTTAACCGGAGCGACATGCTGGCTGCCGCGATAGCGAAAACGCTCGGCGCCGAGCTCTATCGCACCGATGCCGAAGGCTTCATGGGTATGGGGTTCGAAAGCGTAGCGGGAGATATGGGCATGGTACAGCTCAACGCCGGGCAGCTGCGCCGGATGGCGAAAGCGCGCGCTGTCTCTCTCATCGTTGAACTGTTCCGGTACGCCCTGCATTGCGTTTCTCCCGACGGATATCCTTTTATTATTGGGGATGACCCGCCGGGAAGCTACAAAAATTAACCTTTTTGTAACCGTTACAGAATGCCTTTGATGCTCTCAGCCAGCGGCGTCGTCGGGCGACCAATCAACGCGCTCAGGGTACGGCTGTCGTCAAACAGACCGCCTTTAGACGCGCCGATATCCGAGTCGGCGAGCATATCCGCCAGCCCTGCCGGCAGGCCAACGCTCTTCAGCGCAGCGGCGAAGTCGGCTTCGCTCAGGTTCTGATACACCACGTTTTTACCGCTCTGCTTGCTCAGCGCGGCAGCCAGTTCGCTCAGGGTCCAGGCTTCATCGCCGGCCAGCTCGTACACTTTCCCGGCATGACCCTCTTGCGCGATAACGCGTGCGGCGGCTTCGGCATAATCGGCGCGGGTCGCCGAGGCGATTTTGCCGTCACCGGCAGCACCGATAAACACGCCATGCTCAAGAGCCGGCGGCGCGCTGGCAAGATAGTTCTCGGTGTACCAGCCATTGCGCAGCAGAGCATAAGGGATACCGGATTCGGCGAGCATTTTCTCGGTTTCAACATGCTCAACGTGCAGGCCAAGCGGGGATTTATCGGCATGCAGCAGGCTGGTGTAAGCGATAAATTTTACCCCGGCGGCTTTGGCGGCATGAATGACGTTACGGTGCTGCGGGGTACGCTGACCGACTTCGCTGGAGGAGATCAGCAGCAGTTTATCCACGCCCTGCAGCGCGGCGGTCAATGCCGCTTCGTCGGTATAATCGGCCTGGCGAACCACAATACCCTGCTGGCTCAGCGCTTCGGCTTTTGCCGGGTTACGCACAATGGCCACAATCTGGCTGGCGGCCGTGGTTTTTAACAGATTTTGTAGGACGAGGTGGCCAAGCTGGCCGGTGGCGCCGGTAATCGCGATCATCAGTATTCTCCTTCGTGTTGCGTGACAGTTGTGATAAGCTAACATCTTAACTAACTTTTAGTAAGTACGTACAAAAAGGTAAGTATGAAAATGGCGAATCCGACGCTAAGCGAACAGATGCGCGACGGTAATCTGTTTGTGGAAGAGTGCCCGTCACGTGACGTGCTGAAACATGTGACCAGCCGCTGGGGAGTGTTAATCCTGATCGCGCTGCGTACGGGAACCCATCGCTTCAGCGATTTACGCCGCAAGATGGGCGGCGTCAGTGAAAAGATGCTGGCACAGTCGCTGCAGGCGCTGGAGCAGGATGGCTTTATCAACCGGGTTTCGTATCCGGTGGTACCGCCGCACGTAGAGTATAGTCTGACCCCGCTCGGTGAGCAGGTCAGTGAGAAAGTGGCGGCGCTGGCCGACTGGATTGAGCTGAATCTGCCCGTGATTCTGGCAAACCACGAGCAGGACGTTGCCTGACCGGAGAAGCCCGGATCGCGGCGGCAGTCGCTGATCCAGCCTGTCGCCGCGCGTTGTATCCCTGCTTTGTCGCCCCGCTAAGCGCAGCGCGAGCGGGAAGGCAATTCGTTATTGGCTCAAATCCAGCTGGTAAATCGCAAAACCGATATCGTCGGTAGCGACCTGATGCATCGGGTACTGTGCTTTCTCTTTAATAAATGCCGCGGCTTTTGCACCCGGAGAGGTTTCAAAGCGGATATCCAGCGG
Source organism: Klebsiella planticola ATCC 33531 (assembly GCF_000735435.1). GTDB lineage: Bacteria > Pseudomonadota > Gammaproteobacteria > Enterobacterales > Enterobacteriaceae > Klebsiella > Klebsiella planticola. Next base: position 86,964 of record NZ_JMPP01000006.1, on the reverse strand, counting down.
CGCTGGGCTATGAATCGGGGCCAGCCGCCAGTTGTTGTCGACGGCCGGGTGGATAGCGCCCGCTTTTTTCGACTCTGCGCCGATCCATGCCGCCAGTACCGAACGGTTCTCGTCCGGGGAGGCAAAAGCAATGTGGCTATCGCCGGTTCCGGCAAATTTACCGCCGTAGGCGCGGTAGTTATTGGTGGCGACGAGGAAGGTGGCTTTGGGGTCAACAGGTTTACCGTTAAAGGTCAGATCCTTAATTCGTTCTGCCTGCGGGTGAATCATCTGACACTCGCCGTCGTAGCGCGCCGGCTGGGTGATGTCAATCTGGTAGTTTACGCCGTCAATCACATCAAAGTTGTAGGTACGGAAACCGTCCCAGTTGATTAACGACTGCGGTTTGCTGCTGCTGGGGTCAATCTGATTAAACTGCCCGGCGGAGCACTCCAGCCACTCTTTCACCTCTTTACCGCTCACCTTCATCACCACCAGGGTATTGGGATAGAGATACAGGTCGGCGGCATTGCGGAAGGTGAGCTGGCCTTTTTCCACCTCAACGAAGCTGGCAGGGTCGTTTTTACGGCCGCCGACTTTAAACGGCGCGGCGGCGGAAAGCACCGGCAGCTTCGCCAGATCCGGGTCGCCCTGGATAAAGTGTTCAACATAGGCCTTCTGCGCCATGTTCACGACCTGCACGGTGGGGTCGTCCTGGACCAGTGCCAGGTAGCTGTACATGTTGTCTGAAGACTGGCCGATGGGCTTGCTGACGAACTCGCGGGTGGCGTCATGATCGGCTTTCAGTACCTGCACCATCCGCGTATCTTCCGCCGCCAGGGATTTTTTCGCCACGGCGTCATAGACAGGGCGCGCCTCGGCTTTGGCCTGAGCGACCCGCCATTGACCGGCATCGTTATTCAGCACCAGATCGACAACGCCAAGGTGGTCACCCCACATACCGGGCATCACGGCCGGGATGCCGTTCAGGGTGCCTTTGTCGATATCCGCACCCTGAATGCCGGCAAAATCTTTCCCCGGGAACACCGCATGGGCGTGGCCGAACATAATGGCATCCACGCCGGGCACCTGGCTGAGGTAGTACACCGAATTTTCCGCCATCGCGTGGTAAGGATCGGCAGATAGTCCCGAATGTGCGACCACCACCACCACATCTGCGCCTTTTTCACGCATTTCCGGCACATACTGACGCGCGGTTTCAGTGATATCGTTGACGGTCACTTTGCCGCTGAGATTGGCTTTATCCCAGGTCATGATTTGCGGCGGCACAAAACCGATATAGCCGATACGCAGCGTCTGCGTTTTGCCGTCGCGATCCTGCACCGTCGTCTCTTTAATCAGATACGGCGTAAACATCGGTTTACCGGTTTTGGTATCGATAATATTGGCGTTTACGTAGGGAAATTTCGCCCCGGCGAGCGCCTTGTGCAGGAACTCAAGGCCGTAGTTGAACTCGTGATTGCCGAGGTTACCTACCGCGTAATCCAGCGTATTCATCGCCTTATACACCGGGTGGACATCACCGCTGTTGAGCCCTTTGGCAGCCATATAGTCACCCAGCGGACTTCCCTGAATGACATCGCCGTTATCGACCAGCACGCTGTTTTTGACTTCCTGGCGGGCTTTTTCAATCAGTGTAGCGGTGCGCACGAGGCCAAATTTTTCCGTTGCGGCGTCTTTGTAGTAGTCGAAATCCATCATATTGCTGTGCAAATCGGTGGTTTCCATAATTCGCAAATCGACCGTCGCGGCGTTCACGCTGGCGGCAATCAGCGTGGCCAGTAACGTTGCGCTAAACTTAATCATCAGAGGCGTCCTTTTTATGAGCAATGACACAGAAGAAAATGTATGTACATCCTGTTGCTTACAGAAATGTGAATCATGCCGAAAACTGGCTCATGAAACCGCCATCGTTATCACAGATAGCGGAACTCGCAGCGATGCGATATAACTAAAACAACGAGTTAACGCCACTGTAACCAGATGAGGTGGAGAATGTTAGAACAAGTATGTCAACTTGCACGGATTGCAGGTGATGCCATCATGGAAGTCTATGATGGAAAGCAGCCGATGGACGTTGCCAGCAAGAAGGATGATTCTCCGGTCACCGCGGCAGACCTCGCCGCGCACAAGGTGATTATGCACGGCCTGCTGGCGCTGACGCCCGATATCCCGGTGCTCTCTGAAGAAGATCCCCCCGGATGGGAGGTGCGGCAGCACTGGCAACGCTACTGGCTGGTGGATCCGCTGGACGGCACCAAAGAATTTATTAAACGTAACGGTGAATTTACCGTCAATATTGCCTTGATTGAAAAAGGAAAACCGGTCCTTGGCGTGGTTTACGCGCCGGTCTTAAAGGTGCTGTATAGCGCCGAAGGCGGAAAGGCGTGGAAAGAGGAATGCGGCATGCGCAAGCAGATTCAGGTGCGGGATGCCCGACCGCCGCTGGTGGTTATCAGTCGCTCCCACGGCAACGATCCGGAACTGCAGGAGTACCTGGAACATATTGGCGAGCATCAGACCACCTCGATCGGTTCGTCGCTGAAATTCTGCCTGGTGGCGGAAGGTCAGGCCCAGCTTTATCCGCGCTTTGGGCCGACCAGCACCTGGGATACCGCCGCTGGCCATGCCGTTGCGGTAGCTGCCGGGGCGCACGTTCACGACTGGCAGGGGCGTACTCTGGACTATACCCCGCGTGAATCTTTCCTGAACCCCGGCTTCCGGGTCTCTATTTACTAAGCAGTTTGTGCAGCAGGGCGACCACCTGCTGCACTTCATCCTGCGTGAGCGCGCCATCTTTGGCCCACTGAACGCGACCGTCTTTATCCAGCACCACAATCGCTGAACTCTCCTCCTGCAGCTGCCAGGCTTTACGGGCCAGGCCGTTGCTGTCGACAATAAACTGCGACCAGGGGTAGAGCTGTTTGTTGCTCTCAATGCTGCTACGTACGAACATGCCGGAACCCGGAATGGCGTCATCGGTATTCACGATGGTGGTGGTCTGGTAACGGTCGTGCGGGAATTTAGCGGCCTTAATTGCCTCTATCAGAGTGGCATTTTTCTCTTTTGCCGACGTGCGTCCGGCGATGTGCTGCACCACGCGAACTTTTCCTGCCAGCTGCGAGCTATTCCAGTTTTTATAGCTAAACTTATCATTATCCAGAATTAATTCTCCCCGGTCGGCAATGCCAACCGGCGCGACGCGCTGGCCATCGACAAAATTATGCGCTGAGGCCATCAGCGGGAACAGGAGGCAGGAAACCGCCAGTAGCTTACGTAGGGTCATGATGAGTCCTTATTTTTATGCAGGTGATCCGACCACTTGGTCTCGTTTAAGCATAAGTGCGATTCCCCGGCATTACACGCAATCAGGGTGCCAGTTTGCGTGTTAACGCACATATTCGAAGGAAATCGGCGACTTATACTAACTTCTACGTATGTTTGAAAAGAAAGTTCTTAATTATTGTCATCAAAAGGTAAATAAACTTATGCATGCTGGGTATTACAGAAGTTCTGGACTATAGTTTCAGGGCATTAAAATTTGCGCTCCCGAATCGTGGGCCAAGTGTGGCACCACAAGAGCGTAACCCTGGCAGGAGACAACAATGAAAATTTTCCAACGCTACAATCCGCTACAAGTGGCGAAGTACGTGAAGATCCTGTTCCGTGGACGGTTATACATCAAGGATGTTGGCGCTTTTGAGTTTGATAAGGGCAAAATCCTTATCCCGAAGGTTAAAGACAAGCAGCATTTGTCTGTGATGTCTGAAGTCAATCGTCAGGTTCTGCGTCTGCAAACAGAGATGGCTTAACCTGAATAACGATATAGCTATGCGGTAAAAAAACGGCTCCTGATGGAGCCGTTGATGTTTCTGGCCTATCCCTTCATTTCCGCATAGCGTTTACGGTACTCGCCCGGCGGAATGCCGTTGTGTTTGCGGAAAATACGCGTGAAGTAGACCGGGTCTGCGTAACCGACCGACAGGGCGATTTTATTAAGCGGCAGGGAAGTACTCTGGATCAGCCATCGTGCGCGGTTAATGCGTTGCGCCTCGCGCCAGGCGTATACCGTTTGCCCCAGCTCATTTTTAAACAGATGCGCCAGCCGTGAAGGCGAGATAAAAACCATCGCTGCCAGGTTTTCAATTTTAATCTCCTGAGCAATATGCTCGTTAAGATAGTCACATATGGCGTTAATCCGCGGATCGTGAGCGTGGCGATTGCTGATCGGCTGTCGCTGAAAGCAGCTCAGGATCAGGCGCTCCAGCGCATTCATCGCCAGCGCTTCAGAAAGCGGGGCGGAAGCGGAATGATGGCGGATGACTTCATAGAAAAGATCGCGCAGATTTTGCAACTGTTCAGGATCGTTGACCGTTGTTTTGCCAATGCCGTGGCTCGTTTGATCCCATTTCAGCCAGTCTATCCAGTAGGGCCGGGGGATAAAGTAGATCCATAAATGATCCCAGTGCTCGCTGTGTTCATCCCGCCCGTAATGGTGGGGAACGCCGGGCGGGAAGAGCAGCAGATCGTTTGCACGAAACAGAAGGGAGCCATCGCCCGCTTTCGCGCGCGCCTGGCCGCGCAGAGTCAGATTGATGATGTAACCTTTCATCCCCTGCGGGCGGTTAATGTAGTAGTCCAGCTTTGACCCGCGGGTGATGGGGGTAAAGCCGGCGACGACCCAGGCGTTGAAGGTAAAGGTCTTCATCAATGGCGAGAAGTTCAGTAGCTCATTGATATCCAGTTCCATCGTTTCTCCCGCCTGAACGCCGCTGTCCGGTTAACTTTCGATGATACTAAATTCCCATGCCTTGAGACGCAACGGCTGGCCGCAGCTTACCTCATCCCCGCTCAACAGCGCGTTGCCTGATGTCTCGCTGATGAACTCCAGCGGCTCGCCGGAGTAGTTGAACAGGAAGTGGATGCGGTTGCCGTCACGGTTGCGCATCTGTTTAACCACCAGCGGATAGCGGTACGCCGACGTGCGCGAGCGCAGATCCAGGCCAGAGGTGAGGACGTCAAATAGCTGACTAACCAGCGTTTTCTGCGGCAGGAAGCCTACGTAAATCGCCCGCCCCTGGCCGTAATCTGCGTCGGTGGCGGCGGCATATTCGCTCCATGCCGGATGCTGATAGCGCAGTAGCGTGCGGGTAGTGGAGTCCGGCGTCAGCAGCTCCATCCACAGTTCGGCCTGATTGTCTTTACTGCAATCTATGTCTGCGCGGCATGAACTTACCGTGGTCTCCTCCGGCAGGGTGAACTGGCTGTAGCTCACGCCGCAGCTCTCGCGCAAAATCCCCGGCTGGGCGCCGGTTCGCACCTTGACGTTTTCATCGCTAAAGCCCGATTTAAAGCCGATCAGCGCTCTGCCGCCTTGTTCAATATAGCGATTGATGCGCGTAAGCAGGCCATCATCAGCGGCGTAAAGTCCGGGCACGATCAGCGCGCGGTAGCGCGAGGTTTCCTCATTAACATCATGGATAATATCGACACTGATATTGTGGTCGTACAGCGCATCGTGGAAGCGGCGAAAAATATCGTTATAAATATTGCCCTGCGTATCGCCGGGGCGGAACTGATTGAGGGCGTCCATTGCTTCATTGCTCACCAGCAGCGCGACGTCGTTTTCTGCTTTCAGCTCCGCCAGCTGCGGCGACAGGCGGGCGAAGTCAGCCCCGATAGTGGTCGCCTCCTGCCAGGTCGCATTGCGCGAGAAGTCGTGGCTTAACAGCCCCTTCCAGTAGGTCTCGAACGAGTTATGAATCGAATGCCAGTGCCAGTAGGAGACCATCGCCGCACCTGAGGCCACGTGGCTAAAGGCCTGCAGACGCAGCTGTCCCGGAAAAGGCGTCCACTGGGTGAAGCCCTGCGCCTGGGTTTCCAGTACGAAGTAGTTCTTACCCTGCCTGAGCGAACGGGTAATAGCGCCGCCAAAGGCGATTTCCCGCCCGGTCAGGTGCTTCTGACTCGGGTGATAGATATCGACACCGGCAATATCCAGCGCCTGCGCCGCCGCAAAATGGTCGACTCGCGGCTGCACGCCATAGGAGTAGCCGCGCCATTCAAAATCGAAGTTGTGGGTGACGAACTGATGCGGCTGGGCATATTCACGTACGATGTCCGCCTGCCAGGCGAGGTACTCGGTCACCTGCTGGCGCTGGTAGCGGGAGAACGCGCAGGCGAGGCTGGCGTTAATGGTATTTTCGACCGGCGGAAAATCCTGCCAGCTATCGATGCGGTTGCTCCAGTAGTCCAGACCAAAATCTTTATTCAACCGGGCGAGATCGGGATATTGTTCCCGCAGGCTGCGCACAAAACCTTCCTGCATATAGCGGCCGATATTATCGTAATGCTTGGTTTCGTTATCCAGCTGCCAGCCAATAATCGCCGGATGGTGCTGCACGTGCGCCATCAGAGTGCGGATAATCTTTTCGGCGTAGCGGCGAAAGGTCGGGTTGACGATATCCATGATTTGCCGCGGACCATATTTTTGCTGTCCGTCGACGGTGGTGACCAGAATGTCCGGATGTTTAGCCGCCAGCCAGGCCGGGACGGCGTAAGTCGGCGTGCCGATAATCACCGCGATCCCCGCTTCATGCATAGCGTCCAGCACCCGGTCGATATGGTAGAAGTTATACTCGCCTTCCTGAGGCTCCAGCGTACTCCAGGTCGATTCGGCAATCCGCACCACGTTAATGCCCGTTTCGCGCATTAAGGCGATATCTTTCGCTAACCGGTCTTCCGGCATATATTCATCGTAATACGCCACGCCATAAAATAAATCAGACATACAGGTTACCTCCTTGAATTAATGCACGGGTGCCGGCTGCGGGGAAAAAGTGCGCGCTTTGTCCAGCGTAATAAATGAAATCAGCGTAAAGCACAGGGCGATACTGCCGAGAACGATATAGCTGCTGGTAAAGCCCATGCTCTGGTACATATGGCCGATGCCGGTAGAAAGAAAAATAGAGCTAAAGCTTTTAGAGAACTGGAAGCCAATTAAGTAAACGGTGGCGGAAAGCATCGGGTTGAAATTGGCGAAGATATATTTTAATGCAGCAACCAGCAGCACCGAGCTTTCAAAACCGTGCAGTAGTTTAATCAGGCTAATGGATACCGGCCCCACTGCCCAGGCTGAACCGATAATGCGCAGGCTCATAATCATCCCGCAGTACAGCAGAGCATTTTTCGGGCCGATTTTATTCACGAACCATGGGGCAAAAAACATCACGACCGCATCAAGGAAAATCTGACCGGTGGTTAAATAGCCGAAGACCTCCGCGCCGCGCGCTTTGCTCTCAAAGAAGTGGCTGTAATAGATAGCGAACTGCTGGTCGTAGGTTTCATATACCGCGCCGACGCCAATCATATAGATGGCGAAGAACCAGAATTTCTTCATTTTCAGCAGCGATGTGGCGTCGCTTAAGGTGACCGGCGAAGCTTTCCCGCCCGGCATCGCGCCCTGTTTATCCGCGCTAATCTGCATTTTCCAGACAATCACCAGCAGGCAAGCTCCCGCGCAGCTGGCCAACCAGAAAATCATATTCTGATCGATCCCGTAGAGCTTACCTGCCGCAAAGGTACCGATAGCCGCGCCAATACCGCCAAACATTCTGGCGCGGCCAAACTCAAACCCGGAAGCGCGACTGACTTTATCAATATAGGCTTCGCAAATACCGCAACCAGCGCCATAGGCCATACCAATATAGATGCCACCAGCCAGCGCCCCGAGAAAAACGTTAATTTTTAATAATGGCGCAAAGACGTAAATCCAGTAGGGGGCAAATAAAGTGATAATAATTGCCAGCAACCACATGAGGTTTTTACGATAGACCAGTTTGTCGGAGATGAAACCGAATAATGGCTGAACGCAAACGGCAATAATCGCAGTAAAGGAATAAACCAGGCCGACATCAGTGTAATTAATGCCGATGGTTTCCGTTAACCACAGTGATAAATAAGGATAGCAGCATCCCCAGCCAATAAAGAAGAACAGGAAGAACAGACAGCTTATATAGTAATTCTTATTTGATTCAATCATGGTAATCCTCGCTCCCGTTGAACAGGAATATGATCGTGTAGACGCGAGCAAAGTTACCTTTTTGCGCGGAGGGGAGTCATGAAAGTTTCGCTATGGAACAGTAAAAATCTGCTATCGCCTGAGGGGCGTGAGCCGCCTCACATTCGGACAATAAAAAAGGCGGAGTTTTCATCCGCCTTTTATGTTCGACCCAATACTTTACGCCGGCTCTTTATCGCTATTCACGGCGTCCGGCTGTTTCGGTACCAGCACGGTCGGTTTGTTGTCGATGCGGGTTACCAGCAGCTGGTCAATCCGGTAGTTGTCGATATCCACCACCTCGAATTTATAGCCGGAGAATTTCACCGCATCGGTGCGTTTCGGGATCTTACGCAGCATAAACATCATAAAGCCGCCGATGGTCTCGTAGTTGCCGGACTGCGGGAATTCGTCGATATCCAGCACGCGCATGACGTCGTCAATCGGCGTACCGCCATCAATCAGCCATGAGTTCTCATCGCGAGCGACAATTTGCTCTTCCAGTCCCTGGCCGACCAGATCGCCCATCAGAGTAGTCATGACGTCGTTGAGGGTGATAATCCCCACCACCAGCGCATATTCGTTCATGATTACCGCGAAGTCTTCCCCGGCGGTTTTAAAGCTTTCCAGCGCTTCAGAGAGCGTCAGCGTATCCGGAACAATCAACGTATTGCGAATCTGTACGCCGCCGGTCAGCACCAGGCTTTGGTTCGCCAGCACGCGATTAAGCAGATCTTTAGAGTCCACGTAGCCGATGATGTGGTCGATATCTTCGTTACAGACCAGGAATTTGGAGTGCGGGTGTTCCGCCACCTTGTTCTTCAGGCTCTGCTCGTCTTCGTGCAGATCGAACCAGATGATGTTTTCACGCGAGGTCATGGACGACGGAACGGTACGCGACTCCAGCTCGAAAACGTTCTCAATCAGCTCATGTTCCTGCTTACGCAGCACCCCGGCCAGCGCGCCGGCTTCTACCACGGCGTAAATGTCGTCGGAAGTAATATCGTCTTTACGCACCATCGGTATTTTGAACAGGCGGAAGATGTTGTTAGCCATGCCGTTGAACAGCCACACCAGCGGGCGGAAGACCAGCAGGCAGAAGCGCATCGGGTTGATGATACGCAAAGCAACGGCTTCTGGCGCAATCATACCGATGCGTTTCGGGGTCAGGTCAGCGAACAGAATGAACAGGCTGGTGACCAGGGTAAAGGAGATGATAAAGCTCAATTGCTCTGAAAGCTCAGCTGACATGTACTGGCTCAGCAGGCTGTGAAACGCCGGCGAGAATGCCGCATCACCGACGATACCACCAAGAATGGCGACGGCGTTGAGGCCGATCTGTACGACGGTAAAGAATGTGCCCGGGTTTTCCTGCATTTTGAGAACGCGTTGGGCGTTCACGTTGCCGTCATCGGCCAGCAGTTTGAGTTTGATCTTACGTGAAGCTGCCAGCGAGATCTCCGATATCGAAAAAAACGCACTGACAGCGATCAGACAAAGAATAACTAAAATACTATTTAACATAGTTTATCCAGCCGTTGAGGCCAGATCCTCGGAAGGGAAGTTGATAACTCTATAGTGGAATACATAAAAAACCGGTCCGAAGGCTCTGGACCGGCTATAACACAGGGTAGTATAGCGTAAGCGACTGTAAAGCCGCCAGAGCGTTAATTATTCACCTCAGTGATAAACGCTATTATGCCTGTGGGGGCAGACAGACGCCAATGCCTCCGATACCGCAGTAGCCGTACGGATTTTTGTGCAGGTACTGCTGATGATCGTCCTCGGCGTAGTAAAACGGCTTCGCCGGAGCAATTTCCGTGGTAATTGCGCGCGTGTCGTTGGCGTCGCGCATTGCGGCCTGGAAACGTGCCAGACTGGCCTTCGCCGCCTCATCCTGTTCTGGAGTCAGCGGATAGATGGCGGAGCGATACTGGGTGCCATGGTCATTGCCCTGCTGCATACCCTGGGCCGGATCGTGGTTCTCCCAGAAAACCTGCAGCAGCTGCGCGTAGCTGATGACCTGCGGATCGTACACAATGCGTACGGCTTCGGCATGGCCGGTGTCACCGGTACAGACTTCACGGTAGGTCGGGTTCGGCGTATAGCCGCCGGTATAGCCCGCCGCGGTGCTGTAGACGCCAGGCAACTGCCAGAACAGACGCTCAACGCCCCAGAAACAGCCCATCGCGAACAGGGCAACTTCCATCCCGTCCGGGACATTGGTCATGGAGTGGCCATTGACAGCGTGGAGTGTTGCCACTGGCATAGGGGTGTTGCGTCCTGGCAGCGCATCCGCCTGGGCGACAAGATGCGTTTTATCAAATAGACTCACGGTTGGCCTCTCAAAACATAAGTCGTGGTTAAGGTTGTAACGAAGCGTGTCTTTTTACACAATAAACATGCCCGATACGTCTAGATTTAAACATAAGAATTATTTGGTTTAGCGTTTCTTTTTCAACCCTAAGTTGTTGGGGTTTTATTAAGCCGTGGAACGGCGCTTTCGTTTCCTTCGGGGGGAAACAAGGATATTCAGGAGAAAACGTGCTACAAATCCGCCAGTTATGTATCACCAGCCTTTTGCTGGTCAGCGGGGTCGCTAGCGCCGCGAGCGTGCGTTTGCAGGTTGAGGGGTTATCCGGAGAGCTGGAAAAAAACGTCCGAGCTCAACTTTCTACGATCCAGAGCGACGAAGTGACGCCGGATCGCCGCTTTCGTGCGCGCGTCGATGATGCGATTCGCGAAGGGTTGAAGGCCCTGGGATACTACGAACCGACAATCGTTTTCGACCTCCGTCCGCCGCCGAAAAAAGGCCGGCAGGTGCTGATTGCCAAAGTCACGCCAGGTGAACCGGTACGTATTGGCGGCACGGAAGTCATCCTGCGAGGCGGTGCGCGCACCGACCGTGACTATCTGGATTTGTTAAAAAAGCGCCCGGCTATCGGCACCGTCCTGGATCATGGCGATTATGACAGCTTCAAGAGCTCGCTCACCCACGTTGCGCTGCGTAAGGGCTACTTTGACAGCGAATTCATCAAAAGCCAACTTGGGGTTTCTCTCGAGCGTCATCAGGCCTTCTGGGATATCGACTACAACAGCGGCGAGCGCTACCGCTTTGGTCCGGTCACTTTTGAAGGCTCGCAAATTCGCGATGAATATCTGCAAAACCTGGTACCGTTCAAGCAGGGCGACTACTACACCTCGCAGGATCTCGCCGAACTTAACCGCCGCCTGGCGGCAACCGGCTGGTTCAGCTCCGTCGTAGTGGCGCCGCAGTTTGAAAAGTCCCGCCAGACCAAAGTTCTGCCTTTGCAGGGCGTGGTCTCCCCGCGTAAAGAGAATACCGTGGAAACCGGGGTCGGCTACTCAACCGATGTCGGGCCGCGCGTCAAAGGGACGTGGAAAAAGCCGTGGATGAACTCCTACGGGCATAGCCTGACTTCCAGCCTCAGCCTCTCCGCCCCTGAACAGCAGCTTGATTTCAGCTATAAGGTGCCGCTGTTAAAAAGCCCGCTGGAGCAATACTACCTGATGCAGGGCGGTTTTAAGCGTACGGACCTCAATGATACGAAAGCCGACTCAACGACCCTTGCGGTATCACGTTTTTGGGAAATGTCGAGCGGCTGGCAGCGCGCGCTGAATCTGCGCTGGAGCCTTGACCACTTTACCCAGGCCAACGTCACTAACACCACGATGCTTATCTATCCCGGGGTGTCGGTAAACCGTACCCGCTCCCGGGGGGGGCTGATGCCGACCTGGGGCGACTCCCAGCGCTATTCGCTGGACTACTCCAACACCATGTGGGGCTCGGATATTAACTTCATCGTCGCCCAGGCGCAGGATGTATGGATCCGCACGCTCTACGACCGCCATCGCTTTGTGGTGCGCGGCAACCTCGGCTGGATTGAAGCCGATGACTTCAACAAAGTCCCGCCGGATCTGCGTTTCTTCGCCGGTGGCGACCGCAGTATTCGCGGCTATAAATACAAATCGATCTCACCGAAGGATGACGATGGCAAACTGATGGGGGCCTCGAAGCTGGCGACAGGTTCGCTGGAGTATCAGTACAACGTCAGCGGAAAATGGTGGGGCGCAGTCTTCGTCGACAGCGGCGAAGCGGTGAGCGACATCCGCAAAAGCGATTTTAAAACCGGCGCCGGCGTCGGCGTGCGCTGGCAGTCGCCGGTTGGCCCGATCAAGCTGGATATTGCCGCGCCGGTCGGCGATAAAGACGAACACGGTTTACAGTTTTACATCGGTCTGGGGCCTGAATTATGAGTTTATGGAAGAAGATAAGCCTCGGGGTACTGATCTTTTTGGTTCTGCTACTGGGGACGGTCGCGTTCCTGGTCGGCACGACCAGCGGCCTGCATCTGGTACTGAAGGCGGCGGACCGCTGGGTCCCGGGTCTGGAAATCGGCAAGGTGACCGGCGGCTGGCGTGACCTGACGCTGCAAAACGTGCGCTTTGCCCAGCCGGGCGTCGCGGTTACGGCCGGTCAGTTCCATCTGGCGGTCAAGCTACAGTGCCTGTGGGATAGCAGCCTGTGCGTGAACGATATTTCGCTGCGCGATATCTACGTGGCGATCGACACCAGTAAGATGCCGCCTTCTGCGCCGGTAGAAGAAGAGGACACGGGGCCGCTGAATCTTTCGACGCCGTACCCTGTTACGCTGAGCCGCATCGCGCTGCAAAACGTGAATGTCAAAATTGATAATACCGCCGTTTCGGTGCGGGACTTCTCCACCGGCCTGAACTGGCAGGAGAAGAATCTGACCCTGACGCCAACCTCGCTGCAGGGGCTGCTTATCGCGTTGCCGAAAGTGGCGAAAGTGGCGCAGGAGCAGGTGGTTGAACCGAAGATAGACCATCCGAAGCCGGAAGAAAAACCGCTCGGCGAGACGATGAAAGCGTTGTTCTCCCAGCCGGTGCTGCCGGAGATGACCGACGTTCATCTGCCGTTAAACCTGAATATCCAGTCGTTCCGCGGCGAGCAGCTGCGCGTCACTGGCGATACCGACATGACCGTCTACAGCATGCTGCTGAAAGTCAGCAGCATCGACGGGCACATGAAGCTGGATACGCTGGATATCGATTCCGATCAGGGCAAGATCAATGCCGCAGGCACCGCGCAACTGCAGGATAACTGGCCGGTAGACATCACCCTCAACAGTACGCTGAACATCGATCCGCTGAAAGGCGAAAAGGTGAAGCTGACCGTCGGCGGCGAAATGCGTAAAAAGCTGCAGATCGGCGTGGATTTAGCCGGTTCCGTGGCGATGACGCTGCGTGCCGATGCCCAGCTGGCGGAAGCCGGACTGCCGCTGAATATGGAACTGAAGAGTAAACAGCTGTACTGGCCGTTCAGCGGCGAAAAACAGTTCCAGGCCGACGATGTACTGCTGAAATTTAATGGCAAGATGACCGACTACACCATGGCGTTCAGTACCGCGGTGAAGGGGCAATCGCTGCCGCCGGCGAAAATCACCCTCAATGCTAAAGGGAACGAACGGCAGGTGAACCTCGATAAGCTGACCGTTGCGGCGCTGGAGGGGAAAACCGAACTGAAAGCGCTGCTGGACTGGCAGCAGGCTATCAGCTGGCGCGGCGAGCTAACGCTCGACGGCATCAACACCGCCAAAGAGGTACCGGACTGGCCGTCGAAGCTAAACGGGATGATTAAAACTCAGGGTAGCCTGTACGGCGGGAGCTGGCAGATGTCGGTACCGGAGCTGAAAATCACCGGTAACGTTAAGCAGAACAAGGTTGATGTCAGCGGCTCACTGCAGGGTAACAGCTACATGCAGTGGAAAATCCCCGGTCTGCACCTGGCGTTGGGTAAGAACAGCGCCGAGGTGAAGGGAGAACTGGGGGTTAAAGACCTGAACCTGGACGCCACCATCGATGCCCCCAATCTGGACAATGCGTTGCCGGGGCTGGGCGGCACGGCGAAAGGGCTGTTGAAGGTGCGTGGCACCGTTGATGCGCCGCAGCTGCTGGCGGATATCACCGCGCGTGCGCTGCGCTGGCAGGAGCTGACCGTCGCTCAGGTCAATGTCAAGGGTGACGTGAAGTCCAGCGACCAGATCGGCGGCAATCTTGATGTGCGCGTCGACCGAATCAGCCAGCCGGGCGTCAATATCAGCCTGGTGCAGCTGAATGCCAAAGGGAACGAGAAGCAACACGACCTGCAGCTGAAAGTGCAGGGCGATCCGGTTTCCGGACAGCTGTCGCTGGCGGGGAGCTTCGATCGTAAAGAGGAACGCTGGAAAGGGGCGCTGAGCAATACCCGCTTCCAGACGCCGGTAGGGCCGGTTTCCCTGACGCGCAACATTGCGCTGGATTACCGTAATCGCGAACAAAAAATCAGTATCGGGCCACACTGCTGGACTAACCCGAACGCCGAGCTGTGCGTGCCGCAGACCATCGATGCCGGCGCCAGCGGACGGGCAGTGGTGAATCTGAACCGCTTTGATCTGGCGATGCTGAAGCCGTTTATGCCGGAGGCGACCCAGGCCAGCGGCGTATTCAGCGGCAATGCGGATGTCAGCTGGGACACCACCAAAGAGGGGCTGCCGCAGGGTAAAGTGACGCTGAACGGTCGCAATGTCAAAGTCACCCAGATGGTCAACGATGCGCCGCTGCCGGTGGCCTTCGATACGTTGAACCTGACGGCGGAGCTGCATAACAACCGTGCGCAGCTCGGTTGGCTGATTCGCCTGACCAACAACGGTCAGCTGGACGGGCAGGTGCAGATTACCGACCCGCAGGGGCGCCGCAACCTCGGCGGTAATGTGAATATCAACAACTTCTCGCTGGCGATGATTAACCCGATCTTCGCCCGCGGCGAGAAGGCGGAAGGGAAGCTCAATGCGAACCTGCGCCTCGGCGGCGATCTGCAAAGCCCGCAGCTGTTTGGCCAGATGCAGTTGGGCGGTATCGATATTGACGGTAACTTTATGCCGTTTGATATGCAGCCGAGCCAGCTGGTGATGAACTTCAACGGCACCCGCTCAACGCTGCAGGGCACCGTGAATACCAAACAGGGCCAAATCAGTCTGAGCGGTAACGCCGACTGGACCCAGATTGACAACTGGCGCGCGCAGGTGGCGGCCAAAGGCAGCCGGGTTCGTATTACCGTGCCGCCGATGGTAAGGCTGGATGTTTCGCCGGATGTGGTCTTTACCGCTACCCCGAGCTTGTTTAGCCTTGATGGCAGCGTTGACGTTCCGTGGGCGCGTATCGTCGTCAACGATGTGCCGGAAAGTGCCGTTGGGGTCTCGTCTGACGAAGTGATGCTGGATAAAAATCTGCAGCCGATTAAGCAGCAGAGCGCCGGTATTCCCATCAACAGCAACCTGACGATTCACGTTGGTAACAACGTTCGTCTGAGCGCCTTCGGCCTGAAAGCGCGTCTGACCGGCGATTTGAAAGTGGCTCAGGATAAACAGGGGCTGGGACTGAACGGGCAGATTAATATCCCGGAAGGTCGCTTCCATGCCTACGGTCAGGACCTGATCGTACGTAAAGGCGAGCTGCTGTTCTCCGGTCCGCCGGATCAGCCGTTGTTGAATATCGAAGCAATTCGCAACCCGGATGCGACAGAAGACGACGTGATCGCTGGCGTTCGCGTCACCGGCTCGGCCGATCAGCCGAAAGCGGAGATTTTCTCTGACCCGGTCATGTCGCAGCAAGAAGCGCTTTCTTACCTGCTGCGAGGGCAGGGTTTAAGCAGCGGACAGAGCGATAGTGCCGCAATGACGTCAATGCTTATTGGTATGGGGGTTGCACAAAGTGGTCAGGTTGTGGGTAAAATCGGCGAGACGTTTGGCGTAAGCAATCTGGCGCTGGATACCGAGGGAGTGGGCGACTCCTCCCAGGTGGTGGTCAGCGGCTATGTACTGCCAGGTCTGCAGGTAAAATATGGGGTAGGGATCTTTGATTCCCTGGCGACGTTGACGTTACGCTATCGCCTGATGCCTAAGCTATATATGGAAGCGGTGTCTGGCGTAGACCAGGCTCTCGATTTGCTCTATCAGTTTGAGTTTTAGCAATGCGAATATTTGTTTACGGCAGTTTACGACGCAAACAAGGCAACAGCCACTGGATGACCAACGCTCAGTGGCTGGGCGATCATAGTGTCAACGATTATCAGCTGTACAGCCTGGGCCACTATCCAGGCGCGGTGCCTGGCGAAGGCACAGTACATGGTGAAGTGTATCGTATTGACGCATCAACGCTGGCCGAACTGGACGCGCTGCGCACCAAGGGCGGTGAGTACGCACGTCACCTGATCCAGACGCCTTATGGCAGCGCATGGATGTATGTCTATCAGCGCCCCGTAGAGGGCTTTACGCTGATAGAGAACGGCAACTGGTTAGACAGAGACCAGTATTAACCACGGCAACGCCACCTTCGGGTGGCGTTGTTTTTTTATGTCTGCCATTCACCCGCAATGGCAGACATAAAAAACCTTTGATCGGACGACCGGCGGTCAGGTCTGCGGCACTGGCAGCGTTTGTCCCCCGGTGGCGCGTTGCTGACCGGGGCTACGGGCAAGTGCGGTATTTGGTTTTGCCGCCCGGAGCGATGCCTTGGGGGCTGATGGCCGGTCTGCGGTACTGGCACCGTTTGTCCCCGGTGGCGCGTCGCTGACCGGGGCTACGGGCAAGTGCGGTATTTGGTTTTGCCGCCCGGAGCGATGCCTTGGGGGCTGATGGCCGGTCTGCGGCACTGGCAGCGTTTGTCCCCCGGTGGCGCGTTGCTGACCGGGGCTACGGCGGGTGCGGTGTTTGGGTTCTGCCACCCGGAGCGATGACTTTGAGCATTTGTAGCCCGGGTAAGGCGTGAGCCGCCACCCGGGAAATAGCTCTGCGCCAGAAACAAAAACACCGCCCTGAGGCGGTGTTTTCGACAATCTGAGTGCGGCGGAATTACTTCTTAGCGCGCTCGAAGGAAGCAATGATTTCAGCTTTAGCCGCTTCAGCATTGTCCCAACCGTCAACTTTCACCCATTTGCCTTTTTCCAGGTCTTTGTAGTGCTCGAAGAAGTGGGTGATCTGTGCTTTCAGCAGTTCCGGCAGGTCGTTCACATCTTTGATGTGATCGTACTCTTTGCTCAGCTTGGTGTGCGGTACGGCAACCAGTTTCGCATCTTCACCGGATTCGTCGGTCATCTTCAGTACGCCAACCGGACGGCAGCGGATCACAGAGCCTGGCTCCAGCGGGTACGGCGTCGGGACCAGTACGTCAACCGGGTCGCCGTCCAGAGACAGGGTGTGGTTGATATAGCCGTAGTTGCACGGATAGAACATCGCAGTGGACATGAAGCGATCAACGAACAGCGCGCCGCTCTCTTTGTCGACTTCGTATTTGATTGGGTCTGCGTTAGCCGGGATCTCGATCACGACGTAGATGTCTTCCGGCAGATCTTTACCCGCAGGTACGTTGAGTAAGCTCATGTCTGTTTCCTTTAAAATGTATGGCAAACAAGTGCCTGGTATTATAGCCAACTCACATCGAATGTCTTGGCTTCTTTTTATTTTGCCCACCGGTAATCAGTCTGAATTTCCCCCTGAAAAACAACCTGAAAATCCATAAACATAGCCGCATCCTGAATAAAACAATGTAACCGTTTACATTGCATCTGTTTGATTTCTCAACGTGCGTAAAATATCACCTTATACGTCGGCAGATGCGAGCTGCGGGAAGCCTTATCCGCTCTCAGCTGGATTAAATCACGGTAATTAACATTTAATTTACTTTTTCGAAGTGTGATGTAACGCATTCAGTTACATCACGAGTTGTCTATAGTTTGTCCGCAGATGACGATTTAACCCAAAGTAACCCGATGAGGACCGTTTTATGTGGAAGCGCTTACTTCTTGTCACAGCAGTTTCCGCAGCTATGTCGTCTATGGCAATAGCTGCCCCTCTGACCGTAGGATTTTCGCAGGTCGGATCTGAATCCGGCTGGCGTGCGGCCGAAACCAACGTTGCGAAGGAGGAGGCCGCCAAACGCGGAATCACTCTGAAGATTGCCGACGGCCAGCAAAAACAGGAAAACCAGATTAAAGCCGTTCGCTCCTTTATCGCCCAGGGCGTCGACGCCATCTTTATCGCGCCGGTGGTGGCGACCGGCTGGGAACCGGTGTTGAAAGAGGCCAAAGAGGCCAAAATTCCGGTATTCCTGCTCGACCGCTCGATTGATGTCAAAGATAAAGATCTCTACATGACTACCGTTACCGCCAATAACGTTCTTGAAGGTCAGCTGATTGGTGACTGGCTGGTGAAAACGGTCGACGGCAAGCCGTGTAACGTGGTTGAGCTGCAGGGCACCGTTGGCGCCAGCGTGGCTATCGATCGTAAGAAAGGGTTTGCCGACGTTATCGCGAAAACGCCAAACATCAAAATTATCCGCTCTCAGTCCGGCGACTTTACCCGCAGCAAAGGCAAAGAGGTGATGGAGAGCTTTATTAAAGCGGAAAATAACGGCAAGAACATCTGCATGGTTTTTGCCCATAACGATGACATGGTTATTGGTGCTATCCAGGCCATTAAAGAAGCCGGGCTGAAACCGGGTAAAGATATCCTCACCGGCTCAATTGACGGCGTGCCGGATATTTATAAAGCGATGATGGCAGGGGAAGCGAACGCCAGCGTCGAGCTGACGCCGAATATGGCCGGCCCCGCATTTGATGCGCTGGAGAAATATAAAAAGGACGGCACGCTGCCAGAGAAGTTGACCATCACCAAATCGACGCTTTACCTCCCGGATACGGCGAAAGAAGAGCTCGAGAAGAAGAAAAACATGGGCTACTGAGGACGTCGGGAGAAGCAATAACCAGGCGATGTGGCGCATCGCCTGAATGGCTCCCCGGCCAGTGCTGGCGGTCCATCGATCCACTCCTGTCGGTCGCCCGGTTAGCGTTGTGATCGGGAACCGTCTTTCATCCCCTGAAGGTGAGACTGAATATGAACGCCGAGGTAAGCCAGGAAATCCTTCGCACGGAAGGGCTTAGCAAGTTTTTCCCCGGCGTCAAAGCGCTGGATAACGTCAATTTTAGTCTGCGGCGCGGTGAAATCATGGCGCTGCTGGGCGAAAACGGGGCGGGTAAATCCACATTGATTAAAGCCCTCACCGGCGTGTACCACGCCGATCGCGGGGCGATCTGGCTGGAGGGGCAGGAAATATCGCCGAAAAATACCGCTCATGCCCAGCAACTGGGTATCGGCACGGTTTATCAGGAGGTTAACCTGCTGCCGAACATGTCGGTGGCGGACAATCTGTTTCTCGGGCGTGAACCCCGTCGTTTTGGCCTGCTGCGGCGCAAAGAGATGGAACAGCGCGCCACCGCGCTGATGGCCTCCTACGGTTTTTCCCTCGACGTCCGCGAACCGCTGAACCGTTTTTCGGTGGCGATGCAGCAGATCGTCGCGATTTGTCGGGCCATTGACCTGTCGGCCAGAGTGCTGATCCTCGATGAACCGACTGCCAGTCTGGACACTCAGGAAGTGGAGATGCTCTTCACTCTGATGCGCCAGCTGCGCGATGATGGCGTCAGCCTGATTTTTGTCACCCACTTCCTCGATCAGGTGTATGCCGTCAGCGACCGGATTACCGTTCTGCGCAATGGCGGTTTTGTTGGCTGCCGGGAAACCCGCGAATTGCCGCAGATCGAGCTGGTGAAGATGATGCTTGGCCGTGAGCTTGAGCACGATGCTCTGCATCGCGCGGGTCGTACTTTACTGAGCGACAAACCGGTCGCCGCCTTTGAGGGCTTTGGCAAGAAAGGCGTTATTGCGCCGTTTGACCTCCAGGTTCGTCCCGGCGAGATCGTCGGCCTGGCGGGGCTGCTCGGCTCGGGGCGCACGGAAACCGCCGAGGTCATTTTCGGCATCAAACCGGCAGACAGCGGCACCGCGTGGATCAAAGGTAAAGCGCAGGGGCTGCGTTCGCCGCACCAGGCGTCAAGCCTGGGCATCGGCTTCTGTCCTGAGGATCGTAAAACCGACGGGATTATCGCCGCGGCATCGGTGCGGGAAAATATCGTCCTGGCACTGCAGGCACAGCGTGGCTGGCTGCGGCCGATTCCGCGACGCGAGCAAAATGACATTGCCGATCGCTTTATCCGCCAGCTCGGTATTCGCACCCCCAGCGCCGAACAGCCGATCGAATTTCTCTCCGGCGGCAATCAGCAGAAGGTGCTGCTTTCTCGTTGGCTGCTGACCAAACCGCAGTTCCTGATCCTCGATGAACCGACGCGCGGGATCGATGTTGGCGCCCATGCGGAGATCATCCGTCTGATTGAAACTCTGTGCGCCGATGGTCTGGCGCTGCTGGTGATCTCCTCGGAGCTGGAAGAGCTGGTGGGCTATGCCGATCGGGTGATTATCATGCGCGATCGTAAGCAGGTCGCGGAGATCCCGCTAGCCGAGCTTTCTGTCCCGGCGATCATGAACGCTATTGCGGCATAAGGAGTAACCCATGATGCCTCGATCAGTTCCCCAAACCGGCCAGCCAAAGCGGCGCTTCAGCTGGCCAAAAGGTATGCCGCAAATTATCGCCCTGATCCTCGTGCTGGTGGTGGATAGCTTCGTGGCGCCGCACTTCTTTCAGATTGTGTTACAGGACGGGCGTCTGTTCGGCAGTCCGATTGATATTCTCAACCGCGCGGCGCCGGTGGCGCTGCTGGCGATAGGCATGACGCTGGTGATTGCCACCGGCGGAATCGATCTGTCGGTTGGCGCGGTGATGGCGATTGCCGGCGCGACAGCGGCCTCGATGACCGTTGCCGGACACAGTCTGCCGGTGGTGCTGTTGGCCTCCCTGGCGGCGGGGGCGCTGGCGGGCTTATGGAACGGTATTCTGGTCGCGATCCTGAAGATCCAGCCTTTTGTGGCCACGCTGATTCTGATGGTAGCCGGACGCGGCGTCGCGCAGCTGATTACCTCCGGACAGATCGTGACCTTCGATTCACCGCACCTGGCCTGGCTCGGGAGCGGTTCGCTGCTGCTACTGCCGACGCCGGTGCTGATCGCGGCCGCGACGTTGCTGCTGTTTTGGCTGTTCACCCGTAAAACGGCGCTGGGGATGTTTATCGAAGCGGTGGGGATCAACATTCGGGCGGCGAAAAACGCCGGAGTGAATACCCGGATTGTGGTGATGCTGGCCTACGTGCTGAGCGGTATCTGTGCGGCGATTGCCGGGATCATCGTGGCGGCAGACATTCGCGGTGCCGATGCCAATAACGCCGGGCTGTGGCTGGAGCTGGATGCCATCCTGGCGGTGGTGATCGGCGGTGGATCGCTGATGGGCGGGCGCTTTAACCTGCTACTGTCGGTGGTCGGGGCCCTGATTATCCAGGGAATGAATACCGGGATCCTGCTGTCGGGCTTCCCGCCGGAGATGAATCAGGTGGTGAAGGCGGTGGTGGTTCTGTGCGTATTGATCGTCCAGTCGCCGCGCTTTATTGGCTTACTGAAAGGGGTACGCGGCCATGATAAAACGTAATTTACCGTTGATGATCACCCTGGCCGTCTTTGTGCTGGGCTATCTGTACTGCCTGACCCAGTTTCCCGGCTTTGCTTCGACGCGGGTTATCTGCAACATTCTGACTGACAACGCCTTTCTTGGCATCATTGCCGTCGGGATGACCTTCGTGATCCTCTCCGGCGGGATCGATCTTTCGGTCGGGTCGGTTATCGCCTTCACCGGCGTGTTTCTGGCGAAGGCGATAGGGGCCTGGGGCATTGAGCCGCTGCTGGCGTTCCCGCTGGTGCTGGCGATGGGATGCGCGTTTGGCGCGCTGATGGGCTGGCTAATTGATGCGCTAAAAATCCCGGCGTTTATTATTACCCTCGCCGGGATGTTTTTTCTGCGTGGCGTCAGCTATCTGGTGTCCGAAGAGTCGATTCCTATCGATCATCCGCTGTATGACACCCTCTCCGGGCTGGCGTGGACGATTCCCGGCGGCGGGCGTCTGAGCGCAATGGGGCTGCTGATGCTGCTGGTGGTGGTGGCGGGTATCTTGATGGCCCATCGCACCCGCTTTGGCAACCAGGTGTACGCCATCGGCGGCAGCGCGGTTTCGGCGAACCTGATGGGCATTTCGACCCGCAGTACGACCATTCGAATTTATATGCTCTCCACCGGGCTGGCGACGCTGGCGGGGATCGTGTTTTCTGTCTATACCCAGGCCGGGTATGCCCTCGCCGGCGTTGGCGTTGAGCTGGATGCGATTGCATCGGTGGTGATTGGCGGCACGCTGTTGAGCGGCGGCGTCGGGACGGTGCTGGGAACGCTGTTCGGGGTGGCGATTCAGGGGCTGATTCAGACCTACATTAACTTCGACGGCACCCTGAGCTCATGGTGGACAAAAATTGCCATCGGGATTTTGCTGTTTGTTTTTATCGCATTGCAGCGAGGTCTGACGGTGTTGTGGGAAAACCGGCAGAACTCCCCGGTTACCCGGGTGAGCGGAACGGCGCATCGTTAGCGGAAAATTCCCCTCCCGGGCGGGAGGGGAAGGGAAGCGTTACGCGTCCGGGAACTCTTTAATGAAGTTCTCGACGTCTTCAACCATATGGTTGTTGCCGACGAAGAAAGAACGACGCTGGTGCAGGCTGGTTGGAATGATATCGAGAATACGCTCTTTACCATCGCTGGCTTTACCGCCCGCCTGTTCCGCGAGGAACGCCATCGGGTTGCATTCGTACAGCAGGCGCAGCTTACCGTCCGGGTGGCTGGCGGTGCTCGGATACAGATAGATGCCGCCTTTCAGCAGGTTGCGGTGAAAATCCGCCACCAGCGAGCCGATATAGCGCGAGGTGTATGGGCGCTGGGTTGCGGTATCTTCTTCCTGGCAGAACTTGATGTACTTCTTCACCCCCATCGGGAACTTGATGTAGTTACCTTCGTTAATGGAGTAGGTGTTGCCTTTCTCCGGGAAGCGCATGCGCTCCTGAGAGAGGCAGAAAACGCCAAGAGAAGGATCGTAGGTGAAGGCATGTACGCCGCAGCCGGTTGTATAGACCAGCATGGTGGAAGAGCCGTAAACCACATAGCCTGCCGCGACTTGCTTGCTGCCCGGCTGCAGGAAATCTTCAACGGTGACCGGTGTTCCAACCGGAGTTATGCGACGGTAGATGGAGAAGATAGTCCCGACGGAGACGTTAACGTCGATGTTAGAGGAGCCATCCAGAGGGTCCATGAGCACCACGTACTTCGCGTGTTCACAGCCTTCAAAGACGACGATCTCATCTTCTTCTTCGGAGGCAATCCCTGCCACGATATCGCGCGCTCGCAGTGCAGCTTTCAATTTTTCATTGGCGAACAGGTCGAGTTTTTGCTGTACCTCACCCTGGACGTTTTCAGCACCGCTGGCACCCAGGATATCGACCAGACCGGCCTTGTTGATATCGCGGTGGATGATCTTGGCGCCTAACTTTATCGCCGACAACAAAGCAGTAAGCTCGCCGGTTGCGTGGGAGAACTCGTGTTGCTTTTCGACAATAAATTCACCTAACGTTTTCATAACCCGTTCCCTGCATGTTTATGTGAAGTAAAACGAACGCAACAATCTTAACAAAGAATAAAAAAAATACGCACAGGTGAATCGCGCCAGCAAAAAACGGATTCGCCTGAAATGCATTTCTATGATGCCGTACATATGGGTAAAATGTGCCCCAGATTAAAAAGGGAAACGACGAATGCGCATTCATATTTTAGGTATCTGTGGCACGTTTATGGGAGGACTGGCGATGCTGGCTCGTTCTCTCGGTCATGAGGTAACGGGGTCGGATGCTAACGTCTATCCGCCAATGAGTACCCTGCTGGAAAACCAGGGCATCGATTTAATTCAAGGCTATGATGCCAGCCAGCTGGAACCCCGGCCGGACCTGGTTATCATCGGTAATGCGATGACCCGCGGCAATCCGTGCGTCGAAGCGGTACTGGAAAATAACATTCCGTATATGTCCGGCCCGCAGTGGCTGCATGATTTCGTCCTGCGCGATCGCTGGGTTCTGGCGGTTGCCGGTACCCACGGGAAAACCACCACCGCGGGAATGGCGACATGGATCCTTGAAGCCTGCGGCTATAAGCCAGGCTTCGTGATCGGCGGCGTACCGGGTAACTTCGAGGTTTCCGCTCGCCTGGGCGACAGCCCGTTCTTCGTTATCGAAGCCGACGAGTACGACTGTGCCTTCTTCGATAAACGTTCCAAATTTGTCCACTACTGCCCGCGTACGCTGATCCTCAATAACCTTGAGTTCGATCATGCGGATATCTTTGACGACCTGAAAGCGATTCAGAAACAGTTCCATCATCTGGTACGTATTGTGCCGGGCAAAGGCAAAATTATCCTGCCGGAAAACGACATCAATCTGAAACAGACGATGGCGATGGGCTGCTGGAGCGAGCAGGAGCTGGTGGGTGAGCAGGGCCACTGGCAGGCGAAGAAGCTGAACGCCGATGCCTCGCAGTGGGAAGTCTGGCTGGACGGCGAGAAAGCCGGGGAAGTGAAGTGGGATCTGGTCGGCGAACACAACATGCATAACGGCCTGATGGCGATTGCCGCGGCGCGTCATGTTGGCGTGCTGCCAGCCGATGCCGCCAACGCGCTGGGTGGTTTTATCAACGCCCGCCGCCGCCTTGAGCTGCGCGGCGAAGCCAACGGCGTGACCGTGTATGACGATTTCGCCCATCATCCGACGGCTATCCTGGCGACGCTGCAGGCGCTGCGCGGGAAAGTCGGCGGTACCGCGCGGATCCTCGCGGTACTGGAACCGCGCTCCAACACCATGAAAATGGGGGTGTGCAAAGACGATCTGGCGCCGTCCCTGGGCCGTGCCGACGAAGTGTTCCTGCTGCAGCCGCAGCACATTCCGTGGCAGGTTGCTGAAGTGGCGGACGCCTGCGTGCAGCCTGCGCACTGGAGCGCCGATGTCGATGTCCTGGCCGATATGGTGGTCAAAACCGCACACCCGGGCGATCATATCCTGGTGATGAGCAACGGCGGCTTTGGCGGTATTCACCAGAAGCTGCTCGATAAGTTGGCCAGCAAAGCCGCCGCAGCGGAATAACTGCGCGGCCTGATCCGTTCTGCCCTCCGCACGAGGGCAGATCTCCTTTTGTGACTCTGGATTTGTCATGCTCACAGCGAAAAAAATCACCGCTATCGACTCGGTTTATTTTTCTGCCGTGGATGCGCTCTACGTCAAAGCGTTTCCGTGGCATGAACAGCGAGAACTGGCGGCAAAGCAGCAGGCGCTGCGCGATCCGCACTATGCGCTGGAAGCGTGGTTTGACGGGGACCTCTTTATTGGCCTGAGCGGTTGCTGGCAGTTTACCGGCTACAGCTATATTGAACATCTGGCGATTGACGATACGCTGCGCTCTCGCGGCTATGGTAAACGCCTGCTGGCCGGGATCCTTGAACGCGCGCCGTTGACCATTCTGGAAATCGATCCGTTAACCAGCGACATTGCCCATAAGCGGCTGCGTTTTTATGAAACGATGGGCTTTCACGCCAGTTCATGGCCGCATACTCATCCTACCTATCATGCCGGCATCGCCGATCATGAATTGCTGGTGCTGGGCTACCCCCAGGCGGTTGATGAAGCGCAGTATCGGCGCTTTGCTGAGGATTTACGTCAGGTGGTGATGGCACAGGCAGGTTGCCCGGGTCCGACGCGTTGGCCGCAACCCGGGGCAGGCTTAAGACGCTAAATTACTCCTTCGCGATAGGCGTTTCGTCCTCTGTCACTTTAGTATCACCCTGAATTGCGGCAATTTTCTTCTCAACGTCGGCAACCTGTTCGCTGCTGTGCAGCAGTGTATAGGTCAGGTCAAACTGCGTGCTGGCTCCTGGCTGAAGCTGTTTCACGCGTTTCTGTTCGCGCTCAATGGTGACCGGATAGGCGTAGCTGGTGCCCGGCTCAATACCGGTGACATAGCCCTGTTTTTCAGTATCGGTATTTTTCCACAGCGTCAGCACCGGTAGCTGGCGGGTATCGAACTGGATGGATGCTCCTTTATCTCCCGCCTTGTTGACCACTGCGGCCAGGGTCTGGTGGTTGTCATCCGCCAGCGGTTGAATATTGAATACCATCTCGTCGAAACCTTTGGTCGGGCCGGCGTAGGTTTGCCAGGTTTTCAAACCCGCTTTGGCATAGTCGTTGAACGGACTGATGCTGGATATCGGCGCCAGGAAGCGGGCGCCCTCTTCGAGGATCGGTTTGCCAAAGTTGCTGTGATAGATAATTTGATAGTCATGCGGGTAATCCGCATGGTTGGTTAAGACATCATGCAGGCTGAAGCTGTTGCTACCGGGGACATAGCGCAACTCGGTCATGGTCTGCAAATCGGCTTTTTTGAAGGTGCTCTCTTTCACCAGCCCGCGAATACGGATCTCATACGGGGCGGTATCCGCCACTTCGACTTCCACCTGCGATGCCGGCGTATTCCCGGCTTTACCGTGCAGAGTATACATTTGCCCGTCAGCAGTGACCGGGTGGCCGGTCCACTCATAGCCGCAGCGCACCATCATCTCATTGAAACCTTCCAGCCAGCCCAGTCCATTTCGGCTTTCGAGGTTGATAAAGGCCGGGTTGACGATCTCTTTCACCGGTGAATCCCAGCCCATTCGCGTGCCGAAACCTTCGATTTTCAGCAGGTTCATGCCGCGGGTCGGGCTGAGGGCGATAGTCAGGCCATCTTTACTGCGGATAACGAGAATTTTACTGCCTTCCTGTTTGCCGCCGTGGAGGACTTTTTGCTCAATGCTGAAATCGCGATCTTTTATCTTCAGCTGATCGCTCGTTATCTGCCAGTTTCCTTTGTCAGTGCCGCTTTCAGCGCTTGTCAGCACCCATGTTTTCGCCGCTACCTGACCGGAAATAAGCATGGAAATGGCCGTCAAAATCAGAGTTTTTTTCATTTTTTATCCCTTTTGCTGAATCGATTGTGTTTCCGATGAAGGGAATCTAATTGCAAGTGGCTGATTAAAACGTGAAGTGCCTCACCTGGTGAGTAAATGCGCATTTTTAAACTTTTAAATGCGAGAAAGATCGCTTTTTATAAGCAACAGACAATGAATTAGACTTTAAATATGTGAAATTAAACACTATTAGCTTTAACGATTCAGCTTTTGGCTGGTAAAGACCGACTGACCGACTGACCGACTGACCGACTGACCGACTGACCGACTGACCGACTGACCGACTGACCGACTGACCGACTGACCGGCAGAGCTGAGCAAAGCAGAGCAGGACGGGAATCGGCAATAAAGGTGGGGAGTGCGTAGAGAGCGGATATTCCCGGCGAGGCTATCGCTTGCCGGGCTACAGGTACAGCGTTATCCGGTAGCCCGGACAGGCGCAAAGCGCCGCCTCCGGGAAAATCTGGCGGGTAAACGCGGAGTTAGCTTTCGCCTTCAGCCAGTTCACGCAGATACTGGAAGATCAGGCGCGCGGATTTCGGCGGCTTGTTGCCTTCTTTCTCTTTTTTGGCGTTACGGATAAGCGAACGCAGCTGCTGACGATCGGCGTCAGGCCACAGGTTTAACACTTCCGGTACCGCATCATCGCCTTCTTCAATCAGACGATCGCGAATCATTTCCAGCTTATGAAACAGCGCAACCTGCTGGTTGTGACGGTTCTTCAGCTTGTCTAACGCCTGGCGAATCGGATCGACATCGCGGCTGCGCAGCATTTTACCAATCAGCTGCATCTGGCGGCGGCGACCTTCTTTCTTGATACGCTGGGCGAGTTCAATGGCGTCGCGTAGGTCGCTATCGAGCGGGATTTTATCCAGCGCGTTTTTTCCCAGCTCAACCATTTCGGCGCCAAGACGCTTCAGTTCTTCCGCGTCACGTTTAATTTCACTTTTACTGACCCAGATAATTTCATCGTCTTCATCTTCAACGTCATCACCGGGCACGTCGTCGAGCCAGTCATCGGGCTGCTTAGTCATCTCAGGCTCCTTAAAAAAAGAGGCTAATGTTACCAGTTAAGGCGCGCACTGAAAAACGGTTCTCTGTTAGACTTCACTTAACACCTTCCTACATTATGGCATTAGCGATGAAAGTCATCTCTCAAGTTGCACAACAGCGCAAGACGCTGGAAGAGGCCGTGACCACGGCGCTGGAACTGGCGGCAGGCAAATCAGACGGTGCGGAAGTCTCCGTCAGCAAAACCACTGGCATCAGCGTCAGCACCCGCTACGGCGAGGTGGAGAACGTAGAATTTAATAGCGATGGTGCGTTAGGCATCACCGTTTATCATCAGAACCGCAAGGGAAGCGCCTCTTCAACCGATCTGAGTCCGCAGGCGATTGCCCGCACGGTGCAGGCGGCGCTGGATATTGCCCGCTATACCTCCCCGGATCCGTTTGCCGGCGTGGCGGATAAAGAGCTGCTGGCCTTTGACGCCCCGGATCTTGACCTGTTCCATCCGGCGGAAGTGACTCCGGATCAGGCAATCGAACTGGCCGCCCGCGCGGAACAGGTCGCCCTGCAGGCGGATAAACGCATTACCAATACCGAAGGCGGCAGCTTCAATAGCCACTACGGCATTAAAGTGTTTGGCAACAGCCACGGCATGTTGCAGAGCTACTGCTCAACCCGCCATTCGCTCTCCAGCTGCGTTATCGCGGAAGAGAACGGCGATATGGAGCGCGATTACGCTTACACCATTGGCCGTGCGCTCGAGGATTTGCATACCCCGGAGTGGGTCGGTGACGAATGTGCCCGCCGCACCCTGTCGCGCCTGGCGCCGCGTAAACTCTCGACGATGAAAGCGCCGGTTATCTTTGCCAACGAAGTCGCCACCGGGCTGTTTGGTCACCTGGTCGGCGCTATCGCCGGCGGCGCGGTCTATCGCAAATCGACTTTCCTGCTCGACTCCCTCGGCCAGCAGATTCTGCCGGAGTGGCTGACGATTGAAGAGCATCCGCATCTGCTGAAAGGGCTGGCCTCGACGCCGTTCGACAGCGAAGGCGTGCGCACAGAACGTCGTGACATTATTAAAGACGGCGTGCTGACGCAGTGGCTGCTGACCAACTACTCGGCGCGCAAGCTGGGGATGAAGAGCACCGGGCACGCGGGCGGCATCCATAACTGGCGGATTAACGGCCGCGGTCTGAGTTTTGAAAAGTTGCTTAAAGAGATGGGCACCGGACTTGTCGTCACCGAATTGATGGGGCAGGGTGTCAGTGGCGTGACCGGCGATTATTCGCGCGGCGCTTCTGGCTTCTGGGTTGAGAATGGTGAAATTCAGTATCCGGTAAGCGAAATTACCATCGCAGGCAATTTGAAAGATATGTGGCGTAATATCGTGACCGTGGGTGACGATATCGAAACGCGCAGCAATATTCAGTGCGGTTCCGTGCTGTTGCCTGAGATGAAAATCGCCGGACAGTAATAGCGGATTATCCCCACTATTCAAGATGCAGTTTGCAGAATAACCTGTACAGAAGGGCGCTCCCTGCGGCGCCCGTTTGCTTAAATAATAAAAAAGGATGTGAGCAATGCGTAAAAAACTGTTAGCAATGCTGGCCGTCTCCGCCCTTACGATGGGGTCTGTTTCGGCGTTCGCCGCTGAACTGGGCGAAGATATGGACACTATCGCGCAAAACCTGCAGGTGGTGCAGAAGACCTCTGATGCGGGCGAACTGAAAGCGGCATTGACCAAGATGCGCGGTGCCGCCGTGGATGCGCAGAAAGCTACCCCGCAGAAGCTGGAAGGCAAAGCGGCGGACAGTGCGGAAATGAAAGACTATCGTCACGGTCTGGATATTCTGATTGGTCAGATTGACGGTGCGCTGAAGCTGGCGGAGGAAGGTAAAGTGAAAGAGGCGCAGGCTGCCGCTGAAGGGTTCAAAACAACCCGTAATACCTACCATCAGAAATACCGTTAAGCCCCGTTTCAGGAGGTATCAGCCGATGCCTCCTGCTCGTTTCCTGTCATAAAACCCCGTCGACATCACACTTTTCCTTTTTTCTTCTACGGTTATTCGACCTCTTCTTCCCGCTGGAACCACGATTGACCTGTGATGCACATCACGTAATTTCGCCGAAAATGCCACTTTCACGGCAATTATGTGCATTGGATCACGCAGCCCGTCCGCCTTTCCACTTCGAAGTGGAAAACAACTCGCTACAAACTCCTTTCCCCCGGCGCTAGTTTTATCCCCAGAGACATCAACGGGGTAACACAAGTGAATAACGGAGCGGTAATAAACGACGTAGGGGAACAGGCAAAGCAAACGGAGCAGCTGGCTGAGAAGATGCTGCCACGGGTTTATGCACTGTTAAGCCGTCGCAATATCATCCCCAACGCCGTCCAGGAGCAGATGCTGACTTCCCACGTGCGGGCAATGGCCCACCGGTCGATTAGCGGCGAGCCGCTGCCGGAAGTGGATGCCAGCCTGTTTGAAGAAATTTCAGAAGATTCAATGATGCTTGCCCGCGAAGTGGTCGCGGAATTCGGCAACCTGCCAGAAGAAGAGTCCTGGCTGCTGTCCGTCCACTTCGAAGTAGCAAAAGACAACCTGTAAGGAGTAACAAATGGAACAGATTACCGTAGTGATTGGCGACCGCCTGGGTAAAGGGCAAAAAGTGGCCGCTGGCGCGGAAAAAGCCGGTGCTCGTGCTGTTGTTGTACCGGGTGTTGCCGCTGATATGAAGCTGGGCGACATGATGAAAGCAGAAAACGCCACCTTCGGCATCTCCTTCTGCGGCAGCGGCGGCGCAGGCGCCATCACTGCGCAGAACAAGCACGGCTACAAGGCTAAATATGGCATGCGCTCCGTTGACGAAGGCGTGACCGCTATCAACGAAGGCTACAACGTTCTGGGTTTCGGCTTTATGGATAAAGAAGAGCTGGGCGAGCGCCTGGTGGAAGCCTGGAAAAAGAAATACGGCGCGTGAGCATGAAAGAGCAATTCACCACGACGGTGAGCGTGAAGGGGAAAGGCGAAAGCAAAACACGGGCCTTCGCCGACGCCCTGAACCATGTACAGGCCGCGGTGATGAAAACTTCACCGCATATCTTACTGCGTATTGAGCCACAGGATGTGAAGGTTGTTCGTGCGCATGAAGCGACGCGCAAAGAAGCGTTTCTGTTCTTCTTTTTGCGTCGTGAACGACGGACCTACAGCGTGGAGCTGGATGTCACCGTCAACGTGACCGCCATCAATGTCGATAAAGTGGATTTCGTCACGCAAACCTGAATTTCATCATAGGGTTAAACTATGTTCCTGATAATTTTAATAAAATCGCTCATTATCGGCGGCCTGGTCGGCGTCGGAGTGGGCGCCGGAGCGGCACGCATGTTTCATGCGCCTACCACCCAGGGGATGGGGGCGTTTCGTACTCTGGGCGAGCTGAATTCCTGCGAAGGCGATCCGGCTTCCCACTTCTCCTTTGGTCTGGGCTTCTTCTTTAACGCCTGGGCCTCTTCCGTTGCAGCAGGTTCATTCACCCAGGATGTCGATCACCGCATTATCCCGAACTGGGGCGCCGCGGCATTGATGTTGAAAAACCGTAACGTCGGCGAAACGCTGCACGATCCGAAGAAGATGGCGATTGCCTGCGGCATCATCGGCATGCTGGTGGTCTCCTTCTTAAACCTGACCGCCTCTTCCGTACCGGAAGCGCTGCAGGTCACCGCGGTGAAGGTGCTGGTCCCGGCGGCTAACCTGCTGGTTAACACCGTGATGCCGGTAATCTTCTGGCTGGCGGCCATCGACGCCGGTAAAAAATCGGGCTTTTGGGCCACTATTTTCGGCGGCGCGGCGCAGCTGATTATGGGTAACGCCGTGCCGGGTCTGGTACTGGGCATTCTGATCGGTAAGGGCGTTGAAGAGAGCGGCTGGAACCGCGTCACCAAAGTGATGATGTCCGCCATTGTTGCGCTGTTTGTCCTGAGCGCCTTCTTCCGCGGCTTTGATATCAAGACGCTGGAATCCTTCCATCTGACCGTGCCGAACTGGCTGGATCTGATCCACAACTCGCTCAGCGGCAAATAACAGGAGCCTCGAAATGGAACAGAATAAAGGTTTTTGGTATGCCGACTGGTCGTTTCCGATCTTTGTTGGTCTGCTCTCCTCCGGTGTTTTCGCCGGGACCCATATGTACTACCTCTACGGCATCGGCGCGTTTAACGAAGTGGCCTTCGTGGCCATGCTGAAAGCGGGCATTGATACCGGGGCTTATGGCGCGGTGGCCGCGTTCGGCGCCAGCTTCCTCTTCGCCCGTATTATCGAAGGCTCGCTGGTGGGGATCCTCGATATCGGCGGCGCGATTCAGACCGGTATCGGCCTTGGCGTGCCGGCGCTGCTGCTCGGGGCCGGTTTTGTCTTCCCGGTGGCGAACTTTGCCGCTTCGCTGGCGACCGGCCTCGCGCTGGGGCTGGCGGTGGGTTACATCATCATTCTGGCGCGTAAGTTCACCATCAATCAGAGCGACTCCACCTACGGCGCCGACGTGATGATGGGGGCCGGTAACGCTTCCGGCCGCTTCCTCGGGCCGTTGATTATCCTCAGCGCCATGACCGCCTCGATTCCTATCGGTATCGGTTCTCTGGTTGGAGCACTGCTGTTTTACATCTGGCAGAAGCCGATCACCGGCGGCGCCATTCTCGGCGCGATGATTCTGGGATCCCTTTTCCCGATTGCTATTGGTTAAGTCCTGCGGGCGCTCAGGCGCCCGCTTTACCAGGAGAGACCCATGTTTGATTTACTCCTGCGCGGTGCGCGCCTCGTCGACGATACCCTGACCGATATCGCCATCCAGGACGGCAAAATTGCCGCGCTGGGCGAGATTAGCGCGTCAGCGCGTAAAACAGTGGCGCTGGACGGGCGTTATTACGTGAGCGCCGGCTGGATTGATTCCCACGTTCACTGCTACCCGAAGTCACCGATTTATCATGACCAGCCGGACAGCATCGGTATCGCCACCGGCGTCACTACCGTGATTGATGCCGGCAGCACCGGTGCGGACGACATCGATGATTTTTATCAGCTGACCCGCGCAGCGGCCACCGACGTTTATGCGCTGCTCAATATCTCCCGCGTCGGGCTGATCGCCCAGAACGAACTGGCCAACATGGCCAACATTGACGCGGATGCGGTGAAGCAGGCGGTCACACGCCACCCGGATTTTATCGTCGGCCTGAAGGCGCGCATGAGCAGCAGCGTGGTTGGCGAGAACGGGATTACGCCGCTGGAGCGGGCGAAGGCCATTCAGCAGGAAAACGGCGATCTGCCGCTGATGGTGCATATCGGCAATAATCCGCCGAACCTCGATGAGATCGCCGAACGGCTCAGCGCAGGCGACATCATTACCCACTGCTATAACGGCAAACCGAATCGCATTCTGACGCCGGAAGGCGAGCTGCGCGCCTCGATTACCCGTGCGCTACAGCGTGGCGTGCGCCTTGATGTTGGCCACGGTACCGCCAGCTTCAGCTTCGAAGTGGCGCGACGGGCCATCGCGCTGGGCATTCTGCCGCACAGCATCAGTTCCGATATTTACTGCCGCAACCGCATCGACGGGCCGGTTCGCTCGCTGGCGCTGGTGATGTCGAAGTTCCTCGCCATCGGCATGACGCTGCCGCAGGTCATTGACTGTGTCACCGTGAATGCCGCCCTGGGGCTGCGCCTGAAGAGCAAAGGGCAGCTGACCGTGGGCTATGATGCTGATTTAACGCTGTTTACCGTGCAGCATGCGCCGACGTTACTGGTCGACGCGGAAAAAGAGAGCCTGCAGGCTGACAATATTCTGGTGCCGCTTGCCGCGATTCGCGCGGGCAAGGGCTATCTGACCGAACAAGGGAGCGCGGAAAATGCCTTCGATTTTTGAAAAATACCACCTCAAGCAAGTCATCAATACCTCCGGCCGCATGACGGCGTTGGGGGTCTCCACTCCACGTCCGGAAGTGGTGGAGGCGGTGATGAGCGGCATGAATCACTACTTCGAAATCAAAGACCTGGTGAATAAAACCGGCGAATACATTGCGCAGCTGCTGGACGTGGAAGGGGCGACCGTCGTCTCCTGCGCCTCGGCGGGGATCGCCCAGTCGGTGGCGGCGGTGCTGGTAAAAGACAGCAGCTGGCTGCTGGAAAACCTGCACGTTACGCCGATTGAAAACAATGAGATCGTGCTGCCGAAAGGCCACAACGTTAACTTTGGCGCGCCGGTGGGCTCGATGGTCGCGCTGGGCGGTGGCAAGCTGGTGGAAGCGGGCTATGCCAACGAATGTTCCGCTGACCAGCTGGCAGCGGCGATCACTCCGCGTACGGCGGCGATTCTGTATATCAAATCCCACCACTGCGTGCAGAAAAGCATGCTCAGCGTCGAGCAGGCGGTGGTGGTGGCGCGTAAACATAACCTGCCGCTGATCGTCGATGCGGCGGCGGAAGAAGACCTGCAATGCTACTACCGTGCCGGTGCTGACCTGGTGATTTACAGCGGTGCGAAAGCGATTGAAGGGCCAACCAGCGGTCTGGTGGTGGGGAAAACTCAGTACGTTGAGTGGGTGAAACGCCAGTCGGCGGGGATTGGCCGGGCGATGAAGGTGGGTAAAGAGGGGATCCTCGGTCTGACCTGCGCGATTGAACACTATCTGCTGGCGCGTAAAGAGAGCGGCGATGAGATGGTCGCTAAAATGACGCCGTTCATTAACCAGCTCAATACCCTCAACGGCGTTACCGCCCGTGTGGTCTGGGACAGCGCCGGCCGCGACATCGCCCGTGCGGAAATCAAATTCGATGAAACCGTCACCGGTATCGCCACCGGCGAACTGGTCGACGCGCTGAAACAGGGCGAATACGCCATCTACTTCCGCGGCTACAAGGCCAACGAAGGCATTATTGAAGCCGATGTTCGCAGCGTGAACGCGCAACAGCTGGAGATTGTCTCTCGTCGCATCGCCGAGGTTCTGAACAAGGAGAAAAACGCATGAAACTGACCCCTAATTTTTACCGTGACCGCGTCTGCCTGAACGTCCTGGCGGGCAGCAAAGACAACGCCCGCGAAATCTATGAGGCGGCGGAAGGTCACGTCCTGGTTGGCGTGCTCTCCAAAAACTATCCGGACGTGGCGAGCGCGGTGGCGGATATGCGTGAATATGCTCAGCTCATCGATAACGCGCTCTCGGTAGGGCTGGGCGCGGGCGATCCGAATCAGTCGGCGATGGTCAGCGAAATCTCGCGTCAGGTACAGCCGCAGCACGTTAATCAGGTGTTTACCGGCGTCGGCGCCAGCCGTGCGCTGCTTGGGCAGAACCAGACCGTGGTCAACGGTCTGGTGTCGCCGACCGGCACGCCGGGGATGGTTAAGATCTCGACCGGCCCGCTGAGCAGCGGCGCAGCGGACGGAATTGTGCCGCTGGAAACCGCCATTGCCCTGCTGAAGGATATGGGCGGCAGTTCAATCAAATACTTCCCGATGGGCGGCCTGAAACACCGCGATGAGTTCGTTGCGGTGGCGCAGGCCTGCGCCCGCCATGATTTCTGGCTGGAGCCGACCGGCGGCATCGATCTGGACAACTACAGCGAAATCCTGCAGATCGCGCTGGACGCGGGGGTCAGCAAAATTATTCCGCACATTTATAGCTCGATTATTGATAAAGCCAGCGGCAATACCCGCCCGGCGGACGTTCGCCAGCTGCTGGAGATGACCAAAGCGCTCGTCAAATAGGTTTGCTGTCCCCGCCGCACGCGTTGCTCTGCGAGAGACGCGTGCGGAACCCCCCATCGAACCATCAAGGAGTCACTATGCCCACCGCTCGTCACCTGCTTGCTGCTTCACTTTCTCTGCTGGCCGCTACCGCCTGCGCGCAAACGCATTATGCCTGGGTCGGAACCTACAACCCGAATGGCGAAGGTCTCTACCGGTTTACCGTCGACGCTAAAACCGGCGCGCTGCGCGATAAGGCCCTGGTCAGCTCGTTGCCGAACGTGGCCCAACTCACCGTGTCGCGGGACGGTAAAACCCTGTATGCCGCCAGCGAAGTCGAAAAGGGGGTGGTGCAGGCGTGGCGGATTGAAGCTAACGGTGAGCTGACCGATCTTAATCAGGTCTCTTCTCTGGGGGCCGGGCCGGTCTATCTGTCGCTGACGCCGGACGGTCGTCATCTGCTAGTGGCGAATTATGTCAGCGGAACGGTGGCGGTGCTGCCGATCAAAGACGATGGCAGCCTCGGCGAGGCGGTCGATAGCCATCAGGATCAGGGCCCTGCCGGCGCAGAGCGGCCGGCCGCGGCGGTCGAGGGGAGCTTTGCCATCAGCGATCATAACGGCCCGCATGCCCATATGATCGCCGCCGATCCGAGCGGGAAATATGTTTATTCTACCGATCTGGGGTTGGATCGGATCTATCAGTACCGGATCGACAATAGCAGCGGCAAGCTCACGCCGAACGATCCGCCGTTTATCGCTGCCTCTTCTGCCGGCGCCGGGCCGCGTCATTTTGTCTTTACGCCGAAAGGGGATGGCCTGTGGCTGATTAATGAAGAATCCTCGACGCTGACGTTCTATCATATTGATAAGAAAAGCGGGCTGCTGCGCGAAGGCAAAACGGTTTCCGCACTGCCGAAGGGCTACAAAGGCACCAGCTTTGCCGCCGGGCTGGTCCTCAGCGCCGATGGCAAACAGCTGTACGTCGCCAATCGCCTGCATAACAGCATCGCGCATTTTAGCGTGCTGGCCGACGGCAGCCTGAGCCATCAGGAGGATATCTGGACCCGCGGCGACTACCCGCGGACGTTGACGCTGGATAATCAGGGGCAGTGGCTGTACGTCATGAACCAGCGTAGCGATAATATCACCCGTTTTAGCGTGGCGCCGCAGAGCGGCAAGCTGACTTTTGCCCCGGACTACACTCCGGTAGGCAGTCCATCACAGATGGTGATATCCGCTCAACCTTGAGCCGTAAGATGAAGGAACTGACATGCGATTTCCCAACCACCGTTTAGCGCAACTGTTTACTTTGCTGCAAAACGAAACGCTGCCGCAGGATGAGCTGGCGCAGCGGCTGTCGGTTTCTACTCGTACCGTGCGCGCCGACATTACCGCGCTTAACGCGTTGTTAGTGGAGTATGGCGCGCAATTCATGCTCACTCGCGGCAGCGGCTATCAGCTGAAAATCGACGACCCGGCGCGCTACCAGACCCTGCAAGAGCATGCGCCGAAGCCGCAGCAGATCCCGCGTACGGCGGCGGATCGCATCAACTTTCTGCTGGTGCGCTTTTTGACCTCCGCGTTCTCCATCAAGCTCGAAGATCTGGCGGACGAGTGGTTTGTCAGCCGGGCGACGTTACAAAGCGATATGGCCGAGGTCCGCGAGCGCTTTCAGCGCTATCAACTGACTCTCGAGACTCGCCCACGGCACGGTATGAGGCTGTTTGGCAGCGAAGTATCGATTCGCGCCTGCCTGACCGATCTGTTATGGCAACAGGCGCAGCAGGGGGGAATAAACCCGCTGATCGATGAGCAAGCGCTGAATACGGATGTGCAGGAACAGCTTGCGGACGTGCTGCAGGAGATCCTGACCCGGCACCACGTGCGCCTCACCGATGAAGGCGAGCGCTTTATCCGACTGTACAGCGCAGTGACGGTGCGTCGCGTCAGCCAGGGCTATCCGCTGGCGGAATTCAGCGCGGAGGATGTCGCGCAAAACGTGCGTGATGCCGCGCGGGATCTGGCAGCCGTACTGCAGCAGCTGGCGGGAAAGGCCCTCTCTCCGGCAGAAGAAGCGTGGCTGTGCGTCCATCTTGCCGCCCGTCAGGTTCAGGACGTCGATCCGGGCACCATCAGCGCCGACGATGGCGAAGCGCTGGTAAACTACATCCTGCGCTACATCAACAGCCAGTATAATTACAACCTGCTGGACGACGCTCAGCTACATGCCGATCTGCTGACCCACGTTAAGACCATGATCACCCGGGTTCGCTACCAGATCATGATCCCCAATCCTCTGCTCGATAATATTAAGCAGCACTACCCGATGGCGTGGGACATGACTCTCGCGGCGGTGACCAGCTGGGGGAAATACACGCCCTATGCCATCAGTGAAAACGAGATTGGTTTCCTGGTATTGCATATTGGCGTCGGACTGGAACGTCATTACAACATTGGCTATCAGCGGCAGCCGCGGGTGTTATTGGTATGCGATACCAGTAATGCGATGGTGCGGATGATCGAAGCCATTTTGCAGCGTAAATATCCGCAGTTAGAAATCGCCGCCACCCTGTCGCAGCGGGAGTATGAGCAGCTGGCGGCGGTCGCGGAAGATTTTGTTATCTCGACCGTGCGGATTGGTGAAAAAGATAAGCCGGTGGTGACCATTGCGCCATTCCCGACCGATTATCAGCTGGATCAAATCGGCAAGCTGGTGCTGGTGGACAGGACCCGTCCGTGGGTGCTGAATAAATATTTCGATGCGGCCCATTTCCAGGTGATCGATACGCCTGTCGATCGGCAGACGCTGTTTGCCGGGCTGTGCCAGCAGCTGCAGCAGGAAGGGTTTGTCGATGCCGGGTTCCATGACTCGGTTGTCGAACGCGAGGCCATCGTCAGCACGATGCTGGGCGACGGGATTGCGCTGCCTCACGCCCTTGGTCTGCTGGCGCAAAAAACCGTGGTCTATACCGTCATTGCGCCGAACGGTATCGCCTGGGGCGATGAAACTGCCCATATCATCTTCCTGCTGGCGATCAGCAAAAGCGAGTATGAAGAGGCGATGGCGATCTACGATATTTTTGTCACTTTCCTGCGCGAGCGAGCGATGACCCGGCTTGCCGAGACGCGCAGTTTCGATGAGTTCAAAGCGGTGGCGGTGGAGTGCGTCAGCCGTTTTTGAGCGTCACTATCTTAAGCGGTGGACGACCTGATTGCTGCTGCCGCGCCAGATCAGCGCCGGATCTTTTAAATCCTCGACAAACTTGCCGTCGACCAGCACGTTAATCAGATCAACCACTTCCCGCTGTGCGTCGTTCAGCTCGTCGAGCTTATAACCGGTCCAGACCCAGATATCCTTGCCGGGACATTCGGCGAGGATGCGGCGCACCAGGGCGAGGATCTCCGGCACGTTCTGCGGATGCAGGGGATCGCCGCCGGAAAGGGAGATCCCCTGGCGTATGATCCGCGTGTCGTTGAGGTCGGCGATGATACGATCGGCCATCCCGGTGGTGAATGGCAACCCGGAGTTGAGCCGCCAGGTGCTCTTGTTATAACAGCCGGGGCATTCGTGGACGCAGCCTGAGACGAACAGGGTGCAGCGGGTGCCGGGGCCGTTGACGATGTCTACCGGATAGTATTGATGGTAATTCATTTTCGCTTCTCAATTGACGCCATTACTGCATTGGCTGCGCTCGCTTACCCGGGTCACTTACTGATGTAAGCTCCCCGGGATTCGCTTGCTTGCCGCCTTGTCCTGGCGCCAATTGCTGTGCGAAAAGCGTCGCATTGCCGGGCAATAATACTGT
This sequence comes from Klebsiella planticola ATCC 33531, assembly GCF_000735435.1. Taxonomy (GTDB): domain Bacteria; phylum Pseudomonadota; class Gammaproteobacteria; order Enterobacterales; family Enterobacteriaceae; genus Klebsiella; species Klebsiella planticola. Next base: position 47,415 of record NZ_JMPP01000006.1, on the reverse strand, counting down.
CGAAATTAACCGATTTGCCCGTTACCCAAATGCTTAACGCGGCGTTTAACCTCTTCCTGCTTGCCGGCGTTGAACGGACGAGCGTCCGGGCTGCCGAGATAGCCGCAGACCCGTCGGGTGACCGACACCCGGGCGGCATCGTGGTTGCCACATTTCGGGCAGGTAAAGCCTTTACTGGTACATTCGAACTCGCCGGTAAAGCCGCACTCATAGCACTCATCGATCGGCGTGTTGGTACCGTAATAGGGGACATGCTGGTAGCTGTAATCCCAGACATCTTCCAGCGCTTTCAGGTTGTGCTGGATATTCGGGTATTCGCCGTAGCAAATGAATCCCCCGTTGGCCAGCGGCGGATACGGCGCTTCGAAGTCGATTTTGTCGTACGGGTTAACCTTTTTCTCGACATCGAGGTGGAAGCTGTTGGTGTAGTAGCCCTTATCGGTCACGCCCTCAATGACGCCAAATTCGGCGGTATCAAGACGGCAGAAGCGATCGCAGAGGTTTTCGCTCGGCGTGCTGTACAGGCTGAAGCCGTAGCCGGTCTCTTCTTTCCAGCGGTCGACGGCGTCACGCAGACGTCGGACGATGGCGATGCCTTTTTCACGCAGCGCGTCGCTATCGTACATATGCTGATTACCCGACAGCGCGTTGATGGTTTCGTGGATGCCGATATAGCCCAGCGAAATGGAGGCGCGACCGTTTTTAAAGATCTCTGATACATCGTCGTCGGCCTTCAGGCGTACGCCGCAGGCGCCTTCCATGTACAGGATCGGTGCCACGCGCGCTTTCACCCCTTCGAGGCGAGCAATACGCGTCATCAGCGCTTTGTAAGCCAGCTCCAGACGGTTATCCAGCAGCTTCCAGAACGTCGCTTCATCCCCTTTCGCTTCCAGCGCAATGCGCGGCAGGTTCAGGCTGATCACGCCGATATTGTTGCGGCCGTCGTGGATCTGCTCGCCATTTTCTTCATAGACGCCGAGGAAGCTGCGGCAGCCCATTGGCGTTTTAAACGAACCGGTGACTTTCACCACCTGATCGTAGTTGAGAATGTCCGGGTACATACGCTTGCTCGCGCACTCCAGCGCCAGCTGCTTGATGTCGTAGTTCGCGTCGCCGAACCTGTGGTTCAGGCCGTCGCGAATGGCGAACACCAGTTTCGGGAATACCGCAGTTTTGCGGTTTTTGCCCAGCCCGGCGATGCGGTTACGCAGGATAGACTGCTGAATCAGACGGGATTCCCAGCTGGTGCCGAGACCAAAGCCAAAGGTGACGAACGGCGTCTGCCCGTTGGCGGTATGCAGCGTATTGACTTCGTATTCCAGCGACTGGAAGGCGTCGTAGCACTCTTTCTCGGTGCGCGAGCGGGCATAGCCTTCCGCATCAGGGATCTGCCACTCTTCGGCGATTTTACGGTGCTTTTTGAAGCTTTCGGTGACGAACGGCGCCAGCACTTCATCGATGCGGTTAATGGTGGTGCCGCCATAAATGTGGCTGGCGACCTGGGCGATAATCTGCGCCGTTACCGCCGTGGCGGTGGAGATCGATTTTGGTGGTTCAATCTCCGCGTTGCCCATTTTAAACCCGTGCGTCAGCATACCTTTCAGATCGATCAGCATGCAGTTGAACATCGGGAAGAACGGCGAATAGTCGAGATCGTGGTAGTGAATCTCACCGCGCTCGTGGGCAAGCACCACATCGCGCGGCAGCAGGTGCTGACGGGCGTAATGTTTGGCGACGATACCGGCCAGCAGGTCGCGCTGGGTCGGGATGACTTTACTGTCTTTGTTGGCATTTTCGTTAAGCAGGGACGAGTTGGTTTGTTCAACCAGACCGCGAATTTCCTGGTTCAGGCGGCCGCGTTTTTCACGCTCGATATCGCGGTCGTGGCGATATTCGATATAGGCCCGGGCCAGCTGTTTCCACGGCCCTGACATCAGCTGGTTCTCAACGGCAGTCTGAATCTCGTTGATATCAACCTGGCTACGGCCCTGCATTTGCTGGCTAACGACTTCTGCGACGGTGGCGCAATAGTCTGCGTCATCGACTCCCGCTGCTTTAGCTGCACGCAGAATTGCTTCTTTAATGCGCTCAGATTTGAACGGCACTTTACAGCCATCACGTTTCATCACATGCGGTGTCATGATCACTCCATACTTTATAAAACAGGTTATCCACAGAGGCGGAAGTATCGCCGGCGTCGCGGGGGCTTTACCTGCCGCCGTTTTGCGTCGGTTCCGGCCCTTTTTATCCACATCCCACCACCGCCACAGAACGATGGGATGTGCTGACATAATAGACGATTAATACAAGATGTAGGGCCGGGATGCATTCTAAGTTCTATATGTAGTGATTTGCATCAAAGATGTTTGCGATTTTATTGACGCAGAACAAAGTAAAAAGACGAGAGTACGGATGGTGGGCGCTGGCAGTTATGTAAATTTATCTGACTATAAAATAAGCAAAAATTGGCCTGAAGGGGGAAGTATTCAGGCCGGAAATGCCATGCGTCAGGCCATCAGGGGGTCATGGCGCAGATCGACGCGCAGCAGCAGGGCATAGCGTGCCAGCTGCGGGCCACCGGCTCGCCGAAGTTTGCGAACCCGTAGCCCGGCTATAGGCAGCGTTCCTGGGGTTACGCCTGCAGCCACCAGACTGCTTCAAACGGTCGCAGGGTCATGGCGGCAGGGCGATTTGCCGCTTCCGCGTAATTGCTCATCAATACCTGCCAGTCGCCGTCCACCTCCTCCGGCTGCCAGCTCTGGAACTCGCGGCTCAGGTTCGCCGCGACGACCAGCGTTTTCCCCTGCCACTGACGGCGATAACACCACAGCGACGGATGCTCAGGCAGCAGGTCCAGGTAATCGCCCCAGGTCAGAACCGGCGTGGTTTTACGCAGCGCAATCAGCCGCTGGTAGGTGTAAAAGACCGAATCCGCATCCGCCAGCGCCGCCTCGACGTTAATCGTCCGATAGTTATCGCACAGCGCAATCCACGGTTCACCGGCGGTAAATCCGCCCTGGTCGCGAGCGTCCCACTGCATCGGCGTGCGGCTGTTGTCGCGCGATTTACTCGCCAGAATCGCCAGCAGCTCATCGGGCGCCTGCCCCTGCACCGAGCGCTCAATAAACATGTTGTGACTCTCGACGTCGCGATAATCGCCGATCTGCGAGAAGTGCGGATTGGTCATGCCAATCTCTTCGCCCTGATAAATGTAGGGAGTGCCCTGCATGCCGTGCAGGACCATCGCCAGCATTTTCGCCGCCGGTACCCGGTATTCCCCTTCATCGCCAAAACGCGACACGATGCGCGGCTGATCGTGGTTACACCAGAACAGCGCATTCCACGCCCGGTTGTGCATGCCCTGCTGCCAGTGGCTGAACAGCGCTTTCAGCGCCACGTAGTCCGGGCGCGCAAGGGTCCATTTTTCGCCGCCGGGATAGTCCACCTTCAGATGGTGGAAGTTAAAGGTCATCGACAGCTCGCGGCCGTCCTGGGCGGCATATTGCTGGCAATGTTCCAGCGAGGTGGAGGACATCTCGCCGACCGTCATCAGGTTGCGCGGCGTAAAGATATCGCGGCTCATCTCCTGCAGGAACTCGTGGACCCGCGGACCGTCGGTATAAAAACGGCGGCCATCGCCCTGGGTATCCGACGGGAAGGTTTGATCTTTCGAAATCAGGTTGACCACATCGAGGCGCAGGCCGTCGACGCCGCGGTCGGCCCAGAACTCGCACACCTTTTTGAGTTCCGCACGGACCGCCGGGTTTTCCCAGTTGAGATCCGCCTGCTCTGCGGCGAACAGATGCAGGTAGTACTGTCCGCTCTCCGCGTGCCACTGCCAGGCGTTGCCGCCAAACTTCGAACGCCAGTTATTGGGCGGCGTTGTCGGTTCGCTATCGCGCCAGATATAAAACTGGCGGTACGGGCTCGCTTTATTCAACGACTCGCGGAACCAGGCGTGGGCGGTAGAGGTATGGTTGAAAACCATATCCAGCACGATACGGATCCCGCGGGCTTTCGCCTGAGCGACCAGTTCGTCGAAATCATCCAGCGTGCCGTAAGTGGGGTCGATGGCGGTATAGTTCGCGACATCGTAGCCGTTATCGACCTGCGGAGAGACGTAGAAAGGCGTCAGCCAGATGGCGTCCACGCCAAGTTTTTGCAGATAGTCGAGGCGCGAGGTGACCCCACGCAGATCGCCGGTACCGCTGCCGGTCGTGTCCTGGAAACTCTTCGGATAAATTTGATAAATAACGCCGTTTTGCCACCAGTGGGGGAGGGTATTCATATCGCTTTCCTGCTACAACGAAGGGGCGCCAGCGCGCCCCGGAAGAAAAAATCAGACAATCTGTAATGTGCCCTGACGGAACTTACGCTGATAAACGACGGTGGTGAGCACAATCGGCACCACTACCGCGATGACCATTGCTAAACCGTACACCTGCCAGTAAGTCGGTTGAATGGAGAGGATGCCCGGCAGCCCACCGACGCCGATCCCGTTCGCCATGACGCCATTCAGGCCGCACAGCAAGCCGGCAAGACCCGAGCCGATCATCGCGCAGAGCATCGGGAAGCGGTATTTCAGGTTGATCCCGTACATCGCCGGTTCGGTTACCCCTAGGTAGGCCGAGATAGCGGCCGGCACCGAGATCTCACGTTCGTTCTGTTTGCGGCTGGCGATAATAATCCCGACCACTGCCGAAGCCTGAGCGATGTTGGACAGCGCAATCAGCGGCCATACCGGTGTACCGCCCATGCTTTGAATCATCTGCATATCGATAGCCAGCGTGGTCTGATGGACCCCGGTAATGACCAATGGAGCGTAGAGGAAGCCGAACAGCGCGGCGCCAATCGGCGCGAAGCTACCGGTCATCAGGTGGCGCACGGCAAAGGCGACGCCATCGCCGATCATGCGGCCAAACGGACCGATAAAGGCGTGGGCGAGGAACACCGCCAGAATCAGGGAGCAGACCGGCACTACCACCAGATAGAGGTAGTCAGGCACGATGCGTTTCAGGCGTGTTTCGATAAAGCCGAGCGCCAGACCCGCCAGCAGCGCCGGGATGACCTGCGCCTGGTAGCCGACCTTCGCAATCGTAAACAGGCCGAAGTTCCATACTTCCGGCACCTGCTGGCCCAGCATATAAGCATTCATCAGCTGTGGAGAGACCAGCGTGACGCCGAGCACGATGCCGAGGATCGGCGTGCCGCCCATTTTCTTCACCGCTGACCAGCAGATACCCACCGGCAGGTAGAAGAAGATGGCTTCGCCAATCAGCCACAGGAAGTCATAAATGGTTTTCAGCGACGGGTGCATTTGCGCCAGCGTTTGCCCGTTGCTCATCGGCAGATCGCCGATCACGTTACGGAAACCGAGGATCAGACCGCCGCTGATCAGCGCCGGCAGCAGCGGGAAGAAGATCTCGGCAAAATGCGAGATCAGCTGCTCGTGCCACTTCATATTTTGCCGCGCCGCCTGCTTGGCCTGTTCCTTATCGGCAGACGCTTTGCCGGTGGTCGCCAGCAGGGCTTTGTAGTAATCGCCGACTTCTGTGCCGATCACCACCTGGAACTGCCCGGCGTTGGTAAAGCAGCCTTTCACCATGCGAAGCTGCTCAATTTCTTTTGGTTTGGCGATGGCCGGATTGTTCAGCACAAAGCGTAGACGGGTAATACAGTGACTGACGGTCGCAATGTTATCGCGCCCGCCGACCAGTTCGATTAATTTATCGATGTCCTGCTGATTTACTTTGCTCATTATGAGGCCTCAAAACAGAGGGAAGAGATTGCGTAATGACCTGAGACGAATCCTAACCGCTCCGTTCAACTTTCAAAATGGGAACGTTCCCGAAACGCAGCAACGATCACATAAATCCAACAAACGAGCTTAAATCAGCGCGGCGGGAATGACGATTTGACGTGGTTCTGCCTGGCCGCCGATCTGGGCGATCAGCTGTTGGGCCGCCTGGCGACCGGCCTCGGCGTAACCGGGATTCACGGTCAGGATTTCCGGATGGAGGAACTTCATCAGCGGCGTACTGCCGACGCTGGCGACCTGCAGATGTCCAATACGTTGCTCTTGCAAATACTTGCTGGCGCCGAGGGCGAGGGTATCGGTCGCGCACAGCAGCGCGCTGGTATCGGGGGTCAGCACGCTGGCGACATTTTCATAGCCCTGTTTCATGGCCAGTCCCGGCAGGGCGGCAGACGGGGTCAACTGGTGCTGCTCGCAAAAATTGAGGTAGGCCTGATGGCGGCGCTGCCCGGTAGTGACGTCGCTATGCGGTACCCCGAGGAAGCTGATATGCCGATGGCCGCCATCGTACAGACGCTGCATCAGCATGTTCACCGCGCCGTTGTCGTCGTAGCAGACGGAGGCGAATCCCGGCGCGTCGCGGGCCAGCAGCACCATCGATTCCCGCCACGGCGTCAGCATCTCTTCGGTAATGCCGGTAAAGCCGAACAGCACCACGCCGTCGATATTGCGGCGGGCGAGGATCCCAAGGTGCTCGCCGACCAGCGCGGGAGAGAACTGACTTTCCATCATAATCGGATCGTAACCCTGCTCGTAAAAGGCGGGCAGCATCGTCTGTACGGCAAGGTTTTCCGACAGCGAGTCAAGACGGGTGACGATAATCGCGACCACTTTATCGCTTTGACCCCGCATCGCCCGCGCTGAGCGGGAGGGCGAGAAGCCGTGCTGCTGCATCACCGCCTCGACCCGTTCACGGGTGCGCTCATTGACGCCGCTTTCATTATTAAGCACGCGGGATACCGTCGATTTCCCGACGCCGCTTAAGCGCGCGATATCTTTGATGGTCAGCCGGTTTTGCATGCAGAGGTCTCGTCGTGGTCCGATAAAAGTGAGCCTAATGCTACTCAACCAAACCGCAATGAGCAAAGTCTGGTTTACGTCTTGTTTAGTTACGCGGGGTTATCATTAAGACAGTGGCTATAAATTGCCTGTTGTTCGCGGTACTCTCGCGCCGCTTTTACTCACTTACCGGAGATTATATGGACCCCGATCCCACTCCTCATCCTCGATGGAGTTATATCCTTTTCCGGTAAGCCTGCTTAGCACTGCTTTACCGGAAGCGTAAAGCAGTGACGTCCTTGATGTCCCTGCCATAAAAAAATAATACCGGACAGGTAAGGTTGTATCGTGCCTGTCTGTTTTGCCGCGTTCTTTTGTAAGAGCGTGGAGGGACTGTTTATGCTGAAAAATATCACCCGGCAGCTGTTTGCACAGCTCAGCCGCCATTTGCCGCGCCGACTGGTTCAGCGCGATCCGTTACCTGATGCCCGCAATCTGGCCACCGCGCCGATTCCGGATTCGCTGGGTAAGCACTGCCTGAACGTGGCGGCGATGGACGAAAATGAAATCTGGCGCGCCTTCGAAAGCCACCCGGAAGGGCTTAACGATGCCGAGGTTGCGCAGAAAATTGCCCGCCACGGCGATAACCAAATTCCGGCGCAAAAACCGGCGCCGTGGTGGGTGCACCTCTGGACCTGCTACCGCAACCCGTTCAACCTGCTGCTGACCGTGCTGGGTATCGTCTCGTATGCGACGGAAGACCTGTTTGCTGCCGGCGTGATTGCGCTGATGGTGGGGATCTCCACGCTGCTCAATTTCATTCAGGAAGCCCGCTCGACCAAAGCGGCGGATGCGCTGAAGGCGATGGTCAGCAACACCGCGACGGTGCTGCGGGTGGTCAACGAACAGGGCGAAAGCCGCTGGTGCGAACTGCCGATTGACCGCCTGGTGCCGGGCGATATCGTGAAGCTGTCGGCCGGGGATATGATCCCGGCGGACCTGCGTATTCTTCAGGCACGGGATCTGTTCGTGGCCCAGGCATCGCTGACCGGTGAATCGCTGCCGGTGGAAAAAGTGGCCCGCAGCCGCGACCCGCAGCAGAGCAACCCGCTTGAGTGCGATACCCTGTGCTTTATGGGCACCAACGTGGTGAGCGGGTCGGCGCAGGCGATGGTCTTCGCCACCGGCGGCAACACCTGGTTTGGTCAGTTGGCCGGGCGGGTTAGCGAGCAGGAGAGCGAACCCAATGCTTTCCAGAAAGGTATCAGCCGCGTCAGCATGCTGTTGATCCGCTTTATGCTGGTGATGGCGCCGGTGGTGCTGCTGATTAACGGCTACACCAAAGGCGACTGGTGGGAAGCGGCGCTGTTTGCCCTTTCGGTGGCGGTAGGCCTGACGCCGGAGATGTTGCCGATGATTGTCACCTCGACCCTGGCGCGCGGGGCGGTGAAGCTGTCGAAACAGAAAGTCATTGTGAAGCACCTCGACGCGATTCAGAACTTTGGCGCGATGGACATCCTGTGCACGGATAAAACCGGCACCCTGACTCAGGATAAAATCGTGCTGGAAAACCATACTGATATTTCCGGTAAGGTCAGCGAGCGGGTTCTGCATTGCGCATGGCTGAACAGCCACTATCAGACCGGGTTGAAAAACCTGCTCGATAAGGCGGTGCTGGAAGGCGTAGATCTGGATGCGGCGCGCCAGCTTTCTGAACGCTGGCAGAAAGTCGATGAAATTCCGTTCGACTTCGAACGTCGCCGTATGTCGGTGGTGGTGAGTGAACAGGATGGCGTGCATCAGCTGATCTGCAAAGGCGCGCTACAGGAGATCCTGAACGTCTCGACTCAGGTGCGGCATAACGGTGAAATCGTGCCGCTGGACGACACCATGCTGCGCCGTATCAAACGCGTCACCGATACCCTGAATCGCCAGGGGCTGCGCGTGGTGGCGGTGGCGACCAAATATCTGCCCGCCCGCGAAGGCGACTATCAGCGCATTGACGAGTCCGATCTGATCCTTGAAGGCTACATCGCCTTCCTCGACCCGCCGAAAGAGACCACCGCCCCGGCGCTGAAAGCGCTGAAGGCCAGCGGGATTACCGTCAAAATTCTCACCGGCGATAGCGAGCTGGTGGCGGCGAAAGTGTGCCATGAAGTGGGTCTGGACGCCGGCGAGGTCGTCACCGGTAGCCAGATTGAAGGCATGAGCGATGACGAGCTGGCGGCGCTGGCCAAACGCACGACCCTGTTTGCCCGTCTTGCGCCGTTACATAAAGAGCGAATCGTCACGCTGCTTAAACGCGAAGGTCATGTGGTCGGCTTTATGGGCGACGGCATCAACGATGCGCCGGCGCTGCGCGCGGCGGATATCGGTATCTCCGTGGATGGCGCGGTGGATATTGCGCGTGAAGCGGCGGATATTATTCTGCTGGAAAAAAGCCTGATGGTGCTGGAAGAGGGGGTGATCGAAGGACGCCGCACTTTCGCCAACATGCTGAAGTACATCAAAATGACCGCCAGTTCGAACTTTGGTAACGTCTTCAGCGTGCTGGTGGCGAGCGCCTTTCTGCCGTTCCTGCCGATGCTGCCGCTGCACTTGCTGATCCAGAACCTGCTGTACGATGTATCCCAGGTGGCGATCCCGTTTGATAACGTCGACGACGAGCAGATTCAAAAACCGCAGCGCTGGAACCCCTCGGAACTGGGGCGCTTTATGGTCTTCTTTGGCCCGATAAGCTCGATTTTCGATATCCTGACCTTCTGCCTGATGTGGTGGGTGTTCCAGGCCAATGTGCCGGAAGCCCAGACGCTGTTCCAGTCGGGCTGGTTTATTGAAGGGCTGCTGTCGCAAACGCTGATTGTGCATATGATCCGTACGCGACGCATTCCGTTTGTTCAGAGCCGCGCCGCGTGGCCGCTGTTTGCCATGACGCTGGTGGTGATGCTGGTTGGTATCGCGCTGCCGTTCTCGCCGCTGGCGGGCTATCTGCAGCTGCAGGCCCTGCCGCTGAGCTACTTCCCGTGGCTGATTGCTATTCTGGCAGGCTACATGACGCTGACGCAGATGGTAAAAGGCTTCTACAGCCGTCGCTACGGCTGGCAATAACCCCTCTTTGTGCCGACCGTTCTCCCTCAAGGGAGGACGGTCTTTTTGGCATTTCTCTTAAATCTCAGAAAGTTGTGAACCCCGTCATCCCCTTTGCTTGACGCTCTTTTGCGCGCATGTTAACCCAATGTTTTGCTTTTTTTGGCCCGTCATCACAAGGAAAACTCATGCTTAACTCTGTGCGTTATGGCCTGCTGACCAGCGGATTATTATTTGGCGCGATGGCACATGCCGCTCCGGCCGGCGATCTGCCGCTGATGCCGTGGCCGGCTCACGTCGAACGCCCGCAGTCGCCGGGCGCGTTGGTGTTGAATCATCAGCTGACGCTGAACGTGACCGGCGACGTGCCCGGCGACGCCGTAGGCCGCTGGCGCGAGCGCATTGCCCGCCAGACCGGCTGGACGCTACAACCGCAAATGGCGCCGGTTAACACGCCGACAATTCACGTGGTGGTGGCCAAAAAAGTGCCGGCGATTCCTCGCCCTGACAGTGATGAAAGCTACCAGCTGAAGGTGACCGCCGAGGGCGTTACCCTCAAGGCGAATACCCGGTTTGGCGCGCTACGCGGGATGGAAACGCTGCTCCAGCTGATGCACAACGGCGCTGAAAATACGGCGATTCCTTACGTCACGATTGATGATGCGCCGCGCTTCCCGTGGCGCGGGCTGCTGCTGGATTCCGCTCGCCACTTCATACCGCTGGAGGCTATTAAACGCCAGATTGACGGCATGGCGGCGGCTAAACTGAACGTTTTCCACTGGCATCTGACCGACGATCAGGGCTGGCGCTTCGCTTCCACGCGGTATCCGAAACTGCAACAGAAGGCCAGCGACGGGCTGTTTTATACTCAGGCGCAGATGAAAGAGGTGGTGCGCTACGCGGCGGACCGTGGCATTCGCGTGGTGCCGGAAATCGATATGCCCGGCCACGCGTCCGCGATTGCGGTGGCCTACCCGGAGCTGATGAGCGCTCCGGGGCCCTACGACATGGAGCGTCATTGGGGCGTACTGAAACCCGTGCTCGATCCCAGCAAAGAGACCACCTACGCCTTTGCCGAGGCGATGATCGGCGAGCTGGCGGCTATTTTCCCGGACCCGTATCTGCATATCGGCGGCGATGAGGTTGACGACAGTCAGTGGAAAGCGAATCCGACTATCCAGGCGTTTATGCGCGAGAAGGGGCTGGCCGATAGCCACGCGCTGCAGGCGTACTTCAACCGCAGGCTGGAGGCGATCCTCGAAAAATACCATCGGCAGATGGTGGGCTGGGATGAAATTTATCACCCGGACCTGCCGAATAGCATTCTGATTCAGTCCTGGCAGGGGCAGGATGCGCTGGGCGAGGTGGCAAAACAGGGCTATCGCGGGATCCTCTCCACCGGTTTCTATCTCGACCAGCCGCAGTACACCGCCTATCACTATCGCAATGAAATTGTGCCTCATGGGCTGAACGGCGTGGATACGATAAGTGATAACGACAGCGCGCAGAGCTGGAGCTTCTCGATGCCGCGGCTGAAGGGCAGCGCGGTTGAGGGGAGCTTTACACTGGTTAAAGGCGAAGGCGGCTGGCGCGGTTTTATTGATTTCAAAGGCAAATCTCGTCGTGCGGTGCAGGATATTGAATGGGGCGACGACGATCGGCTGACCTTTCGGGTCGACACCTGGATGGGGGAAACCCGACCGGTGCTGAGCGTGAACGACGATAAGCTGGGCGGCTATTTCCTGCTGGGCAACACCCGCTATCCGGTCAGCGGGAAAAAGCTGGAAGCGGTGCCCCAGGGCACGCCGCCGGTGGTCCCGGATACGGACCAGCAGAAAAACCTGCTCGGCGGTGAGGCGGCGCTGTGGGCGGAAAACGTGGCGGCGCCGGTGCTGGATATTAAACTCTGGCCGCGGGCCTTTGCGGTGGCGGAGCGGCTGTGGTCGGCGCAGGATGTCAACGACAGCGATAACATGTATCAGCGGCTCCAGGCGATGGACAGCTGGTCTACGGTGTCCGTTGGCCTGCAGCAACATACCCAGCAGCTGGTGCAGTTCACGCGCTTAGCCAACGGCAGCAGCACCCTGCCGCTGCAAATTCTCGCTCAGGCGCTGGAGCCGGCGCACTACTACACCCGCCAGCATCTGAAATTTCAGGCTAATCATTATCATCTGTTTGAGCCGCTGAACCGTCTGGCCGATGCGCTACCGGCGGAAAGCGCCACCGTGCGCAGCCTCGATCGTTGGGCGGCGCGCTTGATCAGCGATGCTGAAGACAGCGAAAGCGCGGATGCGCTGCGCCATATTTTTACCCTCTGGCAAAATAATATCGCCGATGCGCAGGCGCTGACGGAAAACAGCTATCAGCTGGCGGCGATAAAGCCGGTGGTGGCGCAGGTGGATAAGCTGGCGACGCTGGGGATACGGTTGACCGATCTGGTGGCGCGTCAGGGAACGCTGGATGATAAAGAGTATGCGTCGGTTCAGGCGCAGCTCGACGAGGCGGCGAAAACCCAGGATGAGCTGGTGATTGCGGCGGTGTATCCGCTGGAGAAACTGCTGCGGGCGACGAAGGTCGAGTAGTGAAACTCCCTCACCCGGCGCAGCGATAAAGGCGCATGGGTGAGGGGATGCGAGGCTTAGCGACGAATCGCGATCGCTTCGATCTCGATTTTCACATCTTTCGGCAGGCGAGCCACTTCCACACAGGAACGTGCCGGGAAGGTCGCATTATGCTCGCTGAAAAACGCTTCATAAGCGGCATTCACGGTGGCGAAGTCGTTGAGATCTTTAACGAATACGGTGGTTTTAACAATGTCGCCGACTTTCAGGCCTGCGGCTTCAACGATAGCTTTGACGTTGTCCAGAGACTGACGCGCCTGCGCGGCGACATCTTCCGGCACGCTACCGGTTTTCGGATCGACGGGGATCTGGCCGGAAGTGATGATCATGCTGCCCAGATCAACACCCTGAACATACGGGCCGATTGCTGCTGGTGCATTTTCCGTCGCGATAGTTTTAGACATGAGTTCTCCTGAATAACAGCATTATTAAGTAGTGACGCAAAATCCTTCGAGTTGCATCGACGCGGCACGGGGCGAACCGCCCGCACGGCCGACAAAGAAGCAGCTTGAAGGATAGCGCGTAGGGAACCCGGCCATTATAGGGAGCCGGGTTGCCAATACCAACCTCAATTAGTTGGCCAGAACCACATAATGCGAAAACTCTTTTTCACAATATTTGCACTTCAGCGCGATATCGTTTTCCCGCTTTTTCACTGCAAAGCTGGAGGAAACCGGCTCAGCGTGGCTGATACAGTTGCTGTTCGGGCAGACCAGCACGCTGTTAATCCGATCCGGCAGATTCGGGCGTGACTTACCGACCACTTCATAATCATCGATGCGGTTGACCGTGGCATGCGGGGCATACAGCGCCAGCTGGTTTACCTGCTCGTCGGTGAGGAAGGTATTCTCAATTTTTACCAGGTCCTTGCGGCCCATTTCACCTGACGGCAGGTTCAGGCCGATGGTGATACGCTGATCCGTTTCGGTCAGTTTGAACAACGTCAGCAGTTTAAAGCCCACCTGCGCAGGGATGTGGTCGATAACGGTGCCACGTTTAATGGCTTCTACCTGCAGTTTATTATCGTGTGTCATGGTCGTTTCCCCTTACAGAGCCAGCTCGCTATTCAGTACCAGTGCCAGTAACGCCTGGCGTGCGAAGATGCCGTTGCCGGCCTGCTGGAAGTACCAGGCGTGCGGCGTTTTATCGACATCGGTGGTGATTTCATCAATGCGCGGCAGCGGGTGCAGCACTTTCATATTGTGACGGGCGCCTTCGAGGTCGGCGGCGCGCAGGACAAACTGCGCTTTGACGTTGGCGTATTCCGACGGGTCAAGACGCTCTTTCTGGACGCGGGTCATGTACAGAATATCCAGCTCCCCCATCACTTCATCAATGGCGCTGTGCACGCTCCAGGCAATCCCTTTCTCATCCAGCATATCGAGGATGTACTGCGGCATCGCCAGCGCATCCGGGGCGATAAAGTAGAAGCGGTTGCCGTTAAATTTCGCCAGCGCCTGGGTCAGCGAATGGACGGTGCGGCCATATTTGAGGTCACCGACCATCGCGACGTTGAGGTTTTCCAGACGGCCCTGAGTTTCCTGGATGGTGAAGAGATCCAGCAGGGTCTGCGTCGGGTGCTGGTTAGCGCCATCGCCGGCGTTAAGGACCGGGATACCGCCGGAAAACTCGGTCGCCAGACGCGAAGCCCCTTCCTGCGGGTGACGCATCACGATGGCGTCGACGTAGGTGCTGATCACCGAAATGGTGTCGGCCAGGGTTTCGCCTTTTTTGCCCAGCGAGGTGTTGCTGCTGTCGGAGAAGCCCACCACGCTGGCGCCGAGGCGGTGCATCGAGGTTTCAAACGACAGACGGGTACGGGTGGAGGCTTCAAAGAAACAGCTGGCGATAACCTTATGCTTCAGCAGTTCCGGCTGTGGGTTCGCTTTCAGTTTTGCAGCGGTCGCCAGGACCAGTTCGAGGTCTTCTCGGCTGAGATCGTTTATGGAAATGATATGTTTTTGATATAGCGGGTTAGCCATGTTTATCTCCTGACGCCTGGGCAAAAAAAAAGCCCCTTAAATAAGGGGCTTCGAGAATTCATTGAGCAACGGAAAGAAAAACGCTACGCCAGCGCCTGTGTTCAGACGCGGTAAGACAGAATGTCGTACGCAGTAGACCATGCTTCCTCCCGGCAAATCGACCGGCATTATACGCAGCTCAAATTTCGGATCAAGCGATTAGTACACAAACAAGAAAACGATTGCTTCGATAAGGCTGCGCCAGCGCAAAAAACCGTAAAAAAGAGGTGGTATGGCAGTGTGAAGGGGCGTATAAAAACAAAAATGAAAAGCTGTTTTATCTTTGAGAGGTTCTATGATCGTTGGTCACATTCATCATCTGCAGGCCTGGCTGCCGGACGCGTTGCGTCAGGCGATTGAGCACGTTAAAGCCCACGTGAGCGAAGAGACGCCGCCCGGCAAATACGATATTGACGGTAGCAACGTGTTTTATATGATTTCGGAAGATACGACCGAACCTCTTGCCGCCCGCCGCGCGGAATACCATGCGCGCTATCTGGATATCCAGATTGTGCTGCGCGGCCAGGAGGCCATGACCTTCAGCACCCGCCCTGCCGCTGGCACCCCGGACATCGACTGGCTGGCGGAGAGAGATATTGCGTTTCTGTCGGCCGGCGAACAGGAGCAAACCGTCATTCTGAACGAGGGCGATTTTGTGGTCTTTTACCCGGGAGAAGTGCATAAGCCGCTGTGTACCGTGGGCGAACCGGCCAAAGTGCGTAAGGCGGTAGTGAAGATCCTGATGGCGTAAAAAATCCCCGGGTGGCGCGACGCTTACCGGGGCTACGGGGAGGTAGCCCGGATAAGTCTGGTTGCCCGGATAAGCGTCGCGCAATCCAGGAACATCCCGCGAGAGAACGACTATTTACTCAGCGTCGCCACCATCACCGCTTTGATGGTGTGCATCCGGTTTTCCGCCTGATCGAAGACGATGCTTGCCGGCGACTCAAAGACCTCGTCAGTCACTTCCATGCCGCCATGCAGGCCGTATTCCGCCGCCATCTGTTGACCAAGGGTCGTTTGATCGTCATGGAACGCGGGCAGACAGTGCAGAAATTTCACCTGCGGATTACCGGTCAGCGCCATCATGTCGCTATTCACCTGATAAGCGCGCAGTAACGCAATGCGCTCCGCCCATTTCTCTTTGGCTTCGCCCATCGAGACCCACACGTCGGTGTAGATAAAGTCGGCCCCTTTCACACCCGCCGCGATATCTTCGGTCAGCGTGATGTTGCCGCCGTGTTTCTGCGCCAGCGCCCGGCATTCCGCCACCAGATTCTCTTCGGGCCAGCAGGCCTTCGGAGCCACCAGGCGCAGATCCAGGCCGGTCAAGGCCGCGGCTTCGAGCATGGAGTTACCCATGTTGTTGCGGGCGTCGCCTGCATACACCAGGGTCATTTCGTTAAAGGTTTTCCCCGGTAGATGCTCCTGCATGGTCAAGAGATCCGCCAGCAGCTGGGTAGGATGAAACTCGTTGGTCAGGCCGTTCCATACCGGAACACCGGCATATTCGGCAAGGGTTTCGACCACTTCCTGACCATGGCCGCGGTACTGAATACCGTCATACATCCGGCCCAGCACGCGGGCGGTATCTTTAATGGATTCTTTATGGCCGATCTGGCTGCCGCTTGGCCCGAGATAAGTGACGCGGGCACCCTGATCAAATGCGGCAACTTCGAAAGAGCATCGTGTCCGGGTAGAGTCTTTTTCGAAGATGAGCGCGATGTTTTTTCCAGCCAGATGCTGGATTTCAATACCGTTTTTTTTATCGGTTTTTAGTCTGGCCGCCAGCTTCAGCAGGGCGGTGATTTCCGCAGGGGTAAAATCGAGTAACTTTAAAAAATGCTTCTGGTAAAACGCGGACATGATTCCCTCACATGGCTTAAGCCCCTTATTGAATTAAAATTCAATTTATATGTATGAATATTCATTTGCAACCCCGTGACACAAATCTTTCGCACAAAGGTGGAGGCAATCACGGCGGTATGTGACAATAGAAGTATCTGCCGCACATTATGAGGAACGAGCCATGGCAAACCCGGAACTACTGGAAGAACAGCGTGAAGAAACGCGTCTGATTATCGAAGAGCTGCTCGAAGACGGCAGCGATCCGGACGCGCTGTACACCATTGAACACCATCTCTCTGCCGACGATTTTGAAACGCTGGAGAAAGTGGCTGTCGAGGCCTTCAAGCTGGGTTACGAAGTGACCGAGCCGGAAGAGCTGGAAGTGGAAGAAGGCGAAGTGGTTATCTGCTGTGACATCCTGAGCGAAAGCGCCCTGAAGGTGGAGCTGATTGATGCCCAGGTTGAGCAACTGATGACGCTGGCGGAAAAATTCGGCGTCGAATATGACGGTTGGGGCACTTACTATGAAGACCCGAACGGTGAAGAGGGCGATGAAGAAGATGACGACGATCTCGTCGATGAAGACGATGACGGCGTTCGCCACTAAGTAAATCTGCACGTCATCCTTCAGGCCGCGTCTTTGCTGGCTACGCACAGGAACCCCGGCGACATCGTTCTCTATGTTGTCGGGGTTTTCGTCTCGTTATACCCTGAACAATAATTGTGTCTGTTTGGATGCGATAACGGCCGGCAGCCGTTACCGTATAGCAAGGAACCTCAATGGACTACCCGCAAATACTCGCCCCCGTACGTCACTTCCTGCACTGCCCAACGCCACAGGCGTGGATCGATGAAGCCCGTAAGCCGGAAAATCTCCCGCTGCTGCTGACTGATCATATGGTCTGCGAGCTAAAAGCGGCGCAAAACGCGCTGCTGCTGGTGCGTAAATATGTTGCTGATAAACAAGGGGCCGACGAGCTGCTGGCCTGCCTGAAGCCGTATGAGGACTTTACCTACCGCTGGGGGCCCGAGCCGGATTTCATCGCGCTGCATAAACGAATTAATAAAAGCGCCATGCCGCAAACCGACGATCCCTGGAGCCGTCAGCTGGTGGACAGCATGGTACTGCTGATTAAAGAAGAGCTGCACCATTTCTGGCAGGTGCGGGAAATGATGCAGGCCCACGACATCCCGTACGTCAAAATCACCGCCAGTAATTATGCCCGCGGGTTGCGCAGAGAGGTGCGCTCCCACGAACCGGTGATGCTGATCGATAAGCTGATTTGCGGCGCCTACATTGAAGCGCGCTCCTGCGAGCGCTTTGCCGCGCTGGCGCCGTGGCTGAATGACGATCTGCAAAAGTTCTATCTGTCGCTGCTGCGCTCCGAAGCGCGGCACTATCAGGACTATCTGGATTTGGCGCAGCAGATTGCCGAAGAGGATATCAGCGAACGTATTCACCAGCTTGGCGAGGCGGAGGCGGCGCTGATTAACGCCCCGGAGGCCGAATTCCGTTTCCACAGCGGCGTGCCGATGGTTGCGGCGTAAAGAGCCTTTCCCCGGAGCGGTGCGTTCCGCGCCTGTCCGGGCTACCAAACCGCCGGGTAACCTGAGGAGGGAGAGCCGTCGCCCCGGTAACTATCGCGCGTCCGGGGAACCGCGGCTGACGGCGACGAGCCGTTACAGCGTTTTCAGCATCCGCACTTCGCAATCGACATGACCGGTGCAGCCAAGCGGCCCGTCGATATGTTCGAAGCCCAGGCGCTCATACAGCCCGACGGCTTCTTTCAGGAAGGCGGTGGTTTCCAGATAGCAGCGTTTGAAACCCTGCTCGCGGGCATAATCTAACGCCAGCAGCGCCAGCTTTTTCGCCAGCCCCTGGCCACGGGCAGAGGTCATAAAATACATTTTCTGTAGTTCGCAGATATCCGGTTCGCTATGCGCCAGCGGGGCAATGCCGCCGCCGCCGACCACCTGACCCTCCTGTTCAACCACCCAATAGGCGGAGCCCGGCTGGCTGTAGAGCTCAAAAAGCTCATCGAGGTTAGGGTCGGCGACCGTATAGCCTTTATCGGCCGTCAGGCCGTATTCCGCAGAAACCTGGCGGATAACGTTGGCGATAGCTGCATTATCTTCAGCGGTGATGCGGCGCAGCGACGCCGTAATGGTCGCGCTCGTATTCATACGATGACTCATAGCAAAAAATGACGGATGGTGTTGTTAATAACATCGCGAGCGGGGGAAGCGCAAGCGGGTATCGCGGATAAAAACGCCCCTTGCCTGAGCCGGCAAGGGGCGGGAGGATTACAGCGCGGCGATGACCGCCTGCTGTTCGATCAGTTTGCTTTTCGCTTCGGCATAACCGTCCAGCTTCTCACGCTCTTTGGCGATCACCGCTTCCGGTGCGCGAGCGACAAAGCCTTCGTTGGCCAGTTTGCTTTCGATGCGGCTGATTTCACCGTCGATCTTCGCCACTTCTTTCGCCAGACGCGCCAGCTCATCTTCTTTGTTGATGAGACCCGCCATCGGGATCAGCAGCTCGGCGCCGTCGATGATTTTGGTGACGGAAACCGGACCTTTGTCATCGGCTGGCAGTACGGTAATGCTTTCCAGACGCGCCATGGACTGCAGGAAGCTCTGGTTGTCGGTCACGCGACGCTGAGCGTCAGCGCTGCAACCGCGCAGCAGCAGTTCGAGCGGTTTGCCCGGGGCGATGTTCATTTCCGCACGGATATTACGCACCGCGACGATCGCCTGCTTCAGCCATTCGGTATCGGCCAGCGCCGCTTCATCAACCTGCGCCGCATCGTAAGCCGGGAACGGCTGCAGCATGATGGTGTCCGCATCGATACCGACGATGGTTTTCACCCGCTGCCAGATGGTTTCAGTGATGAACGGAATGATCGGGTGCGCCAGACGCAGCAGACCTTCCAGCACGGTCACCAGGGTATGGCGCGTACCGCGCAGCTCAGCTTCAGAGCCGCCGGTCATCACCGGTTTGGTCAGCTCCAGATACCAGTCGCAGAACTGGTTCCAGGTGAACTCATACAGGATGCCCGCGGCGATGTCGAAGCGGAAGTTATCCAGCGCTTCACGGTACGCTTTCACGGTCTGGTTGAATTCGGCAAGGATCCAACGGTCCGCCAGCGACAGCACTTTCTCGCCGCCGTTGAAGCCGCAGTCCTGACCTTCGGTATTCATCAGCACGAAGCGGCTGGCGTTCCACAGCTTGTTACAGAAGTTACGGTAACCTTCCAGACGCTTCATATCCCAGTTGATGTCGCGGCCGGTGGAGGCCAGCGCCGCCAGGGTGAAGCGCAGGGCGTCGGTGCCGTGCGGCTCAATACCGTTCGGGAACTGTTTCTCGGTGCGTTTGGCGATTTTCTCCGCCAGCTGCGGCTGCATCATGTTGCCGGTGCGTTTCTCCAGCAGCTCTGGCAGGGAGATGCCGTCAACCATATCCAGCGGGTCAATGACGTTGCCCTTGGATTTGGACATCTTCTGCCCTTCGTCGTCACGAATCAGACCGGTCATGTAGACGGTATGGAACGGTACCTGCGGCTTGCCGTTTTCATCTTTGATGAAGTGCATGGTCATCATGATCATGCGGGCAATCCAGAAGAAAATGATATCGAAACCGGAGACCATCACGCTGGTAGGGTGGAACTGACGCAGCGCGTCGGTGTTTTCCGGCCAGCCGAGGGTGGAGAAGGTCCACAGCGCGGAGGAGAACCAGGTATCCAGAACGTCTTCGTCCTGACGCAGCGCAACGTCGGCGGAGAGGTGATTCTCCTGACGCACTTCGTCTTCGGTACGGCCAACGTAAACGTTGCCTTCGTTGTCATACCACGCCGGGATACGGTGACCCCACCACAGCTGACGGGAGATACACCAGTCCTGAATATCGCGCATCCAGGAGAAGTACATGTTTTCGTACTGCTTCGGCACGAACTGAATGTCGCCGTTTTCAACCGCTTCTACGGCAGGCTTCGCCAGCACGTCGGCACGCACGTACCACTGGTCGGTCAGCATCGGCTCGATCACCACGCCGCCACGGTCGCCGTACGGCACGGTCAGATCGTGAGGTTTAATCTCTTCGAGCAGGCCGAGCGCATCGATGGCCGCCACAACGGCTTTACGTGCAGCGAAACGCTCCAGATTCTGGAATTCAGCCGGGATCTCTGCGGAGTAAACCGCGGACTCTTCGCCTTTGGTGTCGTACACCTGCGCGCTTTCGCGGATGTCGCCGTCAAAGGTCAGGATATTGATCATCGGCAGGGCGTGACGTTTCCCGACTTCATAGTCGTTAAAGTCGTGCGCCGGGGTGATTTTCACGCAGCCGGTGCCTTTTTCCATGTCGGCGTGTTCGTCGCCGACGATCGGAATGCGGCGGTCAACCAGCGGCAGAATCACGAATTTGCCGATCAGGTCTTTGTAACGCGGGTCTTCCGGGTTAACGGCCACGCCGGTGTCGCCCAGCAGGGTTTCCGGACGGGTGGTCGCGACAACCAGGTAATCTTTCCCGTCGGCGGTTTTCGCGCCGTCGGCCAGCGGGTAGCGGATGTGCCACATGGAGCCTTTAGACTCGCGGTTTTCCACTTCCAGATCGGAGATAGCGGTACGCAGTTTCGGGTCCCAGTTAACCAGGCGCTTGCCGCGGTAAATCAGGTCTTCTTTGTACAGACGAACAAAGACTTCTTTTACGGCGTTGGAGAGGCCTTCATCCATGGTGAAGCGCTCGCGCTCCCAGTCCACGGAGTTGCCCAGGCGACGCATCTGACGGGTAATGGTACCGCCGGATTCCGCTTTCCACTGCCAGATTTTATCGATAAAGGCATCGCGACCGTAGTCGTGGCGAGTTTTCCCTTCTTCTGCGGCAATCTTACGCTCAACCACCATCTGGGTCGCGATACCCGCGTGGTCGGTACCGGCCTGCCACAGAGTATTTTTACCCTGCATGCGCTGGTAGCGAATCATGGTATCCATGATGGTTTGCTGGAAGGCATGACCCATATGCAAACTGCCGGTGACGTTCGGCGGCGGGATCATGATGCAGAAGCTCTCCTGGCTTTCATCACCATTCGGTTTGAAATAGCCCTGCTTTTCCCAATGCTCGTAGAGCGGCTGTTCGATATCTTGTGGGTTGTATGTCTTTTCCATTATTTCCAGGTTGCCGTATTCAGGTTGAAACCAGCCATGCGGTACGCTTTGTAGCGTTCGCGCGCCAGTTGTTTCAGAGAATCTTCGTAAGGGACAAAGTCTATCACTTCTGTGAAAGCGGTGGCAAAATCTGCAAAGTTTAGCCGCAGACTGATCAGAATATCCCGCGGGCTGCTGTTGCGCTTTTGCGGCCAGGCGATCTCCACCGGCGCTCCGCCTCTGGGACCTTCTCCCGCCAGATTATGTGGGACAAAGCTTTCCGGAGGGCGGGCCCACAGCGCTTCATCCAGACGGATGGCCTGCTGTTCGTCTTCACAGGCGATAAGCACGCGTTTGCCGCTACGCCAACGTTCTGCGGCAATGTCACACACCAGTTGTTCAACGGCGCTTAAACCGTCTTGTTGTGTGTCGTTGTCCAGAAGGTAGAACGTTGCGTTTTTCATATATGGGGCTTCTTGTGGTGACTTTAAATGCTTAAGCCGGGCGGCGCTGCGCTGACCCGGCCTACAAACGGCATCTTTGCGTAGGCCCGGCAAGCGTAGCGCCGCCGGGCATCAGACGGCAATTACTCTTCGCCGGTAAACCCGGCGCGATTGAGCAGGAACTGCGACAGCAGGGCGACCGGACGGCCGGTGGCGCCTTTCGCTTTCCCGGAACGCCAGGCGGTGCCGGCGATATCCAGGTGTGCCCAGTTGTACTTACGGGCAAAGCGCGACAGGAAGCAGCCGGCGGTGATCGCGCCGCCAGGACGCCCGCCGATGTTGGCCATATCCGCGAAGTTTGACTCCAGCTGATCCTGGAATTCGTCGCCCAGCGGTAAGCGCCATGCGCGGTCGCCCGCCAGTTCGGATGCGCCGATCAGCTCGTGAGCCAGCGGATTGTGGTTAGACATCAGGCCGGTGATGTGATGGCCCAGGGCAATCACGCAGGCGCCGGTCAGCGTGGCGACGTCAATCACCGCTTCCGGTTCGAAACGCTCAACATAGGTCAGCACATCGCACAGCACCAGACGGCCTTCGGCGTCGGTATTCAGCACTTCAACGGTTTGACCGGACATGGTGGTCAGGACGTCGCCCGGACGATAGGCGCGGCCGCCAGGCATGTTTTCACAGCCGGCGAGGACGCCGATCACGTTCAGCGGCAGCTGCAGTTCAGCAACCATGCGCATCACGCCGTAGACCGCCGCCGCGCCGCACATGTCGTACTTCATCTCGTCCATGCCTTCGGCAGGCTTGATGGAGATACCGCCGGAGTCAAAGGTCAGCCCTTTGCCGACCAGAACGATCGGGCGCGCGTCTTCCGCCGGGTTGCCTTTGTATTCAATCACCGACATCAGCGACTCATTCTGCGAACCGTTGCCAACCGCCAGGTAAGAGTTCATACCCAGCTCTTTCATCTGCTGTTCGCCGATGACGCGGGTGATCACATTCTTACTGTAGGTATCGGCCAGCTGACGGGCCTGAGAGGCCAGATAGGCGGCGTTACAGATGTTGGGCGGCATATTGCCGAGATCTTTCGCCGCTTTGATACCGGCGGCAATGGCCAGTCCGTGCTGGATGGCGCGTTCGCCGCTGGTCAGCTCGCGACGGGTCGGGACGTTGAAGACCATTTTACGCAGCGGGCGACGCGGCTCGCTTTTGTTGGTTTTCAACTGATCGAAGCTGTACAGCGTCTCTTTGGCGGTCTCAACGGCCTGGCGAACTTTCCAGTAGTTGTTACGGCCTTTCACGTGCAGTTCGGTCAGGAAGCAGACGGCTTCCATTGAACCGGTATCATTCAAAGTATTAATGGTTTTCTGAATAACCTGCTTGTACTGACGCTCGTCCAGCTCACGCTCTTTGCCACAGCCAATCAGCAGAATACGTTCTGACAGAATGTTGGGCACATGGTGCAGCAGCAGCGTCTGGCCAGGCTTACCTTCCAGTTCACCGCGACGCAGCAGCGCGCTGATATAGCCGTCACTGATTTTATCGAGTTGTTCGGCAATCGGGGAGAGGCGACGCGGTTCAAAGACGCCGACTACGATACAGGCACTCCGCTGTTTCTCCGGGCTACCGCTTTTTACACTGAACTCCATGCACTACGCTCCTGAATCTTAAAGACAACGACGGTGGCTACGGATAGAATTGCAAGCTTTCGTAACTCATGTCCGCTGTTGCGGTGACTTCGTGTTAATCTTAACGTTATTACGGCTTTGGTTCGTCAGAAAAAAACCTGATACGCGGAACCAGTGAGTCATTTAATCTTAGCGATGATTTCGAAGACCAAAGAGAATAAATGACGTTTAAGCCATGAAACAAGCAATTTTCCTGCAATAAGACGGGTTTTTACGGGCGTATTTATAGTGATAATCATAAGATATCTGGTTCGTGAGACGCTGAAAAGCCAGTTGGCGATCCTGTTCATCCTGTTACTGATTTTCTTTTGCCAGAAACTGGTCAGGATCCTTGGCGCCGCGGTGGATGGCGATATCCCGACAAATCTGGTGCTCTCGCTGTTAGGGCTGGGCGTACCGGAAATGGCGCAGCTCATTCTGCCCCTGAGTTTATTCCTCGGGCTGCTGATGACGCTGGGCAAACTGTATACCGAAAGTGAAATCACGGTGATGCATGCCTGCGGCCTGAGTAAGGCCGTACTGGTGAAAGCGGCGATGATCCTCGCGCTGTTTACCGGCGCGGTGGCGGCGGTCAACGTGATGTGGGCCGGCCCCTGGTCGTCCCGCCATCAGGACGAAGTGCTGGCGGAAGCGAAAGCCAACCCCGGGATGGCGGCGCTGGCCCAGGGACAGTTTCAGCAGGCCAGCGACGGCAGCGCCGTGCTGTTTATTGAAAACGTCAACGGCAAGCGCTTCCATGATGTCTTCCTGGCGCAGCTGAAGCCGAAAGGTAACGCGCGACCTTCCGTCGTGGTGGCCGATTCCGGCGAACTGACGCAGAAGAAAGACGGTTCGCAGGTGGTGACCATGAATCAGGGTACCCGCTTTGAAGGTACGGCGATGCTACGCGATTTCCGCATCACCGATTTTAAAAATTACCAGGCCATTATTGGCCATCAGGCGGTGGCCTCGGACCCTGACGACACCGAACAGATGGGCATGCGCACGCTGTGGCGCACCGATACTGACCGCGCGCGCGCCGAGCTGCACTGGCGCTTCACGCTGGTGGCGACGGTGTTCATTATGGCGTTGATGGTGGTTCCGCTGAGCGTGGTGAACCCGCGTCAGGGCCGCGTGCTGTCGATGCTGCCGGCGATGCTGCTGTATCTGGTCTTCTTCCTGCTGCAAACCTCGATTAAGTCAAACGGCGGTAAAGGTAAAATCGACCCGATGATCTGGATGTGGGGGATTAACCTGCTCTATTTCGCGCTGGCCGTGCTGCTGAACCTGTGGGATACGGTGCCGATGCGCCGCTTCCGTGCCCGTTTTAACAAAGGAGCGGTGTGATGCAGGCGTTTGGCGTACTCGACCGTTATATCGGCAGGACGATTTTCAACACCATCATGATGACGCTGTTCATGCTGGTTTCGCTCTCAGGCATTATCAAGTTTGTCGACCAGTTGAAAAAAGCCGGCCAGGGCAGCTACGACGCGCTCGGTGCCGGGCTCTATACCCTCCTCAGCGTGCCAAAAGATGTGCAGATTTTCTTCCCGATGGCGGCGCTGCTTGGCGCCCTGCTTGGCCTGGGGATGCTGGCGCAGCGCAGCGAACTGGTGGTGATGCAGGCCTCCGGCTTCACCCGCTTGCAGGTGGCGCTGGCGGTGATGAAAACCGCGATTCCGCTGGTGCTGCTGACCATGGCGATCGGTGAATGGGTGGCGCCGCAGGGCGAGCAGATGGCGCGTAATTATCGCGCCCAGCAGATGTACGGCGGTTCGCTGCTGTCGACCCAGCAGGGGCTGTGGGCGAAAGACGGCCATAACTTCGTTTATATCGAACGGGTGAAAGGCAACGATGAGCTGGGCGGCGTGAGTATTTACGCGTTTAACGACCAGCGCCGTTTGCAGACCGTGCGCTACGCCGCTTCGGCAAAATTTGATAACGAGACGAAAGTCTGGCGCCTGTCGCAGGTCGATGAGTCTGACCTGACCGATCCGAAACAGATCACCGGCTCGCAGATGGTCAGCGGCACCTGGAAAACCAGGCTGACGCCCGACAAGCTGGGCGTGGTGGCGCTGGACCCGGATGCGTTGTCGATCAGCGGCCTGCATAACTACGTGACCTATCTGAAATCCAGCGGACAGGACCCGGGACGCTACCAGCTCAACATGTGGAGCAAAATCTTCCAGCCGCTGTCGGTGGCGGTGATGATGCTGATGGCGCTGTCGTTTATCTTCGGCCCGCTGCGCAGCGTGGCGATGGGGGTAAGGGTGGTCACCGGGATCAGCTTTGGCTTTATCTTCTACGTGCTGGACCAGATTTTTGGCCCACTGACGCTGGTCTACGGCATCCCGCCGATTATCGGCGCGCTGCTGCCAAGCGCCAGCTTCTTCCTGATAAGCCTCTGGCTGATGATGAAAAGAAACTAGCCGCCGGTCCCCCTCCCGCCTGCCGGGAGGGGGATGAGACTACCGTTTTCGCCCGCCGAGTAAACTCCCCAGCATGCCCCTGACTATCTGATTGGTCACCTGCCGAACCGCGCTTTTAGCGGCCGTTTGTACCAGACCATCATGTTTGCCGCCGCGTGGACCGGTGGTGCCGAACAAAATATCTTTCAGCCCGCCCAGCAGACCGTCGTCAGCGCTGCCCGTCTGGCCTTTTGCCGGCGGAGCCGCCTGTTGTTCTGGGGTTGCCTGTACCCCTTTTTGCAACATTTCAAATGCGGACTCGCGATCGACCTCTTCTTCATACTTGCCGTACAGCGCGGAGTGGTTAATCAGGCCATTACGCTCGTCGTCCGTCACCGGTCCCATGCGTGAGCAGGGGGCGATCACCATCGCGCGCTCGACCACCGACGGGCTGCCTTTTTCATCGAGGAAGGAGATCAGCGCTTCGCCGGTACCCAGCTCCTGGATAGCCTGTTCGGTGCTGAAAGCCGGGTTGGCGCGCATGGTCTGGGCCGCGGTTTTCACCGCTTTTTGATCTTTCGGCGTAAAGGCGCGCAGGGCGTGCTGAACCCGGTTGCCCAGCTGGCCGAGAACCGCATCGGGAATATCCGACGGGTTCTGCGAGACGAAGTAAACCCCCACGGCTTTGGAGCGAATCAGGCGGATAACCTGCTCGATTTTATCCAGCAGCACCTGAGGCGCATCGTTAAACAGCAGATGCGCTTCATCGAAGAAAAAGACCAGCTTCGGCTTTTCCCGATCTCCGGCTTCCGGCAGGCGCTCGTAGAGCTCCGAGAGCATCCACAGCAGGCTGGCGGCGTAGAGTTTCGGCATCTGATACAGTTTTTCGGCGCTGAGGATATTAATCACCCCTTTGCCGTTCTCGTCGAGGCGCATCCAGTCCTCGATGTCGAGCATCGGCTCGCCGAAAAAGTGCTCCGCCCCTTGCTGCTCCAGGGTCAGCAGGCCGCGCTGGATAGCGCCGACCGAGGCGCTGCTGATGTTGCCATACTGGTTTTGAAAAGCTTTGGCGTTGTCACCGATATACTGGGTGATGGCGCGCAGATCTTTAAAGTCGAGCAGCAGCAGGCCGCGATCGTCGGCGATGCGGAAGATAATATTCAGTACGCCGGACTGGACCTCGTTGAGATTCAATAATCGCGCCAGCAGCAGCGGCCCGAGATCGGACACCGTCGCCCGGACCGGGTGGCCTTTCTCGCCGAAAATATCCCACACCACCGCCGGGTTAGCGTGGGGCTGCCAGTCGGTGACGCCGATTTTTTCCAGCCGCGCCTGCAGTTTCTCCGAGCTTTGGCCCGCTGCGGCAATCCCGGTCAGATCGCCTTTTACATCGGCCATAAACACCGGTACGCCGATTTCGGAAAAGGACTCCGCCAGTTTTTGCAGGGTGACGGTTTTACCGGTGCCGGTCGCACCGGTAATCAGGCCGTGGCGGTTGGCCATTCCCGGTAGCAAATGCAGCTGTTTTTCCCGCGTGCGGGCAATCAGCAGGGGTGCGCTCATGATCGATTCCTCCATTTATCCTGCGTCGATTATAGGCAAACTGGCCGCAAACCGACGTGAGAAATCGCTGCATTCGCCTGGCGTGGCGTTGATTTCTCTCAGGCGCAATGGCGTTGAATGAGCGCGATGCTCCGTTCCGTCTCGCGGCGGATATCCTCTTCGCTCCAGGATGCCAGCTCCGGCGCAAACGGTTCGAACGCATACACCCCCTGATAACCCCGGGCTTCGAGGTGTTTGATTTGCTCACAGGTATGCAGCCGATCTTTTTCCGTCAGCATGATACGTTCGTCGTCGGTCAGGTTTTCCCGTGGACGGGCATCTTCCACGCCGGAGAGGTGCACCAGACCGATGTCAGCGATATCCACCTGGCTAAACTCGGCATCCGCCTGCGGATAGAGATGGTGGTGGAAGGTATCAATCAGTAGCTTAAACGGGACTTTCGCATCGCGGATGAGCGTCTGCGCCTGCGCGGCAGAGCGCAGTGAGCTCTGCGGGAAACCCAGCGGTTCAACCAGGCCCCGCACGCCGTAAAACGAGAACAGCGGCGACAGATCGCGCAGCGCGCTCAGCGTTTCGCTGGCCGGTACTTCGCTGCCATCGTTGAGCGGACACAGGACCAGCGATTTAGCGCCAATGGCTCTGGCCTCCTGCAACAACGATTCGGCCAGGCCGCGAACCTGCTCCGTGCGGCGGTTAAACGGGTACACCGCATTGATGGTCAAAATCTCAATATGGTAGCGGTCGGCCAGCTCGCGCACCTGCTGATGGCTGAGATCGTCGGTCACTTTGCCTGCGGGCAAATCGTTACGCAACTCGACCTTATTCAGCCCAAGACTGTTCACCAGACGGAAAAAGGCCTCGATGCTCAGCGATGGGGCGATCTTGCGATTAAGACAGAAACGTTGCAGTGCGATAGCCATGTGGCTCTCCTGAATGACGATAGGTTGGGTTTATTCGATCGACTGTAAGTCAAAACATTTATTTCATAATTAGCAATGACTGAAATGGTGGATCTTTGAGCTGCTTCGCAAATAATCGTACTTTACCGCTCTAAGTTACATCGGGTACAGATGGCGTCGCAGCTGAATCTTATCGCAGGCGCTTTCTTGACGAAACTCGAGCGCCGGGGCCGGGAAATGCGACGGTCATCACCAAAATAGAATTTCATTCTACATCAACATTGAAATATAAGTTTCATTTTACTACGGTTATAGCACAGCAAAATCGGAAAGGGGCCGCAGCGTTGGCCTTCCCACATCATGAGGCGAGAAGATGACGATCACAGGAAACTTTATTGGCGGGAAAACCGTCACCAGCAGCAGCAATGAAACGATGCCGGTGTACGACCCGGCGACGGGCAAGGTGGTGCGCGAAGTCACTTTGTCGACCGCTCAGGAAGTCTCTGATGCCATTCAGGTTGCCCGTGATGCCTTTGAAAGCTGGTCGCGCACCACGCCGCTACGCCGCGCCCGCGTGCTGTTCAACTTTAAAATGCTGCTTGAGCAACATGCTGAGGAGCTGGCGGGAATCATCGTTAGCGAGCACGGTAAGGTCTGGTCAGATGCACTGGGTGAACTGACCCGTGGTCTGGAAGTGGTTGAATTTGCTTGCGGTATTCCGCATCTGATTAAAGGTGAATACTCATCTGACGTCGGCACCGGCGTGGACAGCTATTCGCTGATGCAGCCGCTGGGTGTGGTGGCGGGGATTACGCCGTTTAACTTCCCGGCGATGGTTCCGATGTGGATGTTCCCGCTGGCGCTGGCCTGCGGCAACAGCTTCATCCTCAAGCCGCCGGCGCTGGCCCCGACGGCCGCGGTACGCCTGGCTGAACTGCTGAAGGAAGCAGGCCTGCCGGATGGCGTCTTTAACGTTGTGCACTGCAGCAACGATGATGCTGAGCAGCTGTATACCGATCCGCGTATTGCGGCGGTCAGCTTCGTCGGCTCCTCCGGCGTTGCCGAATATATCTACAAAACCGCCAGCGCCCACGGCAAACGCGTGCAGGCCTTTGGCGCGGCGAAAAACCATGCGATTGTGATGCCGGACGCGGATCTGGATGCGACGGTAAATGCGATTATGGGCGGTGCGTTTGGTTCTGCGGGCGAGCGCTGCATGGCGTTGCCGGTCGTGGTCGCGGTGGGTGATGAAACGGCGGATAAGCTGATTGCGCGTCTGAAGCCGCTGGTGGAAACGCTGAAAGTCGGGCCGGGATGCATGCGCGGCAAAGAAGAGAACGAAATGGGCCCGGTGGTTTCCGATACCCATCAGAAGAAAGTGCTGGGCTATATCGATAAAGGCGCCAGCGAAGGGGCGAAACTGGTCGTCGACGGGCGTAAGCTGCGCGTGTCAGGCTATGATGACGGGTACTATGTCGGCGGTACGCTGTTCGACCACGTGACGCCGGATATGACCATCTGGCGGGAAGAAATTTTTGGACCGGTACTGGGCATTGTCCGCGTGGCGGACTATCACAGCGCGCTGGAGCTGGTGAACAGCCACGAATTTGGCAACGGCAGCGCCGTCTTCACCAGCAATGGACACACCGCCCGTGAATTCGTGCATGATGTCCAGGCCGGAATGGTCGGGGTGAACGTGCCGGTTCCGGTACCGATGGCCTTCCACAGCTTCGGCGGCTGGAAACGCTCGGTATTTGGCGCCCTCAACGTCCATGGACCTGACGGCGTGCGCTTCTACACCCGGATGAAAACCGCCACCGTGCGTTGGCCGGAAGGGCAGCAAACCGTATCTGAATTCAGCATGCCGACATTAGGTTAATCGGCGAAGGAGAACGCCATGTCGTTACTGGCTAAATCACGAAAAGAGGGGCAGATCCAGCACATCACGCCGCAAAGCGCCGGCTGGCGCTATATCGGTTTTGATGTGTGGATGCTGAAAAAAGGGCAGAGCATTACGCTGGAAAGCGGCGAGCGCGAGCTGTGTCTGGTGCTGGTTGCCGGGCTGGCGTCGGTTAAAACGACGAAGGCCGACTTCCCCGGGCTGGGACAGCGAATGTCGCCGTTTGAACGTACGCCGCCGTGGGCGGTGTATGTCCCGACGCAGGACAAGGTGGAGGTGACGGCGGATTCTGACCTTGAACTGGCGGTGTGCAGCGCGCCAGGTAAAGGTACGCTGCCGGCACGGGTGATTCGTCCGCAGGATGTGGGCGTTGAACATCGTGGCAAAGGGCGTAATCAGCGTCTGGTGCACAATATCCTGCCGGATAATGCGCAGGCCGACTGTCTGCTGGTGGTGGAGGTGTATACCGACGAAGGCGCCACCAGCTCCTGGCCGTCGCATAAACACGATACCGCGCAGCCGGGTAAAGAGACCCAGCTGGAAGAGACCTACTATCACCGTTTCGATCCGCCGCAGGGCTTCGCACTCCAGCGGGTATATACCGATGATCGCAGCCTGGATGCCTGCATGGCGCCTTACAACCACGATGTGGTGATGGTGCCGCGCGGCTATCACCCGGTCGCGGCGATTGCCGGGTATGACAGCTATTATCTGAACGTGATGGCCGGGCCGGAGCGCAAGTGGTTGTTTACCTGGGAAGAGGACCACGCGTGGATCAACAGTCCTGACTATCCTCGTCACGACTGACGGATCGCAAGCGTTAAAAGGGCCGCTAAGTTTTTGCTTAGCGGCCCTTTTTGTCTGCTCCTGTTCCCCGGTGGCTGCCCGCAAGTATTCCCCGGTGGCGCTGCGCTGACCGGGGCTACGGGGGGATGGTCGCCCGGATAAGGCGCTGGCGCGGAATCCGGGAGGTTTCCTGAAGGCCGGAGATATTCCCCCGGTGGCGCTGCGCTGACCGGGGCTACAGGGGGATGGTCGCCCGGATAAGGCGCTGGCGCGGAATCCGGGAGAGGGGGCAGGGTCAGGCGAGGTTCTGCTGGGTTTGCGGTTCTTTGCTGCTGTTTAGCGCCAGTGACACGGCCAGCGTCTGAGCCAGGCACAGAGAGGCCACCTGGGAGCGGAAACCGTCAACCTGCGCTTCACGTACCACAAAGCAGACATCGCTGAAGGCCGCGAGCGGGCTGACCTGGCTGTCGGTAATCGCAATCTGTCGCGCCTTGCGCTGGGCGCCAAGTTCAACCAGCTCGACAACTTCACGCGCGTAGGGCGAGAAGCTTACGGCGACCACCACATCTTTCGGTCCCACCAGGCTCAGCTGCTCGGTGAACATTCCGCCGAGGCCATCGATCAGAAACGCTTTACGGTCAAGATGACGCAGCGCATAGGTCAAATAGGAGGCGACGCTAAACGAGCGGCGCAGGCCAATCACATAGATATTCTCCGCCTCCGCCAGCAGGGCGACCGCGCGCTCGAGATCATCGCCAGAGGTCTGCATCGCCAGCTGCTGCAGCGCCTGGGTATTCACCATGGTGAACATATTGAGAATTTCAGTCGGCGTTTCCGGCGGCGACGTTTCATCGTTGGTGGTCTGGCGGAACAGGCGCGCGCGTTCGGTATAGTTGGCGGTTTCTTCCATCAGATGCTGTCTGAACATCTGCTTCATTTCATTAAAGCCGCTAAAGCCGAACGCATTAGCGAAACGGATCAACGTCGATGGCGGGACATCCGCCTGCTGGGCGATGGAGGCGACGGTATCGAAAGCGACGCTATTACTGTTATCCAGAATATAGCGTGCCACCTGTTTTAAGCGTTTGCTTAATGTATCGTAGCGACGCCGGATTTCATCCTGCAGGATGGTCAGTTGGGTCGGATTATTGGCCATAGATTGCGCTCTGAGAAAATGAAAGGAATATAACTTCCAGTGTACCAAATGAAGCGAATTTTTCATTTTTTGCGATGAAATACGCGATTCATTTCACGAAGAAACAGAAAAAAAACCCGCACCGGGAGGCGCGGGCGGGTTTTATCGCGGTTAACCGCGGGCTTCACGCCAGTAGTCGATGAGCGTCAGGTAGTTGCGTTTCACCTCGCCAATCAGCGCCTCATCGCTCAGTTCGCCCGCCATCCAGCGCCGTGAAGGCTGGCCAAAAATGGTACGTCCGACGGCGAAGCCTTTGATGATCGGGTGGCCGGCGGCCTCGGCAAACCCGGCGCGCAGCCGATCTGACGGCGCATCGAGGCCAAGGAGCAGGATCCCGCGACACCAGGGATCTTCGCGCGCGATCAGACCCGCGATCTTTTCCCAGCTGGCGCTGGAGAGCGGCGGCAGCTTCCACCAGTCCGGCTGAATGCCGAGCTGGTAAAAATGTTCCAGCATCGTGTGGTAGTGACGCTCGTCTTTATCCGGGCCATTTTCCGGCTGGATCACTTCCAGCAGCAGCTCGTGTCCGGACTTGTTGCAGGCTTGCCAGACTTCCAGCAGCAGCGCATCCTGCTCAGCCCGCAGCGGTGCCGGATCTGCCGGATGATAGAAGACCAGGCATTTCACCACATGCTCCAGCGGCCAGTCGATCAGCTGGGAACCAATGTTGCCGTGCTCCAGACGCAGCGGGCGCGAACCCGGTAGCTCGATAGGGCGACCAATCCACCAGCCTTTACCGGTAATGGCATTCAGCGAGCTCTGACCGTAGGTGCCGTCGGCGAGAATCCCGCTCCGCTGTTCCAGCCCCGCCTCTTTGGCGGCCGCTTCGGCGGCTGCCAGCAGCAGCAGCTTGAGCCGGGGAATAGAGGCCGGATCGCATCCGGTTTCATGGGCCAGATCCGCCAACTGTTTACGATGATCAAAAGCGAAAATGCACAGCTCCGGCCACTGCTGACGGCGGCTGGTGACGCGGTGTAAATGGTTTAATCGCGCATCGATATCCGGACGTGGCACGGATTGCGCCCGCAGCAGATAATCATCCAGCTCGACTTTGGTCGGCATCGCCGGCGCGCAGCCGTGGCGCGAGACCACCAGCGCGCCGCAGGCGTTGGCGTAGCGACACGCCTGTTCCCAGCCTTCATCATTCAGCCAGCCGCGCAGCAGACCGGACATAAAGGCATCGCCCGCGCCCAGCACGTTGAGTACCTCAACCCGTACGCCCTGCTGGAGCGGAATGCTGTCCCAGCTATCGGGAATGTCGCCTTCCAGCACCACGCAGCCCATCGGGCCCCGTTTGCAGACCAGCGTCGCTTTGGTCGCATGGCGGACATTTTTCAGCGCGGTCAGCGTATCGGTGCTGCCGCCGGCAATATGGAACTCCTCTTCTGTACCGACCACTAAATCGAACAGATGTAGCACTTCCTGAAGCTGACTGGTGACCGGACCGGATTCGATGAAACGCGTTTCACCGTCACCCAGCGAGGTCAATCCCCACAGCACCGGACGGTAATCGATATCCAGCGCGGTGCGCAGGCCGTGACGGCGGGCGTACTCCAGCGCTTTCAGTACCGCCGCGCGGGTGTTGGGATGAGAGAGGTGCGTGCCCGTTACCGCCAGCGCACGGGAAGAGGCGATGTACTCCTCGTTAATATCCTCAGGCACCAGCGCCATATCGGCACAATTATCACGGTAAAAAATGAGCGGGAAGGTCTCCTGATCTTTAATGCCCAGCATCACCAGCGCGGTGAGACGCTGTTTATCCGTGATCAGGTATTCGGTATCGACCCCGACCCGGCCGAGCGTTTCGCGTAGAAAACGGCCATTGTGCTCATCGCCGACGCGTGCCAGCATGGCTGATTTTAATCCCTGAATGGCGGTACCAAAGGCTACGTTGCCGGAAGAGCCGCCCAGATATTTAGAGAAACTGGCAACATCTTCTAGCCTTGCACCAATCTGCTGGGCATAGAGGTCGACAGCCACCCGGCCAATACAGATGACGTCGAGCCGCTTTACTGCTGCATTCATAGCTAGGTTTTCCTTTTACATATCTGCTGTACGGAAGGGTCGGAATGCCGACAAGGACTCCACACACAGCCTGAGGGTGAACGGATATCCCTAGTTTGAGAAATAAATATTTCATTTGCAAATGAGATCGAAATTAAAAAACCAAAAGTGTGAGGGATCTACCACTCTGCCGCGCCAGGCCCCATTCTGCAAAGGATCGAAGGCGCGGATGACGCCTGCTGTGACATGGTTCGGTAAGAGAGTGCTTTATGCATGATTTTTAAAGGGATATTTAAGCGGCGGCGCGCCTTGAGCGGCCGAAGGCGGTGTGGGCGGCGTGGGTGAAACGGGTGAAACAGAGAGAGAGTTTGATCCCTCTCGCAAAATGAAATATTTTTTCTGTATTTCTATTTAATGAAAAAAATGTTTGCCTATAATCCAAAAGTATTCCAGTGGACGTTAACGATTTCCCGCGGCTGTGACAAGCGTGTAGTACGGGGAAAACGCGCTAACCCACACACAAATACTGAACAATAAGGATTGTGCAAGATGGGCAAACTGAGACTGACAATGGCACAGGCGCTGGTGAAGTTCCTTGATAACCAGTTTCTCGACGTGGATGGCGAAGAGCATAAATTCGTAAAAGGTATTTTCGCCATCTTTGGCCACGGCAACGTGCTGGGGCTGGGCCAGGCGCTGGAACAAGACAGCGGCGAAATGCGGGTCTTCCAGGGGCGTAACGAACAAGGTATGGCGCACGCCGCCACCGGTTTCGCCCGCCAGTCTCTGCGCCGCCAGATCATTGCCTGCACTTCTTCCGTCGGACCGGGGGCGGCCAATATGATTACCGCCGCCGCGACGGCCACCGCCAACCGTATTCCTCTGCTGCTGCTGCCCGGCGATGTGTTTGCTAGCCGTCAGCCGGACCCGGTGCTGCAGCAGGTTGAGCAAAGTTATGACCTCAGCATCAGCACCAACGACGCCTTCCGGGCCGTCAGCAAATACTGGGATCGCATTACGCGCCCGGAACAGCTGATGAGCGCCTGCATTAACGCGATGCGCGTCCTGACCGATCCGGCGGAAACCGGCGCCGTCACTCTCTGTCTGCCGCAGGATGTGCAGGGCGAAGCCTGGGATTACCCGGAGTCGTTCTTTGTTCGCCGCGTGCATCGTCTCGATCGCCGTCCGGCCAGCGCCGCCCAGCTGACGGATGCGGTGGCGGCCATTAAGGCCAGCCGTAAACCGCTGATTATTTGCGGCGGCGGGGTGAAATATGCCGGTGCCGGGGAAGCCCTGTCCCGCTTCGCGGAACGCTACGGCATTCCGTTCGCAGAAACTCAGGCCGGGAAAGGGACGGTGGTCTCCTCCCATCCGCTGAACGTCGGCGGCGTCGGCGAAACCGGCTGCCTGGCCGCCAACCTGCTGGCGAAAGAAGCCGATTTGGTTATCGGTATCGGCACCCGCTTTAGCGATTTCACCACCTCATCAAAATGGTTGTTCCAGCACCCCGGCGTGCGCTTTCTGAATGTCAACGTCAGCAACTTCGATGCCTGGAAACTTGACGGCATTCCGCTGCTGGCCGATGCCCGCGAAGCCCTGACGTCACTGGACAGCGCGCTGGCCAGCGAAGGCTGGCAGGCGAACTGGGGCGCGCAGATTGACAGCGTCCAGAGCCGCCAGCTGAAAGAGACCCAGCGCGTCTATCAGGCCGTCTGGCAGGAAGAGGCTTTTGTCCCGGAAGTCGATGATGCTCTCGATCGCGAGTCGGTATATCGGGAATTTCGCCAGATCACCGACTCCACGCTGACCCAGAGCAGCGTGCTGGGGGTACTCAATGAAACGCTTGCGGCGGATGCGGTAATTGTGGCGGCAGCGGGCAGCTTGCCCGGGGATCTGCAGCGCGTCTGGCGCAACCGGGCCCCCAACACCTATCACGTAGAGTACGGCTACTCCTGCATGGGCTATGAAGTGAATGCCGCGCTGGGGGTGAAGCTGGCGCAGCCGCAAACCGAAGTCTATTCCCTGGTCGGAGACGGCTCTTTCATGATGCTGCACTCTGAGCTGGTGACCTCGTTGCAGGAGCGGGCGAAGATCAACGTGGTACTGCTCGACAATATGGCCAACGGCTGCATCAACAACCTGCAGATTGGCCACGGTATGGGCAGCTTCGGCACCGAGTTTCGCTATCGCTCAGCGGAGAACGGGCAGCTGCAGGGCGGCCTGGTGCCGGTCGATTTCGCCACTATTGCGGCGGGCTACGGTTGCAAAACCTGGCGTGTCACCACCCTGAATG
This sequence comes from Klebsiella planticola ATCC 33531, assembly GCF_000735435.1. Taxonomy (GTDB): domain Bacteria; phylum Pseudomonadota; class Gammaproteobacteria; order Enterobacterales; family Enterobacteriaceae; genus Klebsiella; species Klebsiella planticola. Next base: position 10,721 of record NZ_JMPP01000006.1, on the reverse strand, counting down.
AACTGCGTCAGGCGCTGGATGCCGCGCGTCGCGAGACGATCAGCACGCTGATTGATATTAAAGTGCTGCCGAAGACCATGGTGCATTCCTACGGCAGCTGGTGGAACGTCGGCGTCGCCCAAACGGCCTTGTCAGAACGTATTCGCAAAGTTGCTGAAATGATTAATGAAAAACGCGCCGAAGCGCGGGATTACTAGAACAGAACGCTCACCTTGAACCCTACAGAATCACGGAGAAAACCACTATGTCACTCAAATTAGGTGTCATCGGCGCTGGCGCCATCGGGAAAGAACATATCCGTCGTTGTACCCAGGTCTTACAGGGAGCCACCGTGGTGGCGGTGTCGGATATCAATGCGGAGAGCGCACGTGCGGCGGTAGCGCTGCCGGGCGTGCAGGCGGAAATCTACACCGACGGCCACGATGTTATCCAGTCCAGCGATGTCGACGCTATCCTTGTCACCTCGTGGGATCCGACGCACGAAGAGTATACCCTCGCGGCGATCGCCGCCGGCAAACCGGTGTTCTGCGAGAAGCCGCTGGCGATGAGCGCGGAAGGCTGCCGCCGCATTGTCGATGCGGAAATGAAAGCGGGCCGCCGCCTGGTGCAGGTGGGCTTTATGCGCCCTTACGATGAAGGCTACCTGGCGCTGAAAAAAGTCATTGATGATGGTGATATCGGCGCGCCGCTGATGCTGCGCTGCGCACACCGTAACCAGTCGGTCGGTGAGAACTACACCACCGACATGGCGATCACCAACACCCTGATCCACGAGCTGGACGTGCTGCGCTGGCTGCTCAACGATGACTACTGTTCGGTACAGGTGCGCTTCCCGCGCTCTACTTCCCATACCCACGCGCGTCTGAAAGACCCACAGATTGTGTCGTTTGAAACCAAAAAAGGCACGTTGATCGACGTGGAAGTCTTCGTCAACTGCCAGTACGGCTACGACATTCAGTGCGAAGTGGTGGGCGAAACCGGTATTGCCCGCCTGCCTGAGCCGTCAGCAGTGCAGATGCGCAAAGCCGCTAACCTGTCGACCGCCATCCTGACCGACTGGAAGGATCGCTTTATCAAAGCCTACGACGTGGAGCTGCAGGCCTTCATCAATGATGTTCAGGCAGGTCAGCTGCAGGGCCCATCGGCATGGGACGGCTATGCGGCATCCGTGGCTGCTGACGCCTGTATTAAAGCCCAGGGAACCAGCGAGCCGGTTGAGGTGACGCTGCCTGAGTGCCCGGCATTCTACAAACGCTAATCCGCCTCTCGCTTACGGAACTTCTTTGAACAGGTAACGACGATGAAAATTGCTTTCGACGTTGATGTGATTCGCGATCTCGGGATTACCCGGATGGTCCACCAGGTTGCGGAATGGGGTTACAAGTACATTGAGCAATCGCCCCATCCGCAGATTAACCCGTTCTACAAACATCCGCGCGCCGGTCGGGAAGTGATTGCCGAGTACAAACAGGCGCTGCGTGAGACCGGCGTGGAGATCTCCTCGTTTATCTGCGTTTACCGCTGGTCCGGCCCGGATGAACTGCGCCGTCAGGCGGCGGTAAAAAACTGGAAACGGCTGATCGAAGTGGCGGTAGAAATGGGTGTGCAGGTGATCAACACCGAGTTTTCCGGCGATCCGAATCAGCCGGAAATCTGCGAAGAGATGTTCTATCGCTCGATGGATGAGCTGCTGCCCATTTTCGAGCGCGAAGGTATTCGCGTGGAGATTCAGGCGCATCCGTGGGACTTCTGTGAAGAGAGCAACGAAACCGTCGATATCGTGAAGTCGTTCCGTAGCGAGAATGTGAAGTACGTATACAGCGTTCCGCACACCTTCTTTTATGACAAAGGGAAAGGTGAGGTCGAGAAAATGCTGCGCTATGCGGGAAGCGATCTCTCCCATGTGCTGATCGCCGATACCCGCAACCATACCAAGCACTGTCGCTATATCGTTAATCCGCCGGGCGTGGATGCCGCGGTCCACCAGCATGTGGGCGTTGGCGAGGGGGATGTGGATTTCGACGCGCTGTTCCGCACCCTGCGCGAAATGAAATTTGCCGAGCAGACCTTCAAGGTCGGCGGCGCGCCGATTGTGGCCGCCTCGCTATTTGGCTACCCGGAAAAAATGAAATACCAGGCAGTGGAAACCCGTGAACTCATCGAACGTGAATTGCTGCGTCGCTAAAGCGCGGCAACAGGAGCATTTTTATGAACAAAGATAATGTAAAACTGGCGATCGCCCCTATTGGCTGGACCAACGATGATATGCCTGAACTGGGCAGCGAAAATACCTTTCAGCAGATTGTCAGCGAAATGGCGCTGGCGGGGTTTAGCGGCAGCGAAGTGGGCAGCAAATACCCGCGCGATCCGGCGGTGCTGAAGCCGATGCTGGATATTCGCGGCATTCAGATCTGCAATGCCTGGTTCAGCACCTTTTTTGCCAACGGGCAGCGGGAAAAGACCATTGACGAGTTTGTGAATCACATGAATTTCCTGCACGCGATGGGGGCGAGAGTGATTGGCTGCTCCGAGCAAAGCGGCAGCATTCAGGGGCTGGAAAAACCGATTCTCGGCGAGGCAAAACCCTGCTTCAGCGAGGAAGAGTGGCAGCGCGTCGCCGAAGGCTACAACACGCTGGGGCGCCTGGCCGCCGAGAAGGGCATGCAGGTGTGCCTGCACCACCATATGGGGACCGGTATTCAGACCAGCGAAGAGATCGACAAATTTATGTCGCTGGTCGATGACAAAGTCTTTCTGCTGTACGATACCGGACACGCCTGGTATTCCGAAGGGGGCGAAGCGCCGATGCTGGCGATCCTCAAGAAATACCTGCCGCGTATCAACCACGTGCACCTGAAAGATGTCCGTCCGCCGGTGATTGAGCAGGTTCGTCGCGAAGGGCTGTCATTCCTTGATGGCGTGAAGAAAGGCACCTTCACCGTGCCTGGCGATGGCGTGATCGACTTCCGTCCGGTGTTCAAACTGCTGGACGACCATGGCTACAAAGGCTGGATGGTGGTTGAAGCCGAACAGGATCCGGCGCTGGCTAACCCCTTCGAATACGCCCTCAAAGCGCGTAAATATATTCGTGAAACGGCAGGAATCTAATCGTTGATCCACTTTCAGGCCACACAGCGCTGTGGCCTGTTTTTTTGCGCTTTACGTGCCGCACCACAAACCCGTCCATGGCAGGTTAACGCCCCGATAATCCCCCTCGTACAGCGCTGCTCCTCCCGAACGGGCCGCGCAGCGAACAGTTCATCTTCTGTCATCCAGGAACACTCCCGGCTGGCGCGACGCTTACCGGGGCTACGGTTGGTGTCGGTGCGTAGCCCGGGCAAGAGAGGCCGGTTTGTCGCACGCATCGGGCGTTGCAGCATTTTGTGATCCAGTCTGAAAAACGTGCACTTACGTCCGTCACCCCATTTACCTTCTCTTTGCTGGCGGCATAGTATGGTCGTTAAATAAACGAACACTGTTCTATAATGTAGAACAAACTGATTCAGCAAGGAGATCTCATGCCGCAAACCGTGCAGTTCTCGGGGATTATTCCGCCTGTCTCCACCATTTTTACCGCCGATGGCCAGTTCGATAAACCGGGTACCGCCGCGCTGATCGACGACATGATCGCCGCGGGCGTCGACGGCCTGTTCTTCCTCGGCAGCGGCGGGGAGTTTTCGCAGCTTAATGCCGATGAGCGCAAAGCCATTGCCGACTTCGCCATCGCCCACGTCGACCGCCGGGTGCCGGTGCTGATTGGTACCGGCGGCACCAACGCCCGGGAGACCATCGAACTCGGCCAGCACGCGCAGCAGGCCGGCGCCGACGGTATTGTGGTAATTAACCCCTATTACTGGAAAGTCTCTGAGCCCAACCTGATTCGCTACTTCCAGCAGGTAGCCGATAGCGTCACGCTGCCGGTGCTGCTGTATAACTTCCCGGCCTTGAGCGGTCAGGATCTGACGCCCGCGTTGGTCAAAACTCTCGCCGACTCGCGCAGCAATATTGTCGGCATCAAAGACACCATCGACTCGGTGGCTCATCTGCGCAGCATGATTGAGACGGTGAAATCGGCACACCCGCACTTCTCTGTGCTGTGCGGTTATGATGACCACCTGTTTAACACCCTGCTGCTGGGTGGCGACGGGGCCATCTCGGCCAGCGGTAACTTTGCCCCGCAGATCTCGGTGAAGCTGCTGCAGGCCTTCCGCGACGGCAACCTGGCGGAGGCCGCGCGCTACCATCAGACGCTGCTGAAAATCCCGCAGCTGTACCAGCTGGATACGCCGTTTGTGAATGTGATTAAAGAGGCGATCGTACTGTGCAGGCGGCCGATCTCCACGCATGTGCTGCCCCCGTCCTCTCCGCTGGACGAGGCGAAAAAGCGGCAGCTCAAAACGCTGCTACAACAGCTCAGACTCTGCTGAACCGGAAAATTAAGATGGCAATAGAGACGATTTTCACTCCCCAGAATGATGCGTTTTATGCGGTCATCACCCATGCCGCTGGCCCGCAGGGGGCGCTGCCGCTGACGCCGCAAATGCTGATGGAGTCGCCGAGCGGCAATCTGTTCGGGATGACGCAAAACGCCGGCATGGGCTGGGACGCGAACAAACTCACCGGCAAAGAGGTGCTGATTATCGGCACTCAGGGTGGGATTCGCGCCGGCGACGGCCGCCCGGTGGCGCTGGGTTACCACACCGGCCACTGGGAAATTGGCCTGCAGATGCAGGCGGCGGCCAGGGAGATTACCCGCAACGGCGGGATTCCTTTCGCCGCCTTCGTCAGTGACCCGTGCGACGGGCGCTCTCAGGGTACGTACGGCATGTTCGACTCCCTGCCGTACCGCAACGATGCGGCGATCGTGTTTCGTCGTCTGATCCGCTCGCTGCCGACGCGTCGGGCGGTGATCGGCGTGGCGACCTGTGACAAAGGCCTGCCGGCGACCATGATCGCCCTGGCGGCAATGCATGACCTGCCGACGATTCTGGTGCCCGGCGGGGCGACGCTGCCGCCGACCTTTGGCGAAGATGCCGGTAAAGTCCAGACCATCGGCGCACGCTACGCCAACCACGAGCTGTCGCTGCAGGAGGCCGCTGAACTGGGCTGTCGCGCCTGCGCTTCGCCGGGGGGCGGCTGCCAGTTCCTGGGCACGGCGGGGACCTCGCAGGTCGTTGCGGAAGCGCTCGGCCTGGCGCTGCCGCACTCGGCGCTGGCACCGTCGGGGCAGGACGTATGGCTGGAAATCTCTCGCCAGTCGGCGCGGGCGGTGAGTGAGCTGGATAATCGCGGCATTACCACGCGCGATATTCTGACCGATAAGGCGATCGAAAACGCGATGGTTATCCACGCGGCGTTCGGCGGCTCGACCAACCTTCTGCTGCACATTCCCGCCATCGCCCATGCGGCGGGGTGCACCATTCCTGATGTTGCACACTGGACGCGGATCAACCGCAGCGTCCCGCGTCTGGTCAGCGTGTTGCCGAACGGGCCGGACTACCACCCGACGGTGCGGGCTTTCCTCGCCGGCGGAGTGCCGGAAGTGATGCTGCACTTGCGCGATCTTGGTCTGCTGCATCTGGACGCGATGACGGTCACCGGCCAGACGGTGGGAGAAAACCTCGACTGGTGGCAGACTTCCGAGCGGCGTGAGAAATTCCGTCAGTGTCTGCGCGAACAGGACGGCGTCGATCCGGATGATGTGATTCTCCCGCCGGCGCGGGCGAAAGCCAAAGGACTCACCTCCACGGTGGCCTTCCCGGTAGGAAATATTGCGCCGGAAGGTTCGGTGATCAAAGCCACGGCGATCGATCCGTCGGTGGTGGATGACGACGGCGTGTATCGCCACACCGGACGGGCGCGGGTATTTGTTTCGGAAGCCCGGGCGATCAAGGCGATCAAAAACGGCGAGATCGAGCAGGGCGATATTATGGTGGTGATCGGCGGCGGGCCGTCCGGGACCGGCATGGAAGAGACCTATCAGCTCACCTCGGCGCTGAAACATGTCTCGTGGGGGAAGACGGTGTCGCTGATCACCGATGCCCGTTTCTCCGGCGTGTCGACCGGCGCCTGCTTCGGCCACGTCGCCCCGGAAGCACTGGCGGGCGGGCCCATCGGCAAGCTGCGCGATGACGATGTGATTGAGATCGTCGTCGACAGGCTGGCGCTCACCGGTCACGTCAATTTTCTCGGTACGGCGCACCAGCGGCTGACGCCGGAAGAGGGGGCGGCAGAGTTGGCGGCAAGAACGCCGCATCCCGATTTGCACGCTCATGATTTTTTACCGGACGATACCCGCCTGTGGGCGGCGCTGCAATCGGTCAGTGGAGGGACATGGAAAGGCTGTATATACGATACAGATAAAATTATCGAGGTTATAAACGCCGGTAAAAAAGCGCTCGGTATTTAATTAAATTCTGCTGCAATGTCGTCTGCGGAAATAGTCCGCGGACGGCTTTTTTGTCTGCATTAAATACCATTATGGTTATTTTTTTGTTTTTTATAACCATTTAAAAATTAAGACTAAAAAATATTATGTCCTCCCTTTTTTATAACGATGGCAATCACAAAAACCAAAAAACATAATTCATAAATTAAAAATGACCATTGCCGTAAAAATGCACATCTTCTTACACTCTATTAACACGAAAACGTGAAAATTAAGCACACGTATAATGGGTGATTTCCTGACGTTGCAGCGGGTATGTATTCCCTTTTCAGGTCCCTGACGTTTGCGCCATTCCACTCATTGGGGTTGGGGATAAATATGCAATTAACCATGAAAGATAAAATCGGCTACGGGCTGGGCGATACCGCGTGCGGTTTCGTCTGGCAGGCGACGATGTTTCTGCTGGCCTATTTCTACACCGATGTGTTTGGCCTCTCCGCCGGTATTATGGGCACGCTGTTTTTGGTTTCCCGCGTGCTGGATGCCGTCACCGATCCGCTGATGGGGCTGCTGGTAGACCGCACCCGTACCCGCTACGGCCAGTTCCGCCCGTTCCTGCTGTGGGGCGCCATTCCGTTCGGCATCGTCTGTATGCTGACCTTCTACACGCCGGACTTTTCCGCGCAGGGCAAAATTATCTATGCCTGCGTGACCTATATTCTGCTGACGCTGGTCTACACCTTCGTTAACGTCCCCTATTGCGCGATGCCGGGGGTGATTACGGCGGATCCGAAAGAGCGCCATGCCCTGCAGTCGTGGCGTTTTTTCCTCGCGGCCGCGGGATCGCTGGCGATTAGCGGGATTGCGCTGCCGCTGGTGAGCATCATTGGCAAAGGCAACGAGCAGGTGGGCTACTTTGGCGCCATGTGCGTGCTCGGGCTGACCGGCGTCGTGCTGCTGTATGTGTGCTTCTTCACGACCAGAGAGCGCTATACCTTCGACGTGCAGCCTGGCGCATCGGTGGTGAAAGATCTTAAGCTGCTGTTCGGCAACACCCAGTGGCGAATCATGTGTGCTTTCAAAATGATGGCGACCTGCTCCAACGTGGTTCGCGGAGGGGCAACGCTCTACTTCGTGAAATACGTGATGGACCACCCGGAGCTGGCGATGCAGTTTCTGCTCTACGGCAGCATCGCCACCATGTTCGGTTCGTTGGCCTCTTCGCGCCTGCTGGGGCGCTTCGATCGGGTGAAGGCCTTTAAAGGGATTATCGTGGTCTATTCCCTGATTAGCCTGCTGATTTTTGTTACCCCGGCTGACTATATCGCGCTGATTTTCGCGCTCAACATCGTCTTCCTGTTCATTTTCAACACCACCACGCCGCTGCAGTGGCTGATGGCCTCAGACGTAGTGGATTACGAAGAAAGCCGCAGCGGCCGCCGTCTCGACGGACTGGTTTTTTCAACCTACCTGTTCAGTCTGAAGATTGGCCTGGCCATTGGCGGCGCGGTGGTGGGCTGGATTCTGGCCTACGTGAACTACTCCGCCAGCAGCAGCGTGCAGCCGGTTGAGGTGCTAACCACCATCAAAATCCTGTTCTGCGTGGTACCGGTGGTGCTCTATATCGGCATGTTCACCATGCTCTCATTCTACAAGCTGACCGATGCCCGGGTGGAGGCCATCAGCCAGCAGTTACGTCAACATCGCGCGGCGCAGGAAGAGGGCGTCCCTGCCGCCGCTGCCGCGACATCCCATTAAGCAGGAGGCAATATGTACACGATAACTAACCCGATTCTGACCGGTTTTAACCCGGACCCGTCAATGTGTCGCCAGGGCGAGGATTACTACATCGCCACCTCCACCTTTGAGTGGTTTCCGGGAGTGCGGATTTACCACTCGCGGGATTTGAAAAACTGGTCGCTGGTGAGCATGCCGCTGGATCGCGTGTCGATGCTGGATATGAAAGGCAACCCCGACTCCGGCGGGATCTGGGCGCCGTGCCTGAGCTACGCCGACGGGCTGTTCTGGCTGCTGTATACCGATGTGAAAATCGTCGACTCGCCGTGGAAAAACGGTCGCAACTATCTGGTCACCGCCCCCTCTATTGAGGGGCCGTGGAGTGAGCCGATCGCGATGGGTAACGGCGGCTTTGACCCGTCGCTGTTTCATGATCTGGACGGGAGTAAATATTATATTTACCGCCCGTGGGGGCCGCGTCACCACAGTGACCCGCACTGCACGATCGTCCTGCAGGAGTATTTCCCGCAGACGCAGACCCTGTCGAAGACGCGAAAAACCCTGTTTACCGGCACGGCGCTGCGCTATACCGAGGGGGCCCATCTGTACCATAAAGAGGGCTGGTACTATCTGCTGGTGGCCGAAGGTGGCACCAGTTATGAACATGCGGTGGTGGTGCTCAGAGCGAAAAATATCGACGGGCCGTACGAACTGCACCCGGACGGGACGCTGATGACCAGCTGGCATCTGCCGGAAAACCCGCTGCAGAAAAGCGGCCACGGTTCGCTGCTGGAGACGCACACCGGCGAATGGTATATGGCCTATCTCACCAGCCGTCCGCAGCGCTTGCCCGGTGTGCCGCTGCTGGCCTCCGGCGGGCGCGGCTACTGCTCGCTGGGGCGGGAAACCGGGATTGCGCGCATCAACTGGCACGACGGCTGGCCGTCGGTGGCAGGGGGCAAACACGCCCAGCTGAGCGTGCCGGGGCCGAAAATGGCCGAAAGCCGCGTCGTCGCTGATGAGAGCTGGCGGGATGAGTTCAGCGGCCCGACGCTCAATCCGCAGCTGCAGACCCTGCGTATTCCGTTTGATGACACGCTGGGTTCCCTCAGCGCGCGGCCGGGCTTCTTGCGCCTGTACGGCAACGATTCGCTCAACTCCACCTTTACCCAGTCCACCGTGGCGCGGCGCTGGCAGCACTTTGCCTTCCGCGCCGAAACGCGGATGGAGTTTGCCCCGGAGAACTTCCAGCAGAGCGCCGGGTTAACCTGCTATTACAACAGCAAAAACTGGAGCTACTGCTTCGTTGACTATGAAGAGGGGCAAGGCAGAACCATTAAGGTATTGCAGCTTGACCACAACGTGCCGTCGTGGCCGCTGCATGAACACCCGATTGCGGTGCCGGACGCGGCGCAGAGCGTGTGGCTCCGGGTCGATGTCGACCATCTCGTCTATCGCTACAGCTACTCGTTTGACGGTGAGGCGTGGCACGGCGTGCCGGTGGAATATGCCGCCTGGAAGCTGTCGGATGATTATATCGGCGGGCGCGGGTTCTTTACCGGCGCCTTTGTCGGCCTGCACTGCGAGGATATCAGCGGCGACGGCTGCTATGCGGACTTTGACTACTTCAGCTATGAGCCGATAGTCGGATAACCCCTCAGGCCGGGTAGCCCAGCGCTTTCGACAGCTGGCGCCCGGCCTCTTCCAGCAAGGCGCGATAGCGCGCGAGCTCAGCCTCATCGACGCGAGAGGTGAGCGTTGACAGACTCAGTGCGGCAATGACCCGCGATTCATGGTTCCACACCGGTACCGCCACACAGCGCACGCCCTGCTCATTCTCTTCGCTGTCCTGCGCATAGCCTTGGGCGCGGGTTTGCGCCAGCGCCGCCAGCAGCGCCTCGCGGGAGGTCAGCGTCGCGGGGGTAAACGGCGTGTACTGATAGCCTTCCAGCAGAGTATTTTGCTCCGCCTCGCTCAGCCAGGCGATCAGGACCTTACCGATCGCCGTTGCGTGGATGGGGAGCCGACGGCCGATGCGCGAGTAGGCGATGGCCGCAAGCCTGCCTTCAATTTTCTCGATGTAGACGCCTTCGTGGCCGTCAAGAATGCCGAGGTGAGTGGTCTGCCCGGTGCGCTGCGAGAGATCCGTCAGCCAGCTTTTCGCCTTCTGGCGAATATCCATCGTCCCTACGACAAAATGGCCGCGTTCGACCAGCTTCATGCCCAGGCGGTATTTGTCGTTTTCCGGATTCTGATCGATATAGCCGTGCAGCTGTAAGGTTTTGAGCAGCGAATGGAGGGTGCTTTTACTGAGGCCCATCTGTTTGCTGATATCGGTTATCTTCAGTTCCGTGGCTTGTTCGTTAAACAGGTCGAGGATCGTCAGGGCTCGTTCAACAGACTGGATAATAGGCATAATGCACGACTGCTCACGCTGGGGGAAGATGAAAACGTACCCTTTTTACGCTGAAAAATCAAACGGCTGGCGTGGAAAGGGCGAGCAATATCACCTCGGGGAGCACGTTCCCGGGCGGCGGGGTAAACCCCTTGCCCGGGCGACGGTACGGCGCTGGTCAGTAGCCCGGTAAGCGCAGCG
>NZ_JMPP01000005.1 GCF_000735435.1 Klebsiella planticola ATCC 33531 | reverse complement strand
CCAGCGGGGAGGTTCCCGGGCGGCGGGGCAAACCCCTTGCCCGGGCGACGGTACGGCGCCGGTCAGTAGTCCGGTAAGCGCAGCGCCAGCGGGGAGGTTCCCGGGCGGCGGGGCAACCCCCTTGCCCGGGCGACGATACGGCGCTGGTCAGTAGCCCCGGTAAGCATAGCGCCACCGGGGAGAGGCGCCGGAGCGACAAGGGAGCTTACTTCACCTCAGCAAGGGCGGTTTTGTCGACGTAGGGTTTCATCAGCGCGTCGGCCTCTTTCTGCGCTGTCTGCACCGCCGCTTCCGGCGTCACTTTGGCGTCGTTAACCACCGCCGCCAGTTGGTTCTCCATCGCTTTACGCACGGCGACGGTCTCCCAGGTGGAGTACCACGGATGGGCGTACTTCAGCTGCTCCAGAGCAATCGCCGCGCGCGGATCCTGCTGCAGATAGGCCTTCATCTCCGGCGTATCGTAGGCGGCTTTGCGCGGTGAGAAGTAGCCGGTGAAGCGGCTCCATGCGCCGTTGACCTGCGGGCTCACCAGATACGTCAGGAACTGATAGGCCGCTTTCTTCTGCGCGTCGTTGATACCTTTAAAGCTCACCAGGCTGGCGCCGCCGATCGGTACCGCGCGCTGCTCTTTCGCCGGCAGCATCGCCACTCCGAGCTCAAAATCTTTGCTGTTCTCGCGCACAAAGCCCAACGCGCCGGTGCTGAGCATCGCCATCCCCACCTTACCGGAGAAGAAGCTGGCGCTGATCTGCTTCGAGTTGAGCACGCCGGAGGGCATCACTTTGTCTTTGTAGATCAGATCCTGCCAGAAGCGCAGCGCCCCGATGGTGGTCGGTGCGTTGTAGTAGACCTCGCCGGGATAGTCTTCGTTAAAGTATTTTCCGCCGTTGGCGCGTACCAGCGCCGAGAAGATCCAGCCGCCGTAGTCGTCGTTGGTCGACGGCAGCATGATCCCCCACTGACCTTTGCTCTCGTCGGTCAGCTTTTTGGCATCCGCCAGCAGTTCGGCCCAGGTCTGCGGCGGCTGTGTGATCCCGGCCTGCTCGAACATCGTTTTGTTGTAGTAGAGGATCGGCGTCGAGTTATGGAACGGGATCGCGTAGGTGGTGCCCATCACCTGGGCGTTCTTGTGCATCGCCGGCCAGAACTCGTTGACCAGGAAGTCTCCCGCTTTTTGATCGCCATAGCGGAACAGCTCGTCCATCGGCAGGATCTCATCCTTTAGCGCCAGGTCGGTGGTGAAGTTGGCGGACATGATCACCAATGCAGGCGGCTGCCCGGCCTTCTGCGCCGATTCGGCTTTGATCTTGGTGGTGTCGTAGTTGCCGGTGAAGATCCCGCGCACTTCGACATCCTGCTGCGAATCGTTAAAGGCTTTGATGACGCGGGTCATCTCCATGGTCAGCTTGCCGTCTACCGGCGCCGGAAACATGAAATCGATCTTCTCTTTCGCCAGCGCCGTGCCGCAGAGGGCAAGCGAAAGCCCGACGGCTGTCAGGGTTTTAAGCATGGTCAATCTCCTGGAGTAAATTGTGCTGTTGCTCAGCATGAAAAAGATGAATATCCCCGGGCGAAAAGCCGAGGGTCAGCGTGTCGCCTTTCTCCGGCACCGCGCCGCGATGGCGGCGGCTAAAGCGCAGGGTGCCGATGGGGGTGCTGACGTGGAGCAGATAATCGGCTCCCATCAGTTCTCGTTGCAGCACGGTGGCGGAGAGGCGCAGGTGCCCCTCCTCCACGCGATCGCTGATATGTTCCGGACGAATGCCGAACCAGACCCGGGGCTCGTCGCGATAGCGCGACGGCAGCGGATGGCGCAGGTCGCCGAGCCGTATCTCGCCGTCGGCGCAGGGCAGCGACAGCAGGTTCATCGCCGGCGAGCCGATAAACCCGGCGACGAACAGGTTGGCCGGATGGGCGTAGAGGTACTCCGGCCGCCCGACCTGCTGGACGTGGCCGCCGTTCATCACCACGATGCGGTCGGCCATCGACATCGCCTCGGTCTGGTCATGGGTGACGTAGACGGTGCTGGTTTTCAGCTGCTGGTGGAGATCCATAATGCTGTCGCGCACTTCACTGCGCAGGCGCGCGTCGAGGTTGGAGAGCGGCTCGTCCATCAGGAACAGCCGCGGGTTGCGCACGATGGCGCGGGCCATCGCCACCCGCTGGCGCTGGCCGCCGGAGAGCTTCGCCGGCTTGCGGTCCAGCAGCGTTTCCAGCTGCAGCATCTGCGCCACTTTATCGACCCGCGGCTGCCAGCTGGCCTTATCTTCTTTGCGCACCTTCATGCCGAAGGTGATGTTGTCCTGCACCGACAGGTGCGGGAACAGGGCGTAGTTCTGGAAGATCATCGCGAAGTTGCGCTCGCGCGGCGACAGGGCGGTGATGTTCTGGTCGTGCAGCCAGATTTCCCCCTCGCTCACCGGCTCCAGTCCGGCGAGCAGGCGCAGCAGGGTGCTTTTGCCGCAGCCGGAGGGGCCGACCAGCACCACAAACTCGCCTTCGTGAATATCGAGGGAGAGAGCGTCGAGGGCCGGTTTACCGTCAAAACGCTTACTGATGTTTTGCAAACTAAGCATGAGGATTAGCGCTCTTCCGTTGGGCAACTGATGTTTTCGTCATACAGCCACGGCCCGGCGTGGTGGCTCAGCGCGTGCTGGTAGCTGACCCACTGCTCGCCGACCTGGCGGTGCATCAGGCACGACGCCGGTGACAGGTCGTAGTACGGGCGGCGGTCCTCGTGGAAATAGGGCACCTGATGGACGGTGCCCGGCACGGTGGAGACGATCGCCTGGCGATACTGGGTCAGGGTCAGGCTGTGGTTATGGCCGCAGAAGATGCGCGTCAGGGAAGGGAAGCGCTCCACCAGCGCCAGCAGGCGATGGCCGTTTTCGCAGGCGATGGGGTCCATCTGGGCGTTGCCCAGCGGCAGCGGCGGGTGGTGCATAAACACCGTCGCCGGCTTGTCGCCGCCGTCGAACAGCTGGGCTTCCAGCCATTTAATGGTCTCATCCGTCAGCCAGCCGCTGGAGGTGCCGGCGCGGCTGGAGTCGATAAACAGCAGGCGGGTGGCGAAGTCGTCCACCGCGTAATGCATGTTCTGCGGGTCGCTGCCGAGCTGCGGGCACAGCGGGTGCAGGTATTCGAGAAACAGTTCTTTATCGTCGTGGTTGCCGGGGATCAGATACAGCGGATAGTTCAGGCTGCCGAGGATCTGCCGGGCAACCTCGTACTCCTGCGGGCGGCCGCAGTTGACGATATCGCCGCTGACCACCACCGCGTCCGGGCGCTCCGTCAGGGCATTGAGCTGGGAGACCACGTCGGCGTTGGCGGCGTTGACGTCGATAAAGCCGTACAGTTTCTGCCCGTGGCTGCGGAAATGGGTATCGGAAATCTGGGCTAACAGCATAGATAACTCCTTATTTGATCCCGGAGAAGCCGAAGCTTCGCAGGAACTGTTTCTGGAAAAGGATGAACGCCAGCATCAGCGGCAGGCAGACCATCAGCGTCCCGGCGCCGATGGTGCCCCACTGGCCGCCGGATTCGGCGCCCATGGCGAAGGAGACCAGCCCCACGGTCAGCACCTGCTTATCGGGATCGTTGAGCATCATCAGCGGCCACAGATACTCGTTCCAGTGGTAGGTAATGCTGACGGTGGCGAAGGCCAGCACCGACGGCCAGGACATCGGCAGCAGCACGCGGAACAGCACCTGCCACCAGCGGCAGCCCTCCATCAGGGCGGCTTCTTCCAGCTCTTTGGGGATGGCGAGGAACGCCTGGCGCATCAGGAACACGCCGAATGCCGAGGTGAAGTAGGGCATCATCACCCCGGTGAGGGTGTTGAGCAGGCCGAAGGTCTTCAGGGTCAGCATGTTCGGCACCATCATCACCACCGGCATGATCATCAGCTGGACGAGGAACAGCAGGAACAGGGTCTGCTTGCCGCGGAACTGGTGGCAGGCGAAGACGTAGCCGGCGGTGGTGATGGTCAACAGCTGCACGAAGAAGGTGCCGAAGGTGAAGATCAGGGTATTGGCGTACAGGCTTAGCCAGTCGGCGCTGGCCCAGGCGTCGCGGAAGTTATCCAGCGTCAGCGGCAGGCGCGGCAGCAGCGAGGCCATATCCTCGCCGAAGGTGGTGGCGCTGAAGGCGGTGGCCAGCATCCAGATAAACGGGCTGACCCACAGCAGGGCCAGGCAGCACATCAGCACGCTGAGGGTGAACGGCTGCGAGCGACGCAGGCGCAGCCACAGCGGGGGTGAGGCGACCGGCGAACGAACAACCAGCGGCGAGGCTTCAGCGCTCATAGTGGGCTCCTTTCTCCAGCAGTTTGAGGTTAAGCAGCGAGAAGGCGAACAGGCCGGCCAGGGTCAGGAAGGTGGCGGCGGAGGCTTTGCCGAGGTCGTGGGTATCCCACGCCAGATTCTGGATGTAGTAGAGCAGCACGGTGGTGGCGTTGTCCGGCCCGCCGCGGGTCATCACCGCCACGTGGTCAATCTGGGTGATGGAGTAGATCAGCGCGGTGGTGATGACGAAGCTCAGGGTCGGGCGCAGCAGCGGCAGGGTGACCTTAAAGAACACCTGGCTGCGGGTGGCGCCTTCCATGATCGCCGCTTCGCGCGTTGAGGCCGGGATGCTCTGCAAGCCGGCGAGGAAGAACAGCATGTAGTAGCCGGCGAACTTCCATACGCCGATCAACGCCAGCGCCAACAGGGCGCTGTTGCTGCGTCCCAGCCAGTTGTTGTTCATCGGTCCGAACAGCTTCGCCAGATAGTGGTCGAGCAGGCCGAGGCCGGGCATAAAGATAAACAGCCACAGCGCGGCGGCGCTGACCATCGGGATAATCATCGGGAAGAAGAAGGCGGTGCGCAGCCAGCGGTTAACACGGTGGTTTTCGCTCAGCGCCACCGCCAGCAGCAGGGCCAGCGTCACGCCGGGGACCACGGTCAGCAGGATATAGAGCAGGTTGTTGAGCAGCGACTGCCAGAAGACGTTATCGGCAAACAGGCGGACGAAGTTATCCAGCCCGACGAACGGCGCGCCGTCGCTGGCCATGCGGGTGTCGAACAGGCTGTCGTACACCGAGCGGCCCAGCGGGAACCAGGTAAACAGCAGTAAAAACAGCAGGGAAGGCGACAGTATCAGCCAGGGGAGCCAGATTTTTCTCATGGTGGCAGACGTCTCGTTCAGGCGTTTATGGAAGCCCGGATTGTGGGAACGAATGACTGCAAGGGGATGGCGGGGAGATGACCGTTTAATGAACCTTCAGCGGACGTCGGCCGAGGGAACAGGCCGGGCAGACGCGCCGCCCGGCGAAGAGGGGGGTTAGAAGTCGGCTTTCAGCACCACGCGATAGCGGGCTTTACCCTCGCGCACGTGTTTCAGCGCGTCGTTGATCTGCGACATCGGGAACAGCTCGGTGGTGGGGGCCACTTTGCTGCGCCCGGCAAACTTCATCAGCTTGCGCAACTCGGACGGGTTGCCGGTGGCTGAACCGGAGATGCTGCGGTCGCCGCCAATCAGGGTAAAGGCGGGGACCTGCAGCGGCTTCATCACCGCACCGACGGTATGGAAGTTGCCGCCGTAGGCCAACGCTTCGAAGTACGGCTGCCATTCGAGATCTACCGCCACGGTGTTAATGATCAGGTCAAACTGACCGGCCAGCGCTTTTAAAGCTTCAGGATCGCGGCTGTTGACCACCCGATCGGCGCCCATCGCCAGCACTTCCTGCTCTTTCGCCGGGTTGGAGCTGAAGGCGGTGACTTCCGCGCCCATCGCCCGCAGCAGTTTAATGGCGATATGGCCGAGGCCGCCGATACCAATGACGCCCACGCGGCTGGTGGCGGTGACGTGGTGCATCAGCAGCGGTTTAAAGACGGTGATCCCGCCGCACAGCATCGGGCCGGCGGATTCGATATCGATACTCTCCGGCAGTGGGATCACCCATTGCCAGTCGGCGCGCAGCTTGTCGGCGAAGCCGCCGCGGTTGATGATGGTCGGCACCGAGCCTTCGAGGCAGTTGATTTGGTTGCCGCTGATGCAGGCATCGCAGTGCCCGCAGCTGCGCGCCGTCCAGCCGATGCCGACCTTCTGGCCGACCTTCAGCCCTTTATCCTGCGCCGCGCTGCCCAGCGCCGCCACGCGTCCAATCACCTCATGGCCGGCAACCAGCGGATAGCTCGACATGCCCCATTCGTTGTCGATCATCGACAGGTCGGAGTGGCAGATGCCGCAGTATTCAACCTGTACTTCGACATCCTGCGGCAGGAGTTCGCCTGCGTCGTACTCCCACAGCGACAGATCGGCGCCCGCTTCTTTGGCGGCGTAGCTTTTAATTGTGCTCATCACGATTTCCTTGGTTTGGCGTAGATAAACAGAAAGTGTAGAGCATGGGGCGGGGCGACGCTTGGCAGAAGGAGGCAGGTAGACGGGGTAATCGAAGAGGGAAGGGGAAGGGGAAGGGGAAGGGGAAGGGACGGTCGAGCGGGGGAAACTTGTCGGGCAGGAGAGAAGGAAAATGTGACGTGAGACGGTCCTGAGCAGGCCGGGCGCTGTTTTTTTCGACACTTAGCGCGGCGGAGACACGCTGCTGCTTGCATGGCGGCCATCGACAGGTATAATCCACAACGTTTCCGTATCCCTTCAGTGCCGAAGTGGCGAAATCGGTAGACGCAGTTGATTCAAAATCAACCGTAGAAATACGTGCCGGTTCGAGTCCGGCCTTCGGCACCATTAGTACTTCCAAGACCATCCGAGAAAGTCCAATTATCCCTTAAAAATCAATGCTTACAGTGATTTTTACGTCCTGAGTCGTCCGAGGTTGTCCATTGAAATCCGGATGTCATTGGGGGCATAATTGGGGGCATCTTAACTTCGATTAGAAATGTGCCCCCAAAATGAAGCTCAACGCCAGGCAGGTAGAGACCGCAAAGCCCAAAGACAAAACCTACAAAATGGCCGATGGCGGCGGTTTGTATCTCGAAGTTTCGGCTAAGGGGTCTAAATACTGGCGCATGAAATACAGACGCCCCTCTGACAAAAAAGAGGATCGCCTTGCTTTTGGTGTTTGGCCTACCGTGACGCTTGCTCAGGCAAGAGCCAAGCGCGACGAAGCTAAAAAGCTGTTAGTACAGGGCATTGACCCAAAAGCCGAACAGAAAGAAGCTCAGGCCGAGAATTCGGGTGCATATACTTTCGAAACCATTGCTCGCGAATGGCATGCCAGTAACAAGCGCTGGAGTGAAGACCATCGATCGCGCGTTCTTCGCTATCTTGAGCTTTATATCTTCCCTCATATCGGTTCATCCGACATTCGCCTGCTCAAAACCAGCCACTTGTTAGCCCCGATTAAAAAAGTTGATGCCAGCGGCAAACATGACGTCGCACAGCGTCTTCAGCAGCGTGTCACGGCTATTATGCGTTATGCCGTGCAGAACGATTACATCGACTCAAATCCAGCCAGTGATATGGCCGGTGCGCTATCGACAACTAAAGCGCGACATTACCCCGCTTTGCCCTCAAGCCGGTTCCCTGAGTTTCTTGCTCGGATTGCTGCTTATCGTGGCCGTGTAATGACGCGGATCGCGGTCGAGCTTTCCTTACTAACTTTTGTGCGCTCCAGTGAGTTACGTTTCGCGCGTTGGGATGAGTTCGACTTCGATAAATTTCTCTGGCGAGTACCTGCAAAACGAGAAGAAATTAAAGGCGTGCGTTACTCGTACCGTGGGATGAAGATGAAAGAGGAGCATATCGTTCCGCTTAGTCGGCAGGCTATGATTTTGCTATCCCAGTTAAAGCTGATTAGTGGTGATAAAGAGCTGCTTTTTCCGGGTGATCATGACGCAACTAAGGTTATGAGTGAAAACACAGTAAACAGCGCATTGCGTGCGATGGGATATGACACGAAAACCGAGGTCTGCGGGCATGGGTTCAGGACGATGGCGCGTGGTGCGCTCGGTGAGTCAGGGCTATGGAGCGATGGCGCGATAGAACGCCAGTTGAGTCACTCAGAACGTAACAATGTGCGTGCAGCTTATATACATACGTCTGAGCATTTAGATGAGCGAAGAGTGATGGTGCAATGGTGGGCTGATTTTATCGATGAAAATAGGATAAAGCTAATTACTCCTTTTGATTATGCTAAATATTGTAAAGAAACTGGATTGTACTGACAGTATTTAACACCCCCATCTAAGTCATTATGATGGGGGTGGATATTTAAACTGAACTTACTGGCAAATGCTCACCGCAATAACCAATGATTATTTTTTTTTCTTCTTGATCTACGTGAAAATAGACCCTTAAGGTTTGCTCAACATTTTGTGATACACCAATTTTTAAGTGTCTCTGCATTTCTATGCTTTGACCATTGTAATTAAATTTGCGAAGAGAAGATAATCTCCTGTTATTTGTGGTGGTTTCAGACTCTTTTGCAGAATAAGATTTACCAAAAACCTCTTTAGCCTTTGAATCGCCTGATGTTAAGAATGCATCTAGGTATTCATTTCCTAATCGCCATAATTTTAAAATTAAACCTCTTCCGTTTTTAAATCTTCCCATTTCCTTGGCGGATTTATAAGCGCTTTCTAATATGGTTACTCGCTCAGGTATGAAATCTGAAATTATCCTTAGGCATTGTTCAGGATATAAATCTAGGGCTAAGCAATTGACTAGTTCTTCTTTAGATATATTTTCATTTTGTAGACCACTTTTGCTATTACTAGTTAGTTGTTGAATCAATCCCTTAAGGTCATTTATTTTAAATTCTTTGCTATTTAGTTCTTGTTGTGCTGCATCAAGTTCCTCTAACGAACCAAAATATAAGGCCTCAAGCGCTAATACTTTTTTTTGATGTTCTTCATTTATGTTATCTATAACATTTGATTGTTCTTCAAGTTGAGTGAAAGCTTCCTCTGCAAGTTCTTTAAAATCATTACTTTCCTCTAATGCATTGAACTTTTCCTTAAGAGAAGCTTGATAGTCTTTTTGTCTTTTGGATCTTACGTCAACAGGCGAAAAGTGAGCTTTGTTTTTTATTGCATTAGTTTTGTGAGTTATTATTGATAATATATGATGGTTCAAATTAATTTTTGATTCTAATAGTGATTTAATATCATTGTTGAGTAAGAGATGAGTTGCGCAAGAGTTTTTCTTATAAGGTGGGAAAATTATATTAATTGCACCGCCCCATGCTGAATACTTTCTCCCTAGTGTTCTCTCCATCTCCCAACTATCTATTTCATCTTCTGTATATACAACTTGGGCTAAGCCAAGCAACTGCTCTTGTAGTTTCTTTGGATTTATGAGTGGCTTAGCTTCATGTTCATTGCTAACCAGAATTAATGGATAATTTCTTTCTAATCGATCTACTTCATATGAAAATGCAGTATAATCTTCTGTAGTGTCTGTGATTTTATTAGGTTTAATACCTACAGTATCATAGTCTAGTTGGGAGTTTTTAAGTAAAAAAGAAACTAACTTTGGCCTTGTGGATGATGGAATGGTTGTGACTCGAGTGCTAACGTCCTGTGTCTCTAAGAGGATAGATAAAAATGTAGATGATTTATCTAAGCGTATTGAAATTTCTGTGCTCCAATATCTGCCGTGAACATGATCATCTTTGTGTGTGAGTAGTATTGAATATAGATAAGGTTCTTTCTTTGTTGCGGTGTAAACTCTTATTTTGAATTTTTCATGTTGATACTCACTATTACTTCTTAGTTCATCAACAGTAAAATGCTTGCCGGTGACACTTTTCAACCAACCAGCAACGGAATTAAATGCCTTATCAAAATGGTTGGCTCCAACTAAGTTGAAATTATTAACGTAAACTAACATTGACGATCTCCTTTTTGAGCCCTAAAAAGTTTTCTACAATTTCAATTTTTCGTTTATCAAACTATTTATCAAGCAGATCGAACCAGTTTGCAAGCTGTATTTGTTCTTTAGGGATTTTCTATTGCCCATCCTCAAAATTATAGAGATAAATCTGCTATCAAAATTTCCTCCACACTTTAGAAATGTTTCACATAAATATGTACTTAAATATGAAAGAAACTTTAATTGATACTATACGCGCAGTGCTTTTCCCACCTCGCCGTCTGCTTTGTGGGGCGGTTTTCATGCAGGTGTATGGCGAGGCGCTCAGGCTTCCACAGGCAAGAATACGTCAGGGATATAGCAGACTCAGAAGCGATACAATGAACCCCGAAATGACTGATTTCCGCCGTCCCCGGGTGGTTTTTTCTTACCCCTCACCTGACCGCCTCAGAGGCTCACCACGCCCCCGAACAGCACAGCACCACCCACCGACACTCCCGTGAACCCGCGCAGCGCAGCGACGCGCTCAGGCCGCCAAATTAAATATCATTAAATAAATACTTTACCGCTGGCGCGCAGTGCTTTCCCCGCCTCGCCTGCACGCTTCGTGGGTCGGTTTTCATGCGGGTGCATCGGGGGGCTCAGGCCGCGCCGGGACAGGGCTGCGAAGGGAGTGACGGGACGGGAAAGCGCATGCAAAACCATGCACCCTGTGGATGCATGGCTTAATTCGGGAAAAATAGCGGTATTTTCGGGGATTTTTTGCGGAGCTACTTACTTGCCAGCTCCGCGCGCCGGCGGGCATAAATCAGGCTCTGTGCGGGGGTGTATTTTTCCTGATTATCCACCCGCGAAGCCGCGTCAGGCCTGAACCCGATGGCCGTTAAAATATCGCTGTCTTCTGCGGCATAATTAATTTCTTCACCGGTACTCAGCCACACGGACAGCGCTTCCCACAGGTAATGCGCCGAACGGTCAAGCGCATGGCCGGTCAGGAGTGCGGGCTGCTGGCTGAGTCCCATCAGCTCTGGGGCAAGCGTGACCTCCAGTTCAGCACCGTGCGCCAGCATAAAGTCATTCAGCCGGTTGCGGATACTGATGCGCTGTACCGCTTCATGGGAGCGGATATAGCGCCCAGCGGCCTGATTTATCTCCCATTTTTTGACATCGATAATGTCGCGCAGTACCTGCAATCTTGCCGGGATACGGTCATCCCCGGCCAGCACCTGTTCCCGGTATTTCTGCTCTGCGGCCGCCGGTTCGGCTCTACGGTTCAGCCTGGCGGTTTTGTTATTCTGACAGGCCTCAAAGGCCTGCTGTAGCGTAAGGGGGGCATGGTCAGTTTTCCCCTGATTAATGGCGGTATGGCGAGCTGTAGCAGCCCTGCACTTTACGGGGGGCCAGGGGGGAACCGGCTCCGCGACAGGCGGCGTTTTCTCTGCCGGGGGCTGGATGGCCGTGGACGCCAACGGCCAGCTTCTGTCCCGCTATGAAAACGGCATCTGGAAGGTGATACCGCCCTCCGATTTTGCCCGCGACGTAGCCGGGCTGTTCCAGCGTCTTCGCGCCCCGTTCTCATCGGGGAGAATTGCTTCGGTGGTGGAGACCCTGAAACTGATAATTCCGCAGCAGGATACTCCGGCACGCCGTCTGATTGGTTTTCGCAACGGGGTACTCGACACACCCAAAGCGGGATATTCAGCCCGCACAGCAAATCGTCTTGGCTGCGCACCCTGTATGACGTGGATTTCACCCCGCCGGTGGAGGGTGAAACGCTGGAGACCCGTGTGCCGAACTTCTGGTGCTGGCTCGACCGGGCGGCCAGTGGCAACCCGACAAAACGCGACGTGATTCTGGCCGCGCTGTTTATGGTGCTGGCGAACCGCTATGACTGGCCGCTCTTTCTCGAAGTCACCGGCCCCGGCGGCAGCGGGAAAAGTATTCTGTCTGAAATCGCCACGATGCTGGCCGGAGAGGATAACGCCACGTCGGCGGACATCAACACGCTGGAAGACCCCCGTAAACGTGCCTCCCTCCTCCCTGATTGGCTTCTCGCTGATACGTCTGCCTTACCAGGAGAAATGGAGCGGTGACGGTGCCGGACTCAAGGCCATCACCGGCGGCGACGCAGTCTCCGTGTACCCGAAATACCAGAACCCGTACTCGACGCATATTCCGGCGGTGATTCTGGCCGTGAACAATAACCCGATGTGCTTCACCGACCGCAGCGGCGGTGTGTCACGTCGCCGGGTGATTATCCACTTCCCGGAGCAGATAGCCCCGGAGGAGCGCGACCCGCAGTTGAGGGATAAAATCGCCCGTGAGCTGGCTGTCATTGTGCGCCAGTTAATGCAGCAGTTCAGCGACCCGATGAGCGCCCGCGCCCTGCTCCAGTCGCAGTAGAACTCCGATGAGGTTCTGAGCATCAAGCGCGATGCTGACCCGACGCTTGATTTTGGTGGCTATCTGGAGGCACTGCCGGAGCCTGAAGGTATGTATATAGGTAATGCCAACATCATACCGCGTCAGCCGCGCCTGTATCTGTATCATTCCTATCTGGCATATATGGAAGCCCACGGCTACAAAAATACCCTGAGTCTCAGCATATTCGGTAAGGGGTTGCCGCTATGCTAAAAGAGTACGGGCTAAGTTATGAGAAGCGTCGAAAAAAATCAGGGCACACAGACCAATCTCACACTAAGAGAGGAAAGCGGAACATTGCAGAACTGAAGACGCGGGATCTGCTTGTCCCCATCAGAGCGGTGGAGTAATCCGGGCATCTTGAAGTCGCCGCCCGTTTACAGCAGCGTACCACTGCGGTTATGCGCTTTGCCGTTCAGAATGGGTTAATCGACTATAACCCTGCTCAAGAGATCGCTGGTGAGGTTGCTACGGCGAAAAGACAGCATCGTACTGCGCTAGAACTTAACCGCATTCCTGAATTACTTCACCGCATTGATCACTATTCTGGCAGACCGTTAACTCGACTGGCGGTTGAACTCACTTTATTGATTTTCATCCGTTCAAGCGAGCTGCGTTTTGCCCGCTGATCAGAAGTTGATTTTGAAACGGCCATGTGGACGATTCCTGGTGAGCGTGAACTGTTGGAAGGTGTTAAGCATTCTCAACGTAGTTCGAAGATGCGGACTCCTCATCTTGTTCCTTTGTCGTGGCAGGCTCTAGGTATTTTGGAAAAGATCAAAGGTATGAATGGGAATTGAGAGTTGATCTTCGCACCAAAAGATACAATCATGTCGCTCAAGAGTGAATCTTTTGTGTGTTTTCCATTAAAACAACTTACTAGTTCCCTGTTTATCGATTTTCTGCACTCTCTGGGTCTATTCATTGCTATAGTTGTATGTGATATTTACATTTTCAATTATAGATAAAGCTTAACATCTTATTAGTATATTTTTCTATTAAATCAAATGATTGGAATAATTTTTCAGGTCAACACTATCTCTCTTTTATTAAGGCACCTACTTAAATTTGGAGGTGGTGCCCATGCAGAAAAGATGTATGCTGATCCGTTTTGATTTTTATTTCACTATATAAAAAATCTTCCTGTCATATTCATTCACTATGAAAATAAAAGGAGCATACTTTGAGTCATACAGAACATATATCAATACTTAAATGTACTCCGTGGTTAGTCAAATTTCTAAATCGTAGAAGTTTAAGAAGGCCTGATAATCGCCCTCTTTATGAGTACCATGCAACGAGTGATGAATATGGCGAGTTGAAGCGGTTGTTGAGGGCGATAGGATTACCCGATGGTTACAAAAGTGATAAAGGGTACGCAGCCTGCTTCACATTGTTCTGCTCAGAGTGGTATCGAAGAGATTATGAAAGGGAATGTGGATGGGCATGGGAGCCAATTTATAAAACGATAGGCGTATCAGCATCTTCCTCGGAAATGGGGAAAATAATTCCTAAAGGCCTGGATGGGTACTGGGGGCGCCCCGTGCGATTCTATGATACAGAAAGGCGGAATTTTTTAGGGTCCTTATTCAGTGAAGGCGGTCTACCTTTCAGATTGTTGAAGGAGTCTAATAGCCGTTTTCAGTCGATGTTCTCTCTCATTCTCAATCAATACGCTCAGGCCCAATCTGCTAACATTTCCACGTTTGCGTTAGTTCATGCAGCGGTAGAAAAATCATTTCTGCCAGTCGTTTTTAAAGAGGATACTTCAGTCGAGCTTATTAGTCGTATGGCTGAACAGTTAGTTTCGCTTGTTCAAATATATGATCTGAGTAACCATACAGAACCCGTAAAAGAACTTGACCGTGTTCATCCGAAGTGGCGGGACAGTTTCCCTGTTCCTCTCGATGACGATACAGGGACCAGTTTCCTTAATGGACTTTTACGAACAGCTTCTACTGAATCCAAACCTCGCCTTCAAAAAAATAGAACAACCCTATGCCAGTTCTTATGGTCAGAAAATCATCCTGAGGCTTTACAGTCGCTCATTTCTCTTCCGGAAGAGCTGAGTTTTTCGATTGACAGCGAACCTTCTACAACACGTTTCGAGCTTGCCATCTATGAAGATGGTAACGAAATTGCGAGCCTGGGGCCTGCCTATGCAACGCTGAGTAATTCACAGGCGAAAATGAGAGTTCGTAAGCGTGAAATTAAGTTTTTTCGAAAAAATCCCGCTGCCAGCTTGTTTATTGTGGCGAGAGCCGGAGGGATGCTTGTCGGAACCAGGTTGTTGGAAGGAAGTGAGGTTGCCGTTGGCGACGTGCCATTAGTTTTTGTTTTTGATAAAAGTGAATGGTTGCTACAAGGGCAAGCATCTTGCAGTGTACGTGGCAGCCATGTGCTCATTGTATTGCCAAAGGATGGTTGTCTGGTCTCAGAGCTCGAGGATTGTGAAACCGATTTTTCGGCTTTGGGATGCCGCGCTCTGATTGTCAAAGGGCGCCTGGATATCCTGATTGAAGGCGGTGAAACGTATCGGATAAAGACAGGAAGAGAGCAGATTATCCAGACAGGGTTCTCTTTCCAGGGGAAGCGGTTAAACTGGACAAGCTACCCGGATGAGCTCTTCCTTGGTGTTCCTGGAATTACTCATAATTCTGAGAATCTATTAACGCATCATTATAGACTTTTTTTCAACGGCACATTTATAGATAATTGTGATGTGCAAGAGAAAATGGGAGCTCAGTTTATTTCAGTACGTAACGAAAATAATGAAACTTTACTGCGTAAGAAAATAGGTGTTCTTCCCAATGATTTTTGTCTGGAAATAAAAAACGGACAACAAGCAAACGAAGGTTCTGTCATTATTACTACTAAGTATCCTTGTTTGTATAGTTTGAAAGAAAAAATACTGGAAGTTGGACGGGAGCGTTTGTCCGGCAGTACAGAAATATTGATGAAGGCGGAGGGGATTCCTCCAGCATCGATTTCATTACAAATAACGCCAAACCTCACTGCGAACCCGATTGTTATTTTGTTACCATTTCCAGCACGAGGCTGTCTTGCTTTCGATAAAGACGAGAAGCCACTGCCAAAAAATTTAACGATTAACGACCTTCTGGGAGCCAGAGCATACCTTTTCGGTAAGAATGGTGAGCCTACGCGATACCAACTTGAACTGCGTTTACGATCCCGTAGCGGAATGCAGGCATGGTATGAGTGGCGCTATAGTGCGGGAGAAAACCCGGTAGAGCTTACTTTATACAGCTTAAGGGAGCATATTGACAATTTACTTTCCCTGGAGGAAGGGATTGATCAAACAGTGGATATGCGTATTGAGGGCGGAGGTAGCTCCTTTACCTGGCAAATCAGGCGCTATAAATATAGTCTTGAATATGATCGGGAAATGCAGCTTCTTCTTGCTAATTCAGTGAGCAATCGTACGGGGCAGATCCCTTCACCCGTTATTATGTTACTCAGTGAGCCTGAAAGAAAAGCAGTATCGCTCGTATCGAGAACAAGCGAAGGCGTACCGGTTGGTGAATTCGAATTAAGTTCGACGATACAAAATAATGGCCCATGGCTGGTGTTGCCGAAACAAGGTGAAGAAGCCTCATTCCGGCCATGCTACATTGCAGGTGAACCGGTAATCCAAAGCGATACCACGGCAATACAATCCCTGCAAAAAGCAACGCAGCTATTTAATCCGCGGTCAGATGTAAATACCATCACGTTAGTTCTGGAACAAATGGCGAGCGACCCTGCACACTCGGGCTGGCAGTTCTTACGTAATTTATACAATCAGTTTGGATATTTACCACTGGCTACCTTTGAGGTATGGCGTGCCTTGGTTCAGCATCCACGGGCATTAGCAATGTCACTGTTTAAATTTGAGATGTCCATTGATTATCTCAGCCGTATCGAAAGCGAGTTTCCTGTTTTCTGGGAGTTTTTACCTATTACTGAGGTTAAACATGCCTCGATGCGTTTTCGAGCGTTTCTGACTCATAAAGGTGCTCCGGAGGAAATGCAGATAAAGTTACTGGGTCGAATGTTCCAGCAATTAGGGACTGTATTTCCAACCTATGCCAGCGAAGTGCAATTATGGTTAGACCAGGGAAAATTACCACCGACTTTTCCGGCACAAATGATAAAAGGCATCATTCATGACTGGCATCAGGAGCTCTTACGTGAACATGGTGAATCTCGTTGGCCAGAGTTTGGTGGATCGGGACTTTTTCGTTGGTATGCGTCGCAAAAGGATCCCATTATTGAGGTTTCGCCCGATACCAGTTATCGATATTCCGTCACTTTGCTCCCCATATTTGCTGCCGCTGTTGCATGCGGCAAAACAACATTTGACAGTGTTTTTGAAAATAAACCTGGTGCCGTATTTTTCTTAAGACAAGTCAGAGATTTTGACTCGCGATGGTTTAATGCCATTTTCCAGTATTGCTTATTGCGTAATGTGGCTAAGAAATAAAAAGGAATAAGAATGACTACACGCTATTTTTCTTCGCTGATTGAACAGTCGTTATCTCGTTCGACGGAAGCTACGCTGAGCATTATGGGCGTAACCAACCCGTATCTTCGCGAGCACCTTACGCAGCAGATGGCGGCTGAATGTGGAAAGGATGGAACATTTCTGGCTTCTCCCGTATTTGAACAAACATTTGGCTGGAAAGAGTCAAATTTCACGATGAGGGATCTTGCCACAAAGCAAACGTTACTGAGTAAGGAGGTTGTTGATTCTCTCGATAACGAAGAAAACGGACGCTATCGTTTTGGCTCAACCTGGAAACCTTTCACACATCAGTTAGCCAGCTGGCAGGCATTACTGGATAAAAAACATTCGGTGGTTGTGACCAGCGGCACGGGATCGGGTAAAACAGAGTGTTTTATGGTTCCGGTGCTTGAGGATCTTTATCGTGAACTACGGGACAACGGGAAAAACCCACTTATAGGCGTTAGAGCCCTTTTCCTTTATCCCCTGAATGCCCTGATCAATTCACAGCGTGAACGTTTAGATGCCTGGACCCAAGGTTTTGGAACCGGGATTCGGTACTGTCTGTATAACGGTAATACTGAAGAGCTGCATGCCTCAGTAAAAAGTGAGCAGACAAACCGGCCAAACGAAGTGCTTTCGCGTGAGAAAATGCGTGAGGAACCTGCGCCTATTCTGGTCACAAACGGTACCATGCTGGAATACATGATGGTGCGTCAGGTTGATGCACCTATCATTCAGAAATCAAAAGCGGAAAAATCATTACGCTGGATCGTTCTGGACGAAGCCCATACCTACGTAGGATCTCAGGCTGCTGAACTGGCTTTACAACTCCGTCGTGTCATGACGGCGTTTGGCGTTACGCCTGATGATGTTCGCTTTGTTGCAACATCGGCGACTATTGCTGGAAGTGATGCTGAAAAACAGCTGAAAAAATTCTTGTCTGAGTTGTCCGGTGTGCCACAGGAACGTATTGATGTTCTGGGAGGTAGCCGTGTCATTCCTGACCTGGCGCCGTGCCAGCATCTTTCTCTATCCCTGGATGAGCTTGAGCATATCCCTGATTCTGATGGGGAGGGTATTAGCCTTGAGCGCTACACCGCGCTCACCCACTCTCCGCAAGCGCGTCATCTCCGCGAAATGCTTGTGAGTCAACCCAGACCGATGACTCTTGATACGCTCACCCGGCGATTGAATGAGCTAACAAAACATCAATACACTCAGCAGGATATTTTGCGCTGGCTCGATCTCTGTACCGGTACGCTTCCCAATGCGCAGGAACCGGCATTTCTGAAAGTCAGAGCGCATATTTTCCAGCGTAATACCCAAGGGATATGGGCCTGCGTAGATAAACATTGCTCAGCTAAACACAATACTGCGCTTGAGAAGGGGTGGCCTTTTGGCAATGTATATGTGAATCAGCGGCAAAACTGCGAGTGTGGCAGCCCTGTTTATGAACTCGCGTTCTGCAATGAGTGTAATGAACCGCATTTACTTGCCCGTGACAAAAAAGGAAAGCTTGTACAGTGGGACAATAAAGGCGGGGATGAGTTTTCGCTGCAGGATGAAGCACCTGACGATTTTGACTCTTCGAGTGAAAAAGTTCAAAAAGAACAGGTATTCCAGCCACCCCATATTATTGCCGCGGAATGTAATACCGAAATGGGCTATATCGTGCAGCGCCTCGATCGTCAAACTCGAAGTATTGGCGTAGTCAACCCGGATAGTATTCCGTTGGCGATGAATGATATTGAGCAGGTTTGTAGCGCCAGCAACTGCGGTTATAGAGGGGGGAAAGGTAAACAACCCTTCCGGCGGGCACTGTTAGGCGGGCCTTTTTATGTGACGAATATCGTGCCTACCGTGCTGGAATATTGTCAGGACTTTATCAGTGATGAAGGCAAAGAGGGGGTTGGCCCGCTTTCTTTGCCTGGACGAGGGCGGCGACTGATTACCTTCACTGATAGTCGTCAGGGAACGGCACGGATGGCGGTGCGGATGCAGCAGGAAGCGGAGCGCAGCCGTTTGCGCGGTAGCGTGGTGGATATTCTTGGATGGCACCAACGTAAACAGTCAACACATGCACCAAATGCCCAGGCCGACGTAACGAAGCTGACTGAGATGGCAGCACAGGCACGTGAAGAAGCGAAAAATCTTCATGATTGGGGGATGCCGGAAGAAGCGATCCGTCGTGAAGAACAAGCTGAGCGCTTAGAGCACGCTATCCAGGTCGCCACTGGCGGAAAAGTCGATACGGTTTTGATTTCTCTTTCCTGGTCCGAAATGGTCAAGGAATTGAAAGATAAGGCGGATATCAAAGGTCCTATCTTGCAGTATAACCACTATCTCAAGCCTGAAATCTTCACTGAAAATGGTGGCCCTTTAAAACTCGCTGAAATGCTGCTTTTCCGTGAATTCATGCGGCGCCCGAAACGCACAAATAGCCTGGAGACACAAGGGCTGGTTCAGGTGGGTTATCAGGGGCTGGAGAAGGCGCATAGCATTCCTGCTAATTGGCAAGATAAAGGGTTAACTCTGGATGACTGGCGTGATTTTCTTAAGGTCACGCTGGATTTTTATGTCAGGGAAAGCAACTACACCCAGCTGGACGAAGATCTGAAAAACTGGATTGGTAGCCGTTTCTCTTCAAAATTTGTCCGTAATCCCGATTCGAAAGAGCCTGATGACAACCAGGTTAAACGCTGGCCGCAAATTCGTCACGGTAATGTCACGCAGCGTCTGGTCAAACTTTTGATCCTCGGCGCTAAATTCAGCAGCGTAAATACGGTCACAATAGATATCGTTAATGCGTGGCTAAAAGAGGCATGGCTTCAGTTGACGGGGTCATTAGCGGTATTGAAATCTGACGGCAACCGTTTTTATTTACCTAAAGAACATCTGACATTCTCTCTGGTTCAAAAAGCCTATATTTGCCCGGTAACTAATAAATTACTGGCGACGGCTTTCAGAGGTTTGACGCCTTATCTGCCAATGCATATTCAGTTTGAACGGCTGACCAGTACACAATATGACGCTTTTATCGCCCAGGCGGTGACGCTGCCTGAGATTTGGCAGCACGATCGTTCTCAGGATGATTATGTCGATGGGTTAATAAAAGTTCGTGACTGGCTGGGTCAGGACCCTCTGGTGGCACAATTACGTTCGCAAAACCTCTGGACGGACATTAACGATCGCGTCGTTGAAGGTGGATTTTACTACCGCACGGCAGAGCATTCCGCCCAGCAATCATCCGAACGTCTGCAAAGTTATGAACGTATGTTTAAAAACGGACAGCTTAACGTTCTCAACTGTTCAACCACTATGGAAATGGGCGTAGATATTGGCGGGATTTCTGCCGTGGTGATGAATAACGTTCCACCGCACCCCGCTAACTATTTACAGCGTGCCGGGCGTGCCGGGCGAAGCAAAGAGTCCCGCGCTATTTCTTACACGTTGTGCAAAGGCAACCCGCACGATCGGCAGGTTTTTGCTAACCCTCTCTGGCCTTTTGAAACGGTGATCCCTGCGCCGATGGTGGCAATGAATTCTGAGCGTCTGGTACAGCGCCATGTCAATTCTCTGCTGCTGTCAGATTATTTGTGCCATGTCATCGGTGAAACCGAAAAAGAACGCACCAGCCTTAATAGTCAGTGGTTCTTTGGTGAAGAGCTTGAACAGTCGGTGTGTAACCGTTTCAAAGCCTGGCTGGAGCGTCCGACGCTGAGTATTGACGCGGCTTTGGTTCGTTTGGTTAAAGGCACCGTGCTTCATGGCGTTGCGGCAGAAAAGCTGCGGGATAAAACGTGCGACGCGATTACGGCGCTGCAGAAACGCTGGCTGGGAATTTATCGCGATCTTGTTAAGCAGGAAAGTGAATCGCAGCCCAATACGCCGTATCGCAAACGTCTGGAGCTGGAGAAAAAACGGCACTGCGGCGAGTATCTGCTGCGCGATTTGGCGGCCAGAACCTTCCTGCCTGGATATGGCTTCCCAACGGATGTTGTCACTTTTGATAACTTCACTATGGAAGATTATATCCGCGAGAAAACGTACAAAGTCCGTGATAAGAGCGATCGTGAAGATAACGTCTCGCGTTATAAAGGCTTGCCTTCACGCAACCTTTCCGTGGCGATCCGTGAGTATGCGCCGGGCGCGGAGATTATCCTTGATGGCCGGGTCTTCCGCTCCGCTGGGGTGTCTCTGCACTGGCATAATCTTAATGCTGATACCAATGAAGCTCAGCGTCTGGATAGCGCCTGGCGTTGTCACAAATGCGGTACGTTAGGCTATGAGGAAGGTATTGGCGGTTCGGGAGACTTGTTCTGTACCAATGACGCGTGTGGTGAGCGCATCACGCCGGAAAACCGACGTCAGGTTTTACAACCTGCGGGTTTTGTGACGGATGCGCACGATCCGGTGACCAATAATATTGAGACCATGAAATTCATTCCGGTTGTGCCGGCCTGGGTA
This sequence comes from Klebsiella planticola ATCC 33531, assembly GCF_000735435.1. Classification (GTDB taxonomy): domain Bacteria; phylum Pseudomonadota; class Gammaproteobacteria; order Enterobacterales; family Enterobacteriaceae; genus Klebsiella; species Klebsiella planticola. The sequence goes on along the minus strand of NZ_JMPP01000005.1, from coordinate 45,924 downwards.
TTTGTTAAGGCCGAGCGTGTACCGCTGCCGAACCCGTTGATGGGCTTTATGGCTTCCGGGGCGGACGGTAATGTGTTCCAGCAAAGTATGGGGGAAGGCGGTCACGGCTATGCGCTGTGCCTGAGCTGCGGTCGTGCGGAGTCGATGCTCAACCTCACGGATGCGCCGAAATCCATGGAAGCACACTATCCGCCTCGTCCTGGAAAGGCCGACCGGGATAGCCAGAATCAGCGGATTATCTGCCCGGGTTCAACGGCGCTGAATAAAAATGTCACGCTGGGGGCGCTGGCGCGGACGGATGTCTTAGAGCTGATTGTACGCCGCCCGCAGGACGGAGAGTATATAGCTGATAACACGGAAGAAGGTCGCATTGTTGCAATGACGCTGGCCGTGGCGCTGCGGCGCTCGCTGGCTAGCGTGCTGGGTGTTTCCGCAGCGGAGCTGGGCTACGCGGTGCGCCCGGTCAGGCTGGAGAACGAGCAATCCGTTCTGGCGGTACAGCTGTACGATATTATCAGCGGCGGTGCGGGCTTTGCTTCCAGCGCGCCATTGCATATTGAGGCCGTGCTGAAGGGAATGGTGAAGCAGCTGGGCTGCCACCACTGTGATACCGCCTGTAGCGAGTGCCTGCTCGACTCACAGACCCGCCACGATCACGATCTGCTGGATCGTAAAGCGGCGCTGGCCTGGCTGGGGGCGGATTTCAGCCACTATATTGGTTTGCCGGATGAGGAGAAATTCTCACTGGCTGATGCGCAATATTGCCCTGGGAGCATTGAAGATGCTCTGCGGCGGGCCATCAACGATGGTGGTCGAAAGCTCACGCTGTGGATGAGTGGGCCGTTGAATGAGTGGGATCTGTATGCCCGTCAGTTCCGCACCGCGATCCAGAACTACCGGCTAAAAGATGATGTTGAGGTGGTGCTGGTTATCCCGCGAAACATTGACGATCCGGAGATCCTTCTGGAACTCGCGCAGTTTACGGCGATAGGCGTGCAGCTGTGCCAGTCTGAGCTGGATAAGGATACGCCGCTCGTTGCGCAGGTGACGTTTGACGATCGCCTGATGACGTTAATTTCTCGCAGCCATGAAGCAACCATCCCCGGGCCGAACTGGCATCTGAATAGCCAGATGGTTATTCGCAGCCATTTGCAGGCGCCGATAGCGCTTTATAAAACAGAGTTGCCATCCGAGGATGCGGGCAGCAAAGGCCTGGTTAACGATATTGAAATCCATAAGCAGCTTAACGGCCCGGTTTCTCAGTTTGGCCAGCGCTTCTGGAACCTGCTGACCGAGTCTCAGGATGATATTCAGCGCCTGCTGACGGAATGCCGGGTGACGCGTGTCCACTACAGCGATCGCTATCTGCAAAACCCCGTAGCGCTGGCGTTGTTAGGCGGGTTATTGAAGACGTTGAAACCGATGCTGACACAAGAGGCGGAAGTGACGATTGATACGCTGTTCAGGAGTAAAGAGCGACCGGGGAACAAACCGTTCCATGACTGGATGAGTGAAGCGGACTTCCAGGATTTTGCCGACCAGTGGTTTGCGGCATCCATGGGACGAGCCGTGGAGATTCAGGCGTTCAACTCTGGCCGCGACATTCCGCACCACCGTAAGCTGATGGTAAGTTTTGATAATGGCCAGGCGCTGAAAATCCGCTTTGATCAGGGGATGGGATACTGGCGTATTAACTTTGCGCGAGCCTGGCGTGATTTTAACTTTAATGATGACGTCTCTTTCCAGCTTGGGAATATGGCGCAAGCCTGCGCAGAAGGCCTGGTAGTGAACAGCGAGGAGAGCTGGGCAACCGATGTGCTGGTGCAGGTTATTGCTCCTTGATCAGGAACCGCTCCCGACTCACGGTCGGGAGCGGTTAGCGTCAGGCGGAACGTTTACCTGAAATCACGTCGATAAAGTCCTGCACCTGCCGCTGCTTACGGGCGGACAGCTTACCTACCCGATGAAAAGACTGAAGCAGCGTAGAGTCTTCCGGCTGCGGCGGCTTTGCCGTTAGCACAATACAGCCGTTCATGACCTTCACATCCACTTCGGTGCCGGTGGTAAAACCGGCGGCTTCCAGCCACTGGCCCTTCATGGTGAGCGCGGGAATGCGGGTGTAATCCGGATAACGACTCGCATAACTCACGGTAAGATGACGGTTATTTGTTGGGGAGACTTCTGGATCGCACGGATCTGAAATAGAATGGACGGTAGTCATGATGGCTATTCCTTGAAAATAGTGATTGTGATGAGCGATATGGCCGTGTTCCTGCACGGCCATATCGCGCTAAATACCTGTGTATATCATCAGTAAATAAAAGAAAAGTCCAGCTAAAAACTGAACGTAATAAGCGCGATTCGGAATAAATAAGATATATTTTTGCAGGTTATAAATGGGCGTGAATATATAAAAGCGCACGCTTTCGGTGCGCTGTTATAAGGATTATGCTTTTTTACGCGAGGCTTTTTTACCGCCGCTGGCGGCGCGTTCAGCCTTAATTTTTTCCAGCAGGGCGGCAGCGCTGTTTTCACCGCTGATCAGATCCGGGTTTTCAGCACGCCACTGGGCGGTAAGCTCGCCGCGGAAGGCCTTCGCCAGAATCGACTGGGTGAGGCTGTTGACGCGGGTTAAGGCGTTGTTGACCTGTTTTTCAATGGTGTCGGCGTAGGCGAAGAGTTGTTCGACGCGGCGGACGATTTCGTGTTGTTCGAGACGTGATGGACAAGGTATTATTGCTTCTCTGCACTGGGTTAACGATATGTTTATTTGACCAACTATACCTTTTGTATCATGCATAACATCTCTGACTAATTTTCCTTCGCATAATACATAGTAAAGAAATTTAGATGACAACTTTTCTTTGTCAACTCTGAAGAGAGTTATGGCTTGGTTCAAATTCCATTCAGGGTACTGATCTGTAAGTATGGCTATTTTTCCTAAAGGAGGGCCAACAATATTCATCAAAATATCATCAGGGAAAGCAATGGAACGCTTGGATTTCGAACGGTGAACTTCATCTGTTATAAATTGAGGCTTATAATCAAAATCTATTTTTTGATTAACAATATTATATACTTTTAGAAAAGGGATTTTTCCATTTTGTTCAAATGGATTACCTGTTGGTGTTGAACCACTTTGTACTTTAATACAAAGATCACTTGCTTTTTGGTTTGTCCAAGCATTAATAATATTATTCTCAACCCGCCAGTTTTTCGTTAAATCCCCTTTAATCGCCATCGTAAGTGTAGCCTGACGAAAATGTTTTAGGATTTGCGGGATTTGCTCAAGACGTGCTTTGGTGCTGTCTACCTGCGCCAGTAGCGTATCGAGTTTTTCGGTGATGATTTTTTGTTCGGCGGGCGGTGGCAGAGGAAACTCATAGGATTGAACATCACTAGACTTCGCCGCTGGGTACAATGCTCCCTGAACTAATCCTGAAATTGAGTCAATAAAATGACGTGAGCGAACCAGCGCAAAAATATAGCGACTTTCTACCAGAGTAGGCCGAATGACCTCGAAGCCGGTTGAGGCAATTTGTTCATCATATTTTTCGCTCACTAAAGCGACAGCATTTAAATTCGGTCTTGTTAGCGAAACAATGATGTCATGTGCTTTAATCTCTTTCCTTGCCCGACTTGGGGCATCTTTGCCAATAAGATATTGAGGGTTTTCAATTACCTTGAGTTCACGATTTATGCTACCGATATCAACATAGATGAATTGCTCGTTTTCATCAGGCACTCGTTGTGAACATTTAACCGAGATGTCTCCAATGGTTGTGTTTACCCACCCCTCCGGCAATTTCCCCCCACTCATGCCTTCACCTTACCAAACGCTTCTTCCAGCAACTGACGCTGCGCATCCGCTTCATCGCCCGCGCCCAGCTCGCGCATCAGCGCATCCAGCTCGCCCAGCGCCTGCACCAGCTCACCCATCGCCTCTGCCGCCAGCACATCCGGTTCCGGCAGGCTGTCGGCGTCAATGCTGTCCTTATCCTTCAGCCAGGAGATATCCAGCGAATCGGATTTTGCGCTGCGGATCCACTCGCGGGTGAACTTACGCCAGCGGCTGGTGGCCTGGTGCTGGTCGGTGTTCTTGTTCTCTTCGCTGTCGGCGACTTCGCTCTCTTCGGCGTTAAAGCTCCACTCGCCTTCGGTACGCGGGCTTAAGCCGTGCGGATCTTCACCGTAGACGGTTTCAAACGGCTGCAGATGCTGCTCGGTAAACGGCGTGCGCTTGCCGAAGCTCGGCATATTGGTACGCAGGTCATACACCCACACGTCGTCGGTGCAGTTTTTATCCTGATTCGGATTGGCGACCGTGCCTTTAGTAAAGAACAGCACGTTGGTTTTGACGCCCTGGGCGTAAAAGATGCCGGTCGGCAGACGCAGGATGGTGTGCAGGCGGCATTTATCCATCAGGTCGCGACGAATATCGGTGCCCTTGCCGCCTTCAAACAGCACGTTATCCGGCACGACTACCGCCGCGCGGCCGCCGGGGCGCAGGGTTTCAATAATATGCTGCATAAAGCACAGCTGTTTGTTGCTGGTCGGGTGCACGAAGGTGCGGGTAATGTTGGTGCCCGCGGCGCTGCCAAACGGCGGGTTGGTGGCGACGATATCGGCCTGCGGCAAACTCTCACCGGCGCTGCCCAGCGTGTTGCCCAGACGGATGGCGCCGCCGTGGTCGAGGTTGCCTTCAATATCGTGCAGCAGACAGTTCATCAGCGCCAGACGACGAGTGCCGGCCACCAGTTCGAGGCCGATAAACGCGCGGTGGATCTGGAAATCCTGGGTGTCGCCATCAAGGTCATCCAGATCGTTAGTCTGTGATTTCACGTAACGGTCGGCTTCAATCAAAAAGCCCGCCGTACCTGCAGCTGGGTCTTGCACCACTTCGCGCGGCTGCGGCTTCAGCAGATGGATAATGGTTTTGATCAGCGGACGCGGGGTGAAGTACTGGCCCGCGCCGGATTTGGTTTCATTGGCGTTCTTCTGCAGCAGCCCTTCGTACATATCGCCGAAGTCATCGCGGGACTTCCCGTGGTTGCCGTTGTACCAGTCCAGCGCGTCCATATAGCTGACCAGTTCAGTGAGCTGTTTGGGTTGCTCAATGGTGGTGCTGACATTATGGAACACCGCCTGCACCAGCTTTTTCTCATCAGCGCCTAACTGGACTAGCAGGTTACGATAGAACTGCATCTGATCCTGACCAATACGCGACTTCAGATCATCCCAGCGATAGCCTTCCGGCAGGTAGTCCGCTTCCTGGCCGGTCTCTTTGCACATTTTTAAAAACAGCAGCGAGGCGAGTTCATTGACGTAGTTTTGATAGGAGACGCCGCCGTCGCGCAGGTTGTCGCACAATTTCCATAACTTGGCGACCAGATCGTTATTGTTCATTGAAGATCCCATGTAAAACAGCGGCCCTTATCGGGGCCGCAGAAGAAGAAATTGCCGGGGATGATAACGCGTCAGGCGAGCTCATCCCAGATGTAATCGCTGAACTTATCCAGCACCTTGTCGAGGTTGTCATCAAAGGTGCGCTGTAACATCGACTTACCGCCGCGACGATGGAAATTACCGGTTTTGAACACGTCGTCGTCGAGCACCACTTTCTCTTTTAGCGCCTGCGCTAAACGGTTGAGCCAGCTTAGCTGCTCGCTGTTCCAGTCGTTCTCGCCTTTAATTTTTTCCAGCGCATGGTCGACGCGCTGGTCGAACGGTTTCAGCGCATCGCCCACCGCCGCACGGCGGATATGGCCAATCAGTCGGGCGGCGATGTCCTCGTTGCGTGTCTCTTTCCACGCCTTACGCAGAGACGACTCTTCAAAATGCTGACGGTCAAACCACTCCTGCAATTCCACCAGCCCTTTACGGGTAAGGTCGCGCGGGCGATTGATCACCGCCTGCAGCGCGGGCTGGGCGTTAGGGGCGTGCTGCACCAGCGCATCGAACGCTTCGAGGAAATCCTGCGGCGTGTCGTAATCGCCGTACAGCGATTTGACGCTCACCACCTCATCGTCAATATCGAGGAAGATAGGCGCATCTCGCAGGGCGTTGATATCGGTTTTCAGCCTTTCGAGGCGGGCGATAAAGCCGGGGAGCTTATTGAAAATCTCAGCGCTCCAGTGCGGCCCTTTTTCCCGCAGACGCGAAGCCAGGCCGCCGAAGTTGACGCCCGCGGCATCCAGGCACAGTTCGTCCAGACGGCGGACCTGCTTATCCACCGCTTCGCTGCGGTCGCGGTTAAAGGTGGCGAGGCCGATAATGCGCTGCAGCTTGGCGACCAGCTGTTCATGGCTGTGTTCGGCAAAGCTACGGCCATCCGCTTCAATGGTTTTGTAGGTTTCTGAATCGGTAATTTCGTTGACCAGCGTTTGCAGTTCCACCTGCGGACGCACAACCACCGGGCGCATGGTATCGACGCTTTCCAGCGAGCTGTAGATATCGACGCAGTCGAAAATCTTAAAGCTGGTTTTCCCCACCGACGGGCACAGACGCGTGGCGCGGCCTTTCATCTGCTCGTAGAGAATGCGGCTTTTGACTTTGCGCAGGAACACGATATTACAGATAGACGGAATATCGACGCCGGTGGTCAGCAGGTCGACGGTGACCACGATATTGGGCAGCCGCTCTTTGTTGAAGCGGACGATCATGCTTTGCACTTTCTTCGCGTCTTTATCGGCATCGCCGGTGATCTTGATGATCGCGTCGTGTTCAAGCTGCGGGTATTTTTTCTTGAACGCGGTACGCAGCTCGTCCACCACCATATCGGCATGGGCGTTGGTGACGCAGAACACCAGCGTTTTTTGCTGCCCGGTGGGATCCAGATATTTGGTCAGTTCGCCGCATACCGCGCGGTTAAACGCCGGGATCACCAGGCCACGGTTAAAATCAGCGACCTCAAAATCCTGATCGTCAGCCAGCGTGTCGTTGATCAGCTCGCCCTGCGGGTTCAGGCGTTCCACCTGTTCACCCTCGGAAAGATAGACCCCATCCTGCGCGTTGCGGGTGACGATCTGAATAGGCGGATCCTGGTCAATCAGGAAGCCGTCAATCACCGCTGTCCGGTAGGTGTAGCGGTAAACCGGTTCGCCGAAAATATCGACCGTGTGCAGGGCTGGCGTGGCGGTCAGGGCAATTTTTACCGCATCGAAGTGGTCGAGAATGCGACGGTAGGCGGAAACATAATCCAGCTGGCTGCGGAACTGCAGCTCGCCTTCGGTCTGCTCTTTGTCGAGAATGTAGCCGCGGTGCGCTTCATCAACGACGATACAGTCGTAGCGGCCGACCGGCATCGGTTCATCGGATTGCAGCGTGCGTTTGACCAGTGACTGAACGGTAGCGACATGGATTTTGGTGCTGTCTTCCGGGAATTTATCGGTCAAGCCTTTGATATCAAAAATGCTGTTAAAGGTGTCGCCGTTAATTCGTGTGTCTTCAAACGATCCCAGCGCCTGCTCGCCAAGCGAGCGACGGTCGACCAGGAACAGCACGCGTTTGAAACGCTGTGACTGGATCAGGCGGAACATTAAAGCAATGGCGGTACGGGTTTTACCAGTACCGGTCGCCATCGCCAGCAGAATTTCTTGCTGACCGTTCACGATAGCCTTTTCCACCGCGCGGACGGCATCTTCCTGGTAATAGCGCAGGCCGAGTTCGCTCATTCCGGGGTTTTCAGCAAACCACTGGTTTTGTTTCTGCGGATCGCTGCCCAGCATAGCCAGCAACTCTTCCGGGCGATGCCATTCCGGCAGCGCTTTCGACATGTTGGTGGTGTGGCGGACGTCGCGATACCAGATACCGCTTTTGGTCTTCATCGCCGCGCGGTATTCGCGCCCGTTGGTGGAGTAGCAGAAGGGGATTTTAAAGCGCTGTTTACCGCTGGTGTCCTGCCAGCTTACCTCATATTCCGGTACCGCTTCATGTACCTCATCGGGCGAGTAATGTTCCAGCAGCGTATCGCGCAGGAAGGCGTTATCGAAGTATTTACTGTAGCGATACGACTCGGTGAGCTTGCTGAAAACATCGGTGTTTTTGCGCTTGGCTTCAATCACGGCGATGGGTTTGAGGCCGATGAACAGAACGTAGTCGGCAAAGCCGGGATTACCCATTTCATCTTTACCGGTTGGCCATTCCGCAATCGCCTTGTTGACGCCCGCTTCCGGGCGCGCGCCTTTGGCGAAGCGCAGCGTTTTGCTGTCAGCCTGCCAGCCGGCTTTACGCAACTGGGCGTCAATCAGGAAGCGACTCTCCTCTTCGCTTAAGTTGAGCGTACGTTTGATCGCCTGGTCGGTGATCTCTTTGTGATAGGCCTTGCGTTCTTGTTCAGTCTGCTTCGCCAGCTCGGCATCTTTTGCTGCAAGCTGGGCCTCCAGTGCGGCCAGACGTGCTTTGGTCTGGGCTTCGGTTTCCTGCTGTTTGCTCTCAAGGATGGCAATGTAGCCGTTGAGAGAGACGAGCCTTTGTTGCTGAGCTTCCAGCTCGGCCTGGCTTTGTACTTTTTCCTGTGCCTGCTGCTCAAGCTGCTGTTTTAGCGTGAGAACTTCGGCGTGGTAGCGATCCTCGCCGTGCTCAGGCATCACAAAAGTTGGCACCGGGAAATCGTAATCTTTGGTCACCAACCGGTAGTACCAAACGGCAAGACGGAATCCGAGGCGCAGACACATCTGGGCATCATCGAGATCGTTGTGGTATTCGTGAACGGCCTGATTGCCGATACGGCGCAGCTTATGGAAAACGGACAGAATGCTGTCGTCAATGAAGGCAATTTTACCCAGCTCACGCAGCAGGTCGTGTTGGTTTTCGCAGGGAGGAATATCCAGTAATAGCCCCAGGTGTTTGGCCGTCGCTTCGCCAAACATGCGCATTTTTACCAGTGTCGTATTCGGGTCATCGGGGTAGTTGTTTTCCGCCGCGCAGGCAATGGCGTAAGTGAAATCGTTTACGCCTTTCAGGAAATCGAAGTTGGATTTGTTCATGCACGTTCCGCGTTCAGGCCAGCCTTCGGAATGCTGACATATTAGGATAATCCGTTAATGGATGAGGCATCAGTGCATGCTACCTCTCTCCAGTTGTACATTCAATCGTCAGAATTTAATGTAACTCACTATTTTGTAAGTATGTTCTCAATTTCCTGTACCGATTTTGTTCGGTGTTTAACAGGCTGTCCTCACTCGTTCCTATTTTTGTGCCTTCTTCATTAAGACTTTCAATGCCTCAATAGTGAGTGAGGGTTTTTGTCTGTGGATCATTGCATGGCAATTGGGGCAGACAGGGCGAAGGTCTTTTACGGGATCCAGTTTGTAGCGCTCTCCAATATCAGAAAGCGGTGTAATATGGTGGACGTGAATATAGTCCTTCCCGGTTTCACCATACGTTTCCTCAAAATCCATATTGCACACGCTGCACTGACAGCCGTAGTGATCTATGCATTTGTCTCTCGCCGTTTTACTACGTTCGTATTTGTTAACTTTGATTTGCTTTACGGCACCTTCGTAAAAGGTTTCCGGAACATCATCTGGATAATCGATATTCAATCGGGTGGAAAGTGATTCTGCTTTTTTGATGCCATCTGGTGTGAGCTTCCAGATACCAAGGCCTGACTCTTTTGCATTGTGGAGGTACTTGTAGTCAACAAGCTTTTTCCTCGCCCATTGGACCATGTTGTTCCATTGAGGGCGATTAGTATCATCAGGGAGTAACATGTTCATTTCTTCGTTCGTAAGGCCGAACTCCTTGCCCAGCGGCTCATAACATGAGGAAGAACTTACCTTTCCCCCTCCATTGTAGATATATAAAAGTAGGGGGATTTCTATCTCTTTATAACTTGGAAAGGGCATATTTATCACCAATGATTAGTTAAATTTTCTATTGTTATGTTCTGAAAACTTCTCGCTTATGCCACTCAATAAAGCTGTCTCTCGGGTAGTTCTCTTTCCCCTGCGGTAGCCCAATCAGCTTCCCATCAAAATCCCAGAACAGTTTTCCGACTATACCGCCGCCGTTAACCGCGGAAGATATCTGTACTCGCATATGCTCATCCAGGCCAATCGAGCCTTTATCAAACGCTTTGTGGTGAATGGCGCATAGCGCCAGACCGTTGGGAATTTCACATGGGCCGCCGTGCTGCTTCCATTTGATATGCGCAGCCTCCAGCGCGACGGAGGTATTGTCATGACGCATATTAAAGCCGCAGATAGCGCATTCATAGTTATAGGCGCGTAGTACCTGTTGGCGGAAAAGCGGGTCGCGTTCTTTGCGGATTTGCTGGATATCAAATCCCATCTCGTCGGCGATCTCTTCCTGAATACTCTTCGGGAAATGGGCCTGCAGGATCTGATGCGCCAGGGTGTTAATCAACCTCTTATTCTTGCTCAGCAGTGCGAAGTGTTCTTCGTCAAAGCCGCCTGCAACGTGATAGGTCTCCAGTTCTTTAGAGGGAGGCTGCCTGCTGCCTTCAGTTGAGCATTGCTCAGCGTTGCGTAATTCCCAGAAGCCGTCGCCTTTTAGACGCCAGAAGGGCATATCGGGTCGGTATTGAGCTCGCTGTGGGCCAAAGCGTTCCAGTAAGCTATGTAGCTGATCGCGAACTTCTGAGGCGTAATCGAACATCCGTGAATGTCCGCGATGATACTGGGACAGTACGTGGAGTAGCAACAGCGGCTTATGCGGCGCGCGCTGTTCCCCTTTACGCCAGATAGTGATGTCGGCAATTGCTTGCTGTAGAGTTTTACTGGAAGGCATTGCATTACGTCATCTACAAAATAATTGCGATGATGCTCGCAAAACCGCACCTGATCAAGCTGATAGGTCCCGATTCTTTATGCAGATCTCTTTTAACTCATAAGGTAGTGATATGTACTCGAAAATCATCCACACTTTTTAAGTGTAGTTAAAACTACCCTCGATATAAAAGGTTGCCCAATATCCTCCCGCGGGAATACATCATTGAATCTATCCATGCTTATGACGCAGAGTTTGCAGAAAGCCTCTTCTATACACTGAAGGTGGAATGAATAGAAATTTGCCTGCAGGGAAATTATGTGGGCAGCGGAGTTAATTACTTTGAGCGCGATTACACTTGTTGGCAACTTCCCGGTGCCAGTGGTGGATTAAGTCCGGAACAATTTGAAAAACAGAACATCGCTTAGGGTTATGTCCACATTACGTGAGTAAGAGTATGCTCACCGGGTAGTAACCCAATCAATACTGCTGAAGTGCCCAGTTTAAACGGGCCTACAACAAACCAGGCTTAGCATTCCAATCCGAAGCCAGTTAACCGTTTATCCCGATAAATTTCACCGTTTACCATAACCCATATGCCGCCGCCAGGCTTTCACACCAACATAAAATAAGATCATTTTAAATAAAATCATATCCTTAATATGGATTGCCTACTAAGCAACTTGTATCTTAATCCACAGGTAATAAAAGGGTATTGAATGGTTTATGACTCTGCATGGAAAGTTTGTAATCAACGATGCGCATTACTCTCCATTACCGTTTCCTGCGGTAGGGACATTGCATCCCGGCGCGCTATCAGAAGGTTGTATTACTCTGCCACATGATTCAGATTTTGCCATGTTGCGCAATGCATTACTGAGAACACAGCGGGTAGATGTTCCTTGTATGAGTAAACTCAAGGCATACGGCACAATTGAGGTGATCGCCAATGGCAAAACATGCCCTTAGCTTGTTCCTTAAGATAGTGCTGTTTTTAGTGGTCATGCTGCTTGTCGCTAAGGTGATTACTTACGACGGTTTAGTCAGTTCGATCGTCGGTCTTTTCGATTTCCACAGCGCCAGTCTTTTTACTCGTTTCATTCTGGGTGAACCCGATCTAGAAGTGTGGGAATCGTTACATTTTTATTTCGCTATTCTGATCAATATCCTGATCAGTGTTCCTGTCATGAGCGCGATGATCACCGCTTACAACGGCATGACGCGCAAAGTTAATTCAGCCAACCTCTTTGGTGACTGGATTTTATCCACCCTGCGACGTCTTGTTAAGGTATTCGCGTTCACATTCCTCTTCTGGGCACTGTTCCGCTTCCTGCCTTACTCGTCTTTTTTTCCTGACGGAGAAACATATTCAGCTTTCATTACTGCGTCTGCCCTGGCTTTCAATCTGCTGCTAACCATGGCTTGTTATTGGCTCATCATGAATGAAATCACCAGTAAAATTTATTCTTTATTTAATGCGATATGACCGCGCTATCTGCTGATTTTTACTGAGAATTTTATGAGTGTTCTGTCATAAAAATCATACTATTACTATATTTCGGCTGAAAAATAATCGCTATAATTGTCATTTCTACATTAATCATAATGGATTGTGATATGGATTCAGTAGAAGAGCTCAATGGAACATACTTTTATAAGGCTGTCTGTAATATTTCGGCAGGAGAGCTATTTTTCTGGGTTTTCCTCGACAAAATTGATGAACAATTTGGCGGGGTTACCGATCTCTTAGGGATGGCTTGTATCGTTCTTGGGTTGCCGGTATTGAAAACCAGAGGTAAACCTTACGGAGCGACACCTGGTACATCCGTCGCCTCTAAATATTCTCGGGAATTCCTTAACGTGCATCTATCCGTAAGGCTCCCCACTCTGACAAATGCCAGCATCCGAACGCTAAAACCGATGATGACAAACAATTTAGGCGCATTCGTTGGGCGCACGATTCCTGTTATCGGTTGGGTATTATTGGCGAGCGATGTCGCTCAGATTACTTATAAAACGGTGAATACCTACAACACCATAGCCAGAAAAGAGGATCGTGTATGGTGACGGATAGCGAAATATTAGAGTTTTTCAGGGGAGAGTTATCTCTTGCAGTGACGTTTACTTTTAAGCCTATCCCGATTGAGTTTGATACGCCATTGCAAGGCTATGCCGAATGGGATGAATTACCTTATGCCATTGATGATTTCGGGAAGAAATTTAATGTCGATGTATCAGCGATCAATTTTGATGCCTACTACCCGTGGGAAAGAGAGTCTGTCTATCGCAAATGGTTTAACAAAGAGCCGATCAAGCAAGTATCAAAGCCGCTAACTGTACGAATGTTCGCAGAGTCAGCTAAAGCTGGTCTCTGGTTATATGACTAATTAAAAGGAGTTTAAGAATGGCTGTTCCCGTTCACCTGTTTTTGAAAGATGATGGCGGCGCGATGATCCGCGGCGGTTCCGATGTTCAGGACCGTGAGGGGAGTGTAGAACTTCGCGGCCTGACGCATAATCTCAGCATTCCTACCGACGGCGCTACAGGGAAATTAACCGGCACACGTAAACATGCGCCGTTTCTGTTCGATAAAGAGATTGATTCCTCGAGCCCATACCTTTACAAAGCCGTTGCCACTGGTCAGACGCTGCAAAGTGCTGAATTCAAGTTCTACCATATTAATAATGCTGGCCAGGAAGTGGAATACTTCAATATTCTGCTGGAAGGGGTGAAGGTTGTTTCTGTGACGCCAATTGTCCACGATACGCGAACGATAACCGGTACGGGCCATCTGGAAAGTGTGCAGCTACGCTATGAAAAAATCACCTGGCGTATTGTAGATGGAAATATCCAATATACAGATGCCTGGAACGAGCGTGCTACGGCATAAATGATGGTCCCTCGTTATACTGAACTCTATTCACTATCAGGTTCCTCTGTCGACGACCAAAGAGGATAATCGGGTGGCTCTTAAAACTGATCTGATTCAGGTTACCCTAATAAACATACGATGTTGCACAGGAAAAACCGTTTTTTACCCCCGCTTGCACCTGAAAAACAACCGCTCCTGACGCATCAGGAGCGATATTTATTAGCTTCGTACACGTTTCCCCGCAATCACCCCGATAAACTCTCTTACCTGTTTCTGCTTCCTTGCCGACAGCTTCTCAACCCGACGCATCGCTTCTTCCAGCTCCGGTTCCGGCTCTACTGCCGTCAGCACGATACAGCCTGCCATTACCCGTACTTCCACCTTTGTACCCGTCGCGAAACCCGCGGCTTCCAGCCACTGACCCTTCATCGTTAACGCCGGAATACGACTATAATCCGGAAAACGGCTCACATAGCTCACGGTTAACTGACGCTTATTTTTCGGCGACACTTCTGCAACACATGAATCTGCAATACAATCGACTTCAGTCATAATTGCTATTCCCAACAAATAGTGATTGTGATGAGCGGTGCGGGTGTGTTGGCGCACATCCGCATCGCGCTAAATAACACCTGTAAATCTAACCAGTGAAAAAGACAAAGTCCAGCGGATAATAAAACGTAATAGACGCGTTCTGGCTGGCTTTAAGAATCTAAGGATAATATTTGGTGTAGATATTTATGCTGCGAAAGCAAAGCGCCTGGATAGGATTATTTTTGTGTGGCAATTAAAGGAATTAACACCAGGAATGACAATGTCATGAATAACGTGAAGACTGAAAAACAGCAACAGAAACCTACGTTATCGTTAAGATAACGTAGGCTCATTATGATTTAATTAAACCGTGATTCGCTGGCCTGCCAGCTATACGTACCATCGGCCATTAACGCATCGCCCAGCTCCTGATAATGGAAATCATAAAACTCTGCGCTGGCGTCATAACCTGAGTAGTCTACAGCCGCAAGGCCCACGAACGCCCCGGTAAAGAACCCGCCATAGCTTTGCAACACGTAATCATCGGAAAGGATAGCTGCATCTAATTTAACGGGGATTTCAGTGAAGTTGACCCCATCAAAACTGTATTCATAGCTATACGTTTGTTTGCGAACTTTGGTGCGGAACCAGACGAACTCGGTCCCTTCGGGGATCTTGATGGCATCATCTTTCAAACAGGATGTGTATTTCCCGCGGTTATTTTCACCGATCTCAATGACTGAGCCATTAATCTCATTCCAGGTGATGAACACAAAGCTCCAGTGGCGATCGTTGTAGTAATTCGTTAATCCTGCCATCTGTTGATAATTGAACGGATTAAATTTCACTTTAACCTGGGCATCAAAATAGAAGGCCTGCCAGCGTCGGGCAATCAGCGACAGGTTATGCGTATTCGCTAATGAACCTTGCCCGATTAACGTCAGCTTGCCATCGCCGGTGGTCCCCATTTTTTCTGTGAACGGAACCCGCAGCGTATTCCAGTTAGGATCGAGCGTTGCTGTTTTAAACGCATCGTACTGACTATGGTCTTTGGCACTTTCGGTGTAAATGGCATCGGTGGGTCCTTCGACAAAGGTTTTCCCACCGTGGCCCCCTTCGATACGCGGCCAGCCGTCGGCATCCCAATACACTTTCTGGATCGCGGTTTCTCTGCCCAGAGTTGACCAGCCACGTGGATCATAGGCCGACTCACCTGGACGATTCCACGGACGGGCGCAGAGCGAGGCATAATACCATTCACCTTTGGGGGTGGAGACCAAAGCACCATGCCCCTGCTTCTGGATGTAGCTGTCCGGGGTATCGACGTTCGTTAAGAACACTTCCCCTGGCTCGGTTTCGAAGCTGTTGGCCTCTAAGGTTCTGGAGCGTGCAACAACCTCCTGGTGGGTAAAGACGGTCCCCCCCTGCGCGGCGAAAAGATAATAATAGCCGTTCAGTTTGTAGAGGTGTGGCCCCTCGACCAGTGCAACGGCGGTGCCCCGATAAATGGTCCGCGCGGTTGCCGGTTTTAATTTCAGTGTCTTCGTATCAAGCTCAGTTAACGTGATGCCATCGAAGGGGTGATGGTACTCTCGATGGTCCCAGGTTTGCTGCACGATATATTTACGCCCGTCATCGTCATGGAAAAGCGAGGCATCAAAACCGACGCCATTCAGTTTGATGGGATCTGTCCACGGACCCCGGATATCGGTCGCGGTGGTCAGATAGTTGGTCATGTCTTTGAAGGCGCCTTCGGTGATTTTCACGTCGGTATACACTAACCAGAATTTGCCATCGGCATACGAGAGCGCCGGCGCCCAAATCCCACCTGATGAAGGGTTGCCTTTCATATCTAAAAGGGCGGTGGTAGACAAGGGACTGGGGAGCAGATTCCAGTGTTGCAGGTCCTTTGACTCATGTAACCGAACGCCAGGGAACCACTCAAATGTCGAGTTGGCGATATAGTAGGTGTCCCCTACACGGATAATACTGGGGTCCGCATTAAATCCGGGTAATACAGGGTTTTGAATAAGTGACATATCATTCTACCTTTTTAAAATATCCAAATTTATATTTCTGAATTCTTATTAATTTTTTAACTATACCCGGATCTCATCCAGCTGACGGTTGATCTCGGTGACATTTTTATCTGAGATAGGATAGAGCTGAATAATAATCATCGAAATAGCGGCTAACACGATGGGCATCCACACCGCGGTCATAATGATTCCGTCGATAGCATTGGCACTTTGTTGCGCGCCGGTTTCGCTAAAGCCATAGGCGGCCAGTAACCAAAGTGGAATCGCGCCGCCAATCGTGAAACCAATCTTGAAGAACAGTCCCATAATCGCGTTAATGATGGCGGCATTGCGTTTGCCTGATTTTAATTCGCCATAGGCGATCACTTCCGGAACAAGCGCCCACATGAAGCCGGTCGCCGAGGTTAAGCCCCATTGTTTAATGAAGGTTGCGACGTAAGCAAGCCACAGGGCATCGTGCATGCCTTCGCGTGACCACACGTAGGTCAGTAATTCACCCACAATAAACATGCCAAGGAAAAGATGGAAGAAGCCTTTTTTACCGAAGATTTTCTTCAGCCTGGACCAGAAGATAGGGAAGATGATACCGGGAATTGAGGCGACAAGACCAATCGCTCCCATCCATTCAGAATGACCGACAACAAACTGATTGAAAAAGCCATTGACCGTGTTCATGAAGAACATGAAGGTAAAGGCTAACATGAAAAAGAATCCGAGAATGACCAGCGGCCGGTTATTTTTAAGTTCAAGGAATAAATCTGTCGCTTTTACGTTAGCCGTCTGTTCTGCCGTCGCGACCACACGTTCTTTGGTGAATTTATAGCAGAAGAAAAGTGCCGCTGCGCCAATTAACATATAGATTGAGTAAACGCCGAACCACGCATAGTTAGCTGACGGGTCGGTATAGTTACCCATATTCAGCTGAAGGCCAAAAAAACCCGTATCCTTGAGGCTGCGATCTTTTGGTGAGGCCATCTGTACGAACATCGGGAACAAGGTATAAACAAGCAGGTTGGCGCTGTTTGCCAGCATCATGCGGGTACTGGTCAGTTTATCAATTGATTCAGGGTCTCTCGTCAATGATGCATTAAGCGAACCATAAGGAATATTCACCAATGAATAAACTAAATCCAGTGCCAGATAAATGATAAACGCAAAAGGAACCGAACCTCTTATTCCGGGAATAGGCGCAAAAAGCAACGCGGAAAGAATCACGAGGGGAATACCGGCTCTTAAAAGCCAGGGGCGATATTTCCCGGCGCTTGAACTTCTTTTGTCAACATAGGTGCCGACCATCGGATCCCAGAAAACATTAACGATGCGCACAAACAGAAATATAAACCCCGCCGTGGCGGTGCTGATGGTATTTACCGTCAACATGTGAAGAGCAAGAAAACCGCCTATCGTCCCAAAAACAAGGTTTTGCGCAAAATCACCCATCCCATAACCAATGCGTTCCCCACGAGTTAATTTGTGATATTCATCATGCCGACTTTGCATTATGTTCTTGCTCATTCTAATCAAGTCTCCGGTCTCTTTTGTGAATGTGAAACACTTTCTGACACAGATGGCCTCAGGGAATCCATTACGATTTTACATTAATTAATTATGTTTTTTTACTTCTGTGATCATCGAAACTCAGGCTCTCTCCAGAGCGCGTACCCAGCGTGCTGACGAGTCGCTGACAAGCAATATCGGCGGCAGGAAAATGTCCCCGAAAACACCTGGTTTTTTATTTTAGTGATTGCCATCTTAATCCCTCACGAAGGAAAGGGGGGTATGGCTATCAGTGTATTTAATATGTCGCGTTATTATTTGCGAGATGGTTCACATTTGCGCATTTTCTTAATTGCCGAATGAAATAACGTAATTGAGCCGCCTGCCAGGAAAATACAGGATAGGTCAAAATTATTTATTTTTCGCTTCCTGAATGACGGAGTTCATTATGCCAGTTTATTTCGACCAACTTGACCGCGTCCATTTTGCCGGTCCCAAAACAACAAATCCGCTGGCTTTTCGCCACTACAACCCGGATGAAATCGTGCTGGGAAAAAGAATGGCAGAACACCTGCGCTTTGCCGCCTGCTATTGGCACAACTTCTGCTGGAATGGCGCCGATATGTTTGGCAGCGGTTCTTTTGAACGACCCTGGCAACAGGCTGGCGATGCGCTTAGCCAGGCAAAATATAAAGCTGACGTCGCTTTTGAATTCTTCCATAAGCTCAATGTGCCGTATTACTGCTTCCACGATGTGGACGTCTCGCCAGAAGGCGCATCGTTGAAAGAGTATCTGAATAACTTCGCCAGAATGACCGAAGTGCTGGCGCAAAAACAGCAGGAAAGCGGGGTGAAATTGCTGTGGGGGACTGCTAACTGTTTTACCAACCCGCGCTACGCCGCCGGGGCGGCAACCAACCCCGATCCGGACGTCTTTGCCTGGGCGGCAGCCCAGGTCGTTGCCGCCATGAATGCCACCCACCAGTTGGGCGGCGAAAACTATGTGCTATGGGGCGGTCGCGAAGGTTACGAATCTCTGCTGAATACGGATTTGCGCCAGGAGCGTGAGCAAATTGGCCGCTTCCTGCAGATGGTGGTTGAGCACAAACACAAAACGGGTTTCCGTGGCACCCTGCTTATCGAACCTAAACCGCAGGAACCCACTAAGCATCAATATGATTACGATGTCGCGACGGTCTATGGCTTCCTCAAGCAATTTGGCCTGGAAAAAGAGATCAAGGTGAACATTGAGGCTAACCACGCAACGCTTGCCGGGCACTCTTTCCACCATGAAATCGCCAGCGCCATTGCTCTGGATATTTTCGGCTCCGTTGACGCCAACCGCGGTGACGCCCAGCTTGGCTGGGATACGGATCAGTTCCCGAACAGCGTAGAAGAAAACACGCTGGTCATGTACGAGATCCTTAAAGCCGGCGGCTTTACCACCGGTGGCCTGAACTTTGATGCCAAAGTCCGTCGTCAAAGCACCGACAAATATGACCTGTTCCATGGTCACATTGGCGCCATGGATGTGATGGCGCTGGCACTCAAAAAGGCCGCTCGCATGATTGAAGACGGTCAGCTGGAGCAACGCGTTGCAAAACGCTATGCCGGCTGGAGTCGTGAAGTGGGTCAGCAAATTCTGCAGGGGCAAATGTCGCTGGCGCAAACCGCCCGGTATGCCGAACAGCATAACCTTAATCCTCAGCATCAAAGCGGACATCAGGAATTACTCGAAAACCTGGTCAATGCCTATCTCTTCGAATGAATCCTGCTTGCATGCCCCCGCGGGGGCATTGATTACCGGTGCCATTCATCGTGACTGAAATTTATTGCGGCGCATTCGCGGTGAACCCGATGCGGTACTGATATATAGACGACTCCTGCGGACTGATAAATACGCTTTCTACAACCCCGAAGAGCAGAAGAGACCGGAAATCAGCGGGCCACAGAAATGACGAGCAATTAAGTTAAAGAGAACCATTGATGAAACGGGCCTTTGGCGAAAACATCTGCCGGGGCAACACCTGTTGTGCACGACAAACCGAGAGGGAGGGCCAAAGACCGCTGTCATCGCAATCATCAATAATGCTGGTCGATGAATTATTCGAAGACATTATTCATCTGCACCGGCGCACATCAGCAAATATCACTCATGGAGACATTATCACCAGAATAGCGTAAAGCCTCTGCGACCGTAAAAATAACAATGATATTGTTCTTATGATAGCGACATATTCTGTCACCCAGAATGGGATTGTTATTATCTGAATACAATTAAACTATATTGAGATAGACATGAACATGATAAAAAAACTTCCATTAACTATGGCGGTTATCGCCGCGCTTTGCCCTTTTTCCTCTGCTATGGCCCAAGAATTTACTCAGGAACAAATTGACGCCATTGTGGCGAAAGCCGTCGATAAGGCGCTGGCGGACCGCCAGGCGAAAATGGACGCCGCCGCTGCAAAGAAGGTGGATCTGGAGACCAACCCACAAACTGCCGCACAGTCGCCGGATATGGCGATTCCATTCGGTCTGAAGTTTAGCGGCTACGCCCGCTACGGCGCCCATTTCCAGACCGGCGATCAGAAATATATCGGTGTGGATGGGTCCTATAACGGTGCCTCGGCGATTGGTCGCCTGGGCAACGAAGGTAACGGCGGCGAATTCCAGATTACCAAAGCCTTTAAGAGCAGCCAGGGCGCCATCTGGGATATCAACGTGATGTTTGACCACTGGAGCGACGAAGTTAACCTGAAAAAAGCCTACGTTGGCGTCACCAACGTACTGGCATCCAACCCCGGCGCCTACCTCTGGGCAGGACGTGACTTCCACCAGCGTCCACAGCAGGGCATCAACGACTACTTCTGGATGAACCACGATGGCCAGGGCGCCGGGGTGAAAAACTTCGATATCGGCGGCGTGCAGTTCGATGTCGCGGCGGTTTCGCAGGTAGAGTCCTGTAGTCCGGAAGTCATGGCCGACGAGTCTAACCCATCGCGCATCACCTGTACCGGCGGCTCCGGCACCGGCGACGACGGTCACTATGCGCTGACCACCAAAACCCACAACATTAAGGCCGGGCCCATCGATGTCGAGGTCTATGCCAACTACGGCTTTGACTCCAAAGCGGTGGACAACGACGCGCAGATTGATGCCTGGCAGGGCGGCCTGCTGTTGAGCCACACCAACAGCGACGACAGCGGCGTAAACAAAGTTATCCTGCGCTATTCCGATAACGCTGATAACAGCGTTTACAACAAAACGGACGGGTTGACCACCGTCTACGCCAGCTTCGAGGGCAACTATAAGTTCACCCGGCAGGCGCAGGTCGAATACCTGTTGGCCTTCCATGACTATGACAACAGTAAGGACAACACCGACAACCGCAAGAACTACGGCGCCATCGTTCGTCCGATGTACTTCTGGAACGATGTGCACTCCACCTGGCTGGAAGCGGGTTACCAGCGCGTAGATTACGATCAGGGCGGGGATAACCACGGCTGGAAGCTGACGTTGTCGCAGAACATCGCGATTGGTATGGGGCCGGAGTTCCGTCCGATGCTGCGCTTCTACGTGACCGGCGGTCAGGTCGACAACCAACGCACGGCGAAAGTGAACGGTACCAGCGACGAACAGCTGGATTCCCTGAACGTGGGCGGCATGTTTGAGGCGTGGTTCTGATGTCACGGTAAGACGATATCCCTCTCGTGACCATGTTATCCACCAGAACTCTTAGCTTGTGATGAACGGCATCCCTGTCGGTTGGCCATCAGGCTGAGAGGATCTGGTGTGATAATGTGTCGAACATGCCCGAATGGCGGTATAGCCCGTTTCAGCTATACCGCCAGCTTCACTTCAGCGGGCGATTAATGCAAACACGCCCCAGCCAAAGTATTCCCGGGTCCAGGTGACATGGCGTTTGGGGGCTATCGTCAGTTCGGTTCGAACCTCCGGGGCAAAGTCATCGTCAGGGTTTTCCTCCAGCCAGCGGCGCATAGTGAGCCACTTCGCGGCTTCGTAGCGATCCCAGCCTTCCTGGTCCGCCAGCACCATTTCCACCACGTCATAGCCGAGTTGGTCGAAACAGGCGACAAGGTCGGGAAGGGGAAGGAAATCGGCAACGGAGGAGACCCCGCAGGCCTGGGCTATCTCTTCCGTCGCGGGGAGCTGACGCCAGTACGGTTCGCCAATAAGCATGAACCCGCCCGGTTTCAGACTCTGCGCCAGTAGCCCGACTGTCCCGGCAAACCCACCGGCAATCCATGTCGCGCCGACGCAGGCGGCCACATCGTATTTCTCTTCTGCAACATACCCTGCGGCATCGTTATGAATGAAATGAACCTTACTGCTGACGCCGAGCTCTTCTGCACGCCGCCTGGCCTGCGCGGTGAACAGCGGGCTCATATCGATGCCGGTGCCGGTAATGCCATGATCGCGCGCCCAGGTGCAGAGCATCTCACCCGAGCCGCTGCCGAGATCGAGAATGTGGGTGTCCGGCTTCATGCGTAACACGCGACCCAGGGTGGCGTACTTTTCCGGGGTGAACGGATTATGGATGCGATGTTCACTTTCGCTAATCGTAAAAATACGTGGGATATCCATGAGTTAATACCTTTTATTGACTTGGGCAGGAGAGCGGGAGATGGCCTTGTGGGCCTCCGGCGTGAAATAAGGCTTGTCGCTGGCATCGCTCTCGTCGGTGATATGAAAAGTAAAGTGGTCTGCGGTCATCGCTCTCTCCTTAGCGGTTATCGGTCTGGGCGCGAACGTTGTTCAGCCCGGTGGTATTAATACGATAGGGTTGACCGTTGACGGATTTGATCAGCTTTTTGGTTTTGAGTTTTTTGAAAACGGCGAGCGTGCAGTCGGCGAGCAGAAGCCCTTCGCGGCTGTAGCATTCCACGGAAGTCACGCGGCCAGATGCATCGCGGACGTGCGCAATACGTCCACCTTTGGCGAGAACGTGTAAGGTACGTTGTTCCTGACGGGATAAATTCATGCTGGAAAACCTGTTTAATCATCATGTGCAAAACGTGCAAACACACAGCGGTGTCCGCATTCGATTTCGGCGCATTGATAATCAGTCCGGCCTGAAAAGGTCGGGGAGCTGATTATCGGATGATGACATTCTCCAGCATCAAAGCCTCGGGTTGAGTAGATAGGTATTTACGGGGTGAATGATAACACCTGTTTTTTATCAGGGAATAGCCCGGATTAAAAAGTGTGATCCGGATAAACTCGCCTGACGCTCAGCGCTGATACCAGCCGGCTACCACTTCCGCCAGATCGTCTTCAACCGTATAGAAATAACAGGCCGGGATCTTCAGCACTTCTGCCAGCCGACAGGCCAGCGCGAAGTCGGGAGTGTGGATGCCGCGTTCATACTGGTTCATCCGCGCACTCGCCGTCGCCTCATCAATACCCGCGAGGATACCCAGTTTTTGTTGGGAAAGTCCCGTTCTGAGGCGTGCTTCTTTTAAACGGTGCGGCAGCATGATGATCCTGAAAGACTGGAAACAGAATCACGATTCTGGGAGCTGTTAGTTGAAAATGTACTAAGTATTACTTAGTGTGTTGGTGGTAATATGAACGGCTTCACTAACGCAAAGGAATGAATGAGATGAACAGAACTGATATGCATCCGGCTGATATCATTGCGCAATTAAAAAAGCGTAACCTGTCTCTGGCGGCGGTGTCCCGCCAGGCGGGACTGAGCTCGTCAACGTTAGCCAACACGCTGTCTCGCCCCTGGCCTAAAGGGGAGTTTTTGATCGCGCAGGCGCTGGGTATCGACCCTGCGGAAATATGGCCGAGTCGCTACTTCGATCGGCAGGGCAATCCGATCGACAGGATGAAACGGATTCGTGTAAAGGGTGAATAATCCACGTGGGACGGCAGGAGCGGATGCCCATCCGCAGGGCAGTAGATCCGGCTACCGGTTGGCGTTAATCACCGGCGGTATAGCGTGACCGTGGGGGAAGGGCGCGTCCTGGTTTCCGCAGCCATTTAAACCCGCCTCACGCCCGTCTGTTCAGCAGGTTTTTACCCGTGTTTAGCCCGCCCGGCCTGCCCGCAGAGCCGGTTCATTTTCTCATTTGTTCCTGTTTTCTCTCATGACATTGATGCCTGCGGCACAGGCATGACCCTTGATCGCAAAATACGAAAACGAATCCGTGAAATATCAGGCGTATTGCTATTGTGCGAAGCTGAGATGGCGATTGATGTTACCGGCTACTTTTAACAGACATATGGCCATCCGGGTGTTTAAGCGGTTAAAATAAAAAAACATAAACCTTGCTATAATAATTTCTCTATGTCTTAATGACGTCATCGGTTTGGAACACAGACCTTATGAAAGCAGTTTTAGTAAAGCAGTCCTCAGTTCAAGAGCTATCCACAGATACCCTTCTTCATGAGCCTCCTCCTAAGTGCCAAATAAGTAACTCTAAATACAGGCCATCATCGCCGCTCTTAGTGGCTCATTAATTAAGGAAGTATCTATGTCTAATAAAATGACTGGTTTAGTAAAATGGTTTAACGCAGATAAAGGTTTTGGCTTTATCACTCCGAACGACGGCAGCAAAGATGTATTCGTACATTTCTCTGCAATCCAGAGTGACAACTTCAAGACCCTTGATGAAGGCCAGCAGGTTTCTTTCACCATTGAAAATGGCGCGAAAGGCCCGGCAGCCGGCAACGTCACTCCGCTGTAAGCCGCGCTCATTATCAGCGACGTTTACAATAGCGATGAAGGCGATAGCCTGAGCAGATAAGCTCTGCTGATAATAAATGAACCCGCCCTGTGCGGGTTTTTTGTTGCATGCAGTTTGCCGAATTAACCTCCCTTCTTCGCTCAAAACGGGCGGCTCACCCCGTAAAAATGAAATAAGATGCAGATGCAAAATACCTGAAAAAATAAACGGCGCCGCTGCGCCGTCATGATGATATTGGTTAATCGCGCGTTTGTACCCAGAATGCGTGAATCAGGCCGGGGATATAACCCAGCAATGTCAGGACAATATTCAGAATAAATGCCCAGCCAAATCCTTTACCCAGTAATACGCCAAGTGGCGGCAAAATAATCGTTAAAACAATTCTCCAGAATCCCATACCTACTCCCTATAAAATCAACGTAGAAACCGGTGACGTTATCTTTAAGCATAGTAATTTTAACTGAGACTGCCAGTTTGCCTGCCGTGCTGACTTTGCGCACAGATCATCGATTATCCGCTTTCTGCCCATTTTCCTGATCAGGTCAACGATCGCCCGGGATACCTTCGCTAGTATCATTTCGGGTGACCAGGAAAACAAATAAGGAGAACTATCGTCATGTTTAATCTGACCCGGGTAATGAAAAAAACGATCTTGACCGGCGCCATGCTGATGGCGTCCACCTCATTGTGGGCGGCTGAGCACTGGATTGATGTCCGCACCCCAGACCAGTTCCAGGATACGCATGTTGAAGGGGCGGTGAATATTCCCCTGAAACAGCTGGATGCGCGCATCGGCGAAGTGGCAAAAGATAAGAATGACACGCTGCACCTGTACTGCAACACGGGGAACCAGTCCGGCAAAGCAGAAAAAATGCTGCAAGGCATGGGCTATAAGAATGCCGTCAACGAAGGGGGGCTGAAGGATGTCGAGAAAACGCAGAAAATGGTGAAGTAATTCACTTGCTCCAGCGCGAGAAGGTGCCTTAAATCCCTCTTTTTGCCCTGCTCCGGCTTCACCTGCGCGGCTCACGCGTCTGTTGTCGTCGAGTGATAAAATCAGGAGCATGTCTGGCGGAGAATCCGCGGCGATGGATCGGCTGACCTTGATCGGGTCAGCCGGGCAGGGCTACCGCGCGGCAGCAGGCGTGATGCCGCTGCCGGCGGTATCTGTCAGTTCAGTACCGAGGTGGGTTCGCCCGCCTTTACTCGCTCGGGCGGGGTGTCACCCCAGAGCGTGTCGTAGCGATAACCCGTCAGGTCTTCAACCACATGGCGGGCTTCAGGCGTGACGTCCTGTTTAAGACCGTTCGCCTTCAGGCGCTCAATCTCATCGACAAAAATCTTGTGCGTACGTTTGTTCAGATGGAAGGTCAGCGCCTGCCACAGGGCAATCAGCAGCAGCACGGCGGTGCCGGCAAACAGCAGTGTCGCGATGGTATTAATCGCTTCCTGAGGCTGAGTCAGGCTCCCTTTCACGAAGCCGCCGCTTTGCAACAGCAGGCCCACGGCAAAGGTGGCGATTGCGACCGTCGTTTTACGCGAGAACGTCATCACCGCGGCAAACAGGCCTTCACGACGCTGGCGGGTAATCATTTCGTCAATATCGGGAATAAACGGGAAGACGTTCCACGGCGTAAATTCCAGCACACAGCGGCCGACCTGATAGATACCTGCGATGATCACCAGCAGCATGACCTTGTTGTCGGTCGGGAACTGATACACCAGGAAGAAGCCGCCGAGGCACAGCAGCATCAGGCTATAGGCGAAGACATAGAGGCGAGAGGGACCATACTTAATGATCGCCACGCCCGCCGCCAGCGTAACCGGGAGCCCGACGATACTCATCGACAGCAGCGTGCCCGCCAGTGAGGATGAGACGTTCAGGCAGTAGACGCAGAAAAAGACGAACACGGTGTTGTAGACGTCCTTCGCCGTGAAGGAAAAGAGATAAATCGCCAGATGCTTACGGAACGCCCGCACCTTCAGGGTAGAGGCATACTCCTTAAACAGGTTGCCAAAGGCGACAAGCTTCTCGGCCGCCGTGGTCGACTTGCGCTCTTTTTCCATTTCCGCCAGCATTTCCGGCGTCAGCTCGCGTTCCCAGGTCACTTTCCACGAGATAAAGACGCAGACCATAAACATCACGGCAAACACCACGCCGTTAACCAGATAGGCATCCGCATTGTTTTCACCCAGCGCGCCAATCAGCAGACCGGGGATAAAGGTGGCGAGAAAGGTCCCGGATGCCGACAGGAACATACGGCATGTGGACAGTTTGGTCCGGCTATTAAAATCTTTGGTCATCTCGGAGGGCAGCGTTTCCCACGGGATAAGCACCATAGCGGCAATGATCTCAAAGGCCAGATACACCGCGAGATAGAACCAGTAGTTCATGCCGTTTAGCCACAGCAGGGTGTAAACCAGCATGAGCGGCGCGCCGATCAGCAGGAAAAACCGCCGCCGGCCAAATTTCTTACCCAAATAGTTTTTATAAAAATGGTCCGTGAAGCTGCCCATAAACAGGCTGACGATGGCATCCACGATACGCGCGATCGCAACAATCGACGCCGCTTCAATCGGCGACAGGCCGACAAAGGTGGTATAGAAGAAAAGCAGCCATGCGCCAATGACGGTAAATGCGCCGCCACCCATAATATCCGTCAGACCGTAGCCGATACTGACGGGGATGGTCACTTTTCTGTTCTTACGAGTCATGGTTTATCCCTGTATCTGACGGGTCAAAAACGAAAATAACGACGGGCGTTGTCCACGCAAATACCGCGGATCATGGCGTCGAGGATGGCGCGATCTTCCGGCACTTCACCTTTCTCTACCCAACCGCCAACCAGGTCACAAAGGATCCGGCGGAAATAATCATGTCGGGTGTAGGAGACGAAGCTGCGGGAATCGGTCAGCATGCCGATAAAGTTGGCCAACAGCCCCTGATCGGCCAGCGTATTGAGCTGGTTAACCATGCCGCGTCGGGTATCGTTAAACCACCATCCGGAGCCGAACTGCAGCGGTGATTTCATGCCATCCTCGCCGCTCTGGAAGTTGGCGAGGGTCGAGGCGACCACGTCGTTATAGCTGGCATTGAGGTTATAAAGAATGGTTTTCGGTAGACCGCCATTTTCCACCATGGCGTTAAGCAACGCGTTCAGGCTCTGCGCAAGGTGAGTTTGATCGCCAATAGAGTCAAAGCCGCAGTTGATGCCGACCTTGTCGAACATGGTCGCGTTATTGTTGCGAATAGCGCCAAAGTGAATCTGCATTGCCCAGTCGCGCTGCTTGTACATTTTGGCCAGCGCGACAAAAATCATACTTTCCCATGCCTGAAGCGCGTGCTCATCCAGCGTCTCTCCTGCCAGCCGACGCTGAAACAGCGCGGCCTGCCCGACTTCATCAAGCGGGCAAAAACGGATCGCCAGCGGACCGTGGTCCGATACGCGACAGCCCGTGCTGTGGAAAAAATCAATACGCGCTTCGAGAGCGGCCAGGAAACTATCCAGCGAGGTGATCGCCCGCTGGGTTTTCTGCGCCAGTCGGGAGACAAACGTCAGGAAGCGCTCGGGGCAGGTGTCGAACAGCTCATCAGGACGAAATGTGGGCAAAACGCGTGGGGAAAAGTCGCTTTTTGCTGCCAGCAGCCGATGGTATTCCAGATCGTCGAGCGGCCCGTCGGTCGTGCACAGCGCTTCCACGTTTGAACGGCGGATAAGCGCCTGCGGTAAAAAGTCGTCGTGGCGTAATTGCGTATTACACCGCGCCATAATATCGCGCCAGTTTTTGCTATTAAGCGTTTCGTCGATCGCAAAATAATGTTTCAGCTCAAGGTGGGTCCAGTGATAAAGAGGATTGCCAAAACTGGCTTCGACAGTTTGCGCCCAGGCTTCAAATTTTTCTTCGGCGGAAGCATTACCGGTAATTCTTTGTTCCGATATTCCATTAGCCCGCATTGCCCGCCATTTGTAATGATCGCCTTCCAGCCACAGCTGAGTAATATCCGTGAACGGTTTATTCTCCCAAATGGCTCTGGCATCAAGATGACAGTGGTAATCAATAATCGGTAACGCTTTTGCAATCTCAGAGTACAGCCGCTGACCTGGCGCGTTGTTTATCATAAAACTATTGTTTATCAGTGACATAAAAACTCCGTACACGATGTCGCTTTTACTACGCATCCCCAGTGTTAAGCCGGGACCGGTGTATGACGAGAACATAATGGCGTTGAGGGTAAGCTTCCTTTTCATTGATTGTCTACTACCATACAAGATGTAATGGTAAAATTGTGACTTAACGCATGTATTTCGTCAGCGATATTCAGAGGCTGAAATAAAAGCCGGGATCAATTTAATGGTTAAAAATAAAGTCGTGTTATGGATGATGATAAATTTAAACTGAATTTGTTATTTTTTTACAAGATAAAAACAATTAACCGCAGCCAGGATAATGAAGATCGCGCTCAGCCCGCGACTCTTTTTTATCGCCTCGTCACTCTTTTTTAACGAGGTAGTTGATCAAACGATAATTACTGCATATGCTATCCAATACTAGTATGGTACATCTCGTAAAATGCATAGCAGCAACGATTAAGGCGGATAAAAAATGCAGATGACAATGCGCTGGTTTGGGCCACAGGAAGACAAAATCCCACTGGAATATATCCGGCAGGTGCCGGGTGTGGAAGGTGTTGTCGGGGCACTGTATGACGTTGCTCCCGGAGAAGTCTGGCCAGTCGAAAAAATTAAAGCTCTGGTTGACCAGGTCCATGCCGCGGGCCTGACAATGGAAGTGATTGAAAGCGTTAACATTCACGATGACATCAAAATAGGCACCCCGGCACGCGATCGCTATATCGAAAACTATAAACAGACGATCCGTAATCTGGCGGGCTTTGGCGTCAAGGTCATCTGTTATAACTTCATGCCGGTCTTCGACTGGATGAAGACCGACATGAACTACGTCCTGCCGGACGGTTCGCTGACGATGGCCTTCGAAAAAAGCGGCATCGATAAGAGTCTGGAAGAGGTCGTTAAAGAGGTTCTCGATAACGCCAACGGTTTTGCATTACCGGGATGGGAGCCCGAGCGGCTGGCTAAAGTGCAGGAGCTGTTCGCCCGCTATCGCGGAGTCGATGATACTAAGCTGCGGGAAAATCTGTTTTATTTCCTCAGAGAAATTATCCCGGTGTGCGAGGAAGTGGGGGTGAAAATGGCGATTCACCCGGACGATCCGCCGTACTCTATTTTTGGCCTCCCGCGGGTGGTGAAAAATCGGGATGACCTGGCGAAGATTTGCGATGCCGTGGATTCACCGGCGAATGGCATCACGCTGTGCACCGGGTCGATTGCGGAAGATCCGGATAATAACGTCTATGAAATTCTTGCCGAATTCACGCGTCGTAAGCGTATCCATTTTGCCCACGTACGCAACATTAAGCTGATTAAAGATAAAGATTTCTACGAATCCGCTCATCCGTCGCAGTATGGCTCGCTGGATATGTATCGCGTCATGCAGGCCCTCCATGATAATGGCTTTGACGGCTATATCCGCCCGGATCACGGCCGGTTTATCTGGGGCGAAACCGGGCGTCCCGGATACGGTCTTTACGATCGCGCGCTGGGGGTAACCTATCTGCTGGGGCTGTGGGAGGCGCTGGAGAAGAAGTCGCAATAAATCTGTTTGCCGGAGGCCTCAGCAGGCCCCCGGCAGCGTGTTTTGTGCCGTCGTCAAAACGGGCGTGTTGACCCCGGGGCGGCCCAGACATCGGTGTGAAATCGTTTCATCCGTTATTGCTGCGCGCCAAAGCGCTGTATCAGAAAATCAATTACGCTGCGCAGCTTGGCTGATGGGCGGGTATCCTGTTGATAAATAAGATACATCGGCGTTGGCTTATAGGACCACTCGGGTAGCACCGGCACCAGGCGTCCCTCGGCGATATCTTCCTTCAGCAGCGATTCCGGTTGCAGCACGATGCCGCAGCCGTTCAGTGCGGCAATCCTCAGCGCATGGCCCTGGTTAGACATAAACCGACCTTTCACTACCGCTTTAACGATCTCGCCATTGGGCCCCATCAGTTCCCAGCGATCCTGATGTATCCAGTAGGACATCCCCAGACAGCTAAAGTGACTCAGCTGATCCGGATGCGTCGGCGTCCCGTGCTGACGGAGGTAGTCGGGAGAGGCGGCAAGGATCCGCCGGTAGGCGTGCAGCGGCCGGGCAACGATATCCGTCTGGTGAATCTCACCAATATGAATACCTAACTCCGCATTCCCGCTACTCAAGTTTGGCGTTTGGTTATCCAGCGTCAGCATGACGTTGACCTCCGGGTTTTGCGCCATGTAAACGCTCAACGCCGGGACCAGTATCTGACAGCCGAAGCTGACCGGCGCCACCATATGGACCAGCCCTTTGGCTGTCGATTGCAGCTCCGTGGCGCTATTTTCGGCGAGAGAAAATTCTGCCAGCACTCGGCGACAGCGCTCATAGTAGAGCTGTCCGACCTCGGTTAACTGTTGGCGACGCGTGGTGCGGTGCAGCAAACGTGCGCCAAGCCGTTGCTCAATCGCCCGGATCTGTTTGGCCACCATGGTGGCCGATACGTCGCTGACATCGGCCGCTGAGGCAAAGCTGCCGCACTCGACAACCCTGACAAACATCTCCATTCCGGCAAGTTTATCCATGATTAACAACCTGTAGGTTCTGATTCACTCAACCTGACACCCATTTATTCGTCCTCACCTTTCGGCAAAGATTCACTCATCGACCCCAGACGGGGTCTCAAGCGGAGAGAAAAATATGCCTGTTTTACGTTTAGAATTACAGCCGGGCCGCACGCCTGAACAAAAGCGCGATTTTGCCCGTGAAGCGACCCGGGTCGCGGTTGAAACGCTGAAATGCAAACCGGAGAGCGTGGATGTGGTCATTGTCGAAATACCCAAAACGCACTGGGCTAAAGGAGGCGTATTGCCCACGGAATAGTGAGCGGGCCGCGCTTCTCGTCGCCAGCGCAGATTCACCGCGCCGCAGACCCTGGGCGCGGTTATCGCCAGCCCCTTGCCGCCGCTCTTTTGAGCATGGCGCGCACCACCAGGCGGTGGAACGGGGCAATCAACGTGATATAAAGTTTCCCGGTTCGGTTATGGCAGTGCACCACGGAAGCCAGCACCACCTCTTTTTGATTGGTCGGCGTCTCGCGACGCTGACGATGCACCACGGCAATCCTGAAATCGAGATGGCTGTCATTGGCGCCGATGATCAGCTCGTTGGCCTCGACCGCGAGTACCGGGAAAAAATCGATATGCGGAGTGCCCTCTGCGACCAGTTTTGCGCGCATCTGAGCGGAGGACTGGATCCCGAAGGGCCTGACCATAAGATCCCGACAGGCCAGCAGCCATTTGAACCAGCGCGGCGGCCTCGCCAGTACCTGTTGAGCCAGAGTATTGATATCAGCAGGCGCATCAGGAGGCAGGGTGATGGCGAAAGCATCCGCAAGCTCGGGGGAAGGGAAGAGGTTCACGATCCGGCTTTCATCGGGTAACGGCACGGTACGAATGGTTTGCAAAGCAATCCCTCGGCAATCGGTGGGCAGAGTGGCGGGGCGCAGGCTACCACAGGGAGAGCCTGACGCGCCGTTGTTCTATTGTTTCACGAAAAGATACGCGATAACGGGTTCCCGGCAGTTTACCGACGTACGGCTATTTTACGAGCGCTGAGCGTGCTGTTTCGCCTGATTGCCGGTATCACCGCGTGCCGCGGCAAGATATCAGAACAGAGCAAAGCGATACTCGATGATGACCTCGGAAGAGAGGGAGTTGGCCCGGATATAGCGTCCATCGTTCAGCACCGGCGTTTTTCCGTTCATGCGATAGGACCATCCAGGCCCGAACATCGCCCAGACGGTCAGGTTTTTTAGCTGCGGATGCGTTGGCACCCAGCGGCTAAAAGCGTTGATTTCGCCCGTGCGCACGTGGTTGCCCTTGTAGTTAAACTGCGCAATGTTGCCCGCCAGGCCTATCGCCAGCTCTGGCGTCAGGTTGTAGTCTGAAATATTCGCCAGCACCAGCTCCCCGTCACGCAGGTAGTCGCTGCCGGCGTAGGCCATCGAAATAAAGGTGCCGCGTGAGTTTTTGCTCATATGCCGGGGGAAAAAGCCGATTTCGTGGGCTTTTTCGGCATCGGTATAGCCCAGTCCCCACCTGGTGCTCCAGTTGTCCGCCTGCCATTTGACATCAATCGCATAATGTCGGGCATCGCTGTCGAAATCGCGTTTATTGGCCGGCATCGCTTGATATTCATCCAGAGCGTGAGTGGCATAAATCTGCGTACCGATATTCAGCTGCTTCAGCGGTTTGAATTGCGTGAACAGCACATGGCGGCGCAGGTAGTTATCGCTTTCACCATAGCCGTACTGTAAATTCAGCCGTTCGCTCTGCCACAGTAGATCGCCGCTGGCGATATGGTTGAGATACCGTCCGGTGTTGGTCTGGAAGCGCTTCTTATCCGGCGAGTTACGGTCCATCGAACTGTCGATATAGGCGCCGCGCAGGGTCACGTCACCGTAGTTGACGCCGCCGGTCCAGCCGAGATAGGTGGTGGGCGACAGCCGGGTAGAGGTGGAGATCACGCCAGTGTTTTTCATCATCTGCCAGCCCCAGCGGGCGTTCAGATTGAGATCGGCGAGTTGATATTTCAGCTTCATGTTGCGCTGACCAAACTTGGAAAACCCCTCGGCATTGCTCTTTTTATTACCGCTCCCGTTATTATAGAGCACGCCGCGCGAGTTAAAATAATCGCTGGCGCCCAGCTTGATAGCACCGTAATAAGTTGCATCGAAGCCAATGATATCGGCGAAATAACCTGACTGGTAATCCACGGCAACACCCTGGCCCCAGGCGTTGTGCACTTTTTTGGGTTCTGTCTCCTCTTCCTTAAGGTATTTCCAGTAGTTTTTAAGCGATAGCGTCATATGTGACTGGCTAAAAAAAGGATCGGCAAATACCGTATCAATCATATCCGCTTGCGCAACGTCATTCGCTGACCAGGCGTAGGCAGGAAGCGTCAGCAGCAGCATAGTAATAATATTGTTTTTCATTATAAACCCCGAGGCGATATGCTGCGAGCCAGCCGGGGCTGGCGTCAGCAGTTATCTGCAATAATATAATTAAGCGATCAGTTATTGTTATTGAGGGCCTGCTTGCCGGCTTCGACATATTTCATTGTGCCGATTTCTGGAACCGAATATGTGCCATTTTTATAGACAATTTTCACCACCGCGGCGTTGGCCAGCGGTTTATCTTTCGCCGTGTCGGCGGTGAGGTCGGAAATCATAATTTGCATCGCCGTGCCGGACGAAATGGCGAGGATATTTTTGTCGCCATGGGCCTCGGCATCTTCAACGAGGGTATGCAACGCTGCCTGAGTACGGCTCTTCACCTGCTGATAATTTTCCGCCATGCCCAGCGGGTCGGCTGCGGCCAGTGCGTTCTGGCTTTCAGCCACCGGCAGAGCGCCTGCCTTCATTTTGCTGAACAGCGCGGCGCTGTCTTTTAACCCCAGCTGTTTGGCGCCAGCCGCGGCCATATCCTTGTTGAAGCCGCCTTCAAAGCTGCCAAAAAAGGCTTCGCGTAGGCCTGGCAGCTCGATCGGGTGATAATGGGCGATCCCGGCCTGCTTCAGAATCACCGCCAGGGTTTCCCGCTGTCGCCCGGCATCGCTGGAATAAAAGCGGTCGAACTTCACCCCTTTTAAACCTTCGCCGAGATAACGGGCGACGCGGATACCGTCTTCAGTCAGCGGAGAATCGGCCCATCCCTGCACGCGGTCGAAGGTATTTAATAGCGTTTTCCCGTGTCGGGCAAAATAGATATTAATGCTGCCATCGTCTTTCATTTCCGCTGCTGAACAGGTTGCGGCGCTGGCGAACATGATGATTGCGGTTAGCCATTTATTCATATTGTTCTCCTGTTTATTATGTGAAAGCCAAAAAAAAACCTACGTCAGTGACTCGGGATGGGCATGTTTTATGATGCCGCCGGAGTATCTGACGTAGGTTTTGCCTGTGTTGGAAACAGTAACAATCCACTACCGTCGACCTTATCATGTTAGCGGTGGAAAAACAGGCGGAATTTGTTTTTATATTAATAAATGTGATCGTTCGCATGCCCTGTGGATTGTTACCAATAACATTTCAATCTCCGGAATATCGTTGAAGAGTGACATGGTAAATTCGTAAGAATTAGGTGTTAAGATTCAGGTTAAATATCATTTCGCAGCCTTTATTTTTAGCATAAATAGTCTGGCGTTATTGATCGTAGTCACATAATAAACCTGCTGCCTCTGGATTATCCTGTCGATACGGGGTATTTTCCCCTTGTCCTGGGATTGTAACGGAATAACGGCAAAACCTAAGAGAGCTGGCGCAAGTCAATTTGCGTGCAGCTCTCTTAGGTTTTTTTTTGCGCCAGACAAATATCTTGATACTGACTAAGGAGTTATCGTGAAAATCAACATCCTCGCCGCTGCGCTGCTCACCATACTGACCGCCTCGACTCAGGCGGCGGAAAAACCGCTCAGAATCCTGCTGGTTAACGACGATGGCTGCCAGTCGGTTGGCACCACGTCGTTGCAGGAAAAGCTGGCCGCCAAAGGGTATGACGTGTGGATGGTGGCGCCCGACACCAACCAGAGCGGCATCGGCTCAGCGATAACCTTCAAACCGGGTAAAACGTTCGATGTTAAGAAAGTGGCTGACAAGCGCTACTGCTTCCCGGGCACGCCGGCGGATGCCGTGGATTTTGGCCTGTGGGGTCTGATGAAAGAGGCGGCGCCGGACCTGGTCATTTCTGGGGTGAATGATGGTCCCAATACCGGCATGGCGCAGGTGAATTCGGGGACCGTCAGCGCTGCGGCCCGCGCGCTGCGCTACGGTTTCCCGGCGATCGCCGCCAGCATCGGCTATCGCTTCACGGAACAGGAGATGAAAAACAAATGGCCGAGCACGCATAAATACTGGCCTGATTCGGTGGATTACGTCGTGACCGTGGTGGATAAGCTGAACGCCACCCGCGAGCCGGGGACCGCCTTATTACCCAAAGGGTCGGGGCTGAGTATCAACTACCCGCCGCTGCCGGCAACGGAGATTAAAGGCGTCCATTACATCGACAATGAGCAGTTTCCTGTTCCGCAGATTAGCTATGAGCTGCAGGCCGACGGCACGGCGAAGCAGGGCATGAATCCGGCATCGCTGACGCCAACGACGGCGGACACCGACAGCGGCTGGTTGAATAAGGGCTATATCACCTACACCCTGTTTGACGGTTCGTGGAATGCGCCGCAGTTCCAGGCGCAGTATGAAAAACGGCTGGGCCGCTAATCGCGCGGTGAACAAGCGAAAGGAGCGACAATCGCCCCTTTCGCTGAGGTGGATCAGGATGCCACTTTCCGCGTCTGCCGGTGCCGGTACAGCCACATCAGCTTATACGCTGCCGGGATGATAAACAGCGACAGCAGCGGGGCGGTGATCATCCCGCCGATCATCGGGGCGGCGATGCGGCTCATCACCTCCGATCCCGCGCCGGTGCCCCATAAGATGGGCAGCAGGCCGGCGATAATCACCGCCACGGTCATCGCCTTTGGCCGCACGCGCAGCACCGCCCCCTGGTACAGCGCCTCGTCGAGCTTTTCGACGCTAAAGGTCTGCGGATTTTCCAGCGACGGGTGAGCTTCAATCGCGTGACGCAGGTACATCAGCATCACCACGCCAAACTCCGCCGCCACCCCGGCCAGCGCAATAAACCCGGTGCCGGTGGCAACCGACAGATGGAACCCCATCCCGTACAGGAACCAGATACCGCCAACGAGGGCGAACGGTACGCTGGTAATGATCAGCAGTGCCTCGCCAAAGCGGCGGAACGCCAGGTAGAGCAGGACGAAGATGATCATCAGCGTCATCGGCACCATCAGCTTCAGCTTCTGATTGGCGCGTTCGAGCAACTCAAACTGTCCGGAGTACGAGACGCTGATCCCCGGTTTCATCTGCACCTGTTCGGCGATGGTTTTTTGCAGGTCGTGAACCACGGAGACCATGTCGCGATCGCGGGCGTCGATGTAGATCCAACTGGCCGGGCGGGCATTCTCGGTTTTCAGCATCGAAGGACCGGTCACCACCTTCACTTCGGCGACGTCGCCGAGGGTGATTTGCTGTTTCATCGGGGTCAGGACTGGCAGCTGGCGCAGGGCTTCCGGGCTGTCGCGATAGCTTTGCGGGTAGCGGATGTTGATCGGATAGCGCTCGACGCCTTCTACCGTTTCGCCCACCATGGCGCCGCCGATGGCCGACGACACAAACAGCTGAACGTCGCCTACGGTCATGCCATAGCGGGCCGCTTTTTCGCGGTTGATAGCGATATTAAGATAGCGCCCGCCCACCAGGCGTTCTGCCAGCGCCGAGGTGACGCCCGGTACGGTTCGGGCGACCACTTCGATCCGTTCTGCGACCTCGTCGATATCGGAGAGTACCGTGCCGGAAACCTTAATGCCGATCGGGCTTTTGATCCCGGTGGAGAGCATATCGATGCGGTTACGAATCGGCGGTACCCACAGATTGGCCAGTCCCGGCAGGCGCACGGTCTTATCCAGCTCCTCGATAATTTTCTCCATGGTCATCCCCGCTCGCCACTGCGCCTGCGGCTTGAGCTGAATGGTGGTTTCGACCATTTCCAGCGGCGCGGAGTCGGTGGCGGTTTCTGCCTTACCGGTCTTGCCAAACACGCGGGCCACTTCCGGCACGGTCATGATCAGCTTATCGGTCTTTTGCAGCATATCCGCCGCCTGCGCAGCTGAGATCCCCGGCAGCGTCGAGGGCATATACAGCAGATCGCCTTCGTTGATCTGCGGTAAGAACTCGCCGCCGACCCGACTAAGCGGCCAGATAATCGTCAGGATCGACAGCAGGGCGACCAGCAGGGTGGTTTTCGGCCAGTGCAGAACCTTCAGCAACAGCGGATGGTAAATGCGGATCAAAAAGCGGTTGAGCGGATTACTGGTTTCCGCCGGGATCTTGCCGCGGATCCAGAAGCCCATCAGGATCGGGATCACCACGATCGCCAGCAGCGCCGCGCCCGCCATCGACCAGGTTTTGGTAAAGGCGAGGGGGCCAAACAGCTTCCCCTCTTGCCCTTCGAGGGTAAAAATCGGGATAAACGACAGGGTGATAATCAGCAGGCTGATAAACAGCGCCGGGCCGACCTCCACCGAGGCATCGGTGATAATTTTCCAGCGCGTGTCGTTGGTCAGTTTCTGCCCCGGGTGGTGGTGCTCCCACTCTTCCAGCCGCTTATGGGCGTTTTCGATCATCACGATGGCGGCGTCAACCATCGCCCCTACGGCAATGGCGATACCGCCCAGCGACATGATATTGGCGTTCAGCCCCTGAAAATGCATGACGATAAAGGCGATACAGAGC
The DNA here is from genome assembly GCF_000735435.1 of Klebsiella planticola ATCC 33531. Taxonomy (GTDB): domain Bacteria; phylum Pseudomonadota; class Gammaproteobacteria; order Enterobacterales; family Enterobacteriaceae; genus Klebsiella; species Klebsiella planticola. The sequence goes on along the minus strand of NZ_JMPP01000005.1, from coordinate 8,067 downwards.
CCAAGCGGCAGCGAGATAATCGCCACCAGAGCGGAGCGGATGTGCCACAGGAACAGCGCGCAGACCAGCGCCACGACGATAAACTCCTCCAGCAACTTATAGCTGAGGTTGTCGATCGCCCGGTCGATCAGCTGGCTGCGATCGTAGGTCGTCACGATTTCCACCCCTTCCGGCAGACTGCTTTTCAGGGTCTCGAGCTTGTGTTTAACGGCGGAAATCACTTCGCGGGCGTTTTTGCCGGATCGCAGGATCACCACGCCGCCGGCCACTTCGCCTTCGCCGTTCAGTTCGGCGATACCGCGGCGCATTTCCGGACCTGTTTGCACCCGCGCCACATCGCGTAGAAAGACCGGCACGCCGTTGTCGCCGGTTTTCAACACGATATTATTGAAGTCATCCAGCGTCTGCAGGTAGCCGCTGGCGCGCACCATATACTCAGCTTCCGACAGCTCGACGGACGAACCGCCCGCCTCCTGGTTGGAGGCGTCCAGCGCGGATTTCACCGCCGACAGGCTGATGCCATACTGGGTCAGTTTCTGCGGGTCGACAACAATCTGATACTCTTTGACCACGCCGCCGACCGATGCCACTTCCGAGACATTGGGGATGGTTTTCAGCTCGTATTTTAAAAACCAGTCCTGCAGCGAGCGCAGTTCGGCGAGATCGTGTTTACCGCTGCGATCGACCAGCGCATATTCGAAGATCCAGCCCACGCCGGTTGCATCCGGTCCCATTTCGGCGCTGACGCCCGCCGGCAGTTTACCCTGCACCTGGTTGAGATATTCCAGTACCCGGGAGCGCGCCCAGTAGGGGTCGGTACCATCCTCAAAAATGACGTACACATAGGAGTCGCCAAACTGCGAGAAGCCGCGTACCGTTTTGGCTCCCGGTACCGACAGCATGGTGGTGGTCAGCGGCCAGGTGACCTGATTTTCGACGATTTGCGGCGCCTGCCCCGGATAGCTGGTTTTAACGATAACCTGCACATCCGAGAGATCCGGCAGCGCATCGACCGGCGTATGGACTATCGTCCACGCGCCCCAGAGGCTGAGAAACAGCGCGCCCATCATCACCAGAAAGCGGTTGGCCACCGAGCGACGGATTATCCATTCAATCATTTGCCATCTCCTTAGTGGGCGTGCGCCGCGGGTGTCGGCAGCGCGGCAGGCGTCTGCGCGCGCATCCTGTCCAGAGCGCCGGAAATATTGGCTTCCGAATCGATCAGGAACAGGCCGCTGGAGACCACCTTTTCGCCTTCGCTGAGGCCGGCGCTGACCGCCGTGAGGCCGCCGGATTGCTGGAACACGTCGATACGTTTCGGGATAAAGCGCCCGTCGTTGTCAACCGTGATCACCCGCTGCTCCGTGCCGGTATCGATCAGGGCTTTTGAGGGGATCAATAGCATCGGCTGGCTTTGGGTGTTCAGCCGGAGCCAGGCGTTCATTCCCGGTTTGAGCATCTCATCGGGATTATCCACCTGCAGGCGTAGCTGTAGCGTGCGGGTCGTGGCATCTGCGCTGGGCAAAATCGTCCATTTGCTGATGGTGAAGGTTTTCCCCGGCCAGGCCGGAACGGAAATCGTAAACTGCGAGCTCTCTTTAAGCAGCCAGGCAATAGATTCCGGCACCGCGGCGCTGATCCACACCGGATCCATTCCCTGAATTTTCGCCACCACGTTATCTTTGGTGATGTTCATCCCGCTGCGTAAATCAAAGGCGGTAATGACGCCATCGATCGGCGCTTTGAGGGTGAAGCGGGTCTGAATTTTGCGCGTCGCTTTTAAGCGGCGAATATCCTCTTCCGGCATGCCGGCGAGGCGCAGACGCTCGAGGATCCCCTCCACCTGGGTGGCGGTTCCGCCGGTATCCCGCAGCAGCAGATATTCGCTCTGGGCTTCGACCCAGTCCGGAATGGTCAGATCGACCAGCGGCGTGCCCTGGCGAATTTTATCGCCGACGGTCAGGGGATAGACCTTCTCGATAAATCCCGCCGAGCGCGCCTGCACAATCACAAACTGGTATTCGTTAAAACTGACGCTCGCCGGCAGCAGCTGCTCGAAATGCAGCGGGCCACGGCGAACGGGTTCGGTTTTCAGCCCCAGGTTTTGCGTCTGCGTGGGATCGATACGCACGCCGGGTGTGGAAGGGGAGGCTCCCCCTTCGTCGGCATACTTTGCTACCAGGTCCATATCCATAAACGGGGATTTTCCCGGTTTATCAAAGCGCGTATTAGGGTACATCGGGTCATACCAGAACAGCACTTTACGGGCCTCTTTTGTGCCGGTCGCTGCCGCGCTGTTCGCGGCGGTTGGGGGCGAGAACCAGGCGTACAGGCTTGCGGAGATCATGCCGCCAATAAGCATACTGCCGATAATCAGCGCGCTGTTTTTGAGGGTTAACGAGGCCATATTTGTGTCCATTCCGGTGTTATTGGGAAACTATCTCCGTGGGCGTTACTGTGCGAGATGGATATCCTGTAATAAGGACAGATTGCCCTGCTGAATAAAGGTAAAGGCCACTTTGCTGCCGGCTTTAATGTCGTTGAGCGGCGTTTGCGGGGTAAAGGTGAAACGCATGGTCATCGGCGGCCAGTTCACCGCCGGAATCGCATCATGGGCGATGGTGACCTTTTTGCTTTCCATATCAATGGATTTAACCTCGCCGGTGGCACTGATAGCCGGCGTTTGTTGCGCGGCGGGCGCGGGGTTCATCATTTCGCCATGCTGATGTTCGCTGGCCTGCGCGCCGAACATCACCGTAGAAAGAAGGCCGAAAATGAGGGTTTTAGTAAGGTGATTCATCATGCATGCTCCTGAAAGTAAATGAGGATTTATTCCACCCAGCCGCCACCGAGGGCGGTGAATAGCTTGATTTCGTTGACCTGACGGGCGTAGTTGAGGTCCAGCAGGGTTTGTTGCGTGGTGAACAGCGAACGCTCGGCATCCAGCACTTCGATATAGCTCACCGCGCCGTGCTGATAGAGCGCTCTGGCACGCTGCTGGGTCGTCTGCAGCGAAGCGAGGTAGCGTTGCTGAGCGCTGATTTGGTCAGCCAGGCTCTGGCGCAGGGCCAGCGCATCGGCGACCTCTTTGAAGGCGGCCTGAATTTTTTGCTCATAATTCACCACCGACTGCTGCTGGCGGATTTCTGCTAAATCGAGGTTGGTCTGATTGCGCCCGGCATTAAAAATCGGCAGTTCGATTTTGGGGACGAAATTCCACATCCCGCTGGCGGGGTTAAACAAGCGGGACAAATCCGCGCTGCTGCCGGACAGCGAGCTGGTTAAGGTTATCGACGGGAAAAAGGCCGCGCGCGCGGCGCCGATATTGGCGTTCGCGGCCCGTAAACCGTGCTCGGCTTCTAAAATATCCGGGCGCTGCAGCAGGATCTGTGAGGAGAGCGCCGGCGGCAAGGCGACACCGTTGATATCAAGGAGGCTGCTGGCCGCGTCATCAGGCAGATGCTGGTAGCTGCCCAGCAGCAGCTGCAGGGCGTTGTTGGCCTGCGCCAGTTCGCCTTCACGTTTGGCAATATCGGCACGGGTACTTTCGATCACCCCGCGGGCCTGCTCCAGCGCCAGGACATTGGTGCTGCCGGTCAGCAGCTGTTTCTCGACAAAGGCGTAGGAACGCTGATAGTTCTGCAATGTCTCCTTCGCCACCTGCAGCTGAGCCCAGGCCAGGCGCTGGTTGAAATAGCTCTGTGAGACGTTCGAGATTAATAAGATATGGACCGCCCGGCGGGCTTCCTCGCTGGCGAAATAGTTTTGCCTGTCCGCCTCGCTTAAGTTTTTCAGACGGCCGAAGAAATCGAGATCAAAGCTGAGGTTTAGCCCGGCCTGATAGTCGCTGGCGGTGGTGGTGTCACCTTTGAGTTTGCCGCTCCAGGTGGTGCTGGCTGCGCTATCAAGCTGCGGGTAGCGATCGGCATCAGTGACGCCATATTGCGCTCTTGCCTCCTGAACTTTGAGCGTCGCCATGCGCAAATCCCGGTTGTTCAGCAGCGCTTCGCCAATCAGCGATTTCACCTGTGGGTCAACGAAAAACGTCCGCCAGCCGCTCTCCTGATAATTTGCCGGCATCGTGACCAGCTTGTTCTGGCTGAGTGAGAACTGCTGCGGCACCGGCGAGGCCGGCTGCTGGTACTCCGGTGCTAAAGAGAGGCAGCCGGTCAGAACAAAAGTCATGCTGAGCATGATGAGCTTTAATTTACGCATAGGGCAGGACGTTTTCGGCGACGAATGAATGACGGGTACTGTACAAAACGGCCTCTGTTCGATGCGTGACAGGCAAATGACAAAGCTGTCATTTTCCTGAGAATTCATTGCTATCCGGTTTGGCTCCACTAAAATTGGAAACCCGCACAAAAGGCGCGTGAAGGAGCATGTCATGAAGATTTTGATCGTCGAAGATGAGAAAAAAACCGGGGAGTACCTGACTAAAGGGCTGACGGAGTCCGGTTTTGTCGTTGATCTGGCCGATAACGGTCTGAACGGCTATCACCTGGCGATGACCGGCGATTATGACCTGCTGATTCTCGATATCATGCTGCCTGATGTGAACGGCTGGGATATTGTCAGAATGCTGCGCGCCGCCAATAAAGGAGTGCCCGTTCTGCTGCTGACGGCTCTGGGCAGCGTTGAACATCGGGTAAAGGGGCTGGAGCTGGGCGCGGACGACTATCTGGTGAAGCCCTTTGCCTTTGCCGAGCTGCTGGCGCGGGTCAGAACTTTGCTGCGCCGCGGCGCATCGACCATGGTTGAAAGCCAGTTTCAGGCGGCGGATCTGTTCGTCGACCTGGTGAGCCGTAAAGTGACCCGCGGCGGAACGCGTATCACCCTGACCAGCAAAGAGTTCACGCTGCTGGAGTTCTTTCTGCGCCACCAGGGAGAAGTGCTGCCCCGCTCGCTGATTGCGTCCCAGGTCTGGGATATGAACTTTGATAGCGATACCAATGCCATCGACGTGGCGGTCAAACGGCTGCGGGCCAAAATCGATAATGACTTTGAACCGAAGCTTATCCAGACCGTGCGTGGCGTGGGCTATATGCTTGAGGTACCGGATGTTGAGTAAGTGGTTTCCGCGGCCCTTTTCGCTGGCTTCGCGGCTGACTTTCTTTATCAGCCTGGCCACTATCGTGGCGTTCTTTGCCTTTACCTGGATAATGATCCATTCGGTGAAAGCGCACTTTGAGGAGCGCGATGTTCACGACTTAAAGCAACTCGCGACAACGCTTGAAACGGTGCTAAACCACGGCGACTATCCGCAGGCCCAGCGCCTGGACATCGTTAAAAACGTCATTGATGGCTACGCCAACGTCTTTATCTGTCTCGATGATGCCAATGGACAGACGCTTTTCCAGTCGCCGAATGGCCCGGATCTGAGCCAGATCATGAGCACCCCCGGGCTAGTGGCCCGCCTGCAGGACGGGAGAGTGATCTCATGGAGCGACCCGCATCCGCGGACGATGACGCATGATAACCATCAGATGCAAAGCAGCGCCTGGCGGCTGATTATGCTGCCGCTCGGCAAATCGGCGGAGGGCAAACCGGCTTATTACCTGCTGATGGCGTTATCGATTGATTTCCATCTGCACTATATTAACCAACTGAAGGCGAAGCTGATTTCGGCAGCGTCGGTGATCAGCATTGTTATCATCTTTATTGTGCTGTTCGTGGTTTATCAAGGCCACAAACCGATCCGCCAGGTCAGCCGGCAGATTCAAAACATCACGTCCAAAGATCTCGACGTACGGTTAAATCCCGGGAGTGTTCCGGTGGAGCTGGAACGGCTGGTGATTTCGTTTAACCATATGTTGGAACGTATTGAAGATGTCTTCACCCGCCAGTCCAACTTTTCTGCCGATATTGCCCATGAGATCCGCACGCCGATTACCAACCTGGTGACGCAAACGGAAATCGCCCTCAGTCAGACCCGCAGCCAGAAAGAGCTGGAAGATGTGCTGTACTCCAGTCTGGAGGAGTTTTCGCGGATGTCGCGGATGGTGAGCGACATGCTGTTTCTGGCGCAGGCGGACAATAATCAGCTGATCCCCGAGCAGAAAACCCTGAACCTGGCCGATGAGGTCAACAAAGTGTTCGACTTCTTTGAAGCCTGGGCGGAGGAGAAAGAGGTAACGCTGCGTTTTACGGGAAATGGATGCTGGGTGAACGGCGACCCGCTGATGCTACGGCGGGCAATCAGCAACCTGTTGTCGAACGCAATCCGCTACACGCCGGGGCAGCAGGCGGTGACGATTCAGGTCAGTGAAACCGCCGGGCAGGCGAAGCTGGTGGTGGAAAATCCAGGGACACCGATTGCGCCTGAGCACTTACCTCGGCTGTTCGACCGTTTTTATCGCGTCGATCCTTCCCGCCAGCATAAAGGTGAGGGAAGCGGCATTGGCCTCGCGATCGTGAAGTCTATTGTCGCCGCGCATCACGGCAGCGTGGTGGTGGAGTCCGATAGCCGCTCAACGCGCTTTATCCTGACCTTGCCAAAACAGATGCCGTAAACGGCGAAAGCCTGGCAAAACCAGGCTTTCGGATAGACCAGAGCGAGGCAGCGAGATTACTCTTCGAAGTACCAGTAGCCCTGATTGATCAGGCGGACGAGTTCCGCCACAAATGCCGGATTCTGTAGCGCATCGCCCAGCTCGTCCTGACCCACGGTGGTGTACCGGCACAGAGCGTCCAGCGCATTCGCATCGGTTGTTTCCAGCTGCTCGCTGTTGACAAAGAAGCTGTCGCCGATATGCAGAACCCGTAGTCCGCTCAGGCGGCATAGCGTTTCACCCCCCGTCAGCGCATCCACAACGTCTTCTTCAGTATACGGTGGTTCGGCCGGGGCAATGTCCAGCTCATGGCGCGGGGTGGTCGCAAAGCGGCCGAACCACTGCTTAAAGTCTTCCGGCTGGTTAATCATGTCGATCATCATCGACCGCAAACGCTCGAGCTCATACTCTTCCACGCGGCCGGGATGCTCACGACAGGTGAGGTCCGGATCGCTGTAGTGCTCGCCGCCGAGATCGTTTTCCAGCGCGTAATCGGCAAAGCTGCTGATGAGATCGCGACCATTAGGGCCACGGAAGCCGACGGAGTAGTTCAGCGCGGTTTCGTGGGTAACGCCATCGTGCGGGAATCCAGGCGGGATATAGAGGATATCGCCTGGCGCCAGATCTTCATCAATGATTGGCGGGAAAGGATCGACATGCAGCAGCGCCGGGTGCGGACAGAACTGGCGCATTGGCAGCTTGTCGCCCACGCGCCAGCGACGGCTGCCCATTCCCTGAATAATAAAGACGTCATACTGGTCGATATGCGGGCCAACGCCGCCGCCGGGGACGGAGAAGGAGATCATCAGATCGTCAAGGCGCCAGTCCGGCAGAACGCGGAAGGGACGTACCAACTCGGCAGCCGGCATATGCCAGTGGTTTACCGCCTGTGCCAGCAGAGACCAGCCGCTCTCACCCAGACCGTCAAAATGTTCAAACGGCCCGTTGCTGGCCTGCCAACGATCGTTAACCAGGCTCACCAGGCGACTGTCGACTTCAGGTTCCATGGCCAGACCGGCCAGCTCATCCGGCGTAATCGGATCGACGAAGTCCGGGAAAGCATTCTTTAATACCACCGGCTGCTTTTGCCAGTACTTCTCTAAAAACTCGGGCCAGTTGATGTTCAGTTGATAAGCCATAGATTCACACCAGTCATGTAGAAACGGGCCTGATTATAGAAAGGAGTTAGCCAGCGGCGCTTTGTCATGAGTCAATACAGCCGCTTAATTCGCCATCTACGACGGCGCAGGGTGAGGGAATTAAAGAAAGAGAGAAGGGAAAATGGCGATGACGAATATCGCGCGCGCTTTTTTATGCCGCAGGGGATTTGGCCCTGTTGCCGCTGTAAGCCGCGTGGTTACTGGGTTTATCCGTTTCACGGCAACGGGGGAGAATGCGGGAAAGTTCAAATAATGAGCGTTTGATAAGTTTTTTGTATTTTAAGGCTTGCCATGCAAACAAAACTCCCTATAATGCGCTCCCACTGACACGGCAAATGTGAACGAGTTCACAGATT
>NZ_JMPP01000004.1 GCF_000735435.1 Klebsiella planticola ATCC 33531 | reverse complement strand
GGCGGTTGTCGGTACATATCGCTTTTCATATCTCGCGGTGCTGAATATATCCCGCTTCTTTTTATGACCCTCTATTTATTAATAGAAAATATTATTTTCTGCGCTTATTAATGACGTAAAAACACAAAATAAAAAATCCAGATTTATATTTAAAAATATTTATTTGACTGATATTTTTTATTTTAATCATTATTTATCAGCATGTTAAAATAGTTGGTTTATATTTAACGACACGTGCTGTTGTAACTGGACTTTCGCAGGGAAATGTTTTAGTGTCATTAACAGTTTGTTAACTCGATCGAGTTCGTGTCACTGTAATATCGATATAATGTAGCGCGTACGATCTGTATTAATGCTATCCCGATGTCGCTGAGATACCCCTCCCCCCACGCAGTCTAATGGGTGTGGCATCAATGTTATCGAGCGGCACGATGAGAATATAAATGAAGATCCTTTTAAAATGGTCGCCTTTGCGCCGGTTCATCCGTTACCTGCAGGAACGCTTCACCTTTTTGGTTCTGTTGTGCTGGCCGGCGATTATCTGGGTTGCTTGCCGGGTGTGCGTCTGGGCCGTTGACAGCGTCATGCTGCTGATGGGGAAACCGGTAAGCGAATCCTTTACCGTCTACCTGCAGCCGCTGATGACGTTCAGCGCGTTAGTGCGTATTTCGCTGAGCTGGGTGGTTCTGCTGTTTATTCTGTTCAGCATGGCGATGGGCTTTACCTGGCTGCTACGTCGCGTGATCAACCGCAAGCACTAACTGGGTCCTTATCGCCGGTGGCCGCCACCTGACGGACGGCCACCGCGCGCCACTCACGCCATCGTACCAATCGTTTTACGAAAACGTAGCAATGCGATAGTGAAGAACACGCCGCCGATGGCCATCAGGGTTAAAAACTGCGGCCAGACGATGGCAAAGTCAGCCCCCCGATACAGAATCGCCTGCGCCAGGCTGACAAAATGCGTGGTCGGCATGGTTAACATAATATCCTGCACCGCCTGCGGCATGCTTTCCCGCGGGGTCGAGCCGCCAGACAGCATCTGCAGCGGCAGCAGCACCAGAATCATCAGCAGCCCCAGCTGCGGCATCGAGCGAGCTATTGTTCCCATAAAGATACCGATGGACGTGGTGGCAAACAGGCTCAGGGCCACGCCCAGCATAAACAGCGGGATGGAACCTTCAATCGGCACCTGCAGCACTCCCTGGACCATGAGCAGCAGCGACAGCCCGGAAACCACCAGCACCACCAGCCCCATCGACCAGATTTTTGCCAGCATAATTTCGAATGGCGTTACTGGCATGACCAACAGGTGTTCGATCGTACCGTGCTCGCGCTCGCGGATCAGCGCCGAGCCGGTCAACACGATGGCCAGCAGGGTGATGTTATTGATGATGGCCATGACCGCGCCAAAACGCTCCTGTTCGAGATTGGGGTTAAAGCGCATGCGCACCGCCAGCTCGACCGGTAGGGTATCGTTACCCCGATAGCGAGCTACGAAGCTGTTCACCTCCCCGCTAATAATATTCTGGATATAGCCATTGCCGGTAAACGCCTGGCTCATACGCGTGGCGTCGACGTTCACCTGAATTTCCGGCTGCCGTCCGGCGAGCACATCACGCTGAAAGTTGGGCGGGATATTAATGGCAAAGGTATAGTTCCCGGCATCCAGCCCGGCATCCATCTCATCTTCATTAATCAGCTCAGGCGGTAAAAACCACGGCCGATAAAAGCCGTTGATAATTCGCGAAGAGAGCTGCGATTTATCCATATCGGCAATCGCGACAGGCGCCAAATGCAGCGACCCCGGCATCACGGTCGCTGAGGAATAGACCGATACGGTAAAGGCGAACAGGATTAAGGTCAGCATCGCCTTATCGCCGAGCAGACTGCGCAGCTCCTTGATGCCGAGATGATAGATATTGCGTAATCCGCGCATCATCCCTCCTGTTTTTTCAGTAGCCACACGCTGAGGCCGAGCACCAGCGGGATAGCTATCAGCAGCGGTATAAAGGACGCCCACAGATCGGTCAGATTCAGGGCTTTTGAAAATGTGCCGCGGGCAATGGTCAGGAAGTGGCTGGTCGGGTAAATCTGCCCAATCCAGCGACCTGGCCCCTCCAGCGAAGCGACCGGGTCAATCATCCCGGAAAACTGCGTGGCCGGTATCAGCGTAATAATGGCGGTGCCAAAGATGGCCGCAATCTGGCTTTTCATAAAGGTCGAGATCAGCAGCCCCAACCCGGTAGCGATGGTGACATACAGCAGCGCCGCCAGCGTCAGGGTCAGAAAACTCCCCTTATGCGCCACGCCAAACACCAGGACCGACAGCGCGCACAGCAGGAAGAAGTTAAACATGCCCAGCGCGATATACGGCAGCTGCTTGCCCAGAAGAAACTCGCTGCGGGTCGTCGGCGTGACGTACAGATTGATGATTGAACCCAGCTCTTTTTCACGTACCACGCTCAGCGCGCTGAGCATCGCCGGGATCATCATCAACAGCAGCGGGATCACCGCCGGAACAATGGCCGGTAGGCTTTTCACGTCCGGGTTATAGCGATAGCGCGTCTCGATGGATATCAGCGAGGTATCGCGACCGGGCGTCGCCTGCCGTCCGGCCATCTCCTGCAGCCAGGCCAGATGCATCGCCTGGACGTAGCCGCGCACCGTCTCAGCCCGGTTAGGCATAGCGCCGTCCACCCAGACGCCAATTTTTACCGGCGTGCCGCGGGCAATATCACGGCCGAAATCAGGCGGAATTTCAATGGCGACGGCCAGTTCGCCGTTGCGCATCCGTCTGTCCAGTTGGTCATAGCTCTGCAGCGGCGGTTGCTCAATGAAGTAGCGCGAACCGGCGATATTCTGCGACCAGCCCTGACTGCTGAGGGTCTGGTCGCGATCGAGGACCGCGAAGCGCAGATCTTCCACGTCCATGCTAATGCCGTATCCCATGATGAACATCAGAATCACGGTACCCAGCAGCGCCAGGGTCGAACGTACCGGATCGCGCCGCAGCTCCAGCGCTTCACGTCGGCTGTAGCTAAACAGTCGCCGCAGGCTGAACGCCTGGCGTGGGGCCGTCGTTCCGGCGGGAGCGCTAACCGGCGGGGCGGGCGGTATTTGTTCGACGGGCCGCTGGGCATCCTGCAGCCAGGCGATAAACGCCTCTTCAAGGTTTGCCGCCCCGCGCTGCGCAACCAGCGCCTGCGGCGTATCGCTGGCCAGTACCTTCCCGGCGTGCATCAGCGAAATGCGATCGCAGCGCTCGGCTTCATTCATAAAGTGGGTCGAGATAAAAATCGTCACTCGATCCTGGCGGGCGAGATCGACCATCAGCTGCCAGAACATATCCCTGGCGACCGGATCGACGCCGGAAGTCGGTTCATCCAGGATCAGCATTTCCGGACGATGGATCACCGCCACGGCCAGCGAAAGGCGCTGGCGAATACCTAACGGCAGAGAGGCGGGCAGCGCATCTTCAACCTCCGTTAACATAAAACGCTGGCTCATTTCCGCCACCCGAGCGGGGATGTCGGCATCCGGAATGTGAAATAAACGGGCGTGCAGTTCGAGGTTCTGCCTGACGGTCAGTTCGCTGTAGAGGGAGAAAGCCTGCGACATATAGCCGACGCGGCGCCGGGTTTCGATATCCCTGGGATTGACCGGCTGACCAAATAGCCAGGCTTCGCCTTCGCTGGCGGGCAGCAGGCCGGTCAGCATTTTCATGGTGGTTGATTTACCGCAACCGTTCGAACCGAGGAAACCAAAAATCTCGCCGCGAGCGATGCGGAAGTTCACATGGTCGACCGCCACGAAGTTACCGAAGCGCATGGTCAGGCCACGGGCTTCAATCGCGATGTCATTTTCCTGAGCGTTACGCGGCGCAATGATCACCTCTTTATGCGCCTTGCGCTGGGCTTCCGGCAGCAGGGCGATAAACGCCTGCTCCAGGGTCTGACTGTGGGTTTGCGCTTTAAGTTCTGCGGCACTACCGGTCGCCAGTACTTCCCCCGCGTTCATCGCTACCAGCCAGTCGAAGCGTTCCGCCTCTTCCATATAGGCCGTGGCGACCAGTACGCTCATCTCCGGCTGGCGTTGGCGGATGCTGTCAATCAGCTCCCAGAACTGGGCGCGAGAAAGTGGGTCAACGCCGGTCGTGGGTTCATCAAGGATCAACAGCTGCGGGTCATGGATCAACGCGCAGCACAGGCCGAGCTTCTGCTTCATCCCGCCGGATAATTTCCCGGCAGGGCGATCGCGGAAAGGATCCAGTCCGGTGCTGCGCAGGAGTTCATCGATGCGGTTCTCGCGTTCGGCTTTGTCATGACCAAACAGGCGGGCAAAGAAATCAACGTTTTCATACACCGACAGGGTGTGATAGAGGTTTTTACCCAGCCCCTGCGGCATCCAGGCGATTTTGGGGCAAACATCCCGGCGGTGACGCGCATCGCGCATATCGCCACCGAGCACTATCACGTTACCTTGCTCAATGACCCGCGCGCCGGAAATCAGCGACAGTAAGCTGGATTTGCCGACGCCGTCAGGGCCGATCAGGCCGACCATCTGACGAGCGGGGATGCTTAGCGTGATATCCCGCAGCGCGACGGTGGTGCCAAAGCGCTGGCCGACGTGTTCCAGCAGGGCGACCGGTGGGTGAGTATCCTGCTCAACGCCTCTCATTGCGGTAACCTCACCGTGAGCGTATCGGGCCACGCCCGCTGGCTATCCAGGCGGACATACGCCATGCCGGGCAGACCGGTTTTCACATACTCAAGATGCTGCTCCAGCAGCTCCGGCGGGATGCGGGCCTTCACGCGGAACATCAGCTTCAGGCGTTCATCGCTGGTTTCTACCGTCTTTGGCGTAAACTGCGCGACGCTGGCGACAAAGCTGATATGGGCAGGCACCACCAGGCCCGGCGCCGCGTCCAGCACGATGCGCGCTTCGCTGCCCAGCGCCAGCAGGCCTGCCTGCTCGGTAGGCAGGAAGAAGGTCATATAGACATCGGAGAGATCGACCATATTCAGCACCCGGCCGCCGGCGGCCAGGACCTCGCCCGGTTCGGCGACGCGATACTGAATGCGGCCGTCGCGCGGCGCTTTGAGTTCGCTATCGTCAATATCGGCGAGGATGCGCCGTTCGGTTGCCTGAGCGGCATCAACGCGGGTCTGGGCCTGAATAATGCTGGTACGGGCGGCTTCAATTGCCGCTTTTGCCGCTGAGACCTGGGCTCTGGCGGATTCGAGCGCTGCCCGGGCGCTTTCCGCTGCCGCCTGATCATCGTCAAGCTGCTGGGCTGACACCGCGCCGCGCTGTGACAGCGCGCTGGAGCGCACGTGGCGTTTTGCGGTGGAGTTCAGCTCCGCCTGCCGCTGTTTCACCACCGCTTCCGTGGCGCGCATTTCGCTTTGGCGCTGATCCAGCAGCGCTTTGGCGGCGGCGACCGCGCTTTCCGCCTCTTTAATCTGGGCGGCCGCTTCGAGGCGCTGTTCGTTCAGCACCCGAATATCCATCCGCGCCAGCACCTCGCCCTTGCGCACAAACTGCCCCTCTTTGACCAGAATGGCGTCGATGCGTCCGGCGGTTTTGGTGGCGATATCCACCTCGGTGGCTTCTATTCTGCCGTTGCTGCCGGCAAAGCCCTGCGGAAGTCCCGGCGGACGCAATGCCCACCATATCAGGGCGGCGATAACCGCCAGCAGGCCGATAAGGCACCAGGCCCAGTGCTGTTTGATTTTGTCCATACGCTACTCGCTCTGTTCCATATTGCTGAGTGATGCGCGTTTCTTCTCTCCGTCGTACGGAGCGTTATCCCTTTGAAAGACAGAGGTGGGGAGGGGCAAGGCCGACCGGCGCGAACGTCCAGCTGCGCGACTACCCGGTGAAATAGATGTGCTATGAATGTGGTCATCATCAGCAATCCTGGCCTTAAATGAAACACGCATAAATATAGCTACTGTCTATGGGATACTAGCATTTACCGCGAGTATGTCCATACAATTAACATGGGTTATTGCTGTCGCAGCGCCAATCGCCGCAAACGGTTGGACAGGCGAGCGGGAAGCCCGGTTGCTGAATTTTTAATCTGGTTGACCAGGGCGAACTGTTGTATGATTTGCGGCCTTGAAAATAGACTTATGTCGGCGAGTGCTTTATTTAATGAGCGATGAAAGCAAGAAATATATCTCAGTTATTTTTAAGGAGTGGTTGCCGTTGTATGACGGCCTGAAGCCGGAAGTGAAGGCGATTCTTAAAAATATTGCCGCTGAGCAGTCTGAGGCGCTGGCCGCTCGTTTTTATGACTTCATTTTTCAGGATCCCGATATCGCCCGCCACCTGACTTACGATCTGGTTCAGGAACGTCTTAGCCGTTCGCTGGCCGTGTGGGTCAACGACATTTTGACCAGCGAGAAAGATCAGCTGCAGGCGCTGGCAGAAAGGCAATACCATATTGGCAGTATTCATGCGCGCATCGGCATCCCCGCCGAGGCCGTACTGCGCGGCGCGCGCCAGCTCAAGGCCGGGCTGATTGAATATGTGCGGGATAACGATAAGATTGATCACCAGACCGGTCTTGCGACCATCCACTACGCGGTAATGGCGATTAATATGGCGATCGAGATGATGTGCCATGCCTACACCTTATCGCACTATCGGGCGACGAAAAATGAAGAAGCCTTTCGTCTGTATAGCCTGATGGATAATGTGCCAATGGAATATGGCAAACAGCAGGTTTCGCTCTCCGGCTGGGAAAATAGCGCGATTTTTAATATTGTCAGTGAAAATAAGAGCGATATTAACGGGACGTTATTATCTGAATCTGAGTTTGGCCTGTGGTTCCGTCATAAATGCGTGCGCTATTTTAACAAGAACGCGCAGATGGAGGAGATCGCCGACTTGATTACGCAGGTAGACAATTTAATCGCCGGCTGGAAATCCTCAGACAGCAGCGCAGAATATAAAAATACGCAAACTTTGCTCCAGAGCATCCACATCCATTGCCAGAAAATCAGCAGCCAGCTCGGGGTTATCTTCAGCAGTCTGTCGCAGATGCAGAACGGCAAAGACACCCTGACCAGCCTGTTAAACCGCCGTTATCTGCCGGTCGTCCTCAAGCATGAGGTCACGCTCGCTATGGAACATGAACTGCCGATGACGGTGGCGATTGTGGATATTGACCATTTTAAAGAGATTAATGATAACTGGGGCCATATGGTGGGCGACCGGGCAATCAAGCACGTTGCCGACCTGCTCAGCAATAACATCCGCTCCAGCGATTATATCTTTCGCTACGGCGGCGAAGAGTTTCTGCTGGTGCTGGTGGAAACCGGCGCGGCCGAGGCTTTTGCGCTCCTTGAGCGCTTACGTAAAAGCATTAGCCAGCTCCCGTTTAACGTCGGCGGCGAGACCAATATCGCGATTACCACCAGTGCGGGCTTTGCCGTGCATACCGGCCATCCGGATTATAACCGGCTGCTGCGCAACGCTGACAGCGCGCTGTACGTGGCCAAGCGCAGCGGGCGCGACTGCGTGAAGATGCACCAGGGTGAGCAGGACCCGCAGCATTAAGGCGTCGCGCCCCGGCGCTCAGAACAGAACCGGCAATCCTAATCCGCGCATCACCTCATGCAACGTTTGCTGCGTGAGACGATGCGCCCGCTCGCTACCCTGGCGCAGCAACTCCAGCAACATTCCTTTATCCGCAATATACGTTGCCCGGCGTTGGCGAATGGGCGCCAGCAGCGTCTGCAGACACTCCTCCAGCGCGTTTTTGCACTGTCGGTCACCCAGTCCGCCGCGTTGATAATGCGCCTTCATTTCAGCGACGAAGGCAGGGGCGGGATGGAAAGCATCGAGGTATGTAAAGACAACATTGCCTTCGATTTGGCCAGGATCGCTGACCCGCAGATGGGTCGGGTCGGTATACATTGCGCCGACCGCACGATGAATCTGCTCTTCGCTGGCCGAGAGCGTGAGCGTATTGCCCAGCGACTTTGACATCTTGGCGCCGCCGTCAATGCCGGGCAGGCGGCTGACATCGCTGAGCAGCGCCCGACAGTGCTGCAGTACCGGCGTCGTGGTCAGGCTATTCATTTTATGGACGATCTCATTGGTCTGTTCGATCATCGGCAGCTGATCGTCGCCGACCGGCACCAGACCCGCCTTAAACGCGGTGATATCGGCCGCCTGGCTGATGGGGTAGGCCAGAAAACCGACCGGTAGTGAACGGGAGAATCCCTTCTGGGCGATTTCACTTTTGACCGTCGGGTTACGTTCGACGCGGGCGACGGTGACGATATTCATATACAGCGCGCTCAGCTCCGCCAGGGCGGGAAGCGCCGATTGCAGGCAAATCGTGGTCTTGTGCGGGTCGATACCTACCGCCAGATAATCGGCCATCACCTCAAAGATATTGCTGCTGATTTTCTGTGGGTCGCTGCCGTTATCGGTTAATCCCTGCAGATCGGCGATGAGGATAAACTGTTGATGATCGTGCTGAAGCTGCACGCGCTGGCGTAGCGATCCCACGTAGTGGCCGAGATGCAGCTGGCCGGTGGGGCGATCGCCGGTAAGAATGGTCGGGTTGGTGTTCATCAGAGACTCCTTACGATGCTATTAAGCCGAAAGACGTCGCTGAGAAACGATAAAGCCGCCTTCCGGCGGCTTTAAAAATGGAAAAGTGAATCGTGCCGCCTGTTATGCAGGCAGCCACCAACGATATGGGCGGGCAATGACGACGATTCTGTTCATCAGACTATCCTGCCACGAAACGCGGCGGCAGTGAAAGCGGTTTTTTTTATTGCGGCAATAACGGTTTACAGAGTGCGGTTTTGCGCCCTCATGGAACTCAATGAAGGCGCAGGCGGGACTTACATGCTGGAGAAGACGTTCATGATGATGCCGCCGGAAATAATCAGCACCATGGCGAGGATCGCCGGCAGATCCGGTTTTTGTTTGTAGAGGATCATCGAGCAGATGGTGACGCCGACGATACCAAAGCCGCACCATAGCGAGTAGGCGACGCCCACCGGAATCGTGCTCATCGCGCGAGTGAGGGCGAAGTAGCACAGGCCGTAGGCGCAGACCACCAGTACCGATGGCGCCAGTTTGCTAAAGCCGTTGGTCTTTTTGATCATCGAGGTACCGGTGATTTCGGAGCCGATAGACAGCGCCAACCATAAAAATCCGAGATTAAACATATACGATTCCTTTTGCGTTAGTTGGCGACTTTTTTGTCCAGAGATGAGGGTGAAGCAACCGGTTTAGCTGGCGTATCTTCGCTCTCTTCGCTACCCATTTTGGAAAACAGATTCATGATAACGATGCCGCTGGCGATAACGGCCATGCCGATAATCGCCGCGGTGTCCGGATGCTGACCGTAAAATGCCATTCCCAGCGTCGACACCACCAGAATTCCGGTACCGGACCAGGTGGCGTATGCCAGACCAACGGGAATATCTTTCACCGCGCGGGAAAGGGAGTAGTAGCAGGTGCAGTACAGCAGCACCAGCAGCCCGAGCAGCAGCATTTTGGTGCTCCCTTCGCTGCTACCGAACATTTTCAGGGTGGAAGTGGCCGAGGTTTCCGAAAGGATAACCAACAGCATCCATAGCCAACATTTTGTTTTTGAAGACATAATAAACTCCGGATCTATTTATTAAGGTAGGGTTCTTTTTTTCTGTTTTTCAAAAAATCGATAGCGGCATCGGTTAACTGCGCTTCGGGGGCGCAGGCCAGCGCCGGATTATTCACGATGTCTGTGACAGTGAGATAACGCCGCGTGCCGGCGGTGGGTACCTGAGCGAGCGCCTCTGTTCCTGCCGCCAGCTTCGCCAGTAGCTCATTCATGGTGCACAGCGTGACACCGCATGCCGTCAGCCTCGTCAACGTGGACTGCATATGTTCGGCGTAGGGCGTAGCGCTGTCTGCTCCGCGCAGCTGGTTTAACTCGCTGGCCGGATCGCAGTGATAGCGCAGCGCCAGTACCGGCAGGCCGGCAAGCAGAGCTGCATGCAACCGCCTGGCTTGTGGGTTTTGCAAGGTGCCGTTCACCAGATCGGCCGCCAGCGGATAGTCGAGAAACGGCACCACCACGGCCCGCCAGCTTGCCGACGGCAGCGCTTCCTGCCAGGTATCGCCCGGCAGCGTTTCACCGACCGCCTGCCATTGCGCGGCATCCGGCACTCCTTCGTCCAGCGCCAGCTGCAGACGCTGTCCGCATCCCGCCAGACGGCTGCGGATGGCCTGGCGATAGCCCGCGGCCGGGCCAACCATCACCAGTACCGGCGGCCGCAGGCGCTGAATAATGCGTTCCACCAGGTATTCCATCTGTTCGTCGGTCATGGCTGGTCTCCGTTAAGCGATGAGCGTGACCTGCGCGCCGTTTTTCAGTCCGGCGGCATTGGCTTCTTCGGTATCAATATGAAATTCCAGCGCGAAGTCCTCGCGCACCCGCACCACCACTTCGTCGAAGGTCAACTGGCGTTCGCCGTTGCTGCGGACGCTCACCTTCTGGCCATTGGCGACGTTCAACTGCCGCGCATCCTGCGGCGACATATGGATATGCCGCCAGGCGCAGATCACCTGAGAACGCAATTCGACGTGGCCTGCCGGGCCGATCAGCAGCGCGTTACCCGCGTTCTCCAGCTGGCCAGATTCGCGAACCGGCGCTTTGATGCCGAGGGTAAAGCAGTCGGCGCGGGAGATTTCCAGCTGAGTCACCGGGCGGGTTGGCCCGAGGACGCGAACCTGAGCGAGCGAGCCCTTCGGGCCGACGACGGTAACGCACTCCTGGGCGGCAAACTGCCCCGGCTGGCGCAGGGGTTTAAACGGCGTCAGCGCATAACCCTGGCCAAACAGCGCCTCGACATCCTGCTGAGACAGATGAACATGGCGGTTAGAGATACCGACCGGGATATCGGGCGCGGAGCGCGTCAGCCGGGCGGTGATTTTTTCATGTAGCAGGGTGTCGATCATGCCTTCTTCCCTTTCTTCATCGCGGCATTTTTATCTTCAGGCTCCCCCGGTGCTGGCGGGGAAGGCGGCGTCTGCGGCGCGACTTTTTCCATCGGTAGCGGTACTGCGTTTTTCTCGTCCACGTTTTTCATGTCAGCGTGGTTCGCGGGCGTTTTTGCCTCCGGGCGACCTTTCAGATGACTCAGCGCCGCCACCACGCTGGGTTCCGGACGGGCGATGACCAGCGACTTGACGTGCTGCGCAGCGCCCGCCACCTCAACGCCGCGCTCAATAGCGGTGTGGATGGCGCTGATCTCGCCTTCGAAGCAGACGCTGACCAGCCCCGATCCGATTTTGCGATAGCCAATGCAGGTCACGCCTGCGGCTTTACAAGCGGCGTCTACGGCCTGAATGGCGGTGACCAGCCCTCGCGTTTCAATTACGCCTAAACTTTTCATTGTCGGCTCCTGTTAATGGCGGACTAAGCGAATATCAAAATCAAACTGCGTGAAGAACGTCTCCAGCTGGTTCAGCTCTTCGGACGAATAAGACGGGTCCTGGGTAATGGGGTAGGGCATATCCAGGCGCTCGTATTTTTTGCGGCCCAACTGGTGGTACGGCAGCATGTCGATACGGCGGATATTTCCGCGCTTCGCCAGTTTCTGCACGTAATCAATAGCCCCGGTAATGGCATCGAATGAGTCGTTATATCCGCGAACCAACGGCATGCGAATAATCACGTTAGCGCCGGAGTCCACCAGCCATTCCAGATTGCGGCGAATACCTTCATTGCCGATGCCAAATAACGCTTTATGGTGTTCGCTGTTGATTTGCTTAATATCGAATAAGAAGGTGTCGGTTACCGGCGCCAGCTTTTGATAATTGGCCAGCGGGGTCGTACCCTGGGTTTCGATGGCGGTATTGAGCATCATCTTTTTGCATTCGCTGAACAGCGCCACGGCAAAATCGGTTTGCAGGCTCATTTCGCCGCCGCCGATGGTCACGCCGCCGCCGGAAGCGATGTAGAAGTCATAATCTTGCATGATGATATCCATCAGCTCGCTGACGGTGACGTCTTTACCCATAATATCCAGCGCGTTCTGGGTGCAAATCTCTTCGCATTTGCGGCAGCCAATACAGTCTTTATTACGGTCGACAAAATGCTTCATCTCGCCGTTTTCTTCTGCCCGGTAGTGAATGCCGGCCGGGCAGACATTGACGCAGTCGCCGCAGTTAATGCATTTGTCGTGCGAGAACATGACCTGGAACTGGCTATTCAGCCCCTCCGGGTTAGCGCACCATGGGCAGCGTATATTGCAGCCTTTGAAAAAAACCAGTGTGCGAATTCCATCGCCGTCGTAGATCGAATATTTCTGAATATTGAATATTCGCCCGGTTAATTCTTGTTTTGCGCTCACAGCTACCTCCAGTAAAACGATCGGGACATCCGTGTCCAAAAACGTCCGTGTCCTTATCAGAACTTCTCAATCACCGTACGGCTGATAATTTCGTCCTGTACCTCTTTGCACAGCTCAACGAAGTAGGCGCTGTAGCCGGCGACGCGGACGATCAGGTCGCGATATTTTTCGGGTTCCTGCTGGGCTTTTTTCAGCACTTCGTTATCGACATAGCTGAACTGCATCTGGCCGTTGCCGAGAATCGACGCCGTGCGCAGCAGGGTAATCAGGCCGTGACGACCTTCCGGGGTATCCAGTAGCCCCTGGAGGAACTTGAAGTTATGCACCATGCCGATGTTCATGGTCTCCACGTTCATCTTGCTGACTGACTTGATGATGGCGGTTGGACCCTGCTTATCCGCCCCCTGCGTCGGACTGATGCCGTCGGAAAGCGGCATCCATGCCAGGCGGCCGTTCGGCGTGGCGTTGGTCAGCTCGCCAATCGGCGTGTTGTTGGAGATAGAGAGGGTGCCGTGGCTCAGCGTGGAGTAGAGCATTTTGTACTTGCGGCACTCGCGCTCGGTCCACTCGGTAATATCCAGTGCGTACTGGTCAACGTAGTTATCGTCATTACCGTATTTCGGCGCGTTCAGGCAGTCGCGGCGCAGGGCTTCAAAGCCTTCGAAATTCGCCAGCATCGCATCGCGCATCTGTTCGAGGGTGTATTTCTTATCTTCGAATACCAGCTTACGAATCGCCGCCATCGAATCGACGTAGGTCGCCAGACCGGAGAAGATCAGCCCCGGGCCGTGGTTGATCATCGCGCCGCCGGCGGCGACGTCTTTGCCGCTCTCCATGCAGCCTTCCACCAGCAGCGACATCAGCGGTTTCGGCGCCACGTCGCGGTGCACGCGCTGGCTGATCACTGTGCCAATGGCCGACAGACGGACGATATGGGCAATCTGCTGTTTCACCGCCGCGTCAAAGGCTTCGAAGGTGCGCAGTTCGCGCAGGTCGCCGGTATCCAGCCCCTGATAGCTATCAAACAGCACCATCCGGCCGCGGTTTAAGACGAACTCGATAGCGATAGGCCATTGGGTGTAACCGGTAGAGGTCCACTGATAGATACGGCCGGATTTCTGCGGTTCGACGCAGCCCATCAGGCAGTAATCGCGCGCGTCTTCGAAATCGAAGCCTTTACGCAGCATCATTTTGATATGGGAGTCATCGAAGTGGCAGGCCGGGAAACCCATCCCCGCCTTGACGACGTCGACGATTTTTTCCATATATTTCTGCGGTGACTGGTTGTGGATACGGCAGGCCAGCGACGGCTGGTAAACCTTCACAAAGCGCACGGCGTCCATAATCAGGTAAGTCAGGTCGTTACAGGCATCGCCGCCGGAGCGCTTCTGTCCGCCAACGGTCAGGTTGATAAACGGCTGATAACCGGCGAAGTATTTCGCCCCCAGCTCGCTCGACATCCACATCAGCTCGGCGCATTTGATGATAAACGCCTGCAGCAGCTCCAGCGCAGCTTCGTGAGTCAGGCGGCCTTCGCGGATATCGGCTTCAAACATCGGGTAGCAGTACTGGTCTACGCGGCCCAACGACAGCCCGGTCTGGTTCTCTTCAATTTCAAACAGCGACTCCACGGTCCAGATACTTTGCAGCGCTTCCTGCAGGGTCTTCGGCGGGTTCGCCGGGACGTTCTGGTTCACTTCGGCAATGGTCAGCAGCTCGGCGCGGCGCTGGGCGTTTTGCTCAATAGCGGCCAGCTCACGGGCGCGCGCGGCGATGCGGTGAGCGTAGTTGATCACCCCTTCGCAGGTTTCAATCGCCGCCTTGTAGTAATAGATGCGGTCGATATCTTCCGGGTTTTCCATGCTCAGGCTGGCAAGATGCGCCTCAGCGTCGGCTTTAATGCCGTTCATCCCTTTGGTGAACAGCAGCACGTCATAGCCCGGGCAGGTATCGCCGCCGCCGTTGATCTGATGGTAGGAGAGGTCGCTGACGAAGGTTTCGCCGCTGAACGCCCACACGCCCGCTTCGCGGTACTGGGCTTCACAGATCTCATCCAGCGAGCGACCTTCCCAGAACGGTACGATCTCTTCGCGGATGGTTTTCTTATCTGCTTCGCTGATCTCAAACGGATCCTGCGGACGGGTGCTCATGGTATCGAGCTCGTCGCGCACCCAGCGCCAGGCGATATCCGGCGAGAAGGCCCCCGCGCGCGGCTTGCCGCACGGATGGCCGACGATCAGCTCATCGTCCTGAATCAGAATCGGCGCGGTTTCGCAGGCGTGACGGAAAGCTTTGGCGCGCAGCAGAATGGTCGGCATACCCGGATTCGCTTTCACCACCTCGGTAAAGGCCAGCGCGCGGTAAATAGAGACGCTCGGGCGCACCGTCAGGTAGTGGTTACGCAGGCGCTGCATGCGCGGGGTCAGCCCTTCTGCTGTTGTGGTTTCGCTACAGGCGGCAAATGGCGCGGCGGAAACTTTTTGTACGCCGTGGAACAGGCGTACCGGCAGATTGAGCGCGCTCAGATTGCGTTGTGCGCAGAGGAACAGCGCGGACAGTTCGTTGATGATCGTGCTGGGGTCATCGAGGCTGGCGCCGTGGCGCAGGGCGTCGAACATCGGGTAGCCGTCGATGGCGCAGGCGGCGCGGACTTCGCTCAGCTGTGCCAGCTTGAACCACAGGCACTCAACGATTTCATAGGCCCGTTGCGGCGTCAGGGTGCCGTTGGCGATGTCGCGCTGATACCACGGCAGCAGCGCCTTATCGGCACCTTCCGGGTTCACCGCATAGCTGCCGTTGTCCAGCTGCAGCGCCAGCTGAAACAGATAAAATGCCTGGCAGGCCTCTTTGAAGTTACGTGCCGGGTGGGCCGGAACGTGATGCAGAATCGCCGCGCTCTCCAGCAGTTCGGCCTGGCGATACGGGTTGCTTTCCGCCGCCGCGAGCGTTTCGGCGCTGGTGGCCAGATTCTGCGCCAGGGCGAGGAGGGCGTCGCAGGCGTAAATGGCGGCGCGGCAGCCGTTGACTTCATCCATACCGCTGCGGCTGACGGCGCTACCCAGGCTGCGGGTTTTCTCTTCCAGCTGGTGTTTAATCGCCAGCACGCCTTTTTCAATAATCAGCCGGTAATCCGGGGAGTCCAGGTCGCTGCTGAGATTCAGGAAACGGAATGCCGACGGACGCTGCGCGGCGCTTTCATCGTGAAAAATTGCCCCGTGCGGTTTGCGGGTCTGGTCGCCGACAATGAGCTCATCGGGGCTGATGCACAGCGGCAGCTGGCGCATCAACTCATAGAAACGACGCGCCGGCTTGACGGCGGCAGGAATGCCCGCGATATCGCCATCAAGGGCGTTCAACGTGGCGGCATGTTCGGTGCACAGGGTGCTTTTTTGTGAGAGTAAACGTTCAGCCAGCACGTGGACGCGCGGCGTTAAGCTGTAGTGTGCCATGTAGTATTCTCCAGATGTTCTGTTCCGCGGCTGATAGCAACCCTGCGGTGAGTACTGTGTCTGTGTTTCTGCCGGGGGGCGGCTGACGCCTGACCCGGCCTGACATTCGGCCCCTTGTCGGCCCGCGCAAGCGCAGCGCCGCCGGGCAATTACCGGCTGCCGCTCCAGGCTCGGCGATAAAGCTCGATCAACGCGTTGGCGTCCGGCGTGCGTGGATTGGTCGGTGTACAGCTGTCGCGTAGCGCCTGGCCAACCATCTCCGTCAGGCGTTGCTCAAACTCAGCACTGGCAATGCCGGTGTCACTAATGCCGGTCGGCATCGTCATCTCGTCTTTTAATGTCTGAATAGCGACCAGTAAGCTGGCGACGCCCTGGCGGGTATTGGCCGCAGGCAGATCCAGCAGATGGGCTAAGCGCGCATATTTGCGCGCGGCGTCGGTCGCGCACTGCCCGTGATAATCGGCGTTCCAGGCCACTACCTCAGCCATTAACAGCGCGTTCGCACGGCCGTGGGGGACGCGAAAAACGCCGCCCAGCGCATGGGCCAGACTGTGGGTAATGCCCAGCGAGGCGTTGGTAAACGCCATGCCCGCCATGCAGGAGGCGTTGTGCATCTTTTCGCGAGCCAGCAGGTTGTCGCCGCTGCGCCAGCAGGTGGGCAGATAGCGGAAAACCTGCTGCACCACTTTTTCAGCCAGCGCATCGGAAAAGTCGCTGGCGGCGCGGGAGACGTAGGCCTCCAGCGCGTGGCACAGAACGTCCATTCCGGTATCGGCGGTGATCGCCGGCGGGACCGAAGCCACCAGCGCCGGGTCGAGAATGGCGATATCCGGCAGCAGCGTCGGATCCACCAGCACCAGTTTTTCGGCATCGGCCTTGACGACCGAAAAGGCGGTCACTTCGGAACCGGTACCGCTGGTGGTCGGGATCGCCACGAAGCAGGGACGCTGGCGTCCGGCCTGCGGACGGGTCTGCGCCAGGGCGAAAATAACCGCTTTGGCCGCGTCAATGACCGACCCGCCGCCCAACGCCACCACCAGATCCGGATAGCTGGCATCCATCAACTTCATCCCGCGGACTATGGTGGCGATATCCGGATCCGCTACCACGTCATCCCAGACCTGGAAGGTGATGCCGCGCTGGCGCCAGGGGCCCGTCACGCGTTCGGCGAGACCAAATTTGACCATCGCCTTGTCGGTCACCAGCAGGACGTTGCGGGCGGGGAGCTCGTCCAGAACCGCGAGCGCGTCCTGGCCAAAGCGGATCCGGGGTTTCAGCAAAAATTCACTCATTGGGTTATTCACTCCTTAAGCGTCCCGAAACACGTTCTCGACAATGGCAACCACCGACATGGCTTTGTAATGCTCGGCGTTGAGCGCGAAATACTCTTCAGCCAGAACGATGTCGTGCATGCCGGCGCCGACGCTATCGACGGCGACCCAGGTCTGGTCCTTCATGGGCTGCTGGTCATCGTCCAGTTTGACGATCAGCAGCAGGTTACTGCCGCGTAGCTCAGCGCATTTCTGCGTGGCGACGACATGTCCGACTACCTTTGCGAGAATCATTGTTTTTATCGCCTTATTTCAATGCGTTACTGGCCTAAGCGCTCAAGCACCTGGCGGATGATGCGTTCCACGTTCTGCTCGTTGATCTCGCCTTCCGCTTCGACGGCGGCGACAGCAAAACGGTTATCTGCCCCTGCGCTGCCGGTGGTCGCGACGGGGGTCGCGGCGCCAGGAGAGGTGAAGCGCACGTCGTCGAGAATGCTGCGTTGCGGGTTAGCTGCCGGCGTGACGATGGTCGGCTGCGGTTCAGGGCGGCTGCCCGGCGCGCGCAGTTCATCGATGGAACGTACGCCGTAGCCGACCCGGCGGATGTTGAGCAGGTTCATCGGGCCGACGTTATCGGAGCTGGAACCGCCGCCAACGGCGCCGCAGCCGAGCGTCAGCGCCGGCGTGATATTGGTGGTTGCACCGATGCCCCCTAACGCCGCCGGGGTGTTAATCAAAATGCGGTTAACCGGTTTTTCGAGGCAGAACTGACGAATCACATCCTGATTGCGGGTATGGATTACCAGCGTATGGCCGAGGCCTTCGTTGGTCAGCAGTTCCATCACCCGGTGGCAGGCCGCTTTCCAGTCCTCTTCCACATACAGGCCGAGAACTGGACACAGTTTTTCGCGAGAGTAAGGGTTCTGGTGAGAGACGGTGGTCTGCTCGGCGATCAGCACTTTAGTGCTGGCCGGAACGCTGAAGCCAGCAAGCTGGCTGAGATACAGCGCAGTTTTACCCACCACTTTCGGGTTGATGGTGCCGTTCGGGCGCAGAAGCAGAGCCGCCATTTTGGCCGCTTCACCTTCATTCATGAAGTAGGCGCCCTGGGCTTCCAGCTCGCGGTGTACTTCGTCGTAAATGCAGCGTTCAACGATGATCGACTGCTCGGAGGCGCAGATCACGCCATTATCGAAGGTTTTGCTGGTGATAATATCTTTCACCGCGTGATGAATATCGGCGCTGCGCTCGATAAAGGCCGGTCCGTTTCCCGGGCCGCCGCTGATGGTCGGGGTGCCAGAAGCATAGGCCGCGCGCACCATGCCTTCGCCGCCGGTGGCCAGAATCAGCGAGACGTCTTTACTGTGCATCAGTTCTGAAGTGGCTTCGAGGGTCAGCTGGCTAATGGCATCAACGCTGCCTGCCGGCGCGCCTGCGGCTTCGGCGGCGCGCTTGACGATCTCAATCGCCTTCCAGCTACACTGACGCGCGCCCGGATGCGGGGAGAAGATAATCGCGTTGCCGGCTTTCAGGGCAATCAGCGTTTTGTAGATCACGGTAGAGGTTGGGTTTGTTGACGGGACCAGCGCACAAATCACGCCCAGCGGCACGCCCACGTCCATCACTTTTTTTAGCGGATCGTCATGAATGATGCCGACGGTCTTCATATCTTTGATGGCGTCGTAAACGCGCAGCGAAGCGAAACGGTTCTTCAGCACTTTATCCTGCCAGTTGCCAAATCCGGTCTCTTCCGCAGCCATTTTCGCCAGCGCTTCGGCGTGGTGCGCGGCTTCCTGGGCCACGTTTTTCACGATGGCGTCGATTTGTTGCTGCGAAAAGGTGGCCAGAATCGCCTGAGCCTTTTTGGCGCTGCGCACCAGTTCCCGCGCGTTCTGGCGGGACTGCAAATCGTTATCCAGTTCAATCATGAGTCTATCCTTCATCAGACTAAAAGAGTGGAGACGGGGCGCGCCCTGTCAGGTCATGCTTTATGCTGCGACGCGATTTTTTCGATATCGTTATGCGGACGCGCAATGACGCGAGAGGTGACCACTTCACCGATGCGTTTTGCCGCCTCCACACCGGAGTCAACGGCCGCATTGACCGCACCGACGTCGCCTTTTACCATCGCGGTGACCAGCCCGGAGCCGACGTTTTCATAGCCAATCAGCTCGACGTTGGCGGCTTTACACATCGCATCGGCGGCTTCAATACAGGCCACCAGACCTTTGGTTTCGATCAGACCAAGCGCTTCTTTCATCATGTTGTCTCCCGTTATTCCGTCACTTTGTAATGTGCGACGATCTTGTTGATGTCGTTATGCGGACGGGCGATAACCAGCGAGGTCACCACTTCCCCAATGCGCTGTGCCGATTCCACACCGGAATCCACCGCCGCTTTCACCGCGCCGACGTCACCTTTCACCATCGCGGTGACCAGGCCGGAACCGACGTTTTCATAGCCGATCAGCTCGACGTTGGCGGCTTTACACATCGCGTCCGCCGCTTCGATACAAGCCACCAGACCTTTGGTTTCAATCAGACCTAATGCATCACCCATTTGCGTTCTCCTGGCCTTAAGCCTTGTGTTTAATGACGATTTTGTTGATGTCGTTATGCGGACGTGCAATCACCAGCGAGGTCACCACTTCTCCGATGCGTTGCGCCGATTCCACGCCGGAATCCACCGCCGCTTTTACCGCGCCGACATCGCCCTTCACCATGACGGTGACCAGGCCGGAGCCGATGTTTTCATAGCTAATCAGCTCGACGTTGGCGGATTTGCACATGGCATCCGCTGCTTCAATGCAGGCCACCAGGCCTTTGGTTTCAATAAGCCCCAATGCATCACCCATTGTGATCTCCTCCAGAACAGGTTTTGTGATTCGGGAAAACCGTCCGCGTAACGGCGTCAACACGCGGCAGCGGCGTTCGACGTCCACTATAGGGAAACGCAGATGGAGTGAAATTTAAATCCGTGAAAGTTTTATTTTTAGATTTTTACTCTGTGATTTAGCCTTTTATAGCCGCTGATTTATCTGTTTATGCTGATCTAGCGTGCGGGATTTGGCGTTGTCACGGGTGGTTTTTAGCGCGTTGAGACGCGCCGCGGGGAATGTTAATGGGGTGCTAATTTATTGCGGACGCGGGGTAATATTACCCTCCATTAAGTGTGGGTATGGTCATGTTTTTTACCGCCAGATAAATGCAAAAAGTGCGCTTTCGCGGCGAGGCGATACCGGGAAAGCAGGGGAGTGGGATTAATCGAACTGACTGCCGGATTTCAGGGTGCAGACATAGAGTGGAGAGTTGATGGAGCTCAGCAGAATTGCTTTCTCGTTGAGCTTCTGGGCGTTGAGAAACAGGCCATCATGGCTGTCGGACATTTCACGCATAAAGTAGGCAAAGATCACGTCCGGCGACTCATCGATTGACGAGGCGCTGGATTCCCACTTGCTGATGCGGTAGTGGCGTTCGGTAGATGAGATGCGTTGGCTGGTCCAGTTAAACTTGACGTAGCGCTGCAGATAGAGCCAGCCGGCCGCGGAGTCGGTATAGCCCTCGACGACCATCGAACCCTTGCCGTTGGCGGTAAAATTAAAATGAATATTGCCGTTGACGTTCTCTTTCTCCATGTTCTCAAAACGCATAATGGCTTTGGTTGAGCAGCTCATCACCCCGTCTTTTTCAACGGGCAGCAGTTTCCAGGCGCTGACCCCGGTCGCGACGATAAATACCAGCGTAGAGAGGGCGAAAAAGGGGCGAGGAGCGAGTCTCATTGCGGCTTCCAGGAGTAGTAGAAATAGTTATCGCAGTAGCTGAACGGGTTGTCTTCATGCATGGCGCAGTGGGCGAGGAACACCCGGCCCAGCCCGTTGGTTTCCAGCCGGTCGCCATAAAAGAAGACCAGACGCTCGCCGGGTTTGCACTCGAGCTTCAGCCGCTGGCGTACCTCATCAAAATTCTTACCGTAGGCGCTGGCGGAGACCGAACGCAGCATCTCGTCACTGGCCAGCAGCTCGCACTGGCTGTGGGTCATCTGCGTCAGGGTGATGGGACGGGATTCACTGCCGCCGACGAAAGCAAACGCCAGCAACAGTAGCGCGATGGCCAGCAGACTGGCGCCGGCCATATACCAGCAGGTGCCCCGCGCATGCCGTGAGAGGGCGGGCGCTTCCTCGGCGCAGGCGAGGGGGGGCTCGGACTCCTGCACCGGCGCGACTTCTGCCGCGGGCGCGGGCGGTGCCTCCGGTATGTCGTCAATGATGGCGATGGTTAATTCGGGGTTGAGCTGCAGCATACCGCGCGACACCGTGACGATGATGTTCTCGATGTCGTAATGACGGAAGGTTTTGCGCAGCATGCTCAGATACTGGTTGAGGTTGCTATTGGATGACGTTAATCCGTTGTCATCCCAGACTTTTTTCAGTACCTCATCGCGGCTGATAACATCGGTATGGCGCAGGAAATAGTAGAGCAGCGCGCTGGCAGTGATAGACAGCTGGCTGTCCGGTTCGCTGCTTCCCGGTAGGGTGAGTGTGCCGTCCGTTGCATCATAAATGAGACGGGCATTGATGTTGTAGCGCATCGCGGCCTCAATCTAAGAGCCTACATGAGGCTATTTTATTTGTCAGTCTGGTCCAGGGAGCGTCTACATATTTCACGTATGCCCGGGTGCCCAGACGGCCTGCAACCATCCATGACGCCTGACGGGGCAGGCTTTTCCGGCATCACGCCGGAAGCGTCATCCGCGTCAGATCGCGCACCAGCGATCGGCGGTGGTCGGCGCCCATGGTGCGTCCTTCCGTCAGTTCCGACAGCCAGATACCGTCCGCCGCATAGCGCACCAGGGTGCCGGTATGGCTATTATCCAGCGCATCGCCCTGCGCCAGATGCCCCAGCATCCAGTCTCGCCAGCATTTTCTCAGCACCGGCTCATCCGGCATCGCCAGGGACAACACCATCAGCTGCCGGCTTTCGTCGGTATCCGTCAGGTCAGAGAGATAGTGCAGGTAGGCGCGGGTAAAACGGCCATAAGAGACATTATCGGCCGCCATCAGCCCCGAGATGGCCTCTTCCATAATGGCCAGCAGACGGGCGAACAGCGCAAAAATGAGCGCCTGCTTGTTGGGGAAATGATGCAGCAACCCGCCTTTACTGACGCCTGCTTCACGGGCGACGGCATTCAGCGAGAGCGACGCGATGCCATCCCGGCCGGCAATCATTGCCGCCGACTCCAGCAGCTGCTGATGCCGGCGGGCAGGATCTTTTTTTCGGTGCTGGGCTTCCATATTCATGGCCCGAATCATACCGACCAGACGGTATGATTATTTTTGATAGCGATCAAGATGCGGGGCGGTGTCGCGCCGTGGATTGTCGTTATTGCGCGGGGGGTCACAATTCGTCATATGAATTCCGGTGATATCTGCGGTATCTCAGCAATCACCGGGAAGACATGACTTTGTCGTCTGATGCAGCGCAAATCCGCATTCGCCAGGCGCCAGCTCCGGGCGCAGCGTCAGGGAGGGGATCAGATAGTCGCCGTGGTTTTGCCGGCGGAACGGGATGGGGGGCGTTTCCGCCAGCGTATCCAGCCGCTGCCCCAGCTCGCGGCACTGCCGGGCAAAGCGCTGCTCGTCCGTTTTCTCCGTGCGATAGAACACCAGCGGCGGCAACACCGAAAAACCGGGGTAGAACAGCATTCCGTGCTGGATGGGGAACAGGATGTCGTCGATGGGGCCGTTGATACCGCGCGGGGCGTAATGCTCCGCCCAGCCGCCGGTGGTGACGATCAGCATCGCCCGTTTGCCCGCCAGCGTCCCTTCACCATAGCGGTCGCCCCAGTGGCGGTCGCTGTGCTCGCCGACGCCATAGGCAAAACCATAGGCGTAAACCCGGTCGATCCAGCCTTTCATAATGGCGGGCATCGAGAACCACCACAGCGGAAACTGAAAAATCACCGTATCCGCCCACAGCAGTTTCTCTTGCTCCGCAACGATATCTGCGCTTTGGGTTCCTTGTTCAAAAGCCTGCTTTGAATCGAGCGTCGAGCGCCAGAACTCGCCAACCGGCGGGGCACTGCTGTCGTCAGCATCAAAGCCCGCTTTCCAGCGCATGGCGTAGAGATCGGAGACCTGCACCTCGTGCCCGGCCTGCTGCAGATGTTGCACGGCAAAATCTTTTAAACCGCCATTCAGCGAGCGCGGTTCCGGATGGGCGTAAATCAGCAGTACTTTCATGGTAATCACCTCTGAGCGATGGAGAGCTGCAGAGTAAGCAAGCTGACACTATAGTAGAAATTAATTGCTTAAATCTCAGGTATAGCCGTGATTAATTTACATCGTTTGGATCTCAACCTGCTGCGCACCCTCGACGTGTTGCTGAGTGAGAATAACGTCACGCGGGCGGCGCAGCGGCTCAACCTGTCGCAGCCGTCGGTGAGCATTCAGCTGGCGCGCCTGCGGGAAATTTTTGCCGACCCGCTGCTGCTGCCCGGGCCGCGCGGGATGCTGCCGACCGCCCGCGCTGATGAACTGCGCGGACCGTTGCGCGATGCGCTCGCCGCACTCGAGCTGGCGGTGGCGCCTGCCAGCCATTTTGATCCGGCGACGGCGGCGCAAACCTGGCGCGTCGCGGCGACAGATTATATGGCCTCGGCGATTTTACTTCCGGCGCTGCACACGCTGCGTCGGGCCTCCCCAGGCAGCCGCCTGGCGGTCTTTGAGCTGCAGCCCTCGCGGCTGGTGTCGCAGGCAGAGCGTGACGAAGTGGATCTGTTTTTCCATACCCGTGACGGCGCGCCGGCGGAGCTGCATCAGCGCGTCTTGTTCAGTGAACGCTATGTGCTGGCGGGCAGAGTCGGGCATCCGGCGCTGCAATCGGCGCTCAGCCTGGCGCAGTTCTGCCAGCTGGAACAGGTGATTGTTTCGCCGGACGGCGGCGGTTTTCATGCCGCGACCGATATCGCGCTGGCTAATCTTGGCCTGGCGCGACGGGTTGTCCTTTCGGTGCCACATTTCCTGTTTATGCTGGAGACGCTGCGCAACAGCGAGCTGGTGGCGGTGGTACCGGAGCGGCTGGCGCGTGGGGTAAGTGGTCTGATGGTCGTCGAGCCGCCGCTGGCGGTGGCCGGGTTTGATATGCTGATGCTGTGGCACGAACGCTGGCATCGCGATCCGGCCCATCAATGGCTGCGTCAGAAAATCGTGATGTCATTAGAGGATAAGTCATGTTAAGCGGATTGAATCACCTGACCCTGGCGGTCAGCCGCCTGGCGCCGAGCGTGGCGTTTTATCACCAGTTGCTGGGGATGACGCTGCACGCCCGCTGGGACGGCGGAGCCTATCTTGCCTGCGGCGATCTGTGGCTGTGCCTGTCCCTCGATCCGCAGCGGCGCATCACTCCGCCGGAGGAGAGCGACTATACCCACTACGCCTTTAGCATTGCCGAAGCTGACTTCGCCGGGTTTGCCGCCCGTCTGGAAGTGGCCGGGGTGACGATGTGGAAGGTGAACCGCAGCGAAGGGGCGTCTTATTACTTCCTCGATCCCGATGGCCACAAGCTGGAGCTGCACGTCGGCAGCCTCGCTCAGCGCCTGGCCGCCTGCCGCGAGCAGCCGTATAAAGGGATGGTTTTTTATGGCGAGGAGCCGCAGGCGAGCCGGAACCCGTAGCCCGGCTGAGCGCTGCGCCACCGCCTGAATCGCCCTGCGGTTGCTCCCCGGAGGCGGCGCCTGGCGCGCCTTGTCCGGGCTACTGGCTCCATCGGCTGCAAACCTGTAGCCCCGGTAAGCGTAGCGCCACCGGGGGAAAATCTTTACAAACTCTACTCTGAAAATGTGAGGTTTTTTCCAACACTGTCAGTATAATCTTCAGACAATTGTATATACTTTTTTGTATATACAATCAGGATGAATGTTATGCCAATGGGGTTTGAATGGTATGCAAACAAGGCAACAAGCAACCTAAAAAAACATGGGATTCGCTTCGAGGAGTCGGTGTTAGTCTTTGACGACCCGCAACATCTTTCCCGACATGATCGCTATGAAAATGGTGAGTATCGCTGGCAAACCATCGGGCTCGTTCATGGAGTTACTGTTGTTCTTGTGGCGCATTCGGTCCGTTTTGAAAGTGGAACGGAGGTCATTCGTATTATCAGCGCCCGGAAGGCGGACAAGAAAGAGAGGAATCGTTATGAACATGGTTAAACATAAACGCGATAACCCGACAGCGCTTACCGCTCAGCGTGAAGACGAACTCAACGCGCTGGCGAAAAAATCAGATGATGACATTGATTACAGCGACATCCCCTCTTCGGACGATGAGCCGTGGTCAGAGGCGGTTCGCGGTAAATTTTATCGGCCGCTGAAAACGCAGGCCTCAGTGCGCATTGATGCCGATGTGATGGAGTGGCTTAAGCGCCCGGGAAAAGGCTATCAAACGCGGCTGAATGCGATTTTAAGAGAAGCCATGCTGCGCGAGCAGAATAAGAAATCGTAGCTATTCCCGGCGTTCGGCGCGCGATAGAGATTGCCCCACTGGGGGCGCTTGCCGCGTCTTGTGGGGCGACGAGTCCGCAGGCGACCGGGAACCCGTAGCCCCGGTAAGCAAAGCGCCACCGGGGGGCAAGCCAGTTCGCGACGGTGAAAAACTCACTCCATCGCCACCTTCACCGCATCCCCCAGCTTCACCATCACCTCCCGGTGCTTGTCGATCGGCGGCAGGGCGCAGTTGATCCTGACGCAATTGCGGTATTTCCCGGACGCCGAGAACAGCGAACCCGGCGCGACCTGGATTTTCAGGCGGCACAGCTGCTTTGCGACGCAGACCATATCGACGTGCTCGGGGAGCTCAACCCACAGCATATAGCCGCCCTTCGGTCGGGTGACGCAGATCCCGCAGGGGAAGTATTCCCGCAGCCAGCAGGTGTAGATCTCCATATTCCGCTGATAAATCTGCCGCATCCGCCGCACGTGGCGATGGTAGTGGCCTTCGCGGATAAAGTTACAGGCGGCCAGCTGGGTTGAAGGAACGTTGGTCCCGCTGGCGGCGTATTTCATCTGTAGCAGACGATCGTAGTAGCGGCCGGGCGCGATCCAGCCGATACGCAGGCCTGGAGCGATAGTTTTGGTAAACGAGCTACACAGCATTACCCGGCCGTCGATATCCCACGAGTGAATGGTGCGCGGACGCGGGTAGTCGGTGGCCAGTTCGCCGTAAATATCATCTTCGAAAATGACGATATCGTGCCGCTGGGCGAGGGTCAGCACCGCGCGTTTGCGGGCGTCCGGCATGATAAAACCCTGCGGATTATTACAGTTCGGCACGAGGATAACGCCTTTGATCGGCCACTGCTCCAGCGCCAGCTCCAGCGCTTCAATACTGATCCCGCTGTCCGGATCGGTCGGGATCTCAATGGCTTTGATCCCCAGACCGCGCAGCAGCTGCATGGTGCCGTAATAGGTCGGCGACTCCACCGCGACGATGTCGCCAGGCTGGCACACCGACAGCAGGGCCAGCGACAGCGCGCTGTGACAACCGCTGGTGATCACCAGATCGTTGGCGGTGACGACGGAACCGCCGTCCAGCATCAGGCGGGCGATCTGCTCCCGCAGTTCGCGGCGCCCGGCCAGCTCGTCGTAGTTCAGCACCTCGTTGAGGTTATGCTGAATCACCCGGCTAAGCTCACGCCACAACGGTTTCAGGCTCGGCTGAGTGACGTCCGGTGAGCCGCCGCCGAAGGGGATGATGGTTTTGTCGTTACGGGCGTCGAGCATGGTCAGCACCTGATCCCATTGGGTAATCTCCACCGGGCGCTGAACCGGGCGCGACATCGGCGGTACCGGCGGCTGGGCTTTACGCGGGGCGACAAAATAGCCGGAACGCGGCTGCGGGGTGATCAGCCGCTGCTGTTCCAGCGTCTGGTAGGCCTGCTGCACGGTACTGATGCTGACACCGTGCTCCTGACTCAGGCTGCGTACCGACGGCAGTTTTTCGCCGTCGCGATACAGCCCTTGCTCAATACGTTCTGCCAGCAGACTGGCCAGATGTTGGTAACGCGTCATGCTGTATCCCTTATTGCCGCCATACAGATAGATAAACCAGTACAGATGGATGAAAAAAAAGCCACGCAGATATCGTTTTAGCCAATCTGTATGTTAAAGAAAAGTATTTTGTGCATCTGTATTGTTGGGCTTCAGATCCGCGAAGATAAAGCCTCTGGCAAGGCGAGGAGGTAGAGGATGGAATTTCACGAGAACCGGGCAAAACAGCCGTTTATCGGTTTCGTATTACTGGGCCGCATGATAAGAAAATGGTGGTTACGGCAGCAAACGCGACGGGTTTTGCAGCGAATGAGCGATGAACAGCTCAAGGATGTCGGGCTGAGGCGAGATCAGCTCAATTAAAAAATGCGTTTTTCCCCGGATGATGGCCTAAACGCGCTATCCGGGCGACCAGTCCATAGCCCCGGTAAGCGCCGCGCGGCCGGGGTTTTCCCGGGGGCGGTGCTGCATACCTGTCCGGGCGACAAAACCGCACGATGCCATAGCCCCGGAAAGCGATAGCGCGACCGGGGAAATGTCCGCCAGGATTATTACATTCACAATATTTATCAATTAATGCTTCTGCGCCCACTGTTTCTTGATACTTACCCTGATAAGTATTATTTTCTTCTCAGCTAACTGAGGAAAGAAACATGACCGAAGACGAACTGTTCGCCCGCCGCCCGATGGGGATGCGGATGGCGATGGTGGTCCGCCAGTGGCGCGCGACCATCGACTCTGCTATCACCGATACCGGCCTGACCCAGTCAAGCTGGACGGTGCTGATGCAGCTGCATCAGCTGGGGGACAACGTGTCGGTCAGCGAGCTGGCGGAGGTGCAGGGTATTGAACTGCCGCCGCTTATGCGCACCCTCACGCAGCTGGAAAACCAGGGCTATCTGGTGCGTTCAACATCGCCATATGACAAACGCATACGCCTGCTGACGCTGACGGCGGAAGGCCGGTCGATACTGGAAGATCTGAACCGTGTGATTGAGACCTATCAATCCCGCGTCACCCGGACCATTCCTGCGGCGGATCTCGCCACCTTCAGCGCTACCTTAAATCACATCGCCTGCAATTTGCGGACAATCCGCGAAGAAGATAACAAGATCTAAAAAACTATGATGACCCCTGAACAAAAATTTGCCCGCTGGGTAAGGGTAAGTATTGTCGCGTTCCTGACGATATTCGCCTGGTTTATCGTTGCCGATATCTGGATCCCGCTGACGCCGGACTCGACCGTCATGCGGGTCGTCACGCCCGTTTCACCGCGCGTCTCCGGCTATGTGTCGCAGGTCTATGTGCACAACAATAGCCAGGTGAAGAAAGGAGACCTGCTCTATGAGCTGGATCCGACGCCGTTTATCAACAAAGTCCAGGCCGCGCAGATAGCCTATGAACAAGCGAAGCTGAGCAATCAGCAGCTTGATGCCCAGCTTGCCGCCGCGCGCGCCAACCTGCGCACCGCACAGTTCACCGCCCGCAACGATAAAGTGACTCTGGATCGCTATCAGCGCCTGAGCACCATGCAGAACGTTTCGCAATCGGATCTCGATAAGGTGCGCACCACCTGGCAGACCAGCGAACAGTCGGTCAGCGCGCTGAATGCCAGTATCCAGAATCTGCTGATACAGCGCGGGGAGCGCGACGATAACCGTAACGTGACGCTGCAAAAATACCGCAACGCGCTGGAAGAGGCGCAGCTCAACCTTGGCTGGAGCAAAGTCTACGCCGAAACGGACGGGATGGTGAGCAACCTGCAGCTCAATCCGGGTCTGTATGCCACTGCCGCCACGCCGCTGCTGGCGCTGGTCAGCAACCATACCGATATTGTCGCTGATTTTCGTGAGAAGAGCCTGCGCCACACCGGGGTGAATACCGATGCCGCGGTGGTCTTCGATGCCCTGCCGGGGAAAGTCTTTCCGGCGCACGTGACCAGCAGCGACGCCGGGATTTTAGCCGGCCAGGAAGAGGTTAAC
This sequence comes from Klebsiella planticola ATCC 33531, assembly GCF_000735435.1. GTDB lineage: Bacteria > Pseudomonadota > Gammaproteobacteria > Enterobacterales > Enterobacteriaceae > Klebsiella > Klebsiella planticola. Next base: position 64,730 of record NZ_JMPP01000004.1, on the reverse strand, counting down.
GGCCAGCTATCGCAGCCGGAGCAGTCTACCCGCTGGGTGCGCGATGCCCAGCGGATGCGGATCCACGTCGCTCTTGATGAACCGCTGGATAAACCGCTGCCGACCGGCGCCCGTGCCACGGTTCAGCTCTATAACAGCGAGGGTCCGTTTGCCCGCACCTTTGCCGGCCTGCAGATCCATCTGGTGAGCCTGCTGCACTATGTCTATTAATACGCTGGCTCGCGTTTTTACCCCGCACGGTAATATCGTTTACACGGCGAATGACTTTCGTCAGACGCTGCGGATCGCCTTTGCCGGGATGATAGCGCTGAGTATCTCGACCTTCTACGATGTGCAGTACGGCGTCTTCTTTGTGGTCTATCCGCTGATGCTGCTGTCGCTGGTGCCGGTTTTTAATCGTCACGTCGCCAGGCAGTTTATCTTCAGTGCGGCGGTAAACTGCGTTGAAATGGTGCTGATCGTCGGCTATCTGTCGCAATGGCCGATTGTGATGACGCTGGTGGTTTTTGGCCTCTACGTGATGCGTTTTCGCTTCATGAGCCAGGGGCCGCTGTTTCTGCTGGGGTCGATGGGGGTGGTCTGTCAGAGCACGATGCTCAACTTTATGAGCTATCCCACCAGCAACTGGCACACGCTGCTGTTCTCTAATATGGAAGCCTGTGTGATGGCGGTGGCGCTCAGCGCGTTAATGAATTACCTGATTCCGGACGTCGAACCGCGTAAGCCGCCGCCGCGAATCGAGAAAGACGCCGCCAGGGTGCGCCATGAATCGCTGCTCTCCGGCACCGTCGCCACCCTGATTTTCGTGGTCTTCCAGATCTGCGATCTCAGTGACTCTCTTTCGGCGCTGATGGCGGGGATCCTGATCCTGTTCCCGATGCACTATCGCGGCGCGGTGATAAGCTCGGTGTGGCGTGTCGCGGGGGTGGTGTTGTCCTGCCTGTATATTCTGGTGGTGCAGCTGCTTATCTACGATTTCAGCAACCATATGGTATTGATGATGCCGCTGATTGGCCTGGGTCTGGCCTTTAGCGCGCGCCTGCACGTGATGGAAAAGGTTGGCGCCGGGGTGGGCTTCGCCAGCATCACCACCATCGGGATCATGTTCGGCCAGAACCTGCACCCGGACCAGGATCTGATCTTCAGCGATCTGTACCGTATTACCTCGGTGACCGCCTCGCTTATCGTTACGCTGACGTTGGTTTTCCTTGTGCACCGGATTCTGAACTGCTTTGCGCCGACGCGGTTCGTCATCACGGAATAGCCTCAGGCCGCCAACGCGCTCTGCTGGCGATCGGGGGATTGATAGGGATCCCATGGGCGAGCGCTACGGCCACTGCGCGCGCGTTATGCCGGGTGGCGGCTGGCGGCTGGCGCCTTACCCGGCCTGCAAACAAGACCGGGGCTGGGCGATCGGCTGTAGGCCCGCGCAAGCGAAGCGCCGCCGGGCGATGATTGACGCCCTGGCAGGGATAGCCCTTATGCCTGCTGCGGAAAGTTAGCCAGCAGCTGGTAATCATCCCCGGCAACGCGAAATATGGCTTCCGTTTGGCCGGGGATAACCCACTTCTGTTCTTCTCCCGGCAGACAGTGCAGATAAATGCACAGCCCGCAGCCGCCGCGCAGCTGACGTGGAATGTCCTTGACCTGAAAGGATAATCCCGCCGCCTGCAGGGCTTTGCGCATCCGTACCACCCCTACCGTCGAATGAAATAAAAACAGATATGCCGTCATCCTCGCCGCCTCAGGCGTTGGCCGATCAGCGCCGCGCCGATGGCGCCGGCAAACTGGGCGTCCGGGTGCCTGTGCACCGTCAGGCCGAGCTGACGCTCCAGCATCGCGGCGAACGTCGCGCAGTGGCTGACGCCGCCGGTAAACAGCAATGGCCCCTGCGCGGATAAGCGGCCGATAAAGTTCGCGCTGCGCCGGGCCATGGCGTTGATCACCCCGGCCAGAATCGCCTCCGGTGCGACCCCGGCTGAACGCAGGCTGATCACTTCCGATTCGGCGAATACCGTGCACATGCTGGTGATGGCGTGCGCTTCAACGCCTTCAGTAATGGCGTCCAGCTGCTCGACGCTGGCGCCGAGGGTTCGCGAAATCACCTCCAGAAAGCGACCGGTACCGGCCGCGCATTTGTCATTCATCAGAAAGTCGCTGAGGTTGCCCTGCGCATCCAGCTGGATGACTTTGCTGTCCTGGCCGCCGATATCAATCACCGTGCGGGTTTCCGGCGCCAGCAGACGTGCGCCGAGCCCGTGACAGGAAATCTCCGTCACCTGTTTATCGGCAAAATCGACCAGTTGGCGACCATAGCCGGTGAGGGTTAAAAAGGGCGTTTCCGCGAGGCCTGCGCGCAGCGTCTCCCAGGCGTCGTTGATGGCGTCGGCGGGGCGAAAGGGGGTCGGGCAGAGGAAACGGCGTGCAATGACGCCGTCTGCCAGCAGGATACCTTTTGTCGCGGTGGAGCCGGAGTCAATGCCTACCGTGTAGATCACGCGCGCTCCTTACAACATTTCGATAAATGCGGCGACACGGGTACTGAGCTGGCCGAGGTCTGCCGTCGAATAGTCGGTTTCAATCGCGATATAGGGAATGTCGTGCCGCTGACGTACGTGGCGCTTAATCGCCAGCGATTCAACGGCATAGGTATGGCAGGCCTGCAGGATGACGTCGACCACGCCATCGGCCTGATACTCCTCGACCATCTGGCTCAGCAGCTGCAGGCGCCGATCGTTGGGCGAAATGCAGGAGCAGCCAATAGCGAGATATTTATCGGTTAAGGCATCGTAGACGTCGCCGTCTTCCGCCACACAGTGCTCGGTAGCTTTCGCGCCGGTGCAGTTCTCATAACCCACCACCCAGCCGCCGTTGTCTTCGATGGCGCGGACCACTTTTTCCGCCGCACCGCCGATTGGGCAGCCGGTAATCAGAATACGCGGGCGGGCCTCCAGTCGTTGACCTTCGCGCCATTGCTGATGGATACGTTCTGCCATCGCGTTGAGTTCATCAATCAGCGCGGTTTTGTCGAAGCGGAAGGTCGCGCCGTAAACCACTTTCAGAATGTCGCCGCCGCTGAGCGCCGGTGGATTTAACTGCCCGAGGCGATAGAAATTGGCCAGCGCCCGGCGTTCGCGATTTTTCAACACGATGGCTTCGCGCAGCGCCGCCTCGCTGATTGGCGTAGCGAAACGCGTTTCAATCACCTGCTGCAGGCGCTTGATCTCCGCTTTCCACAGCGCCCGGGAGGCGGCGTCGCTGGCGCTGTTCGGTAGCTGCATCACGTGTACCGCCTTGAACTCGGCCATGTACTCGTACATCTTCTTTTTGCCATCGCAGGTGGTTTCGCCGACCACCAGGTCAGAGAAGTAAAAGTAGGGGCATTTATCGGTTTTGCCGAAGCCATAGCTGCTTTTAATCAGCGGGCAGAGGTTGCGCGGCAGGTCTTTCTCCGCCTCTTCAATGGTCTCATCGGAGGTGGAACACAGCGAGACGACGACAGCGCCCGCCGCCATGGCTATCTCCTGTGGCATAAAGGTACAGTAGGTGCCCACTAGCGGCACATTCTGTTCTTTAAGGTCCATGACGGTGAGAAAACCCTGCTGACGAGCTTCCGAGAATTGGTCGAAGATGGCGGGTAGATCGGTGATGAGCGACATGATTTTCCTTCCCCGTACACGGGAGATGATGAAAGAGTCGCCAGTATAACCCTGTTATTTGTATGTGTTTGTTGATCTTCCACGCATCCCGCGGCGTTAGTAGACCTTCTTCAAATCCATCTCTTCCTGAATGCGCTCGCTGTAAGCCACGTGGGTGCGGATCGCCTCCTCAATCCCGGCGTTATAGAACATAGGGCCGAGCTCTTTCGCGATAAAATCGACAAAGAACTCGGCGTCAAACTGCTCCAGTTCAAGGTCAAAATTCTGTTCGCAGTATGCGCATAGCTTTTCGCGAAGCAGATCGCGTTCGCCGGAAGTCAGGGTAATGTCAGCCATTTTTGCTCCTTAAATGGGCTCTGAATGCATCAAAAGGCAGAGGAGATAAGGTTAGCTGGGGATCCAGCTATCCCACGCGGGCACCGGGCCGAGTTCTGCCACCAGGAAATCGATAAACGATCGTACTTTAGGATTGCTGTATTTGCTGGGGAAATAGAGCGCATACAGCGCGTGCGTTTCGCAGGCGATCGTCCCATCGAGGATCAGCGGCGTGATCTCCTCTTTCTGAATATGATCGCCGATTAGATAGGTCGGCAGGTAGGCAACGCCCTGATCTTCCAGCACCGATTTTAACAGCACCAGGCTGCTGTTGGCCTGGATAGGCATGTGCAGCTTAAGCTGATGCGGGCGATCGTGCTCGTCGGTCACCTTCAGCACCGGCGTCAAGCCGGGATAAACCAGGCAATCATGATTCACCAGATCGCTGCGCCGCACCGGCATCCCTTTTTTAGCCAGATAGCCGGGTGACGCACAATAAGCCCAGCGAATCGAAACCAGTTTGCGCATGGCGTAGTTTTGCGGCGGAGCGGTGGAGATACGCAGAGCGATATCGAAGTCGGTTTCATTGAGGTTGACGAAATTATCGTTCAAATCAATATACAGATTCACATCCGGGTACTGCTGACGATATTTATCCACCAGGTTGACCAACCGGGAGTAGCCAAAGGCAATGGAGCAGGTAATTCGTAATTCACCCTGCGGATTATGATAATAGCCGGAAGTGGTATTTAACGTATCATCAAACTCTTTTAGTAACTTATTGGCGCGATTAAATAGATATTGCCCGGCGTCGGTCAAGGTAATACTGCGGGTGGTACGCTTAATTAATGTCGTGCCCAGCGTATCTTCCATTGCCGAGAGGCTTTTACTGACCGCAGAAGGCGAGACGTTAAGCTGTGCGGCGGCCTCGGATAATCCTCCGCAGTCGACAATTTTGATAAAAAACTCCAGATGCTTGAGTGAAATTGGTGTGCTCATTTTTTCCTTAAATTCACAAGTGATTTGCAAAAACGGTACGAATGAGCCGTTACATTCGTATCTGAAACATGCAACTATTGAATCACAGGAAACAACTTGCTGGCAAAATGAAAAAATAACAACTTAAGTGAGTTGCATCACAAAATAAAAGGAGGCGCCGCAGAAAGTCATTAAATTGTGAATTTAATCTCATTTAATATAATTTTAATTAAAAGGTACCGGTTATGTGGTCACGACTCGAACCCTACAAATCCTCTATTATTTTATTAATTGCCCTGGTGATCGGCGGCCTGACAGGTATTTACGCCCCAGGACTGGCGGTTAAATTACAGCCGATAGGTCAGATATTCCTTAACCTGCTATTTATGATTATTGTCCCGCTGGTGGGCATCAGCGTGATGTCATCGATCGCCAGTATGACCGACCTGAAAAGGCTGGGACGCATTATGGCGATTATCTTCATTGTTTCGATTGCGATGGCCTTTATTCCCGCGGCCGGCATCGTCGCGCTTGCCTTATGGTACAACCCGGCGCAGGGGGTCACCATCGATCTGTCACAGTCGGTGCAGGCGGGCAGCGGGAAGATGGATTTTGTCAGCATGATCACCACCAGCGATTTTATCGGGCTGTTCTCGAAGTCCAATATTCTGGCGCTGATCGTGATGGCGATTATTGCCGGTGTGGCCATCGGGCAATCGGAACAGGCGGGTAAACGCATAGCCTCGCTGCTGGAAGATGCCAATACCGTCATCATGAAGATCGTCTCGATCATTATGAAAGTCGCGCCGATAGGTCTGGGCTGCTATTTCGCCGCGACGATGGCCAGCCAGGACTCGGGGCTGCTGTTGACCTTTGCCCGGGCAATCGGCCTGTTTATGGTTGCCACGCTGGCCTATTTTATCTTCGGTTCGATTCTCTATTCATATATCGGCGGCGGCATGCCGGCGGTGAAAGCATTCTGGCGCAATGCGGTTGAACCGTCGGCGACCGCGCTCGGGACCTGCTCCTCATTAGGGACGCTGCCCGTCACCCTGCGCGCCGGTAAAGCGATGGGCATTAACCCGGAAATCGTCGATGTCTCTATTCCGCTGCTGGTTAACCTGAATAAGGGCGGTGTGGCCATGATCGCCGCGCTGAAGATCGTCTTTATCTATTCGGTGCTGGGGATGGAGTTCACCAGCGAAACCTTCTTTCTGACCATGCTGATCGCCGTGCTCTCCGCCATTATCGTTGGCGGCGTACCGGGCGGCGCATTCCTCGGTGAAATTTTTATCGTCACCACGCTGGGGCTGCCGATGGAGGCGATCCCGATGCTGGTGGTACTGGGCACCATCACCGATGCCCCGGCTACTCTGATCAACGTGATTCATGATTTGAACGCCGCGCAGATTGTGGAACGCTTCGCCGGAAAAAAGCCGGCACCGGCTGAACTGAAATCCACGGCTGCCGCCGTATAAGCTTTCGCACGGATATAAGGATATTACAGGAGACGTTATGAAGAATTCACTCAAGCTCGACACGCAGTTAATTATCGCCGGACGCGATAAACGCTACACCCAGGGGGCGGTAAACCCGGTTATCCAGCGCGCTTCTTCGCTGGTCTTTGAGACGGTGAAAGATAAAAAATTTGCTACCGCCAATCGCGCCAACGGCGAGCTGTTCTACGGCCGTCGCGGGACCTACACTCATTTCGCGTTTCAGAAAGCGATGAGTGAACTGGAAGGTGGCGCGGGCTGCGCGCTCTATCCGTGCGGGGCCGCGGCGGTGACCAATGCGATTCTGGCGTTCGTGCAAAGCGGCGACCATATCCTGATGACCGGCGCGGCCTATGAGCCAACGCAGGACTTCTGCAATAAGATCCTCAGCAAATTCAACGTTGAAACCACCTATTACGATCCGCTGATCGGCGCCGGGATTGCCGGGTTGATCCGCCCGGAGACCAAAGTGGTCTTTCTGGAGTCCCCCAGCTCAATCACCATGGAAGTCCAGGATGTACCGGGAATGGTCAACGCGATCCGCGCGGTAAATCCGCAGATCGTTATCATGATCGACAACACCTGGGCGGCGGGCGTGCTGTTTAAGGCGTTGGACTACGGCGTGGATATCTCGATTCAGGCAGGCACCAAGTACACCATTGGCCATTCCGACGCCATGCTGGGTACGGCGGTCTCCAACGCCCGCTGCTGGGATCGTCTGCGCGAAAACTCCTATCTGATGGGGCAGACGCTGGATGCGGATACCGCCTATAACGGCAGCCGCGGGCTGCGCACGTTGGCGGTACGCCTCAGACAGCATCAAGAGAGCAGTATCCACATTGCTCGCTGGCTGTCGGCGAGGCCGGAAGTGGCGCGGGTGAATCATCCGGCTTTAGCAGAGTGTCCGGGCCATGAATATTTCCAGCGGGATTTCACCGGCAGCTCGGGCCTGTTCTCCTTCGTACTGAAAAAGCGCCTGACGGATGAGCAAATGTCGATGTTCCTCGACAACTTCTCGCTGTTCCATATGGCCTACTCGTGGGGCGGGTTCGAGTCGTTGATTCTGGCTAACCAGCCGGAAGAGCTGAACAGTATTCGTCCAGCTGGCGAGGTGGATTTCAGCGGGACGCTGGTCAGGGTACATATCGGGCTGGAGGATGTCGGCGATTTGATTGCCGATCTGGAGGCCGGGTTTACCCGCATCGGCTAAACACCGGGCCCCGCCAGCGTGCGGGGCCCTGTTTTGCGCTCGCTTAATGCACAAACAGCGCCGGGATCTGCGAGAATAGCCACAGTACGAGGCCGATAGAGCCGCCGACCAGGGTGCCGTTGATGCGGATAAACTGCAGGTCTTTACCGATATTGAGTTCAATTTGCCGCGACATATCCCGCGCATCCCAGCTTTTGACCGTATCGCTGATATGACGAGTCAGGAAGGCGGCAAACTCTGGCGCCACTCGATGGGCCGCCTGCTCCAGGTGCTCGTTTAGCGACTCGCGCAGCGCGTCATCGTGGAGCAACGTTTCGCCAAACCACTGCCCGGCATCGGCAATCCGCTGTTGAATCCGCGAGTCGTCGCGGGTGACATCGTTTTTGATCCACGCCCGCAGGTCGGCCCATACCTCGCTGAGGTAGCGGTTAAAGGCCTCATCATTTTTCAGGTAGGCCTTGATGCCCTCCGCTTTTTCCGCCAGCAGCGGATCGGTTTTCAGGTTATCGATCAGTTTTAAGGTGGCGCGATCGAACGCCTGGCGGATCTGATGGCTGCGATCCTGGGTGACTTCGTCGAGCAGCGTATTCACCGCGTCGGTCACCATGTCGGCGCTGTGTTCGCCCAGCCATTCGGTGGGCAGAATTTTGGCCTTCAGCGGATGCTCGGTCTCCAGCCAGTGGACAATGCCACGGGCAATAAACGCGCGCGAGCTGTCGCGCTGCAGCAATGCAATGAGCTGGGTAATGAGCGAGTCCAGCAGCTTCTGATGGCGATTGTTGCGGGTTAATCCCTCCAGCATCATGGCGCTGGTCTGCGTCAGATCGACCTTATCAATCGCCTTATGTACCGCCCGGCGCAGCAGGCGCTGAATACGGGCGTCATCGGTCAGCTCCAGAAAACCGCTCATCACCTGCAGCAGATGGTGGCCCACCCGGCGGGCATTTTCCGGCTGGCTGAACCAGTTGCCGAGCATCAGGGCAGGTTCATAGCGACGGATGAGCGCCACCAGCGAGGGCGTATCGAGAAATTTTTCCTGCACAAAATAGCCAAGATTATCGGCGATCCTGTCCTTATTGCGGGGAATAATCGCCGTATGTCGGGAGATAAACGGCAGCGGGATACGACGAAACAGTGCCACCACCGCGAACCAGTCGGCCAGCGCTCCGACCATCGCCGCTTCGGAGATAGCCTTGAGCGCGCTGACCCACGGCGTCGGCGGCAGTAGCAGCGTGGTGATAAAAATGGCGACCGCAATCAGCAGTAGCGACAGCGCCAGCAGTTTGGCGCGTTTCAGTTCAGCAATTTTTTCCATAGGCTTAAGCATATAGCCTGACGGCGGACTCGTGCAAAAACTGCCACACAATCCAACAACCAAAAGCCATCAGTACGCCGCCCGCCGCTCGCTCAACGCGCCAGACTACGGCGGAAAGGCGACGCTGCACCGCCGGTAGGGCGATCATCGTCACCAGCAAGAGATCCCACAGCAGCACGATACTGGTCATCCAGACTCCGCTGACGACCTGCTGCACCAGCGTGACGTCCGGGCCCAGCAACGAGGTCATCAGCGCCAGATAAAACAGGGCGTTTTTAGGATTGAGCAGTGAAGAACCCAGCCCCAGAAGAAGCTGTTTTACCAGCGACGGGCGTGAAGCCGAGGCGCTGTTGTGGACATTCAGCGTCGTCGGGCGGCTTCTCAGCAGCAGGCTGCCAATCCACAGCAAATATGCGGCGCCCAACAGCTCGACGACGGTAAACAGCAGCGGCGTCTGACGCAGTATCCCCCAGCCGATAATCGCCAGCACAATGTACAGCCCGTTTCCGGCGGCGATACCGACGCACAGGCCGACGCTGCCGCGCAGGCGATAGCGGATGGCGTAGCCCATCAGTAAAAAGAAATCTGGCCCCGGGCTAAGCAGGGCAACGAAGTGGGAGAGCGCCAGCGCGGGAAACGCGGGCGGGAAAAACGACGTCAACATGTCCATAGCGACCTCACAAAGAACCTGAGATCAGCCTATGGCAAGCGGGGCGCTAATTATTGTCTGATATTGATCGGCCTAGCGCGTACTGGCGCGGCGTAGCGGCGGTGTAGCTGACAAAGGTTTTGTGGAAATGGCTCTGGTCGGCAAATCCGGCCTGGTAGCCGACGTCGGCGATCTCATCTCCGGCGCGCAGGCGCGTTTTGGCAAATTCGATGCGTGCCATATTCATAAAGCTGGCGGGCGTCAGGCCAGTGTCCTGCTTAAAGGTGCGAATCAGCGTCTCTTTGCGCAGGGCGAACTCGTGGGCCAGCGCATCAAGGGTGGGCGGTTCCTGTAAATCGGCCGCCAGGCGACGGAAGAGCTGCGAACTGGTAGCGCGCAGCGGTAGTGGCGGGGCGGGGCATAGCGGGAGCGCCCGCAGCAGTTGTGCAACCTGTTCGGGGAGCGCTGCCGTTTTCTGCTGCTCCATTAGCACCACAATCTGCTGATATTGTGCGAAAAGCTCAGGATCGCGGATCACAGGATGCGGCGCGTGCACCTGCGCCTGACTCGGGAAAAGCGGCAGCCGTTGCCGGCACCACGTCATATCGAGGTACAGCATATGGTAGCTGCGCGGCCGGCCATCGCGCGGGTTACAGCTGTGCGGCGCTTGAGCGGGGATAATGATCAGATCGCCGGGACGCAGCAGATATTCCCGGCCGTTGCACAAACAGCACGTTTCCCCTTCGATAATCGCCCCTACAGAGAGCTGCGGATGGCGGTGCCGTTTATAGGACTGGCGACTTTGCCGGGTGCTGCGCAGTTCCAGCCAGGGCAGCTGTTCGTCGCGCCAGAAGGTTTGCAGGATATCGCGCGTATGGCTCACGAAAGACTCCTTAGCGAAGGGGATAGGGGGTTTATAGCACGCCCGTCCGGGTCTGTCTGCGGGCGCGACGCTCGCGTCATCGGCGGCGATATCTCTCCAGAATCCTCCGTATATACCTAACTTTACCCGCGCGATTAGCCATCTCTACTACCCTTAATACCCTGAGTAGTTTTTATGACTACATAAATAGCGATAACAAGGAGACATACGATATGGCTTATCAGACGGTGAATCCTGCAAATAATCAGCTGATTAAACAGTACGCTGCGCACAGCGATGCGGACGTCGAAGCGGCGCTGCAGAAGGCGGATGCGCTCTACCATTCCGCCTGGTCGAAGGGGGATATCGACCGGCGCCTACCCGTTCTGCACAGGCTGGCGGATCTTATCGACAGCCAGGTTGACGAGCTGGCGAAAATCGCCAGCCAGGAGATGGGGAAATTGATTGCGCAAAGCCGCGGTGAGGTGAAGCTCTGTGCGCAAATCGCCCGCTACTATGCCGATAATGCGAAATCGTTTCTGGCTCCGGTGAAATATCCCTCCGACATCGGCGAGGCCTGGGTTGAACACCATCCTGTCGGCGTGCTGATGGCCGTGGAACCCTGGAACTTTCCTTACTACCAGCTGATGCGGGTACTGGCGCCAAACCTGGCGGCGGGGAACCCGGTTATCGCCAAACATGCGAGTATCGTTCCGCATTGTGCAGAGACCTTCGCCCATCTGGTGCGTGAGGCGGGAGCGCCCGAAGGGGCGTGGACCAACCTCTTTATCTCCCAGGAGCAGGTGGCGAAAATCATCGCCGACGATCGCGTCCAGGGGGCAGCGCTGACCGGTTCGGAAAAGGCCGGCAGCGTGGTGGCGTCCCAGGCGGCAAAATACATCAAAAAGGCGACCCTCGAACTGGGCGGTAATGATGTGTTTGTGGTACTGGATGATGCCAGTCTGGAGAAGGCGGTGAAGACTGGCGTACAGGCGCGACTCAACAACGCCGGCCAGGTGTGCACCGCGGCGAAACGTTTTATCCTGCACGAAAACATTGCCGACCAGTTCTTGAGCCAGTTCACCGAAGCCTTCCGCCAGGTGAAAATCGGCGATCCGCTGGACGAGAGTACGACGCTGGGCCCGCTCTCCTCGAAAGATGCGCTGCAAACGCTGACCAGACAGGTGGATGAGGCGGTGAAAAACGGTGCCAGAGTGCATCTGGGCGGTAAACCGGCGCCGCGGGAAGGCAGCTTTTTCGAGCCAACCATTCTGACCGGCATTACCCGTGATAACCCGGCGTACTTTGAAGAGTTTTTCGGCCCGGTGGCGCAAATCTACGTGGTGAAGGACGACGACGAGGCGGTGAAGCTGTCGAACGATTCGCACTATGGTCTGGGGGGCGCCGTGTTCAGCCAGGATATCGAACGGGCGAAACGGATGGCGTCGCGGATCGAAACCGGGATGGTCTATATCAACTGGTTAACCGATACCGCGCCGGAGCTGCCGTTCGGCGGCGTGAAGCGCTCTGGCTTTGGCCGTGAGCTGTCCGATCTGGGGATTAAAGAGTTTGTGAACCAGAAGCTGGTGGTGATTCGCCGGTAATCGGACGTTGTGAGCCGTGAATAAAAAACCTGCCGGATGGCAGGTTTTTTTACGCTTACCGGCAGGTCAGAAAGTGACCCCACCGCCAATATAGGCACCATCAATCAGGGTGTGGTTCGGACGACCGTCTTTGCCGTCAACGCTGACATGGCGGTAACCCACTTTCAGCGTCACCGGGGTAATGGGCGTCCAGCTCACGCCGCCGTTGGCTTCAACGTAGTTTTTCACGCTGTTATTCAGGCCTTCCGGCGCGGCATAACCTTCGCCGAAGACGTAGATGCTGTCGGTCAGCGCAACGTTAACGCCGCCGCCGATGGGGAACGCCACGCCGTTATCGCCTTTTTTCGGCCCAAGGTAGATGGCTTTCGCGCCGGCATTGAGCATCACCGGGCCAACTTCCAGGTTATAACCTGCGCCAACGCCGCCGGTCTGGGTACCGTCATCGGTATTTTTCAGCCAGTTGCTTTCGGCATAAAGGCCGGAGGAGGATTTACCCAGTTCCATATTAAGGTTGGTAAAGTTTTTACCCTGCTCGACGGTAAAGCCCATCGCCATTGCGGAGCCAGAAACCGCGGTTAGCGCAGAAAGGATAAGGATATTGAGCTTTTTCATAGTAGATGCCTCGTCGTAAAACTAATCTGCGGATACCCTATCAAACGATTTTTACAACTGCAAATATGACTATTTTCGATTTTTTATTCTGGGTTTGTTATTGAAATACATCTGCAGATGTTGTGAATTAGTTTATTTGTCGCGGCGTCAATCATTAACGTTTTACCGTTTAGGGTCAGTTTAGCTGTTTGGCTAAACCTGAATTGAACAAACGGGGAAAATGAGTTGCAGAGAAAATAGTCTACCTCTGTGATTATTCTTGAAAGTATTTCAATTGTTACCAATAAAAATTTTAATTTACATTTTTGCTGATGAATTGAGCGGGCGGTCGTTCATATTCAACGCGGTATTGCTGAGTCAGGGGGAAGATTATGCTCACCCCGTTTTCGATCAGCGTATTACCGTGTGATACGCAGAAAAGCGGAGCGACAGTTCTGTAATGTTTAATGAATTTAACTGATTTTTTTTGAATTAAAATAAAATCGTTGAGAACGAATATATCTTCTGGTGGGCATTTCTTTTCAATATAGCCTTCCGACGACCTTTTGCGGAATCCATAATGGCCAGGAGCGGCTATGTACTACAGAAATGAAGTCATCCGTTATTTGCAATCCAATAACATTCTCGCATTGAAACTTGATCATGCGCTGGCGGGCGTTGAAAACGCGGTGGCAGATCAGATTGCATTGACCGGTGCTGGCGCAAAACGCGCGTTGTATTACGCATCCTGCTTTACTGATGAATATCAGGATGTTTGTCAGCGGCAAAAAAATGAAGATGGACGATTTACTCTCGCGGTCATTCACCTTTTTCAACATGACGATGTTGTTTATGAAATGTTCAAAGTATATTTTGAAGAAATATTTAAATATAAAACGTCCGATCAACTAGAGCATATCAAAAAAATGCTGATGGCGGTCAATATACACATTGCGGCGAGTTCTCTGACCGGTTATGGTTTCATATTAGCGGTCACCTCCTCAGTTACGGTCGGTATGAACCTAAACCTTGATATGCGAGTCTTAGCGGGACGTGCGACGGGGATGGCGATTACACTCTCTGGCATATATGGGATTGTCCAGAAGGCAGCAGATAGCGCTCATCGACTCCAGTTTACCTGGCCGGCCTATTACTCTGTACTCTACGCTCAGGGACTGGAGATGATGTATTTTCTGATAGAACCATTGTTTGAGCGAGTTGGGGCGCTTAAGGCACAATGGGCATCGGACAATGACATTGCAGAAATTATTACCAGGATGATTCAATAATTGTGATGAATATTATTAAAAGGATTTTCTGTAGGATATTTAGGTCCTTGGTTTCGCTCCACGGGCCTGGATTGCTGACTTTGTTATTCGCAATGGCATTTATTTATTTTTTCCCCTCTGGTCCCCTCTGGTCCCCTCTGGTCCCCTCTGGCCTGTGGGGGTGTTCGCTATATTCATAATATATATATTTGCACGTTATGTGAAATGGTAAACGCCAGAGAAAACGGTTTATTACATTTGCTTATAAGGAAGTTATATATGTCTACTCCCGCACACCTGTGGCTTGAGGATGAAAACGGTTCGCCGATTGTTGGCGGCTGTTTAATGCCCCTGCGTGCAGGTTCTATCGAATTAAAATCATTCTCGCACGGCATCACCATTCCCGTTGATCCGCACTGGGGTAAACTTACCGGTACGCGCGTTCATCGTCCGATCGCCATAGTGAAAGAGTTCGACCAGACGACACCCGTTCTGTATCGCGCGGTGTGCGAAGGTCGTACCCTGAAAAAAGCGACGATCAGGATGTACCGTATTATGGAATCAGGCCTTGAAGCCGAGTATTTCAATATCGTCCTCGACAACGTCAAAATCACCACGATTGCACCGTACCTTTCACCCACCGGTCTGAGCAGCACGCACCTTGAAACACTCGAATTGCGTTATGAGGCCATCGTCTGGAAGCACACCGAAGGGAACATTATTTATCGTGATACCTGGAATGAATTCTGTACCGCCTGATGCCTTCATGCTGACCTCCTCCCTCCGGGAGAGGGAGAAGTCCGAACCGTTACTTGCGCAATCCGGCAAACGCCGCGCGAATCTCCTCTTCCGGCAAATTAATGCCGATAAACACCAGCGTGCTGTGGGGCGTTTCATCGCCCCACGGGCGATCCCAGTCGGCGCTGTATAAGCGCTGGACGCCCTGGAACAGCAGGCGATTTGGCTCGCCGTCAATCCATAACATCCCTTTGTAGCGCATCAGCTGCTCGGCGAAAGAGAGCAGCAGGTTTTCCATCACCCGCGACACTTCACTGATATCGACCGGGTAATCCAGTTCGACCACGATAGACGCGACGTCGTTTTGCTTATCGGCGATAAAGTGAAAGCGCGGCGCGCTGCTCACCACCTTCTCTTCCAGCATAAAGCCGCTGGTATTAAACAGCTGGCTCAGGTCGATATCACCGTGGATCACGGTATAAACCGGCGCCCGGGCGTTAATCCTCGCCAGCCGTTCGCGCAGCCTGTCGCTGTCGCCCGCCACGTCCGTTTTTGTCAGCAGAATCCGATCGGCGTAGCCCACCTGCGACTGGGCGATGGTGAACTGGTTCATCTGCTGATCGGCATGGACCGCATCCACCAGCGCAATCACCCCGTCAAGCAGATAGCGTTCGCAGAGAACTTCATGAGAGAAGAAGGTCTGAATAATCGGGCCGGGGTCGGCCATGCCGGTGCACTCAATCACCAGCCGGTCAAAATCAATGTCGCCGCGATCGCGGCTGTCGAGCAGGTCGAGCAGTGCGTCTTCCAGCTCGTTGGAGCGGGTACAGCAGATGCAGCCGTTGGTCAGGGTTTTGATCTGCGTGGCGCGGTCGCCAATCAGCTGATCGTCAACGGCAACTTCGCCAAATTCGTTTTCGATAACGGCGATTTTAAAGCCGTGCTGTTCGTTAAGAATATGGCGCAGCAGGGTGGTTTTACCCGCGCCAAGAAAACCGGTCAACAGGGTGACTGCAATCGGTGCCATGTTTGCCTCCATTAACAGCAGCGTACGCCGCCTTTGCCGTCGCCGCCGTAGCGGGCCTGCTGGCGTTCGCGGAAGAATTCGTTATAGGTCATGTAAGGCTTATCCGGGTGGTTGGCTTTCATATGTTCGACGTAGTTGTCGTAGTCCGGAATGCCAATCAGCATTTTGGCTGCCTGACCCAGGTATTTTTTTGCTTCGCCTAAGTTACCAAACATAACTCATCCTGATAAGAAAAAGCCCGGTGGCGCTACGCAGACCGGGCCTACAGAACCTTGTAGGGCGGGTCAGCGTAGCGCCACCCGCCGTTTTTTTAATGATGTGACGAGGTTTTCACGCCGCCTTCCGGAACGGGCACGTACGGGGTCTCTTTGTCGGTGCGGACTTTGTTGTTACGCACGTTGAGCCACGTTTTGATGCCGTAGAAGATGATGCTGTATACCACCACCAGGAACAGAATACTCAGACCGGCGTTAGTGTAGTTGTTCACCACGATATGGTTCATGTTAGCAATCTGCTGCGCGGTCAGTTCGCCGCCGGAAGCAATCTTCTCTTTATACTGCTGAGCCATGAAGAAGAAGCCTTCCATCTGCGGGTTGGTGCTGAACAGTTTCAGACCCAGCGCCCAGGTGGTGCACAGCAGCAGCCATGCGGCCGGGATCACGGTAACCCAGATGTATTTGGTACGCTGCATTTTGACCAGTACCACGGTACCCAGCACCAGCGCCACGGCGGCCAGCATCTGGTTAGAGATACCGAACAGCGGCCACAGGCTCTTCACGCCGCCCAGCGGGTCGACCACGCCCTGATACAGCAGGTAGCCCCACAGCCCGACGCAGCCCGCGGTGCCGATAATGCCCGCCACCAGCGAGTCGGTTTTCTTGAGAAACGGCACGAAGTTGCCCAGCAGATCCTGCAGCATAAAGCGGCCTGCGCGGGTACCGGCATCCAGCGCGGTAAGGATAAACAGCGCTTCAAACAGAATACCGAAGTGGTACCAGAAGCCCATATCCGCCATCGGCATGATTTTGTGGAACACATGAGCGATACCCACGGCCAGAGTCGGCGCGCCGCCCGCGCGGTTCAGTACCGACGGCTCGCCGATATCTTTCGCCGTTTGCAGGATTTGCTCAGGTGAAATCACAAAGCCCCAGGAGCTGACGGTCGCCGCTGCGTGAGCGGTCACATCCTTCAGCTGCGCGGCAATCAACGCGGCGTTTTCACCGCCCATTTCGTGCAGGTTCGGCATGGTGATGCCCAGGCCTGCCGGCGGGGTGTTCATCGCGAAGTAGAGGCCCGGCTCAATGATCGACGCCGCAACCAGCGCCATCACCGCCACGAAGGACTCCATCAGCATCGCGCCGTAGCCGATAAAGCGGGCGTCGGTTTCATTAGCCAGCAGCTTCGGCGTGGTGCCGGAGGCGATCAGCGCATGGAAGCCAGACACCGCGCCGCAGGCGATAGTGATAAACAGGAACGGGAACAGCGCACCTTTCCACAGCGGACCGGTACCATCGATGTATTGGGTGACCGCCGGCATTTTCAGATCCGGGTTGAGGATCACGATGCCCAGCGCCAGGCCAACGATAACGCCGATTTTCAGGAAGGTCGCGAGGTAATCACGCGGCGCCAGAATCAGCCACACCGGCAGCAGCGCGGAGATAAACGCGTAGCCGATCAGGGTAAAGGTGATGGTGGTGTCTTTAAAGGTCAGCGCCGGGCCCCAGTACGGGTCGTGGGCAATGATGCCGCCGAAGTAAATGGACGCCACCAGCAGGACGATACCAATCACCGACACTTCACCCACGCGACCCGGGCGCAGGAAGCGCATATAGATCCCCATAAACAGGGCGATCGGAACGGTCGAGCAGACGGTAAAGACGCCCCACGGGCTTTCTGCCAGCGCTTTTACCACGATCAGCGCCAGCACCGCGAGGATGATGATCATAATCAGGAAGCAGCCGAACAGCGCAATGGAACCCGGAACCGGCCCCATCTCTTGCTTGATCATCTCACCCAGCGAGGCGCCGTTACGGCGCGAGGAGATAAACAGCACCATAAAGTCCTGTACCGCCCCGGCCAGCACCACCCCCGCCAACAGCCACAGGGTACCCGGCAGGTAGCCCATCTGCGCGGCGAGAACCGGGCCCACCAGAGGACCGGCGCCGGCGATAGCGGCAAAGTGGTGGCCGAACAGCACGTAGCGGTTGGTCGGGACGTAGTTCAGACCATCGTTGTTAATGACCGCCGGCGTAGAACGCGTAGGATCGAGCTTCATCACCTTTTGCGCGATATACAGGCTGTAATAACGGTAGGCGACGAGGTAGACGGAAACTGACGCCACCACGATCCACAGCGCACTGACGTGCTCACCGCGGCGCAGAGCGACGACTGAGAGGCAAAATGCCCCGATGATTCCAAGAATCACCCAGGGTATGTGCTTGAATAACTTTTTAGTATCCATAGTAAAACCTGGCGTTAATAAGATGAATAATGGGCCGAAGCCGTCTGGGTTTAAGTTAGGGGTTGAGGAGGTATTGGTTAGCTATGCTGGGGACGATCTTGCCAGAACTCCGCGCGCGTAAAGTTGGGTAAATCTGTGAGTGGTTCTATGTGGGGTTAAGCGGTTACCAGGCGGGATAAGCGGTTGGCCAGGAAATGAGCAGCGGGTAAACATGTGATTGAGATCACAAGATTTTTTCCACCTCTTTTTCCTCCCCGTAGGGGAGAGGAAAAAGAGAGGAGGACAGAGAAAGGGGGGACAGAAAAGAGAATGTCAGAAGCGAAGGTAGCAGAACGTTATACCGCAACCTCCATTTCCATCATCACCGGATGGAAACGGCGCTTAAAGTAAATCAGCCCATGGCCTTCCTGGCTCAGGGTGATGTTCTTGATCTCGACCAGATAGACCAGGTGGCTACCGATGGTCTGCACCTGGCTTATCTCCCCTTCAAGGCTGGCCAGCGCCCCTTGCAGAACCGGCTGTCCCAGCGCTCCTTTTTGCCAGCAGGAGAGGCTAAAGCGTTCTTCCATGGCCATCCCGGTCATGCCGGCGAAATGGCGAGCCATCACTTCCTGCTCATGGTTCAGTACGTTAACGCACAGTTTGCCGTTCCCCTGGAATACCGGGTTCATCGCGCTGTTGGCATTGATGCACACCATCACCGACGGCGGCGTATCGGTTACCGAGCACACGGCGGTGGCGGTGATGCCGCAGCGGCCGGCGTCGCCCTCGGTGGTAATGACGTTGACCGCCGCCGACAGGCTGGACATGGCATCGCGAAAACGCAGACGTTGTTCATCTAATTGCATTGTGACCTCCCGCTGCCGAATTACTTCAGCAGCTTATCCAACATATTGATATCAGAGTTGTTGTGCAGGTGCGGCACCGTCCAGCCGTTCTGGTCGTACTCGGACAGGCAGCGGTCGACCATCGCCATCATTTTGTCCATGTTGCCGGAGCTTTGCGCCTGACGCAGACACTGCAGGCGGATTTCGTCCTGACTTCCGGAATAGTTGATTTCATACAGCTCGTGGCGGCCGCCGAATTCACTGCCGATCGCGTCCCACATCAGCTTGAGGATCTTGATACGTTCAACGTGGTCCATGCCGTTGGAGCCGCGAACGTATTTAGCCAGATACTGGTCGATCTGCGGGTTGTTCAAATCGCGTGCGCTGGATGGCAGATAGATCAGACCGCTGGTCACGTTACGTTCGATAATATTTTTGATCCTGGCGTAGGCCATCGGCGCCATGACGCGGTAGGTCTGCAGCGCGGCGTGATCCGGCAGCCAGGCGCCATTCACCCACGGCGTCGCTTCGGAGCACATGGAGTCGCTCAGCGCCCAGAACATATTGCGCCAGGCGACCACTTCGCCGAGATCGGCCTGTACGCCGCGGAACTCCATGGTGCCGGTACATTCCAGCGAGCGTTTGAGCAGGGCGGTGATAAAGTCGAGCTTGACCGCCAGGCGTACGCAGGCCTGCAGCGGATACATACGCGCAAAGCCGCCTTCCATCGTCCAGCGACGGCAGCGATCGAAATCGCGATAGATCAGCACGTTTTCCCACGGAATCAGCACCTTATCCATCACCAGGATCGCATCGTTTTCATCAAAGCGGCTGGAGAGTGGGTAGTCGTACGGCGATCCGGTGACCCCGGCAACCATCTCATAGGAGGCGCGGGAGATCAGTTTGACCCCTTCGGCATCCATTGGCGCGACGAACATCAGGGCGAAGTCCGGGTTTTCCCCCATCACCTGCGCAGAACCAAAACCGATCATGTTGTAGTGGGTCAGCGCCGAGTTGGTGGCGACCACTTTCGCGCCGCTGACGATGATCCCGGCATCGGTCTCTTTTTCCAGCTTGATGTAGACGTCTTTCACTTCATCGGCCGGTTTATGACGGTCAATCGGCGGGTTGACGATCGCGTGGTTAAAGTACAGGCCGGTTTCCTGAATGCGGGTGTACCAGTTGCGGGCGTTCTGTTCGAACTGGCCGTAGAAGGCCGGGTTCGCGCCCAGCGCGCAGCCGAAGGCGGCTTTGTAATCCGGTGTGCGGCCCATCCAGCCGTAGCTCAGGCGCGACCACTCGGCGATCGCATCGCGCTGCTGGCGCAGGTCATCGGCGCTTTTCGCCACGCGGAAGAATTTATGGGTATAGCCGCCGCTGCCGGTATCGGTGTTCCAGCACAGGGAGTCCTGCATTTCTGGTTTATGCAGCGCATCGTACAGCTGGCCGACGGAGGCGGCGGCGTTGCGGAAGGCCGGGTGCGTGGTGACGTCTTTGACGCGCTCGCCGTAGATGTAAATCTCGCGGCCATCCTGCAGGCTCTTCAGGTACTCTTCACCGGTTAACGGGCGTTTCGCGTCTGCGCGGAAATCTTCAGGTTTCATAGGGGCCTCTTCAGTATTTATCGGAATATCCCGTCCCTGCTTCGGGCTGCCTGTCTGGCGGCTGCCTGCGAATGAGTTCGGGTCTCAATGTTAAATTTATGTTTTGTTTTTGTTGTTCAATTGAAGCGGTTATTGCGCCATTCGTGAAGGGACGTTTGCGACAACGGCAGGTACTTTTCAGGGGGAGTGCGGTTCTGTGATCGAGAGGGTGTTTTCGCTGTAGAAGCCAGCCTTTTTCCCGGCGGTGCTACGCTGGCCGGGTGACGTTACGGGCGGTTTTTAGGGCCTACCCGCTCTACGGATCGTAGCCCGCCAGCGGGGAATTAAGACACCGGTACTTTTTGCGCACGGTAGCTGCTGGGCGAGCAGCCGACCTGGCGACTAAAAAAACGAGCGAAATAGGCGGGGTCTTTAAACCCCAGTTGCCAGGCTATCTCATTGACCGCGCTGTCGGAAAACAGCAGCAGCCGTTTGGCCTCGCGCAGCTGGCGGTCGAAGATCAGCCGCTTCGGCGGTCGGTTGGCAAAGCGGCGGCAGATATCGGTCAGCCGTGATTCGGTAACGTGCAGCTCGTTGGCATAATCCGGTACCGCCCAGTGCTGGTGGTAGTGGCTGTCGATCATCTGGTTAAAGCGCTGAAACAGCTTCAGCTCGCCGCGCATCCCGCTGGCGGCATGGTCGTCGAGCCTGGCGTTACGCAACAGCAGCGTGAACACCGCCTGCGCCAGCAGCGCCAGGGTATGTTCGCGCCCCGGCAACTGGGCGGTCGATTCGCGTTTAATCAGCTGCCAGTAGTGCGCCAGCGCCGTCAGTTCATCGGGTTTATCCGCCAGCGACAGACACATACCCGGCAGCCCGAACGCTTCCCGCGTGCCGGGATAGAGGACCTCCAGCAGCGGCCAGATCAGATCTTCGCGCACGGTCAGCACGTGCCCGTCGCTGTCGGACTCGGTGATAAAAGCGTGCGGCACCGACGGCGGCGTCAGGACAAACAGCGGCGCCTGCACCGAGTAGCGGTGATCGTCGAGCTGCAGTTCAATCTGCCCGGTATCGAGAAAGTGCATCTGAAAGTACTGGTCGTGTCGATGCGCCTGCATGTCGCGGCCAAAAAAGGCCGCCATGCGGGCAAACGACTGATAGTGCACATCCTCGGTCCCCAGACTCTCATCGTAATCTTTGTTGATATCGATATTGGCGATTGAGGGCTGACACATGGGCACTCCTTAATGACTTTTCTGTGCGGCGAGTCCTGCCTCGGTGGCGGCGTCTTCCCGCGCACTCATCGGAATCCGGGTCAGTACCAACGCGCCGACGATCAGCAGTCCGGCGACAAACCACAGTCCGGAGCTAAAGCTGCCGGTGGCATCACGCAGAATACCAATCAGCAGCGGGCTGACGGCGGATCCGATGTTGCCGATAGCGTTGATGACCGCCAGCGCCACCGCCCGCGATTGCAGGCTGATCACCCGATCCGGGGTAGTCCAGAAAATCGCCATCGCGGTAAAAGAACCCACGGAGGCCATAATGATGCCGATCAGCTGGATCAGACCGTGGTGGGTGGCAGAGGCCAGCAACCATCCGGCAGCGGCGAACAGATAGGGCAGGATGGTATGCATCTTGCGCTCTTTACGCCGGTCGGATCGCCGGCTCCACCAGATCATCCCGAAAATCGTACAGAACTGCGGAATTGCCGCCAGCATGCCGATCACAATGTTGCTACTACCGGTATTGAAGCTTTGCAGGATCTGCGGAGTCCAGATATTGATAGCGCTCAGGGTATTGGTCAGACAGAAGTAGGCGAGCGTGTACATCAGCACCGCCGGCGTCAGCACTTCCCGTAGGGTAGAGCGTGCGGAAGTTGGGATAACGCTGGCGCTTTCGCGCTCGCGTTCAATCATCGTTTTCAGCGCCTGCTTCTCCTCCTTATCCAGCCAGCTGGCCTGATCCGGGGTATCGTTGAGGAAGAACCAGGTCACCACGCCGAGCACCACCGACGGCAGCCCCTCCAGCAGGAACAGCCACTGCCAGCCCTTCAGATTCCACAGGCCATCAAGCGCCAGAATATAGCCGGAGAGGATAGAGCCAAGCATCATGGTCACCGGCATCGCTATCATAAACAGGGCGTTGGCGCGGGCGCGGTGAAAGGCCGGGAACCACCAGGTCAGATAGACCAGGATCCCTGGCAAGAAGCCGGCTTCAGCGATACCGACCAGCATGCGCAGGATATACAGCGTATGCGGGTTGGTGGCAAACATCGTACAGGTTGACGCGATCCCCCACACCACCATGATCCCGGCGATCCAGCGGCGGGCGCCGACCTTCGCCAGCATGATATTGCTGGGGATCCCGCACATCACGTAGGTGACGTAAAACAGCGTCGCGGCCAGACCAAACATGGTGGAGGTCAGACCGAGATCTTTGCCCATCGTCAGCCCGGCGAAGCCGATATTAATGCGGTCCAGAAATGAGAAAACAAAAAGCACGAACAGGAAGGTGATAAGGCGGCGGAACAGCTTTTTGATCACCCGGTTTTCTACTTCAACGACTTTATTTTCATTATGTTGCAGGGTAGAGGTCGTCATGATGCGCTCCACATTATCCGTTCAGTAGACAGATTTATTGTTATCAGTTGTGGTGGTGATTGCGTCGGTAAACCGTGCTGCCAGCGCTTCTGCGCTGCGGGCCAGCAGGGTGGTGTCGACGCCGACGGCGACGAACAGCGCCCCCAGCTCGAGGTAGCGTTTCGCTAGCTGTTCATTGGCCATCAGAATGCCCGGGGCTTTACCCGCCTCGCGAATCAGGACGATGGCGCTTTCAATGGCCGCCTGCACCTCAGGATGCTGCGGATTACCGCCGAAGCCCATGTCCGCGCTCAGATCCGCCGGGCCGATAAACACACCGTCGACGCCTTCTACCGCGAGAATCTGCGGCAGATTTTTCAACGCCTCGCGGGTTTCAATCTGTACCAGCACGCACATGGCATCGTTGGCCTGATGGATATAGTCCGGAATGCGGTTCCAGCGGGAAGCACGCGCCAGGGCGCTGCCGACGCCGCGAATACCGGCCGGCGGATAGCGGGTGGCTTTCACCGCCAGCCGCGCTTCATCGGCGTTTTGTACCATCGGCACCAGCAGCGTTTGTGCGCCGATGTCCAGCAATTGCTTGATCTGCACCGGATCATTCCACGACGGGCGAACCACCGGTTGGCTGGAGTAGGGGGCGATCGCCTGCAGTTGGGTCAGCACCGTTTGTACATTATTCGGCGCGTGTTCGCCGTCGATCAGCAGCCAGTCAAACCCGGCGCCGGCTAACAGTTCGGCGCTGTAGCTGCTGCACAGCCCCAGCCACAGGCCGATTTGTGGCCGCCCGGCCTGCAGCGCCTCTTTAAACGTGTTATTCATCATCTTCCCCTTACACAAAGCGGCAGCTGATTGCGCCCATGTTGCCGTAATCGACGTGGAAGGTGTCACC
This sequence comes from Klebsiella planticola ATCC 33531, assembly GCF_000735435.1. Taxonomy (GTDB): domain Bacteria; phylum Pseudomonadota; class Gammaproteobacteria; order Enterobacterales; family Enterobacteriaceae; genus Klebsiella; species Klebsiella planticola. The sequence goes on along the minus strand of NZ_JMPP01000004.1, from coordinate 40,655 downwards.
CTTGCGCGCCGGTACCGGGCGGGTAAACGAGCCGCCGAGGATGATCTGCCCGGCTTCCAGCTGGACATCGTATGGCGCCAGCTTATTCGCCAGCCAGGCGACGCCGTTTGCCGGATGGTTCAGCACCCCGGCGGCAACGCCGGTCTCTTCGATCACCCCGTTGCGGTACAGCAGAGCGGAGATCCAACGCAGATCCAGCTCGTCGGGCTTAATCGGACGCCCGCCGAGGATCACCCCGGCGTTGGCGGCGTTATCGGAGATGGTGTCGAAGACTTTGCGCGGGCGCTGGGTCTGCGGATCGATGTTGTGGCAGCGGGCGTCGATCAGCTCCAGCGCCGGGATCACATAGTCGGTGGCGTTATAGACGTCGAACAGGGTGCAGTTCGGGCCACGCAGCGGTTTCGCCAGCACGAAAGCCAGCTCGACTTCAATCCGCGGCACGATAAAACGATCGGTTGGAATGTCGCTACCATCGTGAAAAAACATATCATCGAGCAGCGCGCCGTAGTCCGGCTCGCTAATTTGCGAACTGGCCTGCATCGCTTTTGAGGTCAGGCCGATCTTATGGCCTTTCAGCACCCGCCCTTCGGCGATCTTCATCTCGACCCACTCGCGCTGGACGGCGTAGGCGTCCTCAATGGTGATCGACGGATAATCCAGCGAGATCGCGCGGATCTGCTCACGTTGTTTTTCGGCCTGATTCAGTCGCTGGGCGATCAGGCTGCGGGTTTGTTTATCGAGCATAGTGGCTTCCTGTTACCTCGTTCGGTGTCGCGGTGTCTCGGTGTCACGGCGCCGGGTGGCGCTACGCTGACCCGGCCTACGGTTGGTGCATTGTTCTGGCCGGCGGCGCTGCGCTGACCCGGCCTACGGTTGGTGCATTGTTCTGGCCGGCGGCGTTGCGCTAACCCGGCATACGGTGCTGTTACCTCGTTCGATGTCGCGGTGTCACGGCGCCGGGTGGCGCTACGCTGACCCGGCCTACGGTTGGTGCATTGTTCTGGCCGGCGGCGCTGCGCTAACCCGGCCTACGGTTCGGCATCAGTTAGCCTTTTGTAGGCCCGGTAAGCGCAGCGCCACCGGGCGAAAAGGCGCGCTATTTAAACAAGGCGTGGACGTTGTTCTGTTTGTAATTCAGCGTCGGGTGCAGTTCTTCAATCTCAAATGACAGCGCCAGATAGCGCCTCTCCATCAGAGCGGCGAAGTGGCTTTTAATCAGCCCGAACAGCATTTCGCCGACCTCTTCCCGGCTCTCCATACTCCGCCCGCTGCCGATTTTCAGCGTCATATGCACGAAGGCGTAATCCTGCCTGCCGTCGGCCATCTGCCAGGTGTCCAGCCAGATGGCGCGGCTGCGGATGCCACCTATCGGGAAGATGCCGGTGGCGGCCAACGCCTGATTAACCTGGGCGAACAGGCCGGGTAAATCAGCCTGCTCACGGATGTTGTCGGTACATTCAGCGATAAAATGCGGCATAGTGGCTCCTTACGCCTGGGCCGGAAGCGGGAACACGGCGTTCACCTGGCCGGTGCCGGAACTGGCGAACAGGTCGGTAATAAACTCCACCTTGCCGTCATATTTGTCCCAGCCGAGCACGCCGAGCAGCATCACCGTGTCGTGCATATTGCCCTCGCCGTAGCAGTAGTCGGCGTATTCCGGCAGCATGGTGCAGAACTCTTTAAACTTGCCTTCACGCCACAGCTTCACCACGCGCTCATCCATCTGATGGTCAAACTCGCGGGTGTAGCTGTTCATTCCCTCTTCGGCGCGCTGGTCGTCGATAAAGCGGTGCGACAGTGAGCCGCTGGCGAACACCGCCACGGTACCGTCATATTTTTCAATCGCCTTGACGATGGCTTCGCCCAGCTTGCGGCTGTCGGCAAAATCGTGAACGGTGCAGAACGCGGAAATCGACACCACTTTGAAATGCTTATCGCTGTTCATGTAGCGCATCGGCACCAGAGTGCCGTACTCCAGCTTCAGGCTGGGAATGTTGTGCGCTTTCGCCCGCACGCCCAGTTTGACCGCTTCGTCGGCAATCAGCTGACCCAGCTCCGGGTTGCCGTCGTAGTCGTAGGTCATGTCGCGGATAAAGTGCGGCAGTTCGTTGCTGGTATAGACGCCTTTGAAATGGTCGGCGCAGTTAATATGGTAGGCGCTGTTGACCAGCCAGTGGGTATCGAAAACGATAATGGTATCGACGCCCATTTCACGGCAGCGCTTGCCAATTTCTTTATGGCCGTCGATAGCAGCCTGACGGCAACCATGATTTTTCCCCGGTAGTTCAGAGAGATACATTGATGGCACGTGAGTGATTTTGGCGGCTAACGCTAATTTGCCCATGCGGTGTTCTCCTTACATAACCTGAATAGTGTGAGCCGCAGCCAGCCTGGGCGCGGCTCGACGGATGACGGTTATACGCCCCATTTCGGGATCGGATGGTCACCCATGGAAATACAGACGTTTTTCATTTCGGCGAACACTTCAAAGCTGTACTCGCCGCCTTCACGGCCGGTGCCGGAGGCTTTCACGCCGCCAAACGGCTGACGCAGGTCGCGGACGTTCTGGGTATTGACGAACACCATGCCGGCTTCGATGCCGCGCGCCAGACGCAGCACTTTGCTGATGTCCTGGGTCCAGATGTAGGACGCCAGGCCATATTCGATGTCGTTCGCCAGGCGCAGCCCTTCCGCTTCGTCTTTAAACGGCAGCAGGCAGGCTACCGGGCCAAAAATCTCCTCTTGCGCGACGCGCATCCGGTTATCCACGTCTGCCAGCACCGTCGGACGCAGGAAGTTGCCGCCTTGCAGATGCGCGGGCAGATCGGACGGCTTGTCCGGGCCGCCGGCCAGCAGGGTGGCGCCTTCTTCGATCCCGAGGCGAATATAGCCGGAGACTTTTTCCCAGTGCTGCTTGCTGATCAGCGCCCCGACCTGGGTATTCGGATCGGTCGGATCGCCCACGCGCAGGCGGTTGGCGCGTTCTGCAAAGCGTTTAACGAATTCCGGGTAAATGCTCTGCTGAATGAAGATGCGCGACCCGGCGGTGCAGCGCTCGCCGTTGATTGAGAAGATGGTGAACAGGGCGGCATCCAGCGCGCGCTCGATATCGGCATCTTCAAAAATCAGCACCGGGGATTTGCCGCCCAGCTCCATGGAATACTTCTTCAGACCGGCATTTTTCATGATGTTGCGCCCGGTGGCGGTACCGCCGGTAAACGACACCGCGCGGACGTCGTGATGACGCACCAGCGCATCGCCGGCGCTGGCGCCGTAGCCCTGCACCACGTTGAGTACGCCGGCCGGAATACCGGCTTCCAGCGCCAGTTCGCCCAGACGATCGGCGGTCAGCGGCGACAGCTCTGACATTTTCAGCACCGCGGTGTTGCCCAGCGCCAGACACGGCGCCACCTTCCAGGTGGCGGTCATAAACGGCACGTTCCACGGCGAGACCAGCGCACACACGCCGACCGGCTGCACGAGGGTGTAGTTGAGCATCTTGTCGTCAACCGGATAGGTCTTGCCGTTCATCTGCTGGCACACTTCGGCGAAAAACTCGAAGTTGTGCGAAGCGCGCGGGATCAGCACATTTTTGGTTTGATGGATCGGCAGGCCGGTATCGGCGGTCTCCATTGCCGCGATCTCCGGGACGTCGCGATCGATCAGATCGCCCAGCCGGCGCATCAGGCGCGCGCGCTCTTTCATCGGTAGGTTGGCCCATTTCGGGAACGCTTCTTTCGCGGCGGCAACGGCCTGATTCACTTCGGCTTCACCGCCGGAGGCGACTTCCGCCAGCACTTCGCCGGTGGCCGGGTTGGTGGTGTGGAAATACTCTGCGCCCGCGACGTTTTTGCCGTTGATCCAATGGTTAATTTTTTTCATGACAGCTTCTCCTCATACGCTTGCTGGCTGATGATGCGGTTGACCAGGCGGCCGACGCCTTCGACTTCGACGATCACTTCGTCACCCGGCACCACATCGGACAGCCCTTTCGGCGTGCCGGTGGCGATCATGTCGCCCGGTTGCAGGGTCATAAATTCGCTTAGGTAAGCGATCAGGAACGGAACGCTGAAGATCAGATCGGCCGTCGTGCCCTGCTGGCGCAGCTCGCCGTTGACCCAGGTGCGCAGAGTCAGATTATGCGGATCCGGGATCGCCTCTTTCGCGACGATCCACGGCCCGATGGGCGTCAGCGTGTCGCGGCTTTTCACCCGCAGGTTCGGGCGGTAGTAGTTTTCCAGATAGTCGCGAATGGCGTAGTCATTGCAGACGGTGTAGCCGGCGACATAGTCCATGGCATCGGCTTCGGCGACGCGGCGCGCGGTTTTGCCTATCACCACCACCAGTTCGGCTTCGTAATGCATGTACTCCACGTTGTCCGGGCGTACCGACTCTTGTTGATGACCGATAAAGGTGTTCGGCGCTTTGATAAACACCAGCGGCTCCTCCGGCGGCTTAAACTCCAGCTCGCTGGCGTGGTCGGCATAGTTCAGACCCAGCGCGAACAGCGTTCCGTCGGCGGGAGGCAGCCAGCGAAAGTCGCCTGCTTTAAGCAGGGTGCCATCGGCGAGGCGAAGCTGGTCGCGTTCATCGATCTGTGCGTCGTAGCGGGTGCCTTGCCATTCAATACGTGCCTGTTTCATGCCAGCTCTCCTTCTGCAACAACCGGGTTTTCCAGCGCCGGGAAACCTTCGGCGAGGATCCGCACGCGATCGCCGGGCTGCAGCGTGACGCGGGCGTGAGGGGTACCGATCAGGATGGCATCGCCGGGATTCAGGGTGGCAAACTCGCTCAGCGCGCTTAACAGTTCGGCGGCATTGCGCTGCAGATCGCCGGTGTTCCAGCTGTCGGCCTCGCGGCCGTTGATTTCAGTGATGATGGTCAGATTGTCCACGCTATGCACCGGGGCGAGGGTGCCGATGGGGCAGAAGCCATCGCGACATTTGGCCTTAATCGCCGGGCGGTAGAAGCTCTCTTCCGGCAGGCTGATGTCATTGGCCAGCGCATAGCCGGCGATAAAAGAGGCCGCGTCGGCGGCGGAAACCTTACGCGCGGTTTTGCCGACAATCAGCGCGACGGTGGCGCCGCTCTGCACGGTTTCACCCTGCGGATAGGGAATGGCCTCGTTCGCACCGATGACGGTATTGCGCGGTTTGATAAACCAGACCGCGGTCTTCGGCGGGGTTTTGTAAGGGGCCTGTTGGAACGCGTCGCGCCAGGCGTCAAGCTGGCTGCGATGGTTAAGCGCAACGGCGAAGATGGTACCTTTCATTCACCACTCCTCTGGTACTGATGTCGGATGCTAAGGGATATTCATTAATATGTTAATGATCATCTTTTATTCCTTGTGGCGGGGTTTGGCAAACAGAAGTGAATGTTTTGTGATCTGATTAACAATAAATTTACAGTGTAATTTTTTATATGTTATTAATCAGTTAGTTGTCGTTTTTTATTGTCTCGGCTGGTACTTTTCAGGTGCAGAAACCGGTTGCGTCATGGCAGGATAGGCGCTAATTATTAACTTATTAATAAACTTAAGAGTGCGATGTCGAGGGTATGTGATGCATGATTCGTTAACCATTGCGTTGTTGCAGGCGCGGGAAGCGGCAATGGGCCATTTCCGACCGATCGTTAAACGCCATAATCTCACCGAGCAGCAGTGGCGTATTGTGCGCATCCTTGCGGAAAATCCGTCGATGGACTTTCACGATCTGGCGTTCCGCGCCTGCATCCTGCGCCCCAGCCTGACCGGTATTCTGACCCGTATGGAGCGTGACGGTCTGGTGCTGCGTCTCAAGCCGGTCAACGATCAGCGCAAGTTGTATATTTCGCTGACGCCGGCGGGCTACACGCTGTATGAAAGCGCGCAGGCGCAGGTGGAAGAGGCCTATCGCCTGATTGAAGCCCAGTTCACCAGTGAAAAGATGCAGCAACTGACTGCGCTGCTGGAAGAGTTTATTGCGCTCGGCAACCGTCAGGGTGCCGGGCACAGTGATGAGGAAGAGTAGATCAGCGCATTGTTCGGGTATCGGCCAGCGCGATAAGGGTTTCGGCTCTGGCGGGAGAGAGCGGCTCGCGCGGCTGCGGTAGCGGCCAGCCGTACAGCCAGCGGGCGGTGGTCGCGCAGGTTTTTCCCTGACAGGCGCCCATTCCGCAGCGGCGGGTCAGTTTTGCCTGGTGCCAGCTATCGGCATCGGCAACGTCGCCGCAGCGCACATCTTCGCAGCGGCACAGCAGGCTATCCGGCGTGGCGGCGTTTTTCAGGCTCTCTGGCAGGGTGAATGTGCGGTTGACCGCATGAGCAAATGCCTGCCAGCGCCCGCGACGGGCGAAGAGGGCCTGGGCGCAAGCCTCGGCGTCAGCTGCCGCAAAGCCGGCAATTTCACCTTCTGCCAGCGCCAGTTCGCTGCCGCCAAAACCGGTGCATTCGCCCGCGGCGTAGATGTTCGCGACGCTGGTCTGCTGCCAGCGATTCACCGCTATTGCCTCGTCAGCCAGCGCGCAGCCGAAGAGCAGCGCGGTTTCAATATTGGCTACCAGGCCGTAACCGATAGCCAGCCGCTGGCAGGCGATTGTCCGTTCAATGCCGCGGGCATCGCGCAGCGTAATGGCTTCGAGCTGCGTCTCGCCGTGGGCGCGAATCACCTGGCTACTGCTCAGATAGCGTCGCGGGGCGAGGGTAGCCAGCTGGCGAAGTTTTTCCGGCCAGCGCCACAGGCTGCTGCCAAAACGCAGTAATGCGCTGAGCGGGGCCTGCTCAACAATCTGTCGTACTTCACCTCCGCTTTTTTTCACCGTCGCGGCCACCGCCAGCAGCAGCGGACCGCTGCCGGCAATCACCACTTTTTGCCCCCGGAGCGTCAGACCGTGTTTGATTTGCGCCTGTAACCCGCCGGCGCCGGTGACGCCGGACAGCGTCCAGCCGGGGAAAGGCAGCGAGAGTTCCCGTGCGCCGCAGCAGAGGATCAGCTTTTGCCATTCGACAAGCCCGCTGTCGTCGGCGGTTTCGAACAGGACGCTATGCGCCGAGGGGCGGGCGATAAGCCGGGCACCGTTCAGCGAGGTGATATTTTTCTCCGCAGCAACGGCTTCCCGGTAGCGGCGCGCCAGGGCAGGGAGCTGCACCTGCGGACCCTCGCGCCAGATCTGCCCGCCGGGGCGCGGATTATCGTCGAGGATAACGACCTGCTTACCGCAGGACGCGGCCGCCAGTGCGGCGGCGAGACCCGCCGGGCCGCAGCCGAGAATCAGAATGTCACAGCGCAGGGTTTGCATGGCAGCTCCTTTCAATCGTCATTCCGGGCTGGCACAGCGTCTGGCAGGCCAGCACCCGCCGTCCGTTGACGGTCACCCGGCACTCCTGGCAAATACCCATGCCGCAAAAAGGGGAGCGGGGCTGTCCGCCGACGGCCACGCGTGTGGTGGGATTCGCCGTCAACGACAGCGCTGCCGCGACGCTGATTCCCACCGGAACGTCGCGTGTTTCACCTTCAATCATCACCGGGATAGTCTGGCTCATGCGATAGCCTCTTTTTTCAGCAGGCGGGCCGGTAGCCACGCGTCGGGGGCTAACGGGCAGCGCTCGCCCAATAACTGGGCGACGAGCAGCTCTGCGCTGGCGGGGGCGGTGGTGACGCCGAGCCCTTCATGACCCAGCGCCAGCCACAGGCCGGGACGCGACGGGTGGGGACCTATCAGGGGATTTCCGTCCTCTGACGCGGCGCGAAAGCCGCTCCAGCAGCGGATAATATTCAGCCCGGCCAGGGCGGGCAGGAAGTGCCGGGCGCGGTCGAGCATCTGCGCCAGCAGCGGCAAATCCAGCTGGCGTTCTGAGTTATCAAACTGCCGCGAAGAGCCGATCAGCAGCTGTCCGGTGGGGCGCGGCTGGACGTTAAACGCCACCGAGGTGCCGCCGCCGTGGGCGCTGGCACCGTAGCCCAGTTCGACCAGCTGATGATGGAGTAACGGGCCGTAGCGGTCGCTGATCGCCAGCTGGCCTTTCTTTGCTCGCAGCCAGTTTTCCCCCAGCAGCCCATTGGCGCCGAGGCCGCAGGCGACAACGATAGCCGGCGCCCGCAGCTGTTTTCCGCAGGTCAACGTCACCGCCGGCTCGGCGATTTCCATGGCGCCTTCGGTGAGGCAGGTCAGGTTGTCTCCCGCGTCGGCGATAAACCAGCGCGCAACTTCAGGGGCGTAGACGATACCATCGCCGGGAACCCACAGTCCGCCCTGTAATCCTGCCCGCAGCAGCGGTTCTCGCTGCGTCAGCTGTGAAGGGGTCTGCATCTCGCTGGAGACCTGATATGCGGCCATCCGCCGCTGTTTTTCCCGGGCGATCTCCAGCTCCTGGGAGGTTTCCGCCAGCCACAGAGTGCCGCAGCCGCGCCAGGCGCAGCGCTCGGGCATTTGCGGCGTGAGGGTGCGCCAGCGTGCCAGTGACCAGGCGGAGAGCGCCAGTTCGGCGGGATCGTCATCCATACACACCAGATGCCCCATTCCGGCTGCGGTGGCGCCCGGCTGGCGATCGTCGAGCAGAATCACTTTTTGCCCGCGTTTCGCCAGCTGCCACGCGCAGGCGGCACCGACGATCCCGGCGCCGATCACGATGACGTCGCCGTGGTTCACGGCACGATCCCCCAGCAGAAGGGATCGTCCGGGTTGAGGATCAGCCGGGTATCGCCGCACACCCAGGCTGCGCCGCGGATCGTCGGAATGATACCGGCGTCGCTGCGCGTATAGCTGGCGGTAAACTGGCTGCCGATAATACTGGCCTGCTGCCAGAGTTCGCCGGGCTGCAGCTTGCCATCTTCGGCCAGACAGGCCAGTTTGGCGCTGGTTCCGGTGCCGCACGGCGAACGATCCCAGGCTTTCCCCGGGCACAGTACGAAGCTGCGGCTGTCGGCATCGGCATCATCGGCAAAGAGTTCGATATGGTCGATTTCGCCACCGTCATCGCCGCGGATCCCGGCGGCTTCCAGCCCTTCACGTACGGCCCACGCATACTCGGTGAGCTGCGGAATTTGGGCGGGTTCGAGGGTGAAAGGGTGATCGTTGATGAGGAAAAACCAGTTGCCGCCCCAGGCAATATCACCGCTGACGGTACCCACCGCGGTGTTGACGCTGAGCTGCTTTTTGCCGCGCCGGGCAGGAACATTTTCCACCGAGACGCTGCCGTCTTCATGTAGCGTCGCGCTGACGTTGCCCACCGGCGTTTCAATCAGGTGGATGCCCGGCTTGATGCGACCAAGCCATGCCAGCGAGGCGATAAGCCCGATGGTGCCATGCCCGCACATGTTCAGAAAGCCGGCGTTGTTGAAGAAAATCACCCCGGCGGTTGCCTGCGGTGAGACCGGTTTGCACAGCAGCGCCCCCACCAGCACATCGTTGCCGCGTGGCTCCAGGATAACCGCCTGGCGCCAGCGATCGAATTCGCGGGCGAAGCGTTGGCGGCGCTCCGCCATGCTGCCGTTCCCGAGATCCGGAAAACCGTCCACGATCAGGCGGGTCGGTTCACCGCCGGTATGAGAATCAATGGCTCTGAGTTCAATGGGGTGACGTGGCACAGTCATGGCTATCTCCGGAGGTTAACGATTTGTTTCATCATGCTGGCGCAACAGACCGCCTCCGGCTTGAACGCTTTCATCAGAGGAAATGACGAAATCGGCACAGTAAACGGCGGCGTCTGTTTATGGATGGCATAGTTATTTCTTATTAATCATTTGCTTATTGCTGTGGTAAACCGAAAGTCGCGATCGCGCCAGCGGCGTACTCAGGGGAAAATATAAACCGGAGTCAGGATCGCAAAACGCGGTATTGCTGCTTGATGTGTTACCAGAAGGTGAATAAATATCCTCCCGTCACCCGCCATGAGGAAGCCATATGTTCTGCGTTACTGCTGCTGCTTCGGAGCACGCTCCGGTTGAGGATACGGATCTGGCCGTGGATGAGCTGAGCCAGATTTGCGAAGGGCTGGCGCGCCAGCGTCCGGAAAACATGCCGTCGTTGCTCAATGCGCTGGCGCTTATCGCGCCGCTGCTGAACGCGATTCCCAATGTGGTCTTTTTTATCAAAGATGCCCAGGCGCGCTACCTGCTGGCGAACCTGACGCTGGCCCGTCGCTGCGGCTTTAAAAGCGTCTCCTCGCTGTTAGGCAAAACCTCGGCCGACGTCTTTCCATCGGCGTTGGGGCAGGGCTATACCGAACAGGATCTGCGGGTGTTGAGAGAGGGGGTGACCCTGCGCGACCAGCTCGAAATGCACCTCTATAACGGACGTGAGCGCGGCTGGTGTCTGACGCAAAAGCTGGCGCTGCGCGATGTTCACGGCCAGGTGATCGGCATGGCGGGGATCTCGCACGATCTTCAAGAGGCGCATGCCCGACACCCGGCGTGGCAGCGGCTGGCGATCGTCGACGATCATATTCGTCGCCACTACCATCGACCGATCACCATGGAAGAGCTGACCGGGTTGAGCGGCATGTCCGTGGCGCAGATCGAACGCTATTGCAAACGGATCTTTCACCTCACGCCGCGGCAAATGATCCATAAGGTCCGCCTCGAAAAAGCCACCGAGCTGCTGGCGGGAGAGACGCCGATTACCGATATTGCGCTGCAGTGCGGCTATACCGATCACAGCGCCTTCAGCCGTCAGTTTAAAGCGATGACCGGCTCTACGCCGCGTGATTTTCGCCTGACGCTGGCGGGATAATCGCCGGCTCACACTTTTGTGCGACTGTGCTAATTTCGTCATCGTATTGGAAGAAAACCGACAAGCCGCCGGGTCCATGAAACGTCAATCTGTCAGTGAAAATTCACCATTCATTCACTTTGACTTAACAAAATGACGACAAGGAACCGAGCATGAGCAAAAAAGCGATTCACTGGAGCGGCGTATTTCCGGCAGTCAGCACGCAGTTTCGTCATGATTACTCCCTCGATTTAGACGCCACCCATGCGGTGATGAAAAACCTGGTCAGAGACGGTGTCTCCGGGCTGGTGGTGTGCGGCAGCGTCGGGGAAAATACCTCGCTGACAACCGAGGAAAAACTGCAGATTATTGAAGTGGCAAAGGATGCGGCGGGCGGCAAAATTCCGGTGATCGCCGGGGTCGCCGAGTTCACTACCGCGTTCGCGCAGAAGATGGCGAAAGAGGCCGAGCGCGTTGGCGTCGACGGGATTATGGTGATGCCGGCGCTGGTCTACTCTTCGAAGCCGCACGAAACCGCCGCTCACTTCCGCAGCGTGGCCACCGCCACCGACCTGCCGATTATGGTTTATAACAACCCGCCGATTTACAAGAACGACGTCACGCCAGATATCCTCGCCACCCTGACCGATTGCGACAATATCGTCTGCTTCAAAGACTCATCCGGGGACACCCGTCGTTTCGTCGATCTGCGTAACACCGTCGGCGACCGCTTCGTGCTGTTCGCCGGGCTGGATGACGTGGTGGTGGAGAGCATCGCCGTGGGAGCGGAAGGGTGGATTTCCGGAATGTCGAACGCTTTCCCGCGTGAGGGCGAAACCCTGTTCCGTCTTGCCGCACAGAAACGTTATGACGAAGCCATGGCGCTGTATCGCTGGTTTATGCCGCTGCTGCACCTGGATGCGCGCCCGGATCTGGTGCAGTGCATCAAGCTGTGCGAAGAGCTGCTGGGACGCGGCAGCGCCGTCACCCGTCCGCCGCGCCTGGCGCTGGAAGGGGAGACCCGTCAGCAGGTGGTGAACATCGTGGAACAGGCGCTGGCGACGCGTCCTGTGCTGCCGGACGTGGGCCTGTGAGGCGGGGAGCGACGATGAGCGAAACAGAAATGACGGCGGGTCGGCAGTTTATCGCCGGGCGTCGCGTCGCCAGCGGCGAAGCCACGCTCCTCAGCCTGAAGGCTGCGGATGGCGATGCCACCGGCCACCGTTTTTATCCGGCCTCCCGGGAGGAGGCCGCACTGGCGGCGCAGGCGGCGGCGCAGGCTTTTGCCGCCTATTGCGAAACCTCGCCAGAGACGCGCGCGCGCTTTCTGGAGACCATTGCCGATGAACTGGACCGGCTGGGCGAGACCTTTTTTGCCATTGCCCATGCTGAGACCGCACTGCCGCTGGCGCGTTTACAGGGCGAACGGGCGCGCACCAGCGGTCAGCTGCGAATGTTTGCCGGTCTGCTGCGGCGCGGCGATGTTCTGGGGGCGCGCATTGATACGGCGCTGCCGACGCGTCAACCCTTACCGCGAGCGGATCTGCGCCAGTACCAGGTGGCGCTTGGCCCGGTTGCGGTATTCGGCGCCAGCAACTTTCCGCTGGCCTTCTCTACCGCCGGCGGCGATACCGCCTCGGCGCTGGCGGCCGGTTGCCCGGTGGTGGTTAAGGCTCATCCCGGGCATATGGCAACCGCAGAGCAGACGGCGCAGGCCATCGTGCGGGCGGTGGAGAAATGCGCCTTGCCCGGCGGAGTGTTCAACATGATTTTTGGTACCGATATCGGTGCCGAACTGGTGCGTCATCCGGCGATTCAGGCGGTGGGATTCACCGGCTCGCTGACGGGAGGAAAAGCGCTACTCCAGCTGGCGCAGCAGCGCCCGCAGCCAATCCCGCTGTTTGCGGAAATGTCGGCGATTAATCCGCTGATTATTCTGCCCCAGGCGCTCGCCGCGCGTGCGGCGTCGCTGGCCAAAGATCTGGTGGCGTCGTTTACCCTTGGCGGCGGGCAATTTTGCACCCGCCCGGGCCTGATTCTGGCGCTCAAGGGCGAAGGGCTGGCGCGCTTTAAAGCCGCGTTATGTGAACAGGTTCAGGCCGCGCCCGCTCAGGTTCTGCTCAACGCGCCGACCCTGCACCACTATCGCGCCGGTGTCGAGACGCTCGACGCCTGTCCGGGTGTGCAGCGGCTGGCCAGCGGTGAAGCGGCCGGCGGCCGGCGGGCGCAGGCGTTGTTGTACCTGGCGACGGCGGAGGCGTTCATGGCACCGGATAGCGTGCTGCAAACCGAGGTGTTTGGCCCGCTGTCGGTGCTGGTGGAAGTGGCGGACGAGGCGCAGATGATGGCGCTGGTGAGTACGCTGCAGGGGCAGTTGACGGCGACGCTGCATGCCGATGCGGACGATCGTCCCCTGGCGACGCGTCTGCTGCCGCTGCTCAGCGATAAAGCCGGGCGGGTGCTGTTTAACGGCTATCCCACCGGCGTGGAAGTGTGCGATGCGATGGTGCACGGCGGCCCCTGGCCGGCCACCACCGACGCGCGCGGCACATCGGTAGGGACCCGGGCGATCGAACGTTTTCTGCGGCCGGTTTGCCTGCAGAACGCCCCTGCCGCGTTGCTGCCGCCGGCCTTGCAGGATGCTAACCCTTTGAACCTGCTGCGCCTGGTGAACGGCCAGTGGACCCGGGAAGCGATTTCCCCCTCATGTTGACGGAAGGGCATCACGATGACTATTCACACTACGCATAACAGTCAAACCCGCGTTGCTGAGTCGGGTAAGTTTAAAAAGCAGCTGACCTTAACCGATCTGACGTTTATTGGCCTGGGGGCGATTTTTGGTTCCGGCTGGCTCTTTGCCGCCAGCCACGTCGCGTCGATTGCCGGGCCTGCCGGGATCGCTTCCTGGGTGATCGGCGGCTTTGCGGTTTTGCTGCTGGGTATCGTTTACTGCGAACTGGGGGCGGCGCTGCCGCGCGCCGGGGGGATTATTCGTTATCCGGTCTTTTCGCACGGTGAGCTGATGGGGTATCTGCTGGGTTTTATTACGCTGATTGCCTTCTCAAGCCTCATTTCTATCGAAATTGTCGCCGCCCGTCAGTATGCCGCCGCCTGGTTCCCGGCGCTGACCCAGCCGGGATCCAGCTCGCCGACCCTGCTGGGCTGGGTGGTGCAGTTCCTGCTGCTGTGCTTTTTCTTTGCTCTTAACTACTACAGCGTCAAAACCTTTGCCCGCTCGAATAACTTTATCAGCGTGCTCAAGTTCCTGGTGCCGCTGCTGGTGGTGATTACCCTGTTCACCTTCTTTAAGCCGGAAAACCTGCATACTCAGGGGATTGCGCCGTTCGGTATGTCCGGAGTAGAAGCGGCGATCAGCGCCGGCGGGATTATCTTTGCCTATCTGGGCCTGACGCCGATTATTTCCGTCGCCAGCGAGGTTCAGCATCCGCAGCGTACGATTCCGGTGGCGCTGATTCTGTCGGTGGTGCTGTCGACCATTATCTACGTGCTGCTGCAGCTGGCGTTTCTCGGCAGTATTCCGACGGAAATGTTAAGCGGCGGCTGGGCGGAAGTGAGTAAACAGTTCTCGCTGCCGTATCGCGATATCGCTATCACCCTCGGTATGGGCTGGCTGGCCTTTATGGTGATTAGCGATGCGATCATCTCCCCGAGTGGTACCGGCAATATTTACATGAACGCGACGCCGCGCGTTATCTACGGCTGGGCGAAAGCCGGAACCTTCTTTAAAGCCTTTACCCACATTGATAAAGAGTCCGGCATTCCGCGTCCGGCGCTGTGGTTGACCTTCGGTCTGTCCATCTTCTGGACGCTGCCGTTCCCCTCCTGGGAGCAGCTGATCAGCGTGGTCTCTGCCGCGCTGGTGTTGAGCTATGCGATCGCGCCGGTGACCGCCGCAGGGCTGCGCCGTAACGCGCCGGATCTGCCGCGTCCCTTCCGCGTGCGGGCGTTCGCGATTATTGGGCCGGTGTCGTTCATGATCTCCGCGCTGATCGTGTACTGGTCCGGCTGGACCACGCTCTCCTGGCTGCTGGGGCTGCAAATCGTCATGTTTGTGGTCTACATCCTGTGCAAAGGCAAAGTGCCGGTACATACCGTCAGCCTGGCGCAACAGGTGAAATCCTCGCTGTGGCTGATCGTCTTCTATGCGCTGATCATGCTTTTTTCCTGGCTGGGCAGTTTTGGTGGTACTAATGAGATACCTCACCCCTGGGATACGGTGCTGGTCGCGGTGATGTCGCTGGCAATTTATTACTGGGGCGCGCGCAGCTGTCTCCCCCAGGCTAATTTTAGCGGAGACGAAGAAGAGTAGAGGAGAAGGTCATGGAAACGGTAACCCTGTCGTTACCCGAAGCTTATGCGCTGGCGATGCGGGCGCTGAGCGCTAACGGATTCAACGAGGATCACGCGGCGGCGGTAGCGCGCAACGTCACCGGTGGGGAGCGCGATGGCTGCGCTTCCCACGGCCTGTGGCGGCTGTTGGGAATCGTTGACACCCTGCGTAAAGGTAAAGTCTCCCCGGATGCCGGGCCGCAGATTGACGACCGGGCGCCGGGGATTGTTCGCGTCGATGCTGGCGGCGCGTTTTCGCTGCTGGCGTTTGAGCGGGCGTTGCCGCTGCTGGTGGAGAAGGCGCGCCGCAGCGGTATCGCCGCGCTGGCCATCAACCGCTGCGTGCATTTTTCGGCGCTGTTTGCCGATATTGAACCGTTAACGGATGCCGGCCTGGTCGGACTGGCCTGTACGCCGGGCCATGCATGGGTGGCGCCTGCGGGCGGCAGCCTGCCGCTGTTTGGCACCAATCCCGTCGCCTTTGGCTGGCCGCGGGGAGATAAGCCGCCGTTTATTTTTGATATGGCCACCAGCGTGGCGGCGCGCGGCGAGATTCAGTTGCATCAACGTGCCGGGAAAGCGTTGCCGGAAGGATGGGGGATTGATAGCCAGGGTCAGCCCACCACGGACGCCGGAGAGGTGCTGGCCGGGGCGATGCTGACCTTTGGCGGCTACAAAGGCTCAGCGCTGGCGGCGATGGTCGAGCTGCTTGCCGGGCCGCTGATTGGCGATATGACCAGCGCGGAATCGCTGGCGTGGGACGGTGGCGCGGGCGGGCTACCCTATGGCGGAGAGCTGATTCTGGCGCTGGATCCGCAGCGGTTCCTCGGCGCGGAGGCTGATGCGCATCTGGCTCGCGCGGAGACGCTGTTTAACAGCATGCAGGCGCAAGGGGCGAGACTCCCGGGCGAACGGCGCTATCTCTGCCGTCAGGAGAGTGAACGCCAGGGCGTCACCATTAGCCGTTCGTTATTTGATGAGATTTCCGCGTTGAGCGAGTAGTTGAGCCGCCTGCGGATTTGTCGGGGCCCGGGCAACGGGAGGGCGGTGGTTTCCCCGGTGGCGCGATGCCTGGCGACGGGAGAATGGGTTTTCTGGCAGCCAGATAAGGCGTCAGCCGCTATCCGGGAACGTCATCAGAACAAGGTGTCCAGCTCCTCGGGCAGGGGGCTCGTCAGCCACCGGCCGCAGGGGGGGCCCTTGTCGAAGGTCAGACACGGATGGCGGTGCCAAACACCACCATGCCGCCGATCTGCATATCGCAGCCCTGACCGGAAACGGCTTACAGCGTCAGGCGCATGGCGCAGCGCGTTTCCGGCGGCAGACCGTGTTCCGTTTCCAGCTCCCTTTTCGCCGCCAGTCCCGCCGGCAGCCTTAGCTCGCTCAGCATTGAAAATCCCAGACGCGTGTAAAACGGCGCGTTCCATGGCACGTCGCGGAAGGTGGTGAGCGTGACCGCCGGATATGCCGCCTGCCGGGCGGTCTTAATGACCTGCTCCAGCATCATGCGGCCAATGCCTCGTCCCTGCCACGCCTGATGAACGGCGATCTCGACGATAAACAGCGCATCATCCAGCGGTTCGCTCAGCAGGAAGCCTATCGGTTGTTCATCGGCCACGGCCAGCAGGCTATGGTCAGTTTCAAGGAACAGCCGGTGGCGCTCGGGGCTTATTACTTCGCTTTCCGCCAGCCAGGCTAGCGCCGGGATCTGGCGAAAAGACTGGGCCGCCGAGCGCTCAATTGCGGGCAGGAGAGGTATGTCGCGCTCTTGAGTCAGGCGTAACGTCGCGGCGGCAGTTATAGTGTTAGTTTTCATCACCTCATCATAGCAGCCTCCGGGAGAAATGTATGGAGCTTACCGCCGTTTCCGCTACCCAGTTCAGCGTTGCGCAACTCACGACGATCCTCAGCGACTGTTTTGAAGATTACCTGGTGCCGGTTTCGCTGCCGCTGGCGGTGTTCGTTCAGCGCTTCAGCTCTGAGGGGCTGAGCCTGCTTGATTCCTGCGTCTGGCTGGATGGCGAGACGCCGGCGGCAATCGCCATCGTGGCCCGGCGCGGCGATGAGGCGAGGCTGGCGGCCTTTGCGGTGCGTCCGGCCTGGCGTGGAAAAGGCATGGGCCGTCGGCTGATGACACCGCTCATGACCTCGCTACGCGAGCAGGGCGTGCGGCGGATGTGGCTGGAGGTGATCCGCGAAAACTATGCGGCGGTGGCGCTGTACCAGTCGTTAGGCTTTGTTGTACATCATGGGCTATGCGGATTTGTCAGTACCCGGGCAGAGGATGCCGCGGCAGCGGTGCTGGAAGAGGGCGATGTGCTCCCTCTGCTGCGCAGAGCCGGAGCGGAGATCAATGGTCGTCTGCCGTGGCTGATGGACCCGTTTACCTTCGCTACGCTGCCATGCCGGACGCTCACTCTGAATCAGCAGGCTTTTGCGGTGCTGGCAACCTTAACCTCCACGCCGCAGCTACAGTTTTTGTGGGTTGAGCCCTCCGTTCGCGGCCGCGGACTGGCGCATGAGATGCTGAGGGCGTTGGCCCGGCAGTTCCCCGGCCTGAGTACTTCGGTGATCATTCCCGAATCATTTACGCCGCTGTTTAGCGCGGCGGGGTATGCGACCCTGGCGCTAAAGCAGTATGAGATGTGCGTGGAGTTCAGCGGGTAACCGCCTGCCGAATGCTAGCGAATGCGCCCCGGTTCAGGTCATGAGCCGGGGCGGCAGAGTTAACCGTCGCTTTTTACCACTTTAAGATCCACCATGCCGATTCCCAGCTGACGCGGCGCGTGGCCAAGGATATTCCCTTCGTTGGTGGACTGCGGATCCGGCGGGACGATAATCAACGTATCGCTGCGCGACGGGTTGTCGAAATGTAGCGTGGTGGTGGAGACCTCGTTGGCCAGGGTGAGGATCTGTTCGCTGTTGCCCACGCGGACCGGGATCGGTTTATTGGCGTTCGGCCCGTAGGCTTTGGCGGTAATCACCAGATCGAATTTTTCCGGTAGCGGTTCTTTATATTCAATCTTCACTTCGCTGCCGAGCTGGGCGTTGGACCAGCGGCCCCACGATTCCGGGCGGGAAATTCCGCTGAACTGCCTGACCTCTTCCGGCGCGCCGGCAACGTTAAAGACAAAGCTGTCGGCTTTGTAACGAATATCGTTATCGACGATCTTCAGGGTATCGACGTTGCCTTTGTAGCGCTCCATATCGATAACGGTATCTTTAAACGCCGTTTTTCCCTGCCACCGGGGCTTATCAACATGCTGCACCTTCTGTTCGCCGCCGAGCTGGCCCTGGGAAACGCACCAGTCGGTGGAGAGTGCCAGTTCAGAGGACCACAGCTGGCCCATTTTGTAGCAGCGATCGATCCACACGAAGTTATCCCGTGGGGCAAAATCGGCCAGCTGGAAGCGCAGCGGGGCGGAATATTCGCTCTCCGGCAGCGGCTCAACGCGTTTATCGGATACCCGCAGCAGCAGGGGGAGGCGGAAATGGCTGCCGGAGAATGAGACGGTGTTCTTTTGGCTGTCGATGGTGAAGTCTTTCATCTCTTTCGGGAAGTTCCACAGGCGGATGATATCCGGTTTCCATGCCAGCACTTTCTCTTTCATATTCATGAAAATACCGGACAGCGATTGCCCGGACAGGCTGCTGCGGCCCAGACCGATAAAGTTATCGCCGCCAAGGATGTCCAGCACCGTGGCGCCGTTGTCCATGGTATTGCGCTTCACGGCCAGCGTCTCCTGCTGCGGCTGGTCGCCGCGCAGAACAAAGAACAGGTTGCTGCGATCCTGTTTGTTGAGATAGTCCCAGGCGGTGTTTTTCATCGCCAGATGATCGGAAGAGACCACGATGACCGTATTTTTGAAATACGGGGAGGCTTTGATTTTCTCAATCAACGCCGCGATATGCTCCTGACTACAGGTGACCGCGCTAAAGGAGAGGTTCTTTTTCCCGCCGATATCATAGCTTTTACGCTGGCAGGTGCGGGAGATAAAGCCGTCCGGATGGTGGGTGTCGACCGTCAGCGCAAAGAGCGAGAAGCGTTTACCGGATTGAGAAAGCTCTTCGAATTTTTTCCAGGTTTCATCCAGAACGGTGTCATCATAGAAGCCCCAGTCATTGCGGTAAGCGGGGTCGGCAACCGTGCTTTTCAGCTCTTCAGCGCCGTACAGGTAGTCAAAACCGTGGGATTTCAGGAACACATCTTTGCCGGCGAAACGCAGGTTGGCGCCCTGCACGAAATAGTTTTCATAGCCGGAGTTTTTCAGAATGTCGCCGAGGCAGATATTCTGCGGGAAGAAGCTGGAGACCGAGGCGGAGGCGTTGCCTTCAAACGGCGCAAACAGCGGAATGCCGCACTGGGAAGCCACCATGCCGGCGATGGTGTAATCGGTACCCGGAAGCTGGGTGGTGTTGCTGAAATCGAGTCCTTCGTTTTTTAGTTTGCCGAGTTCGGGCGTCAGGTCGGGAAAGGCGTCGTTATCAAAATAGGTGCGTTCGAGGCTTTCCCCGTAGATATACACCAGGTTCAGCTTCGGGTTCGGAATGCTCTTCGCCGGCTCTTTGTAATAGGCGATAAAATCGGGATCGCCGTCGCGGGACTGCGATTTGACCAGTTCGCTGATTTGACGAAACGCCGGGCTGGCATCCACGGAGGCCAGCGCCAGCACCAGCGCCAGCAGGCTGTAGCCAAAGTGATGAGGATGATGGCGGCGACGGCGCAACACCCATCCCAGCGCGCTGAATACGGTCACCAGCGCCGCCACCAGCCCGACGCCGGGAAGAATATATTTACTGACGCCGGCCCCGGTCAGGCTGTTGGTCAACGTATAGAGGACCGCGTCGTTAATACCGTCCCCGGTGAAGTAGTCGCTGGCATAGAGGGTAATATTAAGAACCACAAACAGCCCCAGCACCGTTAACGTGGCGGCAAACCACCAGGTGTTACGACCGGCTTTTAAGGCATAAATCACCACCGAGGTGAGGAACAAGGCGATGGATAACAACTCTGACACAATTCATCCTCATTAGCGCCAGTTGACCGCTGGCAGGATAGACTATTTTCCACGCTACACTGTAATTGCAGTGCCATATGGCTGCAATTGTAGAGTCATGAAACTGTGCAGTAGTTCAGAATTGGTTTAGAAATGGTCATTTTTGATCGGGGTCACATCCCTCAACCACGGGATTGTGTGCTGAAGAATGACGAAAATCATGGCTGCGGCCGCGTTAACAGCGCTAAGGCATTAAACGCGGCGTCAGTGAAAAAAATCAGGATAGGAAGTTAACGCCCTGTTTTAAGACCAGATCGCAGGCTTTGGTTTTTACTTTCTCCGCCAGCGGGCTGCTGCCGAGCGTGTTGAGGTTCAGCTGCTGACCGCTATTATTGCTCAGAAGCCCCTGCAACCCTTCCAGATAGCTGGTGTCCTCTTTCTGTTTTTCCGGCGTGCTGAGGCCGAGTTTATCCAGAACCTGATTTTTGACGTTTTCCGTGTTGGTGACCGAGGCCAGTTTTTGTTTGGCACAGTAGGACATAATCCCGGCGGCATTGTTCATGCTGCTGGCGGTCAGGGACTGATTGCCGCCGTTCAGCAGGCTGGTCAGCGAGGACATCGACAGGGCGCCGCTTTCCTGAGAGCCGCTCTGGCTGCTAAGCTGGCTGGCGGCGCTGGAGAGGGAGTCCTGCCAGGAAGCCGCGTGGGCGCCGGCGGTAAAAAATACGCCGGCAATCAAGGTCGTGCGGAATAAGAGTTTTGCAGATTTCATCAGTGTACTCATCATGGTTACTTAAGCATTTCTGCAGTATAACCCCGGCAGGGTTCGGAAATATCTCAATACTCTTTGCCGGTGACCCGATGACGATAGCTGTCCCAGTTGAAGATGACCCACAGGCTGTTGCCAAGACGCATACGATCCATGACGCGCTCGCCGAGCAGCTTGTTCATCTCGTCCATATTGCTGTTGGTCAGCATCCCGGTCGGGCGCTTTGAGGAGGATCGGCGATCGACGATCTGATTGATGATCACTTTTTCGTAGCGCGACTCCGTCTGCATCCCGATCTCATCGATCACCAGCAGATCGACCTTGCTCAGATCGTTAAGGAGCTGTTCTTCGCTGGTTTCCCGATTGCCAAACGTCTCTTTCATCGCCGACATAATATCAGCGACGGTGATGATCAATACCGATTTCCCGCGTAGCAGCAACTCGTTGCAAATGGCGGCAGCCAGATGGTTTTTGCCGGTGCCGGGTTTGCCGGAAAAGATGAAACTGGCGATGTTGCCATCAAACTCTTCAACGTACTGGCGTGCCCTGGACAGCGCGTTCATCTGGCCTTCGCACTCGACCCGGTAGTTTTCAAACGAACAGTTCTGGTGCAGCGGACGGATGCCGGAGCGGTTAAACGTCCGCTGCATTTTCATGGCGCGGTTTTCGCGCTCCAGCGCTTCAGAACGCAGTTTGCCCTGCTCTTTTTGCCAGGCCAGCAGCTCTTCGCCGGTTTTAAACGCCGGTTCGACATGGGCTGGCATCATTTTTTGCAGACGCTTCATCAGGTCGCCAACGTTTTTCATGCTCATCCTCTGAAACCTCGTGGAATATGGCTATCCGGTTCGCTGACCGTATTCACATCGCGCCGCGGCTGGCCGCCGTTGCTGGCCCGGCCGATCTGTACGCTGCGCGCCAGCTTTTGCTGCCATTGCACATGATGAAAGACTTTGCCTTCCGCCTGCCAGTAGGCGACAAACGCCGCCAGCTCTTCCGGCGTCACCGGTTGGCTGAGGGCGATGCCCCAGAGCGCGGCCATGCGCTGGAAATCCGCGTCCGGCTGCCAGTCGGCATACATGGCGAATTTCCCCACGGGGATAGCGGTTGGCGCTGCGCTGGGTTCGTCGAAAAACTGCGTATCGAGCGCAACATCGCTGCCGGGGCGAGCCAGTTTTGCTTCCAGTTCCAACAGTTGCGCCAGGCGTTCCGGCGTGAGCGCGTAAAACGCTGGGGCATTGTTGGCAAAAACGGCAACCGCGCCGCTGGCCGATTTTGCGAGAACGGCCGCGTGGTCCTGAATAAAATCATCCAGGCCGCTAAAATCGGTGGTTAATATTCGCGAAGACATAACACTATCTCAATTCTGAACAACAATAGAGAGGGGTCATCGCCCCCGGATACCTGTCGTCTTTCAGGCGCTTTATTGCTGACTACGGGCGTTAATCCGACCCGCTGGCTTCAGGCAGCGTATCGGGATCGCCTCTGCTGTCGCAGTAAAGCAAACTGAAATCCATTGGCTATAGTAGCACAGCGTCGGGCCAAATCCCTGCTATACCCGTGGGCGCTTACGGTACAGCCAGAGACCCGGAATGGAAAGACCGATAGAGAGGGCGCCAACGATGGAGGAGGCCTTGAGGAAATTACTCAGCAGCATGATCATCATCTCTTCCGAGTAGCCAAAATGGCTGATTTTCACCGCCGAGATCATTGCCGTATAGGCGGAAATTCCGGGGAACATCGGGATCACGGCCGCGACGGTGAAAATTTTGGGATGCGCCAGGTACCAGCGGGACCATTGAATGCCGATGCTGCCAACCAGCAGAGCGGCGAGGAACGTTGCCCACTCAATATTGAACCCTGCGGTCATCATCACCATGCGCGAACCGTGGCCGATTGCTCCCAGCAGCGCACACCAGCGCAGCGCGCGCTGCGGTACGTTAAACACCATAGCAAACCCGGCGGCCGGAATGGCCGACAGCGCCATATCCTGAAGCAGCGTGAACAGATACGAAATTATGCCCATCCGCGTAGCCCCCACATGGTCATTGCCATCACCACGCCAATACAGGTGGCCAGCGTCAGCAGGCTGGCCAGCGCCCAGCGCGCCAGGCCGGTATTGATATGCCCTTTAAACATATCCGCAACGGCGTTAATCAGAGGGAAGCCGGGCACCAGCAGCAGCACGCTGGCGGCCATCGCCACCGTTGACGTGTTGGTAAAGGCGGGAAGGCGCAGCATCAACCCGGAGATGGTGGTGGCGACAAAGGCGGTGATACAGAAGTTTATCTGCGGATGCATCGAGCGATGGGTCAGGAGCTGGCGAATATACATGGCGATAGTGCTGGCGCAGAAGGTGACCAGCGCACCGTCCCAGCCGCCGTTGTTGAGCTTGCAGAAACAGGCGCAGGAGAGTCCCACCATCAGAACCACCAGCCAGCGCGGATAGCGCAGCGGCTTAATCTGCGTAAAGCGCTTCTCCACATCTTTATAATCCAGCAGCTTATGCTCGGCCATAATCACAATATGCTGCACTTCCGTCACTACGTGCATATTGATGCCGCGATCGACGTTTTTACGCGTAGAGGTCAGGCACTCGCCGTCTTTAATCGTCGTGAGCACAATTGCATTCGAGGAGATGGCGCTTTCAACGCTGTCCATACCGAGCGCCCGCCCCAGACGAGTCGAGAGCTCCTCAACCAGCGCGCTCTCTGCGCCATGCTGTAACAAGAAAAGTCCACACTGAATACATAGTCGCGTAATTGTGCGCTGAACTGCCCGATCTGCTTGCATAAGTACCCGCTGTCCGTCACATCCGATGCCGTCATGTCTGTTGATACTTTAACCTGAACTCGCGCTTTCTCTGAGGGGGAGCGGATCAAACAATGTGCAAAAAGTCTCCGCAGGCGGCCGAAATAGAATTTGAACTCCGCCACACTTCTTTAAAACTGTTGAAAAGTGCATTTTTTGCACGGATTTTTGCCTTCTTTTTCTCGCCCGGGTTATCAAAAATGCAGGAGGGAACTTTTATTAAACAAAAAACAAACAAATAATTAACCGCTGAGAGTGAGACAATCCTATGAAAACACAGGTCGCGATTATCGGGGCTGGCCCCTCCGGGCTGCTACTGGGGCAACTGTTGCATCGTGCCGGGATCGAAACCGTTATTCTCGAGCGGCAAACGCCGGACTATGTGCTGGGGCGTATTCGGGCGGGGATTCTGGAAAGCGGCACCGTCGGTCTACTGCGAGAGGCCGGAGTATCGCAGCGCATGGATGCAGAGGGGCTGGTGCATCATGGGGTTGAGTTTTTATTTGAGGGGCAGCGGGTACCGGTTGCGCTGACGGAGCTGACCGGTGGAAAAAGCGTGATGGTATACGGTCAGACCGAAGTGACCCGGGATTTAATGGCGGCTCGGGCTGACTGCGGCGCACCGATTATTTATGGCGTCAGCGAGGTGATGATTCAGGATGCGAAGAGCGATCGGCCGTCAGTCTCCTTCGTCAGCGGCGGGGAAATCTGCCGCCTGGAGTGTGATTTTATCGCCGGTTGCGATGGTTTTCACGGTGTCTCGCGACAAAGCATCCCGCGTGAGATTCTTAAAGAGTATGAAAGCGTCTGGCCGTTTGGCTGGCTGGGTCTGTTATCAGACACGCCGCCGGTTAACCCGGAGCTGATTTATGCTCACCATGAACGGGGATTTGTTTTATGTAGTCAGCGCTCACTAACAAGAAGCCGCTACTATTTGCAGGTGCCGCTGAGCGACAAGGTTGACGCATGGTCGGATCAACGTTTCTGGGACGAGCTGAAGCGCCGCCTGCCGGATGAGCTGTCTGGCAAGTTAGTGACTGGTCACTCACTTGAGAAAAGTATTGCGCCGCTGCGCAGCTACGTGGTGGAGCCGATGCAGTACGGGCGGCTGTTCCTGGTGGGCGATGCGGCGCATATCGTGCCGCCGACCGGAGCAAAAGGGCTGAATCTGGCCGCTTCCGATGTGAACTATTTGTGGCGCATTCTGCGGGAGTATTATCACCGCGGCCGCACCGATCTGCTGGCGAGCTATTCTCGTTTTGCTCTTGATCGGGTGTGGAAAGGGGAGCGGTTCAGCTGGTTCATGACTCGCCTGCTGCATGATTTTCCGCAGCAAAGCGAGTTCGATAAAAAAATGCAGGCGGCAGACCGTCGCTATTACCTCGGATCGCGCGCCGGGTTGACCACCATAGCAGAAAATTATGTGGGCTTGCCCATGGAGCGAGTGGCGTAGGGAATCAACAGCTGGAGTTGTCATGCAGGACACCAATACCGTTCCCGTTTTTAAATTGTATGGCGAAGAGCGCGACTGGCCTACGCCCGATCTCCTGCACTGCGAGTCGATTGTGCAGCGCAGCAGCCTGTATGAGTGGCATATCCGCATGCATCAGCATGCGGAGATGGTGCAGCTGCTCTATTTACATAAAGGCAGGGCGGAGATCGAAATTGAAGGGACAACTACCGTGATGACCGAATCCTGTATTCAGGTGGTACCGGCGTTGTGCATTCATGGGTTTCGTTTTTCACCCGGCACTCAGGGTTATGTTCTGTCGCTGGCGCTGCCGCTGCTCAGCCATTTTGAACGCCAGTTTGGCCGTCAGCTTGATGTTCTCGCTCAGCCGCAGTGCGTGCCCGTAAAGCACTCCCGCGGGCATATCCGCGCGCTGTTTACAGCACTACGGGAAGAGTATTGCGAAGAGCTGGATGCCCGGGAAATGATGCTGCACTCGCTCTTAGGCGCGCTGCTGGTTTGGCTGAACCGGCAGTGCCTCCCGACGTCGGTCGCCGAAGGGAAAGCGGAACGAAAGCGCAGCGTCATGCGTCATTTCTCCCGCCTTATTGAAAGCCATTACCGGGAACATCTGCCGCTGGCAGAATATGCCCGCCAGGTTGGGCTGTCGGCGACGCACCTCAATTATTTGTGCCGTGAATTTCATGGCTGCAGTGCTCTGGGTGTTTTGCACCAAAGACTGATGCTGGAGGCGCGGCGTAATTTGCAATATACCACGATGACTGTGACTCAACTTTCTGATTACTTAGGGTTTTCAGATGCAACTTATTTTTCCCGTTTTTTTCGTCGCTATAGCGGCGTGTCGCCAAAAACATTCAGGAATGAAATTAAATAAACTCTGATGTGATAGGTTTGCGTAATTCTTTCTAAAGTCTGCTTTCATTTTTTCTAATTTATTGTTGCTCTTTATGTATGCTAATGTCGTTTATTGCGAAGGCCAGCAATGCAATTCCCCACTCTAACATTTGGTACAGAGCGTAGGGCCGAAACGTTCGCCAGGGGTGACACAGATTCACCTGGCAAAATAATATTATGGTTGCCAGGGGGCCATCTGTTTTATGCCAGACGTGAATCTTCTACAGAAAACGGAGGATTTATGTTACCAGGACATGATCAGTACGGCATCATCATCAGCAAACTTCCGGTTATGCAGTCCGGTTTAAAAACAATCACCAGTGAATGTCTCCCCGACTATATATTCAGCCGCTGCCGTTCGCCGGAGGAACTCACGCTAACCGAACTGGGTCGAACCCGGCTGGTCATTGTCGACCTGTCCGGCGTTCTCAGCCAGCCTCAGGAAGTTTGTGAATATTATTGTTTTTTAATGACTCAGTATAAAGATATTCATTGGGTTTATATTATCGGACGCGCCAGCGATCGCGAGGCTCAGATATTTTTAGCTCGCGATAACAGTACATTAGTTTCCGACACGGCGCCGGTGGCACGTTTAGGTGCCGCGATATGCACGGGAGGAGCGAGGCGCCCGGAGGAGTCGTCTGCCTCCAGTGCTAAAGCGACTTTTCTCAATACGCAAACCGATACGGTGTCGATGAGCCCGGAGATGGTAAGCACTTTGACTTTATCCGAGCGCAAGGTTTTACGGCTGCTGGCAAAGGGTTGGGAAATTAATCAAATAGCCTTCTTATTGAAAAAAAGTAATAAAACGATTAGCGCGCAAAAGAATAGCGCCATGCGCCGTTTATCCTTGAATGGCAATGCGCAGATGTATGCCTGGATTAATAGCGAACAAGGGATGAAAGAGTTAAATATATCCTCAGAATATGGAGAGTCGCAGGAATGGAGAAGCGTAACGAAGCGCAACGCATTGCTGTCATCGAACAGTGCGTGATGACCGAGACGGCGCTTCGTTTTATCTTAAACGATCGTTATAACGAAAATAGTGGCGTTCATTTTTTCAAAGATGTTCAGTCATTGACGCAAATGATGAATATCAGGCATGTCACTGCGATTATTTTTTCACTTTCCGGTCATCGTCAGCTGCGACTGGATAGTTTACTTTTTTTTCAGGAGGCTGCTTATACCCATCCGAATATTCTGCGAATTATTCTGGCGAATAGCGGAGAAGAGCGTGACTTAATTACTCAACTGGTGCCATTTCACCTGCACGGCGTGTTAAATAAATCCTGCGGTCGTGAAACGTTGCAGGAGCAGCTATTTCAGCTACTTGAGCAGCAACTCGCCCCTCTTAACGAACCAGCCAGCCGCAAGGCGCTATACGGTCATCGCCTCAGTTCAATCGAGCAAACAATCCTTCGCTATATCGCCTGCGGCCATTCATTGTCAGAGATAGCGGTTCAGATGGACCGGAATATCAAAACCATTCATGCCCACAAATACAATGCGATGGCCAGGCTGGGCATCAGCTCAGCTCTCGGTCTGCTGAGCGCAGCCGATATTCTGATCCATCTCCCGCCGCCGTGCGGCGGAGATGCTGCGGAGGCAGGGATAGCGTAGCTGTGCTTCAGGGATTCTACTGGCAAACATCAATCCAGGTGGCTTCGGTCAACTGCGCCATTCTGTCCGGTGAAATGCGTACTGCGCTATGGATAGCGCCTGCGGCCGGTAAGACTTCCGGGTACTGTTTTAGCGAAATATCGCAGTAGATCGCCAGCGGATTTTCCAGCCCGAAAGGGCACACGCCGCCCACCGGATGCCCGGTCAATATCACCACCTCGTCACTGCTGAGCATGCGCGCTTTCGCGCCAAATGCGTCCTTCAGTTTTTTATTATCCAGCCGGGCGTTGCCGCTGGCGACGACAAGGATGACCTGTTCTTTCACTTTTAATGAAAGGGTCTTGGCGATTTGCCCAGGTTCGACATGATGCGCGGCGGCTGCCTGGGCAACGGTGGCCGTACTTTGATTCAGTTCGATGATGTCGATATCGGGGGCATGTTCGGCAAAAAACTGCCGCACGGACTGCAGGCTCATTGGGATCTCCTGATTAATGACCGATTTAATCTGTCACAAGCCCGGGGGAGTGTAAATATTGTTGATTGAGAATCAGGAATTATTCCAATTTCTGGATCTTCTTCACAATCACCGTAACCGGTTACTGTAACCGGTTGCTGTTCTGCTCGCTCAGATGAATACTGGATGGGTAACTTCCCTGTATCACATATAACAAAGAGCCGTGTATGAATCGTGCTGACTTGAACAGTATAGAGAATGGAATGGCCGGCGTGGTTGTCCGTTCACAGAACAACTTTCATCACAACGGCAGAATAATCGTTGTTGGGCCAGTATCTAAAGCCTGTCAGGAGGGCTGCTATGTCTGCTAACCATGCTGCGTTTAATCTGATATTTCGCTTTGTAGAAAATTATATAAGCCCTGTCGCCGGGCGAATCTCGTCGCAGCGCCACGTGATGGCTATCCGTGACGGTTTTATCTCGGCGATGCCGTTTATGATTGTCGGGTCATTCCTGCTGGTCTTTGCCTACCCGCCGTTTTCGCCAGATACGACCTGGGGGTTTGCGCGCGCCTGGCTGGATTTGGCGAAAGAGTTTGAAGGGCGGATTCTGACGCCGTTCGATATGACGATGGGCATTATGTCTATCTACATTTGTGCCGCGATCTCTTATAACCTCGGCAAGCACTATGAGAAGACCAATCAGCTCGATCCCTTTATGTGCAGCATGTTGTCCATTATGGCTTTTCTGCTGGTGGCAGCGCCAAAAACGAACGGCACCCTGCCGGTCGACAGCCTCGGCGGCACGGGGATTTTTACGGCGATTCTGGTGGCCGTGTACTGCGTTGAAATGATGCGTTTCCTGAAGGCGCACAATATAGGTATTCGCCTGCCGGATCAGGTGCCGCCGATGATCAAAAACTCCTTTGATCTGCTCATTCCGGTACTGGTGGTGGTGCTGACGCTCTATCCGCTCAGCCTGTTTATTCAGCACCATTTTGACATGCTTATTCCGCAGGCCATCATGGCCATCTTTAAACCCCTGGTATCCGCAGCGGACTCGCTGCCGGCGATTTTACTGGCGGTGCTGATCGGCCATTTGCTGTGGTTCGCCGGGATCCACGGCGCGGCGATTGTCTCTGGCATGCTGCAAATGTTCTGGCTGACTAACCTCGGGATGAACCAGCAGGCGCTGGCTCAGGGCGCGCCGCTGCCGCATATCTTTATGGAGGCGTTCTGGACCTTCTTTATTGTTATCGGGGGGTCTGGCGCCACAATGGGGCTGGTCTTCTGCTACCTGCGCAGCCGGTCGGCGCATTTGCGTTCAATCGGTCGACTGAGCGTCGTGCCAAGCCTGTTTAATATTAACGAGCCGGTTATTTTCGGCACCCCTATCGTCATGAACCCGGTCTTCTTTATTCCGTTCCTGCTGGCGCCGATGGTTAACGCCATATTGGCCTGGGCGGCGATGAAGCTGGATCTGATTGGGCGAGTGATTTCAGTTGTACCGTGGACGGCTCCGGCGCCAATTGGCGGCGCGTGGGCATTGGGCTGGGATTTCCGGGCGGCAATACTGGTGGTTATTCTGGCCTGCGTCTCGGCGATTATCTACTTCCCGTTCTTTAAGGTGTATGAGAAACAGCTGTTGGCGCAGGAGGCTGAAGAAGCTCAGCGCATGGAAGAAGAGAGCCAGCAGACAGCATAAGATAACCGGCGGGCGGTCCGCATGCCGCCCGCCGTGAATGGCATTATTTCAGCGTGCAGTCCCCGCACTGATGAACGTCTGGCAGACGATTACGTTGACAGCAGGTGCGGCGCACCAGCAATCCTTCGCGTAAAATCACCGTTCGCCACAGCGGATTGTCCTGGCCATCGGCAAACTGCTTTTCAAAGAAGCAGTGTTGACGCAGGGCTGTAACCTGCTCGTCACCCAGCAGCGCTTTCATTTCCCCCAGATACCAGTTGATCAGATAGCCGGTATTGCTCCAGATAAGCTTGCCATTGATATCTCCGGTTGCTTCCAGCGCCTGTACCACCGGCAGCAGGGCGTTGGTCACCAGCGTTTCCATACGCGTTTGCGGCGAATGGCTTCTGGCGGAGGAGTCTGCCTTGACATCGATCCAGAAGCAGGCCGCGCGGCCCGTTTCGTGAAATTCAACGCGAAAACGCTCCGGCGCGACGCTGATAGCGGTCTCTTCACTGAGCAGCGCCAGCATCAGCGGCGGCACCAGCAGGCCGATGTACCATTGCGCCCAAAGTGAGAGCAGCGGCTTTTGTTCACGCGGCATCGTCGGCTGGTTGCGATAGATATGATCGGACCAGGTGGCCAGCAGGGAGCTGAGTACCGTGGGCGCAGACCATTCAGCGAGCGTCAATGCGCATGGCGGGGCCTCTTCATCCAGGCGAAGAAAATCCAGCAGATGAGGACGAAGGGTGGTGATTTTTTCCCGAATTGCATTCGCCAACGCATCTTTGGCCGGCAGCAACGGAGCCTGCCAGATGATGTCGATGTCATTGCGGAATGAAGCAGAACGGTAAACCATCAAATCGCCAGATATGAATCTAAATGAGAATGATTAGTGATACTAGTTAGTTGTCCGGACGATGGCAAGATATTTGTCTGCGCCGCGTGCGCTGTACCACGCGGCGGCGGGGCGGGATCAGCTGGCGAGAATAATGTTGCGGCCCTGGCCTTTGGCTTCGTAGAGCGCCGTATCGGCTCTTTTCAGGGCGCCATCGATATCGGAATCCATGAGAGGCGTCATGCCAATACTGATGGTGACATTGGTGGCGACGCTTTCATTAAACATATGAGGAATTTTCAAATCGTAGACCTGCTGGCGGATACGCTCTGCGGCCAGAGAAGCCGCTTCCGTGGTGCTGTTTGTTAACAGCACCATAAACTCTTCACCACCAAAGCGCGCGACAATATCACGCGATCGTACGGCATTGCGAATCGCGGCGGAGACCTGAATCAATGCCTGATCGCCCATCATATGGCCATAGTGGTCGTTGTAGGCTTTAAAGTGGTCAATATCCAGCAGCAGCACATGATGGTCACTGTCACTCACCGCCAGAAGGGTATCCAGGCGGTTCTGCAGGCCGCGCCGGTTATATAAGCCGGTGAGAGGGTCCAGCATACTCAGATCGTTCAGGGTGTTGCGTTCCTGCAGTAATTTATCCATCAGCCCCTGGGTAAAGGCATCGCTGCGTTTTTGAATGATGTTTTGCAACGTAATGCCGGCAATGGGGAGCGTGAGACAATACAACATACGTAACCACTGTTCACCTTCGGCAAGGAACAGACAGGCGATAAATGTGGGTAAAGAGTGCAGGGTAAAGGCAGTGATATTATTGGGGAATGCAATAGCGCCAATAAACAATATGCTTAATAACGCAATGACCAGAAAGTTAAAATGAGGCGCTGGCAGTAACAATGCTTTTTCCGTTATATGCGAGGCCCACAGCACACCAAATATCAGAGAAATAAAAGGAATATTTATTTTGCGCTGTGAAAACTTCCAGTGCCATAGCGCCAGGGCGGCGCTGAGAATAACGATCAGGACGCAGGGAAGGGTAAAGCTGACAGGGGTATACAGCGGACTGACTAGCGAGAAAACCGCAGAAATAAAAGTCAGCAGCAAAAAGAGCCGTAAGGAATATTGATATTTTTTGTCATAATGTTTTTGCCAGGATTGTGCAGTCATATTGGGCGTGTCGTTATTAGTCATTAAATTTCAAAATGATGGCTGCCAAAAATGAACGATAAAAAGCACTGCACACAGTGCGGTTTTTGCGAAATAATCAAATATTTTAATACATTAGTACGGCGCGTTTAATTTATCACCTTCACCGATCTATGTCATCAGGCCGAACGTAAAGAACGAAATATCCTGACAGGCAAAACATGACAAATGATAAAGGCTATCATATGATATTGGTTATCATTATCGATTGGAAAGGTGAGAACATGTTGCAGCGAGCTTTGGGCAGTGGATGGGCAGTGCTGTTGCCTGGGATACTGGTTGCTGCACTGGGAGGGGCTGGTCTGTCGGTAGATGCCTGGCGTGGGCTGGTTACGGTCGGGCTATTGATGACGGCATTGATGATCTGGCACCGGCGCTTACGGCATTTCGTACTGTTACCGTCATGCGTGGCGTTAATCAGTGGAATCATGCTGATGGCGTTGAATTTGAAACTGATGGGGTAATACAGAGAAGGGTAAGAATATTGGTGCGAGGGGGGGGACTTGAACCCCCACGTCCGTAAGGACACTAACACCTGAAGCTAGCGCGTCTACCAATTCCGCCACCTTCGCACAGTATTCTTAATTTTTGATATCGCCTCGTTGGTGCGAGGGGGGGGACTTGAACCCCCACGTCCGTAAGAACACTAACACCTGAAGCTAGCGCGTCTACCAATTCCGCCACCTTCGCACAGTGCGAGCGATATCTGCGTGGTTTATGGTGCGAGGGGGGGGACTTGAACCCCCACGTCCGTAAGGACACTAACACCTGAAGCTAGCGCGTCTACCAATTCCGCCACCTTCGCATACCATCGACACTATGAAAGTATCGTTACCACGGAGGCGCATTCTAGTGGTTTTCAGCTATTCGTCAATAGTTAATTGTGTGGCCTGGATTGATTGTTGCAAAAATGGTCGAATTTGCGGAGGGAGAACCGGCGGCGGGGTTGCCCTGCCGCCGGAGAAGACAAAAAATTATTTTTTCGCCTGACGGGTCATGACGGTACGGTAAACCTTAAAGCGACCGGTTTGAGCAATCACTTCATGGAAGCCGAAGACTTCATCCAGCACATCCGGATACGGCAGGAAGGCGTTGGCGACAATACGCAGCTCCCCGCCGCTGTTCAGATGACGGACCGCGCCGCGAATCAGCGTTTGCGCAGCTTCCTGGCTGGTCTGCAGGCCATCATGGAACGGTGGGTTGGAGATAATCATGTCGAAGCGACCGTTCACTTCGGAGAACACATTGCTGGCGAACACGTCACCTTCAATGCCGTTGGCGGCGAGCGTTGCGCGGCTCGCTTCGACCGCTGGCGCGCTGACGTCGCAGAGCGTCAGTCGGACCTTCGGCGAGTGGCTGGCCAGTACGGTCGCCAGCACGCCTGCGCCGCAGCCAACATCGAGCACTTTACCTTTGGTGTGCGGCGTCAGCGTTGAGAGCAGCAGCTGGCTGCCAATGTCCAGTCCGTCACGGCTGAATACGCCTGGCAGCGTTTTAATGGTCAGATTTTCCAGCGCGTATTCGCCCCAGTACTGCTGCGGATCGAACGTCGGCTGTTTTTCCAGACGCCCGTGATACAGCCCGCAGCGACGTGCGCTGTCCACTTTCGTCAGGGGGACATATTCGGCCAGCATCTGTTCGGCGCTGCGAACGCCGCTGCGGTTTTCACCGACGACGAAAACGTCAATCCCGACCGGCAGCAGCGACAGCAGGTTCATCAATTGAAACTGCGCTTCCGGTTTGTTCTTTGGCCAGTAGTAAATCAGCGTATCGCAATCGGCAACGTCGCTGGCTTCGGCTACCAGACTAAAACGTACGTTTTCGCCCATCTGGCCGTTCAGGGCTTGCCAGTGGTGAAACTGTTGGGTGTGGGCGCGGCTGGCCGCGGTGTCCAGACGTGCGGGCAGGTCATCCTGCAGGTCACCGGCAAACAGAACGCGTGCGGGTTCGAAATCATCACTGTGGCGCAGCAAGACTTCACTTGCCGGGGTAAAAGCAGACATGAAACACTCCTTCATTAAGACTGGCGCCGATTATACACGTTATCCAGAATGCTGCCTCTTTGTTGGCGCTGCTGGGGCCGCCTGCGCGCGGATAACGCTATACACCTCATCTCTGACCGAGCGACAGGCACGTCGTACGTAGTTTGTTGGCGCAGATAAGCGGGATTTGCTATATTGCGCGCTTAATTAACAGGAGTGTTTCGCTATGACTTCCCGACGAGAGTGGCAATTACAGCAGCTGGGTATCACCCGGTGGTCGCTGCGTCGCCCCGGGGTGTTACAGGGTGAAATCGCTATCTCGCTTCCTGGGCATATTCGTTTGGTGATGGTGGCGGAAAACCCGCCGTCGCTGACTGAACCGCTCGCCAGAGATATTCTGCGTGCTCTGGCGCTGTCGCCGGATCAGGTACTGCAGCTCACGCCGGATCGCGTGGCTATGTTGCCGCAGGATAGCCGCTGCAACAGCTGGCGGCTGGGTACTGACGCACCGTTACCGTTGGCGGGCGCGCAGCTTTCGACGCCCGCTTTTGATGAACTCCAGACCAGCGCGCCTGCCCGTATGGCACTCTGGCAACAAATCTGCGCTCATGAACACGATTTCTACCCTCAACACGGCTGATTTGCCCCGTGCATGGCAAATAGAACAACGCGCCCACGCTTTTCCGTGGAGCGAACAAACCTTTGCCAGTAATCAGGGCGAGCGTTATCTGAACCTTCAACTGACGGTTGATGGCGAGATGGCGGCCTTTGCGATTACGCAAATTATCCTCGATGAAGCGACGCTGTTTAACATCGCCGTCGACCCGGCTTTTCAGCGGCGCGGCCTTGGGCGAGCGCTGCTGGAGCAGGTGATTGATGAGGTTGAGAAACGCGGGGTCGTGACGCTGTGGCTGGAAGTGCGTGCGTCGAACGTAGCCGCTCTCGCACTGTACGAGAGCTTAGGTTTTAACGAGGCAACCATTCGTCGTGACTATTATCCCACGGCCGACGGGCGTGAGGATGCGATCATAATGGCGTTGCCAGTCAGTATGTAACAGCCTGTTCGCCAGGCTTTTTTAAGGGTAGGTCTGACGCTGCGATGCTCAGATCTGCTGTAACAAGACGCCTGTAGGGCGGGCAATGACAGGGTGATACGATGAAGTGGGACTGGATTTTCTTTGATGCCGACGAAACGCTGTTTACGTTTGATTCTTTTACCGGTCTGCAGCGAATGTTTCTCGACTATAGCGTGACCTTTAGCGCTGAAGATTTTCAGGACTATCAGGCCGTGAATAAACCACTGTGGGTGGATTATCAAAACGGTACGATCACTTCGCTGCAGCTGCAACATCAGCGTTTTAATAGCTGGTCGGAGCGCCTCAGGGTGCCGCCGGGCGAACTCAACGACGCCTTTATGAATGCGATGGCCGAGATCTGCTCTCCGCTGCCGGGGGCGATATCGCTGCTGAATGCCCTGCAGGGGAAGGTAAAAATGGGGATCATCACCAACGGGTTTACCTCGCTGCAGCAGATCCGTCTGGAACGCACCGGCTTACGCGATCACTTTGATTTATTGATTATTTCTGAAGAGGTCGGCGTGGCGAAGCCGGACGCGCGCATTTTCGAATACGCGCTGGCGCAGGCGGGTCATCCCGATCGTTCCCGCGTACTGATGGTCGGCGATACGGCAGAGTCCGACATCCGCGGCGGGGTGAATGCCGGCCTTGCCACCTGCTGGCTGAACGCTCATCAGCGTGAACTGCCTGCCGATCTTCACCCCGACTGGACGGTGACCTCTTTAAGCGACCTGGAGCAGCTCCTGTGTAAACACTGATTGCCTCCCCCCCATTGATGGGTAAAATAGCCGCAATTTTTCGTATTCCACATGCGTGGCCGGTTGCC
The DNA here is from genome assembly GCF_000735435.1 of Klebsiella planticola ATCC 33531. GTDB lineage: Bacteria > Pseudomonadota > Gammaproteobacteria > Enterobacterales > Enterobacteriaceae > Klebsiella > Klebsiella planticola. The sequence continues at coordinate 4,977 of NZ_JMPP01000004.1, read as the reverse complement.
GCGTTTACAAAGAAGAATCAATTATGACGTTGTCTCCTTATCTGCAAGAGGTGGCTAAACGCCGCACTTTTGCCATTATCTCTCACCCGGATGCCGGTAAAACGACCATCACCGAGAAGGTATTACTGTTCGGACAGGCGATTCAAACCGCCGGTACCGTGAAAGGCCGTGGTTCGAGCCAGCATGCAAAATCAGACTGGATGGAGATGGAAAAGCAGCGTGGTATCTCCATTACCACGTCAGTGATGCAGTTCCCGTATCACAACAGCCTGGTTAACCTGCTGGATACCCCGGGCCACGAAGACTTCTCCGAAGATACCTACCGTACCCTGACGGCGGTGGACTGCTGTCTGATGGTCATCGATGCGGCAAAAGGCGTTGAAGATCGTACTCGTAAGCTGATGGAAGTGACCCGGCTGCGCGATACGCCGATCCTGACGTTCATGAACAAACTCGACCGTGATATCCGCGATCCGATGGAGCTGCTGGATGAAGTGGAGAACGAGCTGCGTATTGCCTGCGCGCCGATCACCTGGCCGATTGGCTGCGGTAAGCTGTTTAAGGGCGTGTACCATCTCTACAAAGATGAGACCTATCTCTATCAGACCGGTAAGGGCCACACGATTCAGGAAGTGCGGATCGTAAAAGGGTTGAATAACCCGGATCTCGATCTGGCCGTCGGCGAAGATCTGGCGCAGCAGCTGCGTGATGAGCTGGAGCTGGTACAGGGCGCTTCAAACGAGTTTGATAAAGATCTGTTCCTCGCCGGTGAAATCACCCCGGTCTTCTTTGGTACGGCCTTAGGTAACTTCGGCGTGGATCATATGCTGGATGGCCTGGTTGAGTGGGCGCCGGCGCCGATGCCGCGCAAAACCGATACCCGTGAAGTGACGGCGGAAGAAGAGAAATTTACCGGTTTCGTCTTTAAAATTCAGGCCAACATGGATCCGAAACACCGTGACCGCGTGGCCTTTATGCGCGTGGTGTCCGGTAAGTATGAGAAGGGCATGAAGCTGCGTCAGGTCCGTACGGGCAAAGACGTGGTGATTTCCGATGCGCTGACCTTTATGGCCGGCGACCGTTCTCATGTGGAAGAGGCGTGGCCGGGCGATATTATCGGTCTGCACAACCACGGCACGATTCAGATCGGTGATACCTTCACCCAGGGCGAGATGATGAAGTTCACCGGTATCCCGAACTTCGCACCGGAGCTGTTCCGTCGCATTCGCCTGAAGGATCCGCTGAAGCAGAAGCAGCTGCTCAAAGGGCTGGTACAGCTTTCTGAAGAGGGCGCGGTACAGGTCTTCCGTCCGATCGCCAATAACGATCTTATTGTCGGCGCGGTCGGGGTGCTGCAGTTTGATGTGGTCGTGGCTCGTCTGAAGAGTGAATACAACGTGGAAGCGATCTACGAATCGGTGAACGTGGCGACCGCACGTTGGGTGGAATCCACCGACGTGAAAAAATTTGAGGAATTTAAGCGTAAAAACGAAATTCAGCTGGCCCTCGATGGCGGTGATAATCTGACATATATCGCGCCAACGATGGTTAACCTGAACCTGACGCAGGAACGCTATCCTGACGTTCTGTTCCGTAAAACTCGCGAGCACTAATCCCTTCCGGAGCGCGGCTCTCACCGCGCTCCACGCTATTTTGTTGTTGTTTCCTGCGTTATAGAAAGTTCTTAAAGATCCCGTCAGCGTGACTTTTTGTGCATATTTTCCGTCTCTTTCATGACCTTCTACTATATTTAATAAGTAATTTTTAAGATTCTGGCTTAATAAGCTACTTATTTTGCTTTAGCGATATAGAAATAACGAGGACAGAGAGATGACAAGACTAAAGGATGCCGGGACGTTGCTGGCTCTCTTCTTAGGCTCAGCCATGATAAGCGCCTCGGCATATGCAGAAAATCCGCCGGCGAACAGCGCACAATCGGTTGCCTCCAGCGCCGGGCAGGCCGTCGACAGCTCGCTGAACAAAGTTGGCGATTTTATGGATGACAGCACTATCACCGCCAGGGTGAAAGCGGCGCTGATTGACGATAAAAATATTCGCAGCAGCGATATCTCTGTGAAAACCGAGAATAAAGTGGTGACGCTGAGCGGCTCGGTTGACAGTGCGGAGCAAAAAGATCTGGCGGTGAACGCCGCGAAAACGGTCAAAGGCGTGACCACCGTGCATGACCAGTTGAACGTGGTCGCAGAGAAGTCTGCTAGCCTGAAGGGGTACGCAGGCGATACGGCCATTACCAGTCAAGTCAAAGCCAAACTGTTGGCGGATGACATTGTACCGTCGCGAAAGGTCACGGTTGAAACCCGTGCCGGGACCGTACATTTATCCGGAACCGTTGATTCTCGTCAGCAGGCGGATCGCGCGGCAGACATTGCCAAAGCCGTTTCGGGTGTAAAAAACGTAGAAAATAATCTTAGCGTTAAATAAACCCATTCATTTAATAACGTTATTTCCCGTTAACTATTCAACTCTTTGAATTGCGCGTTGAATGACATGCGGGAGGTAAACAAATGAATCCTCTGGCGCTTATTCAGGTCATTTTATCGAGGAACACGGGCATCGCCCGAGCACCAGCAATTCGACGTATGACGAGTTAAGAAAAAGAGCATGACAGGGTTGATTTATGCGCGGCCTGAGCGCGCAGAAAAGCGACCGTTATCCACTATGGTAAGGAGCACATTATGTTTCGATGGGGCATTATTTTTCTGGTCATTGCACTGATTGCCGCCGCGTTAGGATTTGGTAGCCTGGCGGGTACGGCTGCCTGGGCTGCAAAAATCGTCTTTGTCGTCGGTATTATTCTGTTCCTGGTTAGCCTGTTTACCGGGCGCCGGCGCCCATAGAAAGCGGTCTTTCCCTGCCGCGCAGGACGCGAAAGGCGTTTTAATGACATAGCGTTTTACATAAAGCCAGTCCTCAGGACTGGCTTTCGTGGTTTCAGGGGGGTAATAATTGCAGGACGGCGCGGCGATGGACGCCAGGATTTCAGATCCCTTGTGGGCGGTGAACGTCGCCCGACGGGCCGGGAGCGCTGGGGGGAGACCCCGCCGGATTATTTTGGGCTGGTACAATAAAACATAACAGGAAAGCAGGGTGGGACATCGAATTCCCGTAACGCTTGGCAATATTGCGCCGCTGTCGGTCAAACCATTTCTTCCGGGCAAGCTTGGCCTGGTGTGCGAGGGTGGCGGTCAGCGAGGTATTTTTACCGCCGGAGTACTGGATGAGTTCATGCGCGCGGGATTCAACCCCTTTGACATTATGCTGGGGACATCCGCCGGGGCGCAGAACCTGTCGGCCTACATGTGCAACCAGCAGGGCTACGCCCGCAAGGTCATCACCCGTTACACCACGGCCCGGCAATTTTTCGATCCTATGCGTTTTGTCCGCGGCGGCAATCTTATCGACCTTGACTGGCTGGTGGAGACCACGGCGCAAAAAATGCCGCTGGCGATGAGCTATGCGGAAGAGCAGTTCGCTCTGGGGAAAGAGCTGTGGATGTGCGCCTGCCGGGGCGATGATTATACGCCAGACTATTTTGCCCCCACGCAGACCACGTGGCTCGATTTGATCCGCGCTTCCAGCGCGATCCCCGGCTTTTATCGCAGCGGCGTCATGCTGGATGGCATCAGCTATCTGGATGGCGGTGTCAGCGATGCGATTCCCGTACAGGAGGCGGCCCGACGCGGGGCGCAAACCATCGTGGTTATCCGTACGGTGCCTTCACAGATGTTCTATACCCCGCAGTGGTTTAAGCGAATGGAGCGTTGGCTGGGGGAAAGCAGCCTGCAGCCGTTTGTGAACCTGGTCCAGCATCACGAGGCCACCTATCGCACTACCCAACAGTTTATTGAGAAGCCGCCGGGTAAGCTGCGCATCCTGGAAATTTATCCGCAGAAACCGCTTAAAAGTATGGCGCTGGGAAGCCGTCTACCGGCGCTGCTGGAAGACTACAAGACCGGGCGGCAGTGCGGGCGTTATTTCCTGGCGACGGTCGGCAAACTGCTGGCAGACCGTCCACCGCTGGTGCGTCATTTGCCGCGAGTCACGCAGCCGGCCTCGGTTGTGGTGCCGGCGGCTTCCGTCGCCAACGATTCCCATCCGGCCACTTTCGTTACTGCCCCGCAGGCTAATGATGCCAGCTTTGATAACGAGGATCTGGCATGACGTGGACGTTTATCGATACGCATTGTCATTTTGATTTCCCGCCCTTCGCCGGCCATGCGGCCGAGAGTCTTGCCCGGGCGGCGCAAGCCGGGGTGACGCAGATAATTGTCCCGGCCATTGAAGCGGAAAATTTCCCCCGCGTATTAGCGCTGGCGGAGCAGCATGAAGCGATTTATGCCGCCGTAGGACTGCATCCCATTGCGATCGAACGGCATGATGAGCGCAGTCTTGAGCGGTTGGAAGAGTGCCTGCGCCAACGCCACCGAAAGGTGGTCGCCGTGGGGGAGACGGGGCTCGATCTGTATCGTGAAGATCCGCAGTTTGAGCGCCAGAAGAGCATGCTGGAAGCGCAGCTGCGGCTGGCGAAGCGGTACGATCTGCCGGTGATTCTCCACTCCCGCCGTACTCACGATACGCTGGCGATGCTGCTGAAAAAACATGCCTTGCCGAGAACCGGCGTGGTGCATGGTTTCGCGGGAAGCCTGCAGCAAGCGGAACGTTTTGTTCAGTCAGGTTATAAAATTGGCGTCGGCGGGACCATAACCTACCCACGTGCCAGTAAAACGCGTGATGTGATGGCGCGTCTGCCGCTATCGGCACTGCTGCTGGAGACGGATGCGCCGGATATGCCGCTCAATGGTTTTCAGGGGCAGCCAAATCGACCCGAGCAGGTGGCCCGCGTCTTTGCCTCGTTATGTGAACTGCGGCAGGAACCTGCGGATGTCATTGCGAATGCGTTGTTAGACAATACGAAAGCGTTGTTCTGTAACCTGTGACCTGTGACCTGTGACCTGT
>NZ_JMPP01000003.1 GCF_000735435.1 Klebsiella planticola ATCC 33531 | reverse complement strand
AACCTGTGACCTGTAACCTGTGACCTGTAACCTGTGACCTGTGACCTGTGACCTGTAACCTGTAACCTGTAACGTGGGCGTAGCGCACTGTCAGTGATGACGCTCGTGAGTCCGCCGCGGCTAAGAGGTTGCGGCATCATCGCCGGCAAGGGCGTACTGCCTCGCTGCCCGGATCCCCTCCCTTTCACACTCCCTGTAAATGTTATAATTCCATCATCGTCTGTTTTCAGTAACCTGCTTATTTTTCAATGCTTATTGCCTGTTTTTTAATTTTTAGCACAATATGCATTCGCTTTTGTCGAGGAGCCTTGTGGTTTTATGTTATTATATTAACATTCCCTTGTGCCTGAGGATTTTGATTATGCTTAAAGTAAACCTGGCGTCTTTCAGCGTAATACCGCAGCCATAAAGGTGATCACTGTCACATTACAGTAATGCAAATTCTCTATGAGTTTTCATTAACTGTGATGAATGTCGAAGTGTAACGGCGAGGTGATGTTACAATAGTAACAGACTCGCAAGGTGAACAAACTATTGAACCGGCAATAAGCCGTCGGAGTGTAAAATGACTGATTTATCTGCAAGCAGCCTGCGCGCGTTGAAACTGATGGACCTGACCACGCTGAATGACGATGACACCAATGAAAAGGTGATCGCTCTGTGCCATCAGGCAAAAACGCCGGTAGGGAACACAGCGGCTATCTGCATCTATCCGCGCTTTATCCCGATCGCGCGTAAAACGCTGAACGCGCAGGGCACCCCGGATATCCGTATCGCCACGGTCACAAACTTCCCGCATGGTAACGATGATATCGATATCGCGCTGGCGGAAACCCGTGCGGCCATCGCTTACGGCGCGGACGAAGTTGACGTGGTATTCCCGTACCGCGCGCTGATCGCGGGTAACGAGCAGGTTGGATTCGATCTGGTGAAGGCCTGTAAAGAGGCTTGCGCGGCGGCCAACGTGCTGTTGAAAGTGATCATCGAAACCGGTGAGCTGAAAGAAGAAGCGTTAATTCGCAAAGCCTCTGAAATTTCTATTAAAGCCGGGGCGGATTTCATCAAAACCTCGACCGGTAAAGTTCCGGTAAACGCGACGCCGGAAAGCGCACGTATCATGCTGGAAGTGATCCGCGATATGGGTGTACAGAAAACCGTTGGCTTTAAGCCTGCGGGCGGCGTCCGCAGCGCTGAAGATGCGCAGCAGTTCCTGGCGATTGCCGATGAACTGTTTGGTGCCGACTGGGCGGATTCCCGCCACTATCGTTTCGGTGCCTCCAGCCTGCTGGCAAGCCTGCTGAAAGCGCTGGGTCACGGCGACGGCAAGAGCGCCAGCAGCTACTAAGGCGTAACGGCGACAAAACCGTAGCCCGGAGGAGGCGCAGCTGCGCCGACCCCGGGAGATTCCCGGCGTCGCGACGCTCGGCCGGGCTACAGGATCTTAGCGCGGGCGCAGACAACGCCGCCCGCCGAATTTGACCTTATTCCTCAGGGGGTTACCTTGTTTCTCGCACAAGAAATTATTCGTAAAAAACGTGATGGCCATGCGCTGAGCGATGACGAAATTCGCTTTTTCATCAACGGGATCCGCGATAACACCGTTTCTGAAGGGCAGATCGCGGCGCTGGCGATGACCATCTTTTTCCACGATATGTCTATGCCAGAACGCGTCTCGTTAACCATGGCAATGCGGGATTCAGGAACCGTTCTGGACTGGAAAAGCCTCAATCTGAATGGCCCGATTGTCGATAAACACTCCACCGGCGGCGTGGGCGATGTGACTTCGCTGATGCTTGGTCCGATGGTCGCCGCCTGCGGCGGCTATGTGCCGATGATCTCCGGGCGCGGCCTCGGTCATACCGGCGGCACCCTCGACAAACTGGAAGCCATTCCAGGTTTCGATATTTTCCCGGATGACGCCCGTTTCCGCGGCATTATTAAAGATGTTGGCGTCGCCATCATTGGGCAGACCAGTTCGCTGGCCCCTGCCGACAAACGTTTCTATGCCACTCGCGATATTACCGCGACGGTGGATTCCATCCCGCTCATCACCGCCTCGATTCTGGCGAAAAAACTGGCGGAAGGCCTGGATGCGCTGGTGATGGACGTCAAAGTAGGCAGCGGCGCCTTTATGCCGACCTACGAACTCTCCGCAGCGCTTGCCGAAGCGATCGTTGGCGTTTCCAACGGTGCCGGCGTGCGTACTACCGCGCTGCTGACCGATATGAACCAGGTGCTGGCATCCAGCGCCGGTAATGCCGTCGAAGTCCGTGAAGCGGTTCGCTTCCTGACCGGCGAATACCGCAATCCGCGTCTGTTTGATGTGACCATGGCGCTGTGCGTGGAAATGCTGATTTCCGGCAAGCTGGCCCAGGATGACGCCGACGCGCGGGCGAAACTGCAGGCGGTGCTGGACAACGGCAAAGCGGCGGAAGTCTTTGGCCGGATGGTTGCCGCGCAAAAAGGGCCGACTGATTTCGTCGAGAACTACGATAACTATCTGCCTACCGCCATGCTGAGCAAAGCGGTCTACGCTGATGGTGAAGGGTTTGTCGCTGAAATGGACACCCGTGCGCTGGGTATGGCGGTGGTGTCGATGGGCGGCGGTCGCCGCCAGGCGTCCGATCCGATTGACTATAGCGTCGGCTTTACCGACATGGCGCGCCTGGGCGACAGCGTTGACGGGCAGCGTCCGCTCGCGGTTATCCATGCCAAAGATGAAGCCAGCTGGCAGGATGCGGCGAAAGCCGTTAAAGCGGCAATTAAACTGGACGATAAGGCGCCGAAAGAAACCCCGACGGTCTATCGCCGAATCACCGAATAACGGTATACTGATCTGATCGCTTTTTTGCAGCGCAAAAGGTACGGAGAATAATATGAAACGTGCATTTATTATGGTGCTGGACTCTTTCGGCATCGGTGCGACTGAAGATGCCGCTCGCTTTGGCGACGTCGGCTCAGACACGATGGGCCACATTGCTGAAGCCTGCGCTAAGGGCGAGGCTGACCATGGCCGTAAAGGCCCACTCAATTTGCCTAATCTGACCCGTCTGGGGCTGGTCAAAGCTCACGAGGGCTCGACCGGTAAGATTGCTGCCGGGATGGATGCCAGTGCGGACGTCATTGGCGCATACGCCTGGGCGCATGAGCTCTCTTCCGGTAAAGATACGCCGTCCGGCCACTGGGAAATCGCCGGTGTACCGGTTCTGTTCGAATGGGGCTACTTCAGTGACCATCAGAACAGCTTCCCGCAGGAGCTGCTGGATAAACTGGTTAAACGTGCAAACCTGCCGGGCTACCTCGGTAACTGTCACTCTTCCGGGACGGTGATTCTGGATGAGCTTGGCGAAGAACATATGAAAACCGGCAAGCCGATTTTCTATACCTCCGCTGACTCCGTGTTCCAGATTGCCTGCCACGAAGAGACCTTTGGTCTGGATAAACTCTACGAGCTGTGCGAAATCGCCCGTGAGGAGCTGACTGAAGGTGGCTACAACATTGGCCGCGTTATCGCGCGTCCGTTCGTGGGTGATAAACCGGGCCACTTCCAGCGTACCGGCAACCGTCACGATCTGGCCGTTGAACCGCCTGCGCCGACCGTGTTGCAAAAGCTGGTTGACGAGAAAGGCGGCCACGTGGTTTCCGTTGGGAAAATCGCCGACATCTATGCCAACTGCGGGATCACCAAAAAAGTGAAAGCGACCGGCCTGGATGCGCTGTTTGACGCGACCATCAAAGAGATGAAAGAAGCGGGTGATAAGACCATCGTCTTCACTAACTTCGTGGACTTCGACTCTTCCTGGGGGCACCGTCGCGATATCGCCGGTTATGCTGCGGGTCTGGAACTGTTCGACCGCCGTCTGCCGGAGCTGATGGAGCTGGTGGGTGAAGATGACATTCTGATCCTGACCGCTGACCACGGCTGTGACCCGAGCTGGCAAGGTACTGATCATACGCGTGAGCATATCCCGGTACTGGTCTACGGCCCGAAAGTTAAACCGGGCTCGCTGGGCCACCGTGAAACCTTCGCGGATATCGGCCAGACCCTGGCGAAATACTTTGGTACGTCCGACATGGAATATGGCAAGGCCATGTTCTAAGGTCATTGCCCGGTGGCGCTATGCTGACCGGGCCTGTGGTTTTGTAGGCCGGGTAAGGCGCAGCCGCCGCCCGGCAAAAACAACAATATAAAAGGAACTGAAGATGGCAACTCCTCATATTAATGCAGAAATGGGTGATTTCGCTGACGTCGTGTTGATGCCGGGCGACCCGCTGCGCGCGAAGCACATCGCGGAAACTTTCCTTGAAGACGTGCGCGAAGTGAACAACGTGCGCGGCATGCTGGGCTTCACCGGTACCTATAAAGGCCGCAAGATCTCCGTCATGGGCCACGGCATGGGGATCCCGTCCTGCTCCATCTACACCAAAGAGCTGATCACCGATTTCGGCGTGAAGAAGATTATTCGCGTGGGCTCCTGCGGCGCGGTACGTGCTGATGTCAAACTGCGTGATGTGGTGATTGGCATGGGCGCGTGCACCGACTCCAAAGTTAACCGTCTGCGCTTTAAAGATCATGATTTCGCCGCTATCGCTGACTTCGGCATGGTGCGTAACGCGGTTGATGCTGCAAAAGCGCTGGGCGTTGATGCCCGTGTTGGCAACATCTTCTCCGCAGACCTGTTCTATACCCCGGATCCGTCCATGTTCGATGTGATGGAAAAATACGGCATCCTGGGCGTGGAAATGGAAGCCGCCGGTATCTACGGCGTAGCGGCGGAGTTCGGGGCGAAAGCGCTGACTATCTGCACCGTTTCCGATCATATTCGTACGCATGAGCAAACGACCGCGGCTGAGCGTCAGACGACGTTCAACGATATGATCAAAATCGCGCTGGAATCCGTTCTGCTGGGCGATAAAGAGTAAAGGTTGTATTGCCCGGTGGCGCTGCGCTTACCGGGTCAATCAAACCGTGCGAAATCTGTCGGCCGGATAGGGCGTAACCGCTAGTCTCGCGCTGAGCGGTCAATCAAACCGTGCGAAATCTGTCGGCCGGATAGGGCGTAAACGCTAGTCTCGCGCTGAGCGGTCAATCAAACCGTGCGGAATCTGTCGGCCGGATAGGGCGTAAACGCGAGTCTCGCGCTGAGCGGTCAATCAAACCGTGCGGAATCTGTAGGCCGGATAAGGCGTAGCCGCCATCCGGCTTTTTTATCAGCGCACCGCGCCGGCAATCCATGCCGACAGCTCCCGCAGCTCTTTCTCCTGCTCCGGGAAATCCACTAATAATGCTTCACACGCCTGCTGCAGCACGTCAGCACGATACGGGCATCCCTGCAATCGCGTAGCCAGCGTTTCCAGCGGTGCCGGATTCAGGCTATCGGTAAAGACCTGCGCACGGGTGATATGGCCTTTCTCAACGTCAAAGTGCAGCTCAACCCCACCCCAGACGAAGCGCTCATCCAGCAGGTGCGAGAAGGCCGGCGCCTGGCCAAAATTCCATGCCCAGCTGCTCTGGCGGGCGAAGGTTTCGGCAAAGTTCGGCAGATCCGGCGTCTTATCGGGCGAAATCACTTCCGCGGCGACGCGCTCGCCGTAGTAGGCGAAAAAGGCCTCTTCAATCGCCGAGCAGACCTGCTGGTGCGTAATACCCGGCAGCAGTTCAACCAGATTGGCTACGCGGCCGCGTACCGAAGTGATACCTTTCGCCTGTAGCTTCTTTTTATCCGGGTTGAGATAGTTTGCCAGACGACTTAAATCGGCATTCAACAGCAGCGTTCCGTGGTGAAAACCGCGGTCAAGGGTTTCGCGGTAGGCCGAACCGGAGATTTTACGATCGCCTTCGGCAGTTTTGACCACCAGGTCATTGCGCCCGGATGCTTCAGCCGTGACGCCCAGCGCCTCCAGCGCAGCCAGTACAATCCGGGTGGAGACGGTTTTATCGTACTCGGGTTTACCTGCCATGAAGGTAAAGCAGGTGTTGCCGAGATCGTGGAATACCGCGCCGCCGCCGCTGCTGCGGCGGGCCAGACGGACGTTATCCTCTTCCATCCGGCGGGTGTTGCACTCTTTCCACGGGTTTTGCGCCCGCCCAATGACCACCGTGTCGGCATTGCGCCACAGGAACAGCACGCGCTGGGTGGCGGGCATCTGGCGGAAAATACACTCTTCAACCGCGAGGTTGAACCAGGGATCCGTAGAATCTGAGAGCAGCAGGCGTAGCGTCGACATCAGCGATTTCCTTATTCTGATTCATCTTTGTCTTCGTCCTGCACCGGCTTATTGGCGGTGAGCAGGAAGGGCGATTGCTGCCAGCGGGTGCGCTTGCCCTGCAGCAGCGTGCGGGTCAGCACCACGCCGATAGCCAGTGACAGCAGCAGCATCAGACGTAAAATATTGGTGGTATTATCCACCTGTTTCGCCTCGGTGGCTAACGTATGGGTATCCAGCGTCAGGCGCAGGTAGCCCAGCGGCCCGTTTTTACCCTGAATCGGCTCCACGATCTGCTGATTGAAGTAACCGCCCGCTTTTTTGCCGTCCAGCGCCAGCCTGTCGCGCACGTTGACCCCTTCGCCCGAGCGAGCGACCAGATCGCCCTGGTCATCATAGACTCCGGCATCGAGGACCCGGCTCTGGCGGGTCAGCAGCTCCAGCAGCTCACCGATCCGTTTTTCATCAGGGGTCTCGCTGCGCATCATTGGCGCCAGATTCAGCGTAACCTGCTGCGCAAGGGTGCGAGCCAGTTCTTCTAACTGTGGATTACGTTGCTTTTGGCTGTTCTGGCTGAACCACGACGCTCCCTGCATCAGGGCAACGAGAAGCGCGAGGCAGATAAGAACAATGACGGCGCGATGCAGTCGGAATTTCAGTTTTGCGCGTACCATATTCCACCTTTAATATTTACAGCTTAATGTTGCCAGAAGCGCTGGTTACAAGGTAGCCTCATGCGTTATTTTCCTGGCCTGAATAAAGAAATGTGGAGCCGTAATGCCAAACAGTTTGACCTGGTGCGATCTGCCCGAAGATGTTTCCCTGTGGCCTGGATTACCGCTTTCGCTGAGCGGTGATGAGGTCATGCCGCTGGATTATCATGCCGGACGCAGCGGCTGGCTGCTCTACGGGCGCGGCCTTGATAAACGCCGGCTGACGGCCTGGCAGCGTGAGCTGGGAGCGGCGCTGGTTATCGTTGCCTCCTGGGTTGTCGAAGATTATCAGGTTATTCGTCTGGCGGGCTCTCTGACGCTGCGGGCAACCCGGCTGGCGCACGAAGCGGGGCTGGATGTCGCCCCGCTGGGGAAAATCCCGCATCTGCGCACGCCTGGGCTGCTGGTGATGGATATGGACTCCACGGCGATTCAAATCGAGTGCATTGACGAAATCGCCAAACTGGCCGGAACCGGCGAAATGGTGTCGGAAGTGACCGAACGGGCGATGCGCGGTGAGCTGGACTTCACCGCCAGCCTGCGTCAGCGGGTGGCGACGTTGAAAGATGCCGATGCCAATATTCTGCTGCAGGTACGTGAATCGCTACCGCTGATGCCGGGGCTGGCGCAGCTGGTGCTGAAGCTGGAGACGCTGGGCTGGAAAGTCGCGATTGCCTCCGGCGGATTCACCTTCTTCGCCGAATACCTGCGCGACAAGCTGCATCTTGACGCCGTGGTCGCTAATGAGCTGGAGATTATGGACGGCAAGCTGACCGGAAACGTCATTGGCGATATTGTCGATGCCAAATATAAAGCCGCCACGCTGCGAAAACTGGCGGAAAAATATGCAATCCCGCCGGCGCAGACCGTGGCGATCGGCGATGGCGCCAACGATCTTCCGATGATCAAAGCGGCGGGGCTGGGGATCGCGTATCATGCTAAGCCAAAAGTGAATGAGCAGGCGGAAGTGACGATCCGTCACGCTGACCTGATGGGAGTCTTCTGTATTCTCTCAGGCAGCATGAATCAAAAGTAAGAGGTAACACGTGGCGAAAGCTCCAAAACGCGCATTTGTCTGTAATGAATGTGGTGCGGATTACCCGCGCTGGCAGGGGCAGTGCAGCGCCTGTCATGCCTGGAATACCATCACCGAGGTGCGTATTGCCGCTTCGCCGCAGGTGGCGAGAAACGAGCGTCTGACGGGCTACGCCGGGAATGCCGGCGCGTCGAAGGTGCAAAAGCTGTCGGAGATCAGCCTTGAGGCGCTACCGCGTTTCTCCACCGGTTTTAAAGAGTTTGACCGCGTGCTCGGCGGTGGCGTGGTGCCGGGCAGCGCCATTCTGATTGGCGGCAGTCCGGGGGCGGGTAAATCGACGCTGCTGCTGCAGACGCTGTGCCGCCTGTCGGAAAACATGAAAACGCTGTACGTCACCGGGGAAGAGTCGTTGCAGCAGGTGGCGATGCGCGCTCATCGCCTGGGGCTGCCGACCGCTAATCTCAATATGCTCTCCGAGACCAGCATTGAACAAATCTGCCAGATAGCCGATGACGAAAAGCCGCAGCTGATGGTTATCGACTCGATCCAGGTGATGCATATGGCTGACGTTCAGTCGTCGCCGGGCAGCGTCGCCCAGGTACGCGAAACGGCGGCTTATCTGACCCGTTTTGCGAAAACGCGCGATGTCGCGATCATCATGGTCGGTCATGTGACCAAAGATGGCTCGCTGGCCGGGCCAAAGGTGCTGGAGCACTGTATTGACTGCTCGGTGCTGCTGGATGGCGATGCCGATTCTCGCTTTCGTACCCTGCGCAGCCATAAAAACCGCTTTGGCGCGGTGAATGAGCTGGGGGTGTTCGCAATGACCGAGCAGGGGCTGCGTGAAATCAGTAACCCTTCGGCGATTTTTCTCAGCCGCGGCGATGAAGTGACTTCCGGCAGCTCGGTGATGGTGGTCTGGGAAGGCACCCGTCCTCTGCTGGTGGAGATTCAGGCGCTGGTCGATCATTCAATGATGTCTAACCCGCGTCGCGTCGCGGTAGGGCTGGAGCAGAATCGCCTGGCGATTTTGCTGGCGGTACTGCACCGTCACGGCGGCCTGCAGATGGCCGATCAGGACGTTTTTGTTAACGTCGTCGGCGGGGTGAAGGTAGCGGAAACCAGCGCCGACCTGGCGCTGCTGCTGGCAATGGTTTCCAGTCTGCGCGATCGTCCGCTGCCACACGATCTGGTGGTGTTTGGTGAAGTGGGGCTGTCCGGCGAAATCCGTCCGGTGCCCAGCGGCCAGGAGCGCATCTCCGAGGCGGCGAAACATGGTTTTCGTCGCGCCATCGTCCCGGCAGCCAACGTGCCGAAAAAAGCACCAGAAGGGATGCAAATCTTTGGTGTGAAAAAGCTTTCAGACGCGCTAAGCGTGTTTGACGACTTATAATTAAATACCCGCCGCCTGTTCGGCGGCAGAGGGCTGGCCGCGTGGGGCCGTATGAATGGCTGAGTTGCTTCCGTTCATCGGGCTTCGTTCGCCTGCTTCCCGTAACCAACAGGGTATTTCTTCAGTTTTGCTAAAGCAGGAGGCTCTTGTGTCATCTTTCGACTATCTCAAAACCGCGATTAAGCAAAAGGGCTGTACGCTGCAACAGGTCGCGGAAGCCAGCGGAATGACCAAAGGCTATTTGAGCCAGCTGCTGAATGCCAAAATCAAAAGCCCAAGCGCGCAGAAGCTGGAAGCCCTGCACCGTTTTCTTGGCCTGGAATTCCCGCGTCGGCAAAAGAGCGTCGGCGTGGTATTTGGTAAGTTCTATCCGCTGCACACCGGACATATCTATCTGATTCAGCGCGCCTGTAGCCAGGTGGATGAGCTGCATATCATCATGGGTTACGACGATACGCGCGATCGTCAGCTGTTTGAAGACAGCGCGATGTCGCAACAGCCGACGGTATCCGATCGTCTGCGCTGGCTGCTGCAAACCTTCAAATATCAGAAAAATATCCGTATTCATGCGTTTAATGAAGAGGGGATGGAACCTTATCCCCACGGCTGGGACGTCTGGAGCCGCGGAATCCGCGCATTTATGAGCGATAAAGGGATCCAGCCGAACTGGATCTACACCTCGGAAGAGGCGGATGCGCAGCAATATCTGCAGCATCTGGCGATCGAAACCGTGCTGATCGATCCGAAACGAACCTTTATGAGCATCAGCGGCGGACAGATCCGTGAAAACCCGTTCCGCTACTGGGAGTACATCCCGACGGAAGTGAAACCGTTCTTCGTGCGTACGGTGGCGATTCTTGGCGGCGAATCGAGCGGGAAATCGACGCTGGTCAATAAGCTCGCGAATATCTTTAACACCACCAGCGCTTGGGAGTATGGTCGCGATTACGTCTTCTCGCACCTCGGCGGCGATGAGATGGCGCTGCAGTATTCCGACTATGACAAAATTGCGCTTGGCCACGCGCAGTATATTGATTTTGCGGTTAAATATGCCAATAAGGTGGCGTTTATCGACACCGATTTCGTCAGCACCCAGGCCTTTTGCCTGAAGTATGAAGGGCGTGAACATCCCTTCGTGCAGGCGCTGATCGATGAGTACCGTTTTGATCTGGTGATTCTGCTGGAGAACAATACCCCGTGGGTGGCCGATGGTTTACGTAGCCTCGGCAGTTCGGTGGATCGCAAGGAGTTCCAGACGCTGCTGGTGTCGCTGCTCAAAGAAAATGAGATCGACTTTGTGCATGTGAAAGAGTCGGATTACGACACGCGCTTTCTGCGCTGCGTTGATTTGGTCAAGCAGCTGATGGGTGAGCCGGGCTAACCACCGCCAGAGGAGTTCTGGCGCGCGCTGAGCATAAAAAAACGGGTGGCCTGGGCCACCCGTTTTTATTACTTCGCAATACGCTTGTACTTGATACGCTTTGGCTCCAGCGCATCGGCGCCGAGGGTGCGTTTCTTGTACTCTTCGTACTCGGTGAAGTTACCTTCGAAGAATTCGACTTTACCTTCATCCTGGTAATCCAGAATGTGGGTCGCGATACGGTCGAGGAACCAACGGTCGTGCGAGATAACCATCGCACATCCCGGGAACTCCAGCAGGGCGTTTTCTAACGCGCGCAGGGTTTCGATATCCAGGTCGTTGGTCGGTTCATCGAGCAGCAGCACGTTACCGCCAACCTGCAGCAGCTTCGCGAGGTGCAGACGACCGCGCTCACCGCCGGAAAGTTCGCCCACGCGTTTACCCTGGTCGACGCCTTTAAAGTTAAAGCGACCGACGTAGGCGCGGCTAGGCATTTCGGTGTTGCCGATCTTCATGATATCCAGCCCGCCGGAGACTTCTTCCCAGACGGTTTTGCTGTTATCCATCGCGTCGCGGAACTGATCGACGGAAGCCAGCTTCACGGTTTCACCCAGGGTAATAGAACCGGCATCAGGCTGTTCCTGACCGGACATCATGCGGAACAGGGTCGATTTACCGGCGCCGTTAGGCCCGATAATCCCGACGATTGCCCCTTTCGGTACCGAGAAGGTCAGATCGTCAATCAGCACGCGGTCGCCGTAAGACTTACGCAGGTTGCTGACTTCAACCACTTTATCCCCCAGACGGGCTCCAGGCGGAATAAACAGTTCGTTGGTTTCGTTACGCTTCTGGTATTCAACGTTGTTAAGCTCTTCAAAGCGCGCCAGACGGGCTTTGCCCTTAGACTGACGGCCTTTCGCGCCCTGGCGTACCCACTCCAGCTCTTTCTCGATGGATTTGCGGCGCGCCGCTTCCTGAGAGGCTTCCTGCGCCAGACGCTGATCTTTCTGCTCCAGCCAGGAGGAGTAGTTGCCTTCCCACGGAATCCCTTCGCCGCGGTCCAGTTCGAGGATCCAGCCGGCCACGTTATCGAGGAAGTAACGGTCGTGGGTAATCGCCACGACGGTCCCTTCGAAGTCGTGCAGGAAACGTTCCAGCCAGGCCACGGATTCAGCATCCAGGTGGTTGGTCGGTTCGTCGAGCAGCAGCATGTCTGGTTTTTCCAGCAGCAGGCGGCACAGCGCCACGCGGCGGCGTTCACCACCGGACAGGTTGGCGATTTTCGCATCCCAGTCCGGCAGACGCAGGGCATCGGCCGCACGTTCCAGCTGCACGTTCAGGTTATGGCCGTCGTGAGCCTGAATGATCTCTTCAAACTTGCCCTGCTGCGCCGCGAGTTTATCGAAGTCGGCGTCTGGCTCAGCGTATTTGGCATACACCTCATCCAGGCCTTTCAGCGCGTTAACCACTTCGGCTACCGCTTCTTCTACCGACTCACGTACGGTCTGCTCCGGGTTCAGCTGCGGTTCCTGCGGCAGATAGCCAATTTTCAGGCCAGGCTGCGGGCGGGCTTCGCCTTCGATGTCGGTATCGATGCCGGCCATAATACGTAACAGGGTAGATTTACCGGCACCGTTCAGACCGAGAACGCCGATCTTCGCGCCAGGGAAGAAGCTCAGGGAGATATTTTTCAAAATATGACGTTTCGGCGGAACCACTTTGCCGACACGATGCATGGTATAAACGAATTGAGCCACGGTGGACTTCGCCTCTTTTATTTTGATGAATAGTTTTCAAAGGCGAAGTGTAGCCTTTTTCACGCGTTAAGCCCAGAGAGGCGATGGGATTCACAGAAGAGTAAAAAAATGTCCAGGACGTGGCACGTTTGGCGTTGTCTGGTTAGCATATCTATAGCGACACTGGGACATTTAAAAAGCGGCATGATGCTGCTCTGATGTAGTGAGATGTACTTTTAACAGAGGAAGAGCTTGTGGAAAAAGCCAAAACGATGGCATGGCGTCTTCTGGCGGCCAGCGTGAGTCTGCTGACGCTCAGCCAGTTGGCACATGCGGATTCACTGGATGAACAGCGCAGCCGCTACGCTCAAATTAAGCAGGCATGGGATAGCCGGCAGATGTCCGTTGTCGAACAGCTTATGCCTACGCTGACCACCTATCCGCTGTACCCCTATCTTCAGTACCGGCAGATCACCGACGATCTGATGAACCAGCCGACGCTGGTGGTGAAAAACTTCATTGAAGCGAACCCGACGCTGCCGCCGGCGCGCACCCTGAAATCGCGCTTTGTTAACGAGCTGGCGCGGCGTACCGACTGGAGCGGACTGCTGGCGTTTAGCCCGGAAAAACCCGCCAGCACCGAAGCGCAGTGTAATTACTACTATGCGAAGCTGAGCGTGGGCCAGGCGCAGGAAGCCTGGGACGGCGCGAAAACGCTGTGGCTGAGCGGTAAAAGCCAGCCTAATGCCTGCGATGCGCTGTTTAGCGCCTGGCGTTCCTCCGGCAAGCAGGATCCGTTGGCATATCTTGAGCGTATCCGCCTGGCGATGAAGGCGGGTAACACCGGCCTGGTCAGCGTGCTGGCGCAGCAGATGCCGCCTGAATACCAGACGATTTCGTCAGCGGTGGTGGCGCTGGCAAACGATCCGAATACCGTGATGACCTTCGCCCGCACCACCGGGGCGACGGACTTCACCCGCCAGATGGCGGCGGTGGCCTTCGCCAGCGTGGCGCGCCAGGATGTCGAAAACGCCCGGCTGATGATTCCGTCATTGGTGCAGGCACAGAAGCTGAATGAAGATCAAACCCAGGAGCTGCGGGATATCGTTGCCTGGCGCCTGATGGGCAACGATGTGACCGAAGAGCAGGCCGTCTGGCGCGATGACGCTATTATGCGCTCGCAATCCACTGCGCTAGTAGAGCGCCGGGTGCGAATGGCGCTGGGCGCCGGGGACCGCCACGGGTTGAATACCTGGCTGGCGCGCCTGCCGATGGAAGCGAAAGAGAAAGATGAGTGGCGCTATTGGCAGGCGGATCTGCTGCTGGAGCGCGGGCGTGACGACGAAGCAAAAGCGATTCTCCGTTCGTTGATGCAGCAGCGCGGGTTCTACCCGATGATTGCCGCTCAGCGTCTGGGAGAGGATTTCACCTTCCGGATCGATAAAGCGCCAGAGAATCTCGATCCTGCGCTGACCTCCGGGCCGGAAATGGCCCGGGTACGCGAGTTGATGTACTGGAATATGGACAACACCGCCCGCAGCGAATGGGCAAATCTGGTGACCAGCCGGACGAAAGATCAGCAGGCGCAGCTGGCGCGCTATGCATTCAACCAGCACTGGTGGGATCTCAGCGTTCAGGCGACTATCGCCGGGAAGCTGTGGGACCAGCTGGAAGAACGCTTCCCGCTGGCCTACAACGATCTCTTCGCGCGCTATATCAGCGGCAAAGCTATCCCGCAGAGCTATGCGATGGCGATTGCTCGCCAGGAGAGCGCGTGGAACCCGAAAGTCCGCTCTCCGGTTGGCGCCAGCGGCCTGATGCAAATCATGCCGGGTACGGCGACCCATACGGTGAGTATGTTCAGTATCCCTGGCTACAGCAGCCCGTCGCAGCTGCTGGATCCCGAGACCAATATCAATATCGGCACCAGCTATCTGCAGTATGTTTACCAGCAGTTTGGCAATAACCGCATCTATGCTTCCGCGGCCTACAACGCCGGTCCGGGGCGGGTTCGGACCTGGCAGGGCAATAGCGCCGGGCGAATCGATGCGGTGGCATTTATCGAGAGTATCCCGTTCTCGGAAACGCGGGGTTATGTGAAGAACGTGCTCTCCTACGATGCCTATTACCGTTACTTTATGGGGCAGAAAGCCCCCATGCTGAGCGATGCAGAGTGGCAGCAGCGTTACTGATACTCAGCGGATTGCGCGGGACAAAACGGGCTGAACGCCGCGCTGTGACGCGAAACCCATAGAGTATTGACCGGAGTATGTTATGCTTTGTACTCGTTAATGAGTACATTCGACAGGCGGCCTTGGTCGCCTGTCTCAACATGGCGGCGTAACATGACCCAACAATCCCCTTATTCAGCGGCTGTAGCCGAACAGCGTCATCAGGAATGGCTTCGCTTTGTGGCGTTACTCCAGCAGGCGTACGCCGACGATCTGCATCTGCCATTGCTGCAATTAATGCTGACGCCCGACGAGCGCGAGGCGCTGGGCACGCGCGTACGGATCATTGAAGAGTTGCTGCGTGGCGAGATGAGCCAGCGCGAGCTCAAAAGCGAGCTCGGCGCCGGGATTGCCACCATTACCCGTGGTTCTAACAGTCTGAAATCCGCGCCACCCGAGCTGCGACAGTGGCTGGAGCAGGCGCTGCTTAACGGTAAATAAGGTTATGGAACGGGCTTAATGCCAGTACTACCGCCTGGTGGTAGACGCTGCTGCGCGTGAGCTTCCCGGCGGTAAAGACGCCGATAGCCCCTTCTTTACGGCCAATTTCATCAATGCCGGTATGCTGTGACATCACCGGCCCTAGCGCTTCCCCGGCACGCACTTTTTCCAGAATCACCGCCGGCAGCGGCAGCGTCGCCGAGCGCGCTTCGCCGCGCTGATGATGATCCTCAATCACTACCCAGCTAAAGGTGCTGCCTTCGTCGATCCCGGCTTCAATGGCGACCCAGAAGTCGGCATTTGGCTGCACGGCGCGCGCATTGGCGACCCTGTTTCGTGCGCCAGCACGCGTTTCCTCGTTACCAAACGGCTGTTCCGGCACGCCACTCTCGACGGAGACGGACTCAATGTGGCAGGATCCTTCGCCGAAGATCTCGTTAAAAGCCTGTAGAATTGCCTGAATTTTGGCGGGATTAGTGGTAGCTGAGACAACATGGTGCATAATCAAACAACTCAGAATAAATTTACGTCATCGCAGTATACTCCAAATCGTTTTCGTTGCAGCGCGCGACGCCGGCAACCGAAATTGTGAAGAGCACAGAACGGAAAAATAGCATGTTACAGGTACACCTTGTTCGCCATGGCGAAACGCAGTGGAACGCCGAGCGGCGCATTCAGGGCCAGTCAGACAGCCCGTTAACCCCTCACGGCGAGCGCCAGGCCTGGCAGGTCGGCGAACGTGCCAGAACGCTGGGCATTACGCATATCATTGCCAGCGATTTGGGGCGCACGCGCCGGACGGCAGAGATTATCGCGGAAGCCTGCGGTTGCGATGTCATCCTTGATTCACGGCTGCGTGAGCTGGATATGGGGGTTCTTGAAAAACGTCATATCGACTCGCTGAGCGAGGAAGAAGAAGAGTGGCGTCGCCGGTTGGTTGATGGGACCCCGGACGGCCGTATCCCACAGGGGGAGTCGATGCTGGAGCTGAGTGAGCGTATGCACGCGGCACTGGCGTCCTGCCTGGAACTGCCTGCCGGAAGCAGGCCGCTGCTGGTGAGCCACGGTATTGCGCTGGGCTGTCTGGTCAGTACGATTCTGGGGCTGCCGGCACACGCGGAACGCCGCCTGCGTCTGCGTAACTGCTCAATTTCTCGCGTTGATTATCAGCAGAGTCTGTGGCTGGCATCGGGCTGGGTCGTGGAAACCGCGGGGGATGTGTCGCATCTTGACGCCCCCGCGATGGATGAACTACAGCGTTAACGACGAATCGGGATCAGGTATTCGCAACGCAGCTGAATCGGCGTTTCTTGATCCCGGCTTTCATCCTCAGGGAAGAAGCGTTCGATATCCAGACCTTTGCGGCGGGTAAGGTTCAGCATTGGCATGCAGGTGCCGTACACCGTCAGGATAAACTCCTGCAGTCCGCTTCCTAACCCTTCATAAGTGAACATCACATACTCGCCGCCTTCCAGAATGATCGGATGGGAGTTGTGCAGGTGGCCGTTGGCCATCTCCGGCGTCAGCGCAGTGGTGTAGAAGACCTCTTGCTCGTCATCTTTCTCGAGACTAGGACGCGGTTCGTGCAGACCGTACAGCGTGGGCGGAATCGACGGTGAATTGCCGAGGAAATCACGCCAGAACTGAACGCGCATCTGGTTACGGAAGTCGGAGATTTCCTCCAGCTTGCAGGTGTAGCTCTGAGTGATGCCAATCAGCTGGGTATTGCTCAGGGTGACGAACTCATGCTGCGGCATCGTGAATTCACCCAGGCGCAGCGGGGGACGCATCCCGTAAGAGCTCCAGTCAGGAGAGCGGCGGTACAGCGCCGGCGTTAACGAAAACTGCTTTTTAAACGCGCGGGTGAAGGTCTGCTGCGAGTCAAAACGATACTGTAGCGCAATGTCGAGAATCGGGCGGGCGGTCAGGCGCAGGGCGACCGCTGATTTTGATAAACGGCGAGCGCGAATATAGGCACCGATGGCTTGGCCGGTCACGTCTTTAAACATTCTTTGCAAATGCCACTTGGAATAACCGGCCTTGGCTGCCACATTATCTAGTGAGAGCGGTTGATCCAGGTGACCTTCCAGCCAGCTAAGGAGATCGCGAATAATCCCTGCTTGATCCATAAAATGTCCTCATCCTTAAACTCAGGTGCCTGCTACTAAGTAAGGTAGCGGATAATAGCATTTTTTGATGTTTTAGCATTCAGTGTTTTTTTTGCTTATAAATGCGATTTGTCAGCAGGTTTTTTAGCTGTTTTGGTAACGCTGTGATCTATAAACCTTTTCCGCTGAGTCTATAATCATCGCTCAGCAAAATTTTAAGAAAATGGTAACAATATGAAATACAAGAGGTTAGTTGCGGGGCTGCTTTTACTGGCGGGATGTCAGGTGGCACAGGCGGAACAAATTGGCTCCGTAGATACCGTATTCAAATTCTTTGGTCCGGATCATAAAATCGTCGTTGAGGCCTTCGACGATCCGGATGTGCAGAACGTGACGTGCTATATCAGCCGGGCGAAAACCGGCGGGATTAAGGGTGGTCTGGGTCTGGCGGAAGATACGTCAGATGCGGCGATTTCTTGCCAGCAGGTAGGGCCGATCGAACTGAACGATAAAATCAAAAACGGTAAGTCGCAGGGCGACGTGGTTTTCCAGAAACGTACTTCGCTGGTGTTTAAAAAGCTGCAGGTGGTCCGTTTTTACGATAGCAAACGTAATGCGCTGATCTACCTGAGCTATTCGGATAAAGTCGTTGACGGTTCACCGAAGAATGCGCTCAGCGCCGTGCCTATCATGCCGTGGAATAAATAACGCGGCGCATCGTAGCATCCGATTCGCACATAAAAAAAACGGCGCATTAAGCGCCGTTTTTACGTTGCGGGAGCAGGAAAACGAATGTTATTCCTGCAGGTCGCCGCAGAAGCGATAACCTTCGCCGTGAATCGTGGCGATGATTTCCGGAGTATCCGGAGTAGACTCGAAATGCTTACGAATGCGACGGATGGTCACGTCAACGGTACGGTCGTGCGGCTTAAGCTCACGGCCGGTCATTTTCTTCAGCAGTTCAGCACGTGACTGGATCTTGCCCGGGTTTTCGCAGAAGTGCAGCATCGCGCGGAATTCACTGCGCGGCAGCTTGTACTGCTCACCATTCGGGCTGACCAGCGAACGGCTATTGATATCCAGTTCCCAGCCGTTGAACTTGTAGCTTTCTACGCTGCGACGCTCTTCGCTCACGGTACCCAGATTCATGGTACGGGAGAGGAGGTTACGTGCGCGAATGGTCAGTTCACGAGGGTTGAACGGTTTAGTGATATAGTCATCAGCGCCGATTTCGAGGCCCAGAATCTTATCAACTTCGTTATCGCGGCCGGTCAGGAACATCAGCGCGACGTCAGCCTGTTCACGCAGTTCACGCGCTAACAGGAGACCATTTTTACCTGGCAGGTTGATATCCATGATCACCAGGTTGATATCATTTTCAGACAGGATCTGATGCATTTCCGCGCCATCGGTCGCTTCGAACACATCATAACCTTCTGCTTCGAAAATACTTTTTAACGTGTTGCGTGTTACCAACTCGTCTTCAACGATAAGAATGTGCGGGGTCTGCATGTTTGCTACCTAAATTGCCAACTAAATCGAAACAGGAAGTACCAAAGTCCCTGACCTGCCTGGTACATGTCGCAAATTAACATGCCCGGCGTAACATGACTAAAGTACGTAATTGCGTTCTTGATGCACTTTCCATCAACGTCAACAACATCATTAGCTTGGTCGTGGGTACTTTCCCTCTGGACCCGACGGTGTCAAAAACGGCTGTCATCCTAACCATTTTAACAGCAATATAACAGGCTAAGAGAGGCTGAACACCCCATAAAACTACGCTTCGTTGACATATATCAAATTCAATTGTAGCACGTTAACAGTCTTGTGAAATCATTGCATTGAAATGCTATTTATAGTCACAAATCTTACACTGCTCAAATGGTTGCGCTGGTAAATTGATAAACATGTTGAATCCAATGAACGTTCAGCGCGGTTGCGACAAATATCATTGGCAAACATATGGATAAATGCGTTCTGTTAACATACTCCGTCCCGTGGTTCGTTGGAAACAGTTTAGGCTTTTTTATGGGTAATAACGCGCAATTTTAGTGATTTTTGTTGCAAATTTGTAAATTTTCGCCGCGTAAAATGGGGATAATTTTCATTTTCGCCGCGTGAGAGAGTAGAAGAGAGCCAGCATGCACGTATCTATTGTATTAGTCGCCCCGGCCAGGGCAGAAAACGTTGGCGCGGCGGCACGCGCGATGAAAACGATGGGTTTTCGCGACCTGCGTATCGTTGACAGCGATGCCCACCTTCAGCCTGCGGCGCGTTGGGTTGCGCATGGTTCCGGAGATATTCTCGATAACATAAGCACTTATCCAACGCTGGAACAGGCGCTGCATGACGTTGACTTTACCGTGGCGACAACGGCCCGTAGCCGGGCGCGTTTCCATTACTACGCCACGCCGCAGCAGCTGCTGCCGCTGATGGCGGAGAAAGCCGGGTGGATGAACCATGCGGCGCTGGTCTTTGGTCGGGAAGATTCCGGACTTACCAACGAAGAGCTGGCTCTTGCCGATGTGCTGACAGGCGTGCCGATGGTGGCCGACTATCCTTCGCTTAACTTAGGGCAGTCGGTGATGGTCTATTGCTATCAATTGAGTACCCTGGTTCAGCAGGCGTCGGCCGTTTCTGCCAGCGTCGATGAAAATCAGCTGCAGGCATTGCGTCTGCGGGCGCTCGATTTATTGACCCGACTGGGCGTGGCTGAAGACCTCAAACTGACCGACTGGCTCCAGCAGCGAATTGGGCTTTTAGAGCAGCGAGACACGGCAATGTTGCACCGATTACTGCACGACATTGAAAAAAACCTGCCAGAGTAAAGTTCTGATATAAGTTTTAAGTATGGTTATATCTGCCAGCATCAAGCGCGGTGTATCGCAAATTCAGGTGAATTGTCAGGTCATTGTGGCGCATTGACCCGCTGCAGTGAAACGGGTGAAATGTAAAAATTCGTTGACTTAAACCGGCAGATACTTTAACCAATATAGGCACAGGACACAGACAGATAAAAATTACAGAGTACACAACATCCATGAAACGCATCAGCATGATGACAACCATTATCACCATCACCATTACCACAGGTAACGGTGCGGGCTGACGCGTACAGGAAACACAGAAAAAAGCCCGCACCTGAACAGTGCGGGCTTTTTTTTCGACAAAAAATCTAGGGGTAACAACCATGCGCGTGTTGAAGTTCGGCGGTACATCAGTGGCAAATGCAGAACGTTTTCTGCGGGTTGCCGATATTCTGGAGAGCAATGCCAGGCAGGGGCAGGTAGCAACCGTCCTGTCTGCCCCGGCGAAAATTACCAACCATCTGGTCGCAATGATTGAAAAAACCATCGGCGGCCAGGACGCGCTCACCAATATCTCCGACGCTGAACGCATTTTTGCTGAACTGCTGCAGGGCCTCGCCGACGCGCAACCGGGGTTCCCGCTGGCACAGCTGAAAGCCTTTGTCGCGCAAGAGTTTGCCCAGATTAAACACGTGTTGCACGGTATCAGCCTGCTTGGTCAGTGCCCCGATAGCGTCAACGCCGCGCTGATTTGCCGCGGTGAGAAGCTGTCTATCGCCGTGATGGCGGGGCTGCTGGAAGCACGCGGTCACAAAGTTAGCGTGATTAACCCCGTCGAAAAACTGCTGGCCGTTGGCCATTACCTCGAATCCACTGTCGATATCGCTGAATCGACCCGCCGCATTACCGCCAGCCATATTCCATCCGACCATATGGTGCTGATGGCCGGATTTACCGCTGGTAACGAAAAAGGGGAACTGGTGGTGCTGGGACGCAATGGCTCAGACTACTCTGCTGCCGTGCTGGCCGCCTGCCTGCGCGCCGACTGTTGTGAAATCTGGACCGACGTCGATGGGGTATATACCTGCGACCCGCGTCAGGTTCCCGATGCGCGTCTGCTGAAGTCGATGTCATATCAGGAAGCGATGGAGCTATCCTACTTCGGGGCGAAAGTTCTGCATCCGCGCACCATTGCTCCTATCGCTCAGTTCCAGATTCCCTGCCTGATCAAGAATACCGGTAATCCGCAGGCGCCAGGTACGCTGATCGGCGCCAGCCTTGATGAAGACGGTCTGCCGGTCAAAGGCATCTCCAACCTCAATAATATGGCGATGTTCAACGTCTCCGGCCCGGGGATGAAAGGCATGGTCGGTATGGCCGCTCGCGTGTTTGCCACCATGTCCCGCGCCGGAATTTCGGTTGTGCTGATTACCCAGTCGTCATCGGAATACAGCATCAGTTTCTGCGTACCGCAGAGCGACTGCGCGCGCGCAAAACGGGTAATGGAAGACGAGTTCTATCTGGAGCTGAAAGAGGGCCAGCTGGAGCCGCTATCGATCATGGATCGTCTGGCGATTATCTCCGTAGTGGGCGACGGTATGCGCACGCTGCGCGGCATCTCGGCGAAGTTCTTCGCCGCACTGGCCCGCGCTAATATCAATATCGTGGCGATTGCCCAGGGCTCTTCTGAGCGCTCTATCTCCGTTGTGGTCAGCAATGATGATGCGACCACCGGGGTGCGCGTGACCCATCAGATGCTGTTCAACACCGATCAGGTCATTGAGGTCTTTGTTATCGGTGTCGGCGGTGTCGGCGGCGCGCTGATTGAACAGATCAAGCGTCAGCAGGGCTGGCTGAAGAACAAACATATCGACCTGCGCGTCTGCGGCGTGGCGAATTCACAGGCCCTGCTGACTAACGTGCACGGGTTGAATCTCGAGAACTGGCGCGCGGAGCTGGCCGAAGCGAAAGAGTCGCTGAACCTGGGCCGTCTGATTCGCCTGGTCAAGGAGTACCATCTGCTGAACCCGGTTATCGTCGACTGTACCTCCAGCCAGGCGGTCGCCGATCAGTACGCCGATTTCCTGCGCGAAGGTTTCCACGTGGTGACGCCGAACAAAAAGGCCAATACCTCTTCGCTGGATTACTACCATCAGTTGCGCCATGCCGCCAGCAGTTCGCGACGTAAATTCCTCTACGACACCAACGTTGGCGCCGGTCTGCCGGTAATTGAAAATCTGCAAAACCTGCTGAACGCCGGCGATGAGCTGCTGCACTTCTCCGGTATTCTTTCCGGCTCCCTGTCGTTTATTTTCGGTAAGCTGGATGAGGGAATGAATCTCTCTGAGGCAACAACGCTGGCGCGCGAGATGGGCTATACCGAACCGGATCCGCGAGACGACCTTTCAGGCGTCGATGTTGCGCGCAAGCTGCTGATTCTGGCCCGTGAAACCGGCCGTGAGCTGGAACTGTCTGACATTGTCGTCGAACCGGTACTGCCTGCACAATTTGATGCCAGCGGCGACGTTGAGAGCTTTATGGCGCGCTTGCCTTCGCTGGATAACGAGTTTGCTTCCCGGGTTGCCCAGGCACGTGATGAAGGTAAAGTCTTGCGTTACGTCGGTAACATCGAAGAGGATGGGACCTGTCGCGTGAAAATTGCCGCCGTTGACGGTAACGATCCGCTGTACAAAGTGAAAAATGGTGAAAACGCCCTGGCCTTTTACAGCCATTATTATCAGCCGCTGCCGCTGGTGCTGCGCGGCTATGGTGCAGGTAACGACGTCACGGCGGCCGGTGTGTTTGCTGACCTGTTGCGCACCCTGTCATGGAAGTTAGGAGTTTAAGATGGTCAAAGTATATGCCCCGGCTTCCAGTGCCAATATGAGCGTCGGGTTTGATGTGCTGGGCGCGGCGGTAACGCCGGTCGATGGCACCCTGCTGGGGGACAACGTTTCGGTCGAGGCGGCGGACAGCTTCAGCCTGCAAAACGTTGGCCGCTTTGCCAGCAAGCTGCCCTCCGTGCCGCAGGAGAACATTGTTTACCAGTGCTGGGAGCGTTTCTGCCAGGAGATCGGCAAAAAAAGTTCCGGTGTCGATGGTGCTGGAAAAAAATATGCCGATTGGTTCCGGCCTCGGTTCCAGCGCCTGCTCTGTCGTCGCCGCGCTGGTGGCGATGAATGAATTCTGCGGTAAGCCGCTGAATGAGATGCGTATGCTGGCGCTGATGGGGGAGATGGAAGGGCGTATTTCCGGCAGTATCCACTATGACAACGTTGCGCCCTGCTACCTGGGCGGCATGCAGCTGATGATTGAAGAGAATGGCATCATCAGCCAGCAGGTTCCGGGTTTCGACGAATGGCTGTGGGTACTGGCTTATCCGGGAATTAAAGTTTCGACGGCGGAAGCGCGTGCCATCCTCCCGGCGCAGTATCGCCGCCAGGACTGTATCGCTCACGGTCGTCATCTGGCGGGCTTTATTCATGCCTGCTACACCCGCCAGCCGCAGCTGGCAGCGAAATTGATGAAAGATGTGATTGCCGAACCGTATCGCACCAAACTGCTGCCGGGCTTCAGCGAAGCGCGTCAGGCGGCGATGGAGATCGGTGCGCAGGCGTGCGGCATCTCAGGCTCTGGCCCGACGCTGTTTGCGCTGTGCGATAAGCCGGAAACCGCGCAGCGCGTTGCGGACTGGCTGGGCACGCATTATCTGCAGAATCAGAAAGGCTTCGTTCATATTTGCCGGCTGGATACGGCGGGCGCACGAGTAGTGGGATAACCAATGAAACTCTATAATTTAAAAGATCATAACGAACAGGTCAGCTTTGCGCAGGCCGTGACGCAGGGGCTTGGCAAGCAACAGGGGCTGTTCTTTCCGCACGACCTGCCGGAATTTAGCCTGACTGAAATTGACGACATGCTGGAGATGGATTTGGCCTCCCGTAGCGCCAGAATTCTGTCGGCCTTTATTGGCGACGAGATCCCGCAGGAGATCCTCAAAGAGCGCATCGCCGCCGCTTTCACCTTCCCGGCTCCGGTCAGCAAGGTGCAGGATGATATCGGCTGTCTGGAGCTGTTCCACGGCCCGACGCTGGCGTTTAAGGATTTCGGCGGCCGCTTTATGGCGCAGATGCTGACTCATATCGCCGGCGACAAACCGGTGACGATTCTGACCGCCACCTCCGGGGATACCGGCGCGGCAGTGGCGCATGCGTTTTACGGCCTGCCGAATGTCAAAGTCGTTATTCTGTATCCGCGCGGCAAGATCAGCCCGCTGCAGGAAAAACTGTTCTGCACCCTGGGCGGCAACATTGAAACCGTGGCGATTGATGGCGACTTCGATGCCTGTCAGGCGCTGGTAAAACAGGCTTTTGACGATGAAGAACTGAAGATCGCTCTGGGCCTGAACTCGGCGAATTCCATCAATATCAGCCGTCTGCTGGCGCAGATTTGCTATTACTTCGAAGCGGTCGCACAGCTGCCGCAGGAAGCCCGCAACCAGCTGGTCATTTCCGTGCCGAGCGGGAACTTTGGCGATCTGACCGCCGGTCTGCTGGCGAAGTCTTTAGGTCTGCCGATTAAGCGCTTTATTGCCGCCACCAACGCCAATGATACCGTGCCGCGTTTCCTGCAGGACGGCAACTGGGCGCCGAAAGCGACCCAGGCGACGCTGTCTAACGCGATGGACGTCAGTCAGCCGAACAACTGGCCGCGCGTGGAAGAGCTGTTCCGTCGCAAAGTCTGGCGTCTGAACGAGCTGGGTTATGCGGCTGTGGACGATGAAACCACCAAACAGGCGATGCGCGAGCTGAAAGCCATTGGCTACACCTCAGAGCCGCACGCGGCCATCGCCTGGCGCGCGCTGCGCGACCAGCTGCAGCCGGGCGAATACGGTCTGTTCCTCGGTACCGCGCACCCGGCGAAGTTCAAGGAGAGCGTCGAGGAGATCCTCCAGCAGACGCTGCCGCTGCCGAAAGAGCTGGCCGATCGCGCTGACCTGCCGCTGCTGTCGCATAATCTGCCGGCGGATTTTGCCGCGCTGCGCCAGCTGATGATGGGCAAAGCATAACGGGACTTTTATCGCCGTATGATGTTCTCAGGCCGGGCCTCAACGCCCGGCTTTTTTATCGGCGAAAAAGGAGGAATTATGCAGAAAAAAGGCAGGGAAAATGGATGAATTACCAATAAATGCCGGGGGGGAAAGATTAGGATTGCGGAGAATAACCCGCGGTGTTGCTCAGGGGTAATCTTTGGTTATCGCCCCCGTGCGGGGACTGTTAATGAAGGGGAAACCTATGTCAACGCTGAAGTCTGTGATCCTTGCGCTTTCGATGTCGCTGGTGGCTCCTGCGGTGGTCCACGCATCGGAAATAACGCTGGTGCCGGCAGTCAAACTGCAAATTGGCGATCGCGACAATTACGGTAACTACTGGGACGGCGGTCATTGGCGCGACCACGAATGGTGGGGCCGTCATTACGACTGGCGCGATAACCACTGGCGCGCACATGATGAACATCGCCATGATCATCATGATGACCACGATCGTGGCCGCGGCCCGGATCGTGACTGGCGCCATCACTAAATCTTCCGTCCCGGTCGCCGCGAGGGCGGCCGGGAAGGGGATTAGCGTTCGTGACGTTTAAAGACCATCTCATCTTTCTTAGCGGAGGCTTCGGCGTCGAAGAAATAGCCTTCGCTGTTGAAACGGGTTAGCTGCTCAGGCTGGGTTAAACGGTTTTCAATGATATAGCGGCTCATTAACCCGCGCGCCTTTTTGGCATAGAAACTGATCACTTTAAACTGACCGTTTTTCTCATCGAGGAACACGGGCTTAATGATTCTACCCTGCAACTGTTTTGTCTTCACCGACCGGAAGTATTCGTCAGAAGCCAGGTTAATCACGATATCGTCGCCCTGGGCTTTCAGCGCCTGATTGAGTTTATCGGTAATCACTTCGCCCCAGAACTGGTAGAGATCTTTGCCTCTGCTATTTTCCAGCTTAATTCCCATTTCCAGGCGATAGGGCTGCATCAGATCCAGCGGGCGCAGCACGCCGTAGAGGCCGGAAAGCATACGCAAATGCCGTTGAGCAAAATCGAAATCGTCTTCGCTGAGGCTTTCCGCCTGCAGTCCGGTATAAACATCGCCTTTAAAAGCCAGAATCGCCTGGCGCGCGTTTTGCGGCGTGAAGTCCGGGTGCCAGTCATGAAAGCGGGTCGCATTCAGATCCGCCAGCTTATCGCTGATGCTCATCAGTTTGCCGATCTGCGGCGCCGATAGCCGGCGCGCGACGCCGATGAGCTCCTGGGAATATTCCAGCAGCTCAGGCTGGGTGTAGCGTGCTGTGGCCAGCGGGCTTTGGTAGTCGAGTGTTTTGGCAGGTGAAATAAGAATCAGCATATCCGGTCCTTGCAGGGGATTTTCCGTGACTTTAACAAAAAAACACCGCGGTGGGATCGATAGCTGCGATTGCCGCGCTATTCACGCGGCAGCTCATCCCAGGCACCTGGCGCCAGCTGCTGGTTTATTTCCGGGTAGCGCGTGGCGTCAAAGGTCGGCCGCACGCCCAGCCGTCGCTGGTTGAGATAATCACTGGCCAGGATCCGTACCGTAGGCGACAGCAGTAAAATAGCGGTCAGGTTAGTGATGGCCATCAGCGCCATGATGGTATCCGCCAGCTGCCAGACAACCGGCAAACCGACCAGCGCGCCGGTGATGACCATGACCAGGGTGAGGATCCGTAGCGCCCAGATATGACGAGGGCTGTTAATACGTAGAAATATCAGGTTATTTTCAGCATAGATGTAGTTTGCGACGATAGAACTGAAGGCGAAGAGCAGCACGACGATTGCCACGAATCCCGCCCCCCAGCCGCCGACCAGTGATGTCATGGCATGCTGGATACTCTGGATACCATTCACGGCATCTTCCGCCTCGTCCAGCGGCGCCAGCATGATGATGACGGCGCTGGCGGTGCAGATAACTATCGTATCGATGAGGACGCCAATCATTTGCACGATCCCCTGCGCAGCCGGATGCGGAGGCCAGGAAGCCGCTGCCGCCGCGGCGTTAGGCGTTGACCCCATCCCCGCTTCGTTCGAGAACATACCGCGCTGAAAGCCACTGGTGAGCGCCTGGCTGATGGTATAGCCCACTGCGCCGGCGGCGGCCTCCTGCCAGCCGAACGCACTGCGGAAAATGGACTCGAAAATGGCCGGCAGCGCCGTAATGTGCCAGAGGCCAATCAGCAGGCTGGTGGTCACCCAAAGCAGAGCCATCAGTGGCACAATCCACTGCAATAGCTTCGCCACGCCCCGCAAACCCCGTACGATAACCAGCAGGATCACCAGTGCCAGTACGCAGCCGGTAACGATAGCGGGAAGGTCAAAGGCATAGGTCATCGCATTCGCGATGGAGTTGGCCTGCACGGTGTTAAAAATAACCCCATAGGCCAGCAGGAGCAGGATAGAAAACACGATGCCCATCCAGCGCATTCCTAAACCCCGTGACATATACCAGGCCGGGCCGCCGCGAAATTGCCCGTGGGCATCGCGTTCTTTGTAGAGCTGGGCAAGAGAACATTCGGCAAAGCTGCTGGCCATGCCGAGCAGCGCAGAAACCCACATCCAGAAGACGGCGCCGGGTCCGCCGGCGGAGATAGCCAGCGCGACACCGACCAGGTTGCCGCTGCCCACGCGCGCCGCGAGGCTGGTGCACAGGGCCTGGAAAGAGGTTAACCCGCCGGGCTGAGGCTGGAGGCTTTTCTTTAGACTTTTCCCAAACTGGCGGACATAACGAAACTGAATGAATTTTGTTCGCCAGGTAAACCAGATGCCGGCGCCCAGTAACAGATAAATCATTACCGAGCCCCAGAGTATTTCATTGATAAAAGAGAAAAAATCAGGCATTAACCATCCTCTTGTCCATGCCGGAACGCTAGTGTAAGCGTTACCAATTCAAGTGACAATCCCTTAGCTTTCAGAGAATTAATTCATCCAGTTTATCACACTCTGCGCTCTTGCATGGTCCGCAGTTGCGCTGAACATGCAGCGTGTTATCATCTTGGCAGACCGGTTACATCCCCTTAACTGCTGTTTAAGAGAAACACTATCATGACGGATAAATTGACTTCTCTGCGTCAGTACACCACTGTCGTAGCTGATACCGGAGATATTGCGGCAATGAAGCTGTATCAGCCTCAGGATGCCACGACTAACCCTTCTTTGATTCTCGGCGCGGCTCAGATTCCTGAGTACCGTAAGCTGATTGATGATGCTGTCGAGTGGGCCCGCGGCCAGAGCAGCGATCGCGCTCAGCAGATTATCGATGCTTCCGATAAGCTGGCGGTGAACATTGGTCTCGAAATTCTTAAGCTGATTCCAGGCCGTATTTCGACCGAAGTTGACGCGCGCCTCTCCTATGACACCCAGGCATCTATCGCGAAAGCGAAGCGCATCATCAAACTGTACAACGATGCGGGCATCGGCAACGATCGCATTCTGATTAAACTGGCTTCGACCTGGCAGGGTATTTGCGCCGCCGAGCAGCTGGAAAAAGAAGGCATCAACTGTAACCTGACTCTGCTGTTCTCCTTCGCTCAGGCTCGCGCTTGTGCTGAAGCGGGTGTATTCCTGATCTCTCCGTTCGTTGGCCGTATTCTCGACTGGTACAAAGCGAACACCGATAAGAAAGAGTACGCGCCGGCTGAAGATCCGGGCGTCGTTTCCGTCAGTGAGATTTACGAGTACTACAAGCAGCACGGTTATGAAACTGTCGTAATGGGCGCAAGCTTCCGTAACGTCGGTGAAATCCTTGAGCTGGCTGGCTGCGATCGCCTGACTATCGCTCCGGCTCTGTTGAAAGAGCTGGCGGAAAGCGAAGGGGCTATCGAACGTAAACTGGCGTTCAGCGGCGAAGTGAAAGCACGTCCGGAACGCATCACCGAAGCCCAGTTCCTGTGGCAGCACAACCAGGATCCGATGGCGGTGGACAAGCTGGCGGAAGGTATCCGTAAGTTTGCTATCGACCAGGAAAAACTGGAAAAAATGATCGGCGACCTGCTGTAATCATTTGGGCGTGGCCGGGCTCCCGGTCACGCTACTTCTCCTGAACTCTGTCTGTATTTCCTTCCAGCGTGTATCATTCCGTCTAATTGTACAGTTTGAACGGAATAACGATGAATACCTTACGAATCGGCTTAGTTTCCATCTCCGATCGCGCCTCCAGCGGCGTCTATCAGGATAAAGGCATCCCGGCACTTGAAGAGTGGCTGGCGCGTGCGCTGACGACCCCCTTTGAGCTCGAGACTCGTCTGATCCCTGACGAACAGGTGATTATCGAACAAACGCTGTGTGAGCTGGTTGACGAGATGGCTTGCCATCTGGTGTTGACTACCGGCGGGACCGGTCCTGCCCGACGCGACGTGACGCCGGATGCCACCCTGGCCGTAGCTGACCGCGTTATGCCGGGGTTTGGTGAGCAAATGCGCCAGGTTAGCCTACACTTCGTTCCGACGGCTATCCTTTCTCGTCAGGTTGGCGTTATCCGCAAGCAGGCGCTGATTTTGAATCTGCCGGGCCAGCCGAAAGCCATTCAGGAAACCCTTGAAGGCGTTAAAGATGCGGACGGCAAGGTTCTGGTGCACGGGATCTTCGCAAGTGTACCTTATTGTGTACAGCTGCTGGAGGGGCCGTATGTGGAGACGAACGCGGAAGTTGTAGCGGCTTTTCGCCCAAAAAGCGCGAGACGCGAAACTTTATCCTGAATTTGATGCTTTCCTGACATAACCTGCATTGTCGGTGGTGTGCCGTTTTATTTACGATATAGTGTTTTTTACTTTACACATTCCGTGATGACACCTACACACCTCTGGATGAATTGCTCGTTATGTCACAACATACCCGACCTCTGAATCGACAAGATTATAAAACCCTGACGCTGGCCGCCCTTGGCGGCGCGCTGGAGTTTTATGATTTCATTATCTTTGTCTTCTTCGCCGCCGTCGTTGGCGAACTGTTCTTCCCGGCGGACATCCCGGAATGGCTGCGCCAGGTGCAGACCTTCGGCATCTTTGCCGCGGGCTACCTGGCGCGTCCACTGGGCGGCATTATCATGGCCCACTTCGGCGATCTGGTCGGGCGCAAGAAGATGTTCACCCTGAGCATTCTGCTGATGGCATTGCCGACGCTGGCGATTGGTCTGCTGCCGACCTACGCGTCGATAGGCATTGCCGCGCCGCTGCTGCTGTTGCTGATGCGCATTCTGCAGGGGGCGGCTATCGGAGGGGAGGTCCCCGGCGCCTGGGTTTTTGTCGCCGAACACGTGCCGGAAAAGCGCATTGGTATCGCCTGCGGCACCCTCACTGCCGGCCTGACGGTTGGCATTCTGCTGGGATCGGTGGTCGCGACGCTGATTAATACCAGCCTGACGCCACAGGGGATTCACGACGGCGGTTGGCGTATTCCCTTCCTGTTAGGCGGCGTATTTGGTCTGGTGGCCATGTATCTGCGTCGTTGGCTGCAGGAGACGCCGATATTTCTCGAAATGCAGCAGCGTAAGGCGTTAGCGCAGGAGCTGCCGGTCAAATCGGTGGTGCTGAAACACCAGAAAGCGGTGGTGGTCTCCATGCTGCTGACCTGGCTGTTATCCGCCGGCGTGGTGGTGGTGATCCTCATGTCACCGGTCTGGCTACAAAAGCACTACGGTTTTGCCCCGGCGATCACCCTGCAGGCCAACAGTATTGCCACCATTATGCTCTGCATCGGTTGTCTGCTGGCAGGGCTGGCGGCGGATCGTTTTGGCGCCAGTCGCACCTTCATCGTCGGCAGTTTGCTCCTGGCGGTCTCCAGCTGGGCGTTCTATCACCTTTCCGGCAGCAGTCCCGAGCAGCTGTTCCTGCTGTATGGCACGGTGGGATTGTGCGTTGGGGTTGTGGGCGCCGTGCCTTACGTCATGGTGCGCGCTTTCCCGGCGGAGGTTCGCTTTACCGGCATTTCCTTTTCATATAACGTCTCTTACGCCATTTTTGGCGGCCTGACGCCGATTGCCGTGACCATGCTGATGGGGGTTTCGCCGATGGCACCTGCGTGGTACGTGCTGGCACTTTCGCTGATGGGGCTGGGATTAGGGATCTGGCTGCGCCAGGGGATGGACCGTGAAGTGGCTGCCGCAGGAGGTGAGTTGCAGCGCCTGCCTTAACGTTCCGCGAGCAATACCCTCGCCCGTCGGGACGAGGGTATCTTTTATCAATGAGGTGCGCCGATCGGCAGTACGGTGCGACCAAACTGTTCGTTCAGTACTTCACCCATCGCCAGATAAATAGCGCTACCGCCGCAGACTAAACCAATCCAGCCCGCGATTTTTACCAGACCTTCATTATCTGCCAGGTGGCCGATTGCCAGCAGCGCAAACAGAACGGTCAGGCTGAGGAAAACGAATTGCAGCATTCGTGCGGCTTTCAGAGTACCGAAGAACATAAACAACGTGAAGACTCCCCACAGACCGAGGTACATGCCCAGGAAGTGCGCATCAGGCGCTTCTGCCAGGCCCATTTTCGGCATGAGAAGAATAGCGACCAACGTCAGCCAGAAGGCGCCGTAGGACGTAAAAGCAGTTAAACCAAAGGTATTACCTTTTTTAAATTCCAGCAGGCCTGCGAAAATCTGCGCAATACCGCCGTAAAAAATGCCCATCGCCAGGATAGCTACATCAAACGCGAACAGGCCGCTATTTGCCAGATTAAGCAAAATAGTGGTCATGCCGAAGCCCATAAGGCCCAGCGGTGCCGGATTAGCCAACTTAGTGTTGCCCATAATTCCTCAGAATAATGATTAGAAAGGGAAGCATTACCCCGCCACTCGGGGGCGGGGCGCGGCATCATAATGAGGCGCAGGGTAACTGTCTATGATCTGGCGGGGTATTTTTCGCCAATTTACGCTGGCGCGGATAAATGGCGATCGTTCGCTATCGGCAGGCGGGGACGGGGCGCCCGGCGGGACGCGGGTTATCGATAAAAGCCGCTTTTTTACCGGTTTATTCAGTCTGCCTTCTTTATTCCTCTCTTTACCCGGCAAGAAAGTGAAAAATTTTTTTGCTTGCCCCCTTGAGGAAGCGGTGGGCGACCCCATCTTGTAGTCAACCGCAGTGAATGAACCTGAAAAAAATGATGTCTGGGCAGTTGAAACCATAGGTTTCGCCCTTATTACAGGTTTACAACCACATGTTGATCGAATTTTTAGTGGAGACGTTTAGATGGGTAAAATTATTGGTATCGACCTGGGTACTACCAACTCTTGTGTAGCGATTATGGATGGCACTACTGCACGTGTGCTGGAGAACGCCGAAGGCGATCGCACCACGCCTTCTATCATTGCTTATACCCAGGATGGTGAAACTCTGGTTGGTCAGCCGGCTAAACGTCAGGCAGTGACAAACCCGCAAAACACCCTGTTTGCGATTAAACGCCTGATTGGTCGCCGCTTCCAGGACGAAGAAGTTCAGCGTGACGTATCCATCATGCCGTACAAAATCATCGGCGCCGACAACGGCGACGCATGGCTTGATGTGAAAGGTCAGAAAATGGCACCGCCGCAGATTTCTGCTGAAGTGCTGAAAAAAATGAAGAAAACGGCTGAAGATTACCTGGGTGAGCCGGTAACTGAAGCGGTTATCACCGTACCTGCATACTTCAACGATGCTCAGCGTCAGGCAACGAAAGATGCCGGCCGTATCGCAGGTCTGGAAGTCAAACGTATCATCAACGAACCGACCGCCGCTGCACTGGCTTACGGTCTGGATAAAGAAGTCGGCAACCGTACTATCGCGGTTTACGACCTCGGTGGTGGTACCTTCGATATCTCTATTATCGAAATCGACGAAGTTGACGGCGAAAAAACCTTCGAAGTTCTGGCAACCAACGGTGATACCCACCTGGGTGGTGAAGACTTCGACAGCCGTATGATCAACTACCTCGTTGATGAGTTTAAGAAAGATCAGGGCATTGACCTGCGTAACGATCCGCTGGCCATGCAGCGCCTGAAAGAAGCGGCTGAAAAAGCGAAAATCGAGCTTTCTTCCGCTCAGCAGACCGACGTGAACCTGCCGTACATCACTGCAGATGCCACCGGTCCGAAACACATGAACATCAAAGTGACGCGTGCGAAACTGGAAAGCCTGGTTGAAGATCTGGTTAACCGTTCTATCGAGCCGCTGAAAGTTGCTCTGCAGGACGCTGGTCTCTCCGTGTCTGACATCCAGGACGTTATCCTGGTCGGTGGTCAGACTCGTATGCCGATGGTTCAGAAGAAAGTGGCTGAGTTCTTTGGTAAAGAGCCGCGTAAAGACGTTAACCCGGATGAAGCTGTGGCGATCGGCGCTGCGGTTCAGGGTGGTGTACTGACCGGTGAAGTTAAAGACGTTCTGCTGCTGGACGTTACCCCGCTGTCGCTGGGTATCGAAACCATGGGCGGCGTGATGACTGCGCTGATCAACAAAAACACCACTATCCCGACCAAGCATAGCCAGGTGTTCTCTACTGCAGAAGACAACCAGTCTGCGGTAACCATCCACGTGATTCAGGGTGAGCGTAAACGCGCCTCCGATAACAAATCACTGGGTCAATTCAACCTGGATGGGATTAACCCGGCACCGCGCGGTATGCCGCAGATCGAAGTCACCTTCGACATCGATGCTGATGGTATCCTGCACGTGTCCGCGAAAGACAAAAACAGTGGTAAAGAGCAGAAAATCACCATTAAAGCCTCTTCTGGTCTGAACGAAGAAGAGATCGCCAAAATGGTTCGTGATGCGGAAGCGAACGCTGAATCTGACCGTAAGTTCGAAGAGCTGGTTCAGACCCGTAACCAGGGCGACCATCTGCTGCACAGCACGCGTAAGCAGGTTGAAGAAGCGGGCGACAAACTGCCGGCTGACGACAAAACTGCCATCGAGTCTGCGCTGACCGCGCTGGAAACTTCGCTGAAAGGTGAAGACAAAGCGGACATCGAAGCGAAAATGCAGGCGCTGGCTCAGGCTTCCCAGAAGCTGATGGAAATTGCTCAGCAGCAACACGCTCAGCAGCAGGCTGGCGGTGCTGAAGCTTCTGAAAGCAACGCGAAAGACGACGATGTCGTTGACGCCGAGTTTGAAGAAGTGAAAGACAAAAAATAATCGCCCTTTGAACGGGTAAAACACTGGCACGGGCGAAGAGGTTTCCTCTCCGCCCGTGCACGCATGTTAAGGGGCTGAAAAACACCAATGGCAAAGCAAGATTATTACGAGATTTTGGGCGTTTCCAAAACAGCGGAAGAGCGTGAAATCAAAAAGGCTTACAAGCGCCTGGCCATGAAATATCACCCGGACCGTAACCAGGGTGATAAAGAAGCCGAAGCGAAGTTTAAAGAAATTAAAGAAGCGTATGAAATCCTGACTGATGACCAGAAGCGTGCGGCCTACGATCAGTACGGCCACGCCGCCTTTGAACAAGGTGGCATGGGCGGCGGCGGCGGTGGTTTTGGCGGCGGTGCAGATTTCAGCGATATCTTTGGCGACGTGTTTGGCGATATCTTTGGCGGCGGTCGTGGCCGTCAGCGTGCGGCGCGTGGCGCTGACCTGCGCTACAACATGGAGCTGACGCTGGAAGAAGCCGTTCGCGGCGTGACTAAAGAGATTCGCATCCCGACGCTGGAAGAGTGTGACGTCTGCCACGGCAGCGGCGCGAAAGCCGGTAGCAAACCGCAAACCTGTCCAACCTGTCACGGTGCCGGTCAGGTGCAGATGCGTCAGGGCTTCTTCGCCGTTCAGCAAACCTGTCCGCATTGTCAGGGACGCGGTACGCTGATTAAAGATCCGTGCAACAAATGCCACGGTCACGGCCGGGTCGAGAAGACCAAAACCCTGTCGGTCAAAATCCCGGCGGGTGTGGATACCGGCGATCGTATTCGTCTTTCAGGCGAAGGCGAAGCGGGTGAGCACGGCGCTCCGGCGGGCGATCTGTACGTTCAGGTCCAGGTTAAGCAGCACGCTATCTTTGAGCGTGAAGGCAATAACCTGTACTGCGAAGTGCCGATCAACTTCACCATGGCTGCCCTCGGCGGCGAGATTGAAGTCCCGACGCTGGATGGCCGCGTCAATCTGAAAGTGCCTGGCGAAACGCAGACCGGTAAGCTCTTCCGCATGCGTGGCAAAGGGGTGAAATCCGTACGTGGTGGCGCGCAGGGCGATCTGCTGTGCCGCGTGGTGGTTGAAACGCCGGTAGGGCTGAATGAAAAACAGAAACAGCTGCTGAAGGATCTTCAGGAAAGTTTTGGCGGCCCAACGGGTGAAAAAAACAGCCCGCGCTCCAAAAGTTTCTTTGATGGCGTGAAGAAATTCTTCGACGACCTGACGCGCTAATCTACTGCGATTCTGAAAAGCCACTTTATTGTTAAAGTGGCTTTTTTGTTTCCAGCCCGCTATCTGTTAATGATGGCTGAATCCCTCCGGTCAGAGTCGCGCTTTGCCGTTTGCTTTATATCGTAAAAATCGAGCTATAACGCAATAATAATCTTATTTTTTCGAAGTGTTATGGCGACTAGAATAGTTTCATCGATGAATTAGCCTTATAGAGAGAGTAAAAGTGAAACATCTGCAGCGTTTTTTCAGTAGCGATGCTTCAGGGGGCATTATCCTCATTTTCGCGGCCGCGTTGGCTATGCTGTTGGCTAATACTGGCGCAACCAGCGGTATTTACCACTCCTTTCTGGAAACACCCGTTCAGCTGCGTGTGGGCGCGTTGGAAATCAATAAGAACATGCTGCTGTGGATTAACGATGCGCTCATGGCCGTCTTCTTCTTGCTGATTGGCCTGGAAGTGAAGCGTGAGATGATTCAGGGGGCGCTGGCCAGCCGCCGTCAGGCCGTTTTCCCGGTCGTGGCGGCCTTAGGTGGGATGATTGTCCCGGCGCTGATCTACCTGGCGTTTAATGCTCAGGATCCGATTACCCGCGAGGGCTGGGCGATTCCGGCGGCGACCGATATCGCTTTTGCGCTGGGAGTGCTGGCGCTGTTGGGCAGTCGCGTACCGCCGGCGTTGAAAATCTTCCTGATGGCGCTGGCGATTATCGACGACCTGGGCGCCATTATCATCATTGCCCTGTTTTATACCAGCGACCTTTCCGTCCTGTCGCTGGGCGTGGCGGCAGGGGCGATTGCCGTGCTGGTTGCGCTCAATCTTTGCGGCGTCCGACGCACCGGTATCTATATCCTGGTCGGCGCGGTGCTATGGACTGCGGTCCTGAAGTCCGGGGTTCATGCGACGTTAGCCGGGGTGATCGTTGGCTTTATGATCCCGCTGAAGGAGCAGGGCGGTAAATCACCGGCTAAGCAGCTTGAGCATGTCCTGCATCCGTGGGTGGCTTACCTGATTCTGCCGCTTTTCGCCTTCGCTAACGCAGGCGTCTCGCTGCAAGGCGTAACGATTGAAGGACTGACGTCACTGCTGCCGCTGGGGATTATTGCCGGGCTGTTTATCGGCAAACCGCTGGGGATCAGCCTGTTCTGCTGGCTGGCGTTAAAACTGAAATGGGCATCGCTGCCGGAAGGGACGACCTGCAAGCAGATAGTGGCGGTCGGTATTCTGTGCGGGATTGGCTTCACGATGTCGATTTTCATCGCCAGTCTGGCCTTCAGCAGCGTTAATCCTGGCTTAATCAACTGGGCCAAGCTAGGCATCCTGATTGGATCAGTTCTGTCGGCCGTGACCGGGTATATGATACTACGCAGGCGTATTGCGGATACCACGACGGCTTAACATTCGATGGGGAGCCTGCAAGGGCTCCCCTGGCATTATCAGGGAGAGAAACATGTCGCATATTAATTACAACCACCTGTATTACTTCTGGCACGTTTACAAAGAAGGTTCTGTTGTCGGCGCCGCGGAGGCTTTGTTCCTGACGCCGCAGACCATTACCGGGCAAATCAAAGCGCTTGAAGAGCGTTTGCAGGGAAAATTGTTTAAACGCAAAGGGCGGGGGCTGGAGCCGAGTGAACTGGGCGAGCTGGTGTTCCGCTATGCAGACCGCATGTTCACGCTAAGCCAGGAGATGCTCGATATTGTGAACTACCGCAAAGAGTCTAACCTGCTGTTCGATGTCGGTGTTGCCGATGCTTTGTCGAAAAGGCTGGTGAGCGGGGTGCTGGATGCGGCGGTAGTGGATAATGAACAGATTCATTTGCGTTGCTTTGAGTCGACCCACGAAATGCTGCTTGAGCAGCTCAGCCAGCACAAGCTCGATATGATCATCTCAGACTGCCCCATCGATTCCACCCAGCAGGAAGGGCTGTTCTCTGTGCGTATCGGCGAGTGCAGCGTGAGCTTCTGGTGTATGAACCCGCCGCCGGAAAAACCGTTCCCTGCCTGTCTGGAGGAGCGTCGTCTGCTGATCCCCGGCCGGCGCTCGATGCTGGGACGCAAGCTTCTGAACTGGTTCAACTCGCAGGGGCTGAAGGTCGAGATTCTTGGTGAGTTTGATGATGCGGCGCTGATGAAGGCGTTCGGTGCGGCGCATAATGCGATTTTTGTCGCGCCGACGCTTTACGCGCATGACTTCTATCAGGATGAGACGATTATTGAGATCGGACGGATGGAGAATGTGATGGAGGAGTATCACGCCATTTTTGCCGAAAGAATGATTCAGCATCCGGCGGTGCAACGGATTTGCAATCGCGACTATTCGTCACTCTTCACGACGCCGCAGGCGTAACTGACAGGCATAAAAAAACCCGCTTTCGCGGGTTTTTTTACAAAGCGATAACAAGCAGGCGATTAAGCCAGTTTGTTGATCTGAGCGGTCAGGTTTGCTTTATGACGCGCAGCTTTGTTTTTGTGGATCAGACCTTTAGCAGCCTGACGGTCCACGATCGGTT
This sequence comes from Klebsiella planticola ATCC 33531, assembly GCF_000735435.1. Lineage (GTDB taxonomy): Bacteria > Pseudomonadota > Gammaproteobacteria > Enterobacterales > Enterobacteriaceae > Klebsiella > Klebsiella planticola. Next base: position 114,601 of record NZ_JMPP01000003.1, on the reverse strand, counting down.
GCATTTCGTTAAATGCTTTCAGTGCAGTAGCTTTGTCGCCAGCTTCGATAGCTGCGTATACTTTCTTGATGAAAGTACGCATCATAGAGCGACGGCTAGCGTTGTGCTTGCGGGCCTTTTCAGACTGAACGGCGCGCTTCTTAGCTGATTTGATATTAGCCAAGGTCCAACTCCCAAATGTGTTCTATATGGACAATTCAAAGGCCGAGGAATATGCCCGTTTAGCCTTCTTTTGTCAATGGATTTGTGCAAATAAGCGCCGCTTAAAACAACGACGCTTTATTACGTAGTGATGGCGCAAGATTCTACCAGCTTGTTGCTGGCGAATACAGCCTTTCCACCATAAAAATCGCTGGGCCCGGGTAGTTTTTGCCGCATTCCCGCGCTGAGTTGATGAATTCCCGGGATCTTTCGGTTAAGAGGTGCAATCGCTGGTTAACGTCGTCAGTTGTACAAGGTATACTCGGACGATTTTCACTGTTTTGAGCCAGACATGAAGCTGATACGCGGCATACATAATCTCAGTCAGGCACCGCACGGGTGCGTGCTGACCATTGGTAATTTTGACGGTGTACATCGCGGGCACCAGGCGCTGCTGCAGCGTTTGCGCGCCGAGGGCCGCCAGCGTGGTTTACCGGTGGTGGTGATGATTTTCGAACCACAGCCGCTGGAGCTGTTTGCCGCCGATAAGGCGCCAGCCCGTTTAACGCGTCTGCGGGAAAAGCTGAGCTATCTGGCTGAAAGCGGCGTCGACTATGTGCTGTGCGTGCGCTTTGACCGCCGCTTCGCCGCCCTGACCGCCCAGGATTTTATCAGCGAACTGCTGGTGCGCCGTTTAGGCGTGCAGTTCCTTGCTGTGGGTGATGATTTCCGCTTTGGCGCTGGTCGCCAGGGGGATTTCTTGTTATTACAGAAAGCCGGGGCGGAATACGGTTTTGACGTAACCAGCACCCAAACTTTCTGCGAGGGCGGTGTACGTATCAGCAGCACGGCGGTGCGCCAGGCGCTAGCGGATGACGACCTTGTGCAGGCGGAAAACCTGCTGGGCCATCCCTTTACGATCTCCGGACGCGTGGTCCACGGCGATGAGCTGGGGCGCACTATTGGTTTTCCGACGGCGAACTTACCGCTACGTCGTCAGGTTTCCCCGGTAAAAGGGGTCTATGCGGTGGAAGTGACAGGACTGGGCGACAAACCGCTGGTGGGCGTCGCCAACATTGGCACCCGTCCAACGGTTGCTGGCGTTCGCCAGCAGCTGGAAGTGCATTTGCTGGACGTTGTAATGGACCTTTATGGTCGCCATATAGATGTAATACTGCGTAAAAAAATACGTAACGAGCAGCGATTTGCGTCGCTTGATGAGCTGAAAGCGCAAATTGCACGTGATGAGTTAACGGCCCGCGAGTTCTTTGGGCTGGCCAGGCAGGCATAAGCCTGTTGGTGTTTATCAAACCGAAATACGGAACCGAGAATCTGATGAGTGACTATAAATCCACCCTGAATTTGCCGGAAACAGGGTTCCCGATGCGTGGCGATCTCGCCAAGCGCGAACCGGGAATGCTGGCGCGTTGGACCGATGATGACCTGTACGGCATCATCCGTGCAGCGAAAAAAGGCAAAAAAACCTTCATTCTGCATGATGGCCCTCCTTATGCGAATGGCAGCATTCATATTGGTCACTCGGTTAACAAGATTCTGAAAGACATTATCGTTAAGTCCAAAGGACTGACGGGCTATGACTCGCCTTACGTTCCAGGTTGGGACTGCCACGGTCTGCCGATCGAGCTGAAAGTGGAGCAGGAATATGGCAAGCCGGGTGAGAAATTCACCGCTGCTGAATTCCGCGCCAAGTGCCGCGAATATGCCGCTGAGCAGATCGACGGCCAGCGTAAAGACTTTATCCGCCTGGGGGTGCTGGGCGACTGGTCGCGTCCGTACCTGACCATGGACTTCAAAACCGAAGCCAACATTATCCGTGCGCTGGGTAAAATCATCGGTAACGGCCACCTGCACAAAGGCGCGAAGCCGGTGCACTGGTGTGTCGACTGCCGTTCTGCGCTGGCTGAAGCGGAAGTCGAGTATTACGACAAAACGTCTCCTTCTATCGACGTAGCGTTCCACGCGGTAGACAAAGCCGCGGTGCTGGCGAAATTCGGCGTTGCCGATGTCACCGGCCCGGTATCACTGGTCATCTGGACCACCACCCCGTGGACCCTGCCAGCCAACCGCGCCATCTCCCTGTCGCCGGAATTCGACTATGCGTTGGTGCAGGTCGCAGACCAGGCGCTGATCCTGGCGAAAGATCTGGTTGAAAGCGTGATGAAACGCGCGGGTATTGCGGATTACACCATCCTGGCGGCGGTGAAAGGTGATGAACTGGAACTGATGCGCTTTAAGCATCCGTTCCTCGACTTCGACGTACCGGCCATCCTCGGCGATCACGTCACTCTGGATGCGGGTACCGGTGCGGTCCATACCGCCGGCGGCCACGGTCCGGACGACTACACCATCAGCCAGAAATACGGCCTGGAAATTGCCAACCCGGTCGGCCCGGACGGTTCCTACCTGCCGGGGACCTATCCGGCGCTGGACGGTATTAACGTCTTTAAAGCCAACGACATCATCGTCGAAATGCTGCGCGAAAGCGGTGCGCTGCTGCACGTTGAGAAAATGCAGCACAGCTATCCGTGCTGCTGGCGTCACAAGTCGCCGATCATCTTCCGTGCGACCCCGCAGTGGTTCGTCAGCATGGATCAGAAAGGTCTGCGCGCGCAGTCGCTGAAAGAGATCAAAGGCGTGCAGTGGATCCCGGACTGGGGCCAGGCGCGTATCGAATCCATGGTCGCTAACCGTCCTGACTGGTGTATCTCCCGTCAGCGTACCTGGGGCGTGCCGATGTCTCTGTTTGTGCACAAAGAGACGCAGGAACTGCACCCGAACACCCTGGAACTGATGGAAGAAGTGGCGAAGCGCGTTGAAGTTGACGGCATTCAGGCGTGGTGGGATCTCGATTCCCGCGACATCCTGGGCGCTGACGCGGACAACTACGAGAAAGTGCCGGATACCCTGGACGTGTGGTTCGACTCCGGATCTACCCACTCCTCCGTCGTTGACGTACGCCCTGAATTCTCCGGTCACGCCGCCGATATGTACCTGGAAGGTTCTGACCAGCATCGCGGCTGGTTCATGTCCTCGCTGATGATCTCCACGGCGATGAAGGGCAAAGCGCCGTACCGCCAGGTGCTGACGCACGGTTTCACCGTAGATGGTCAGGGACGTAAAATGTCCAAATCCATCGGTAACACCGTCTCTCCGCAGGATGTGATGAATAAACTGGGCGCGGATATCCTGCGTCTGTGGGTCGCGTCTACCGATTACACCGGCGAAATGGCGGTCTCTGACGAGATCCTTAAACGTGCTGCCGACAGCTATCGTCGTATCCGTAACACCGCACGCTTCCTGCTGGCGAACCTTAACGGTTTCGATCCGGTCAAAGATATGGTGAAACCGGAAGAGATGGTGGTGCTCGATCGGTGGGCGGTAGGCTGCGCGCAAGCGGCGCAGGAAGATATCCTGAAGGCCTACGAATCGTATGATTTCCACGAAGTGGTGCAGCGCCTGATGCGCTTCTGCTCCATCGAAATGGGCTCGTTCTATCTCGACATCATCAAAGATCGCCAGTACACCGCGAAAGCGGACAGCGTGGCGCGTCGCAGCTGCCAGACCGCGCTGTTCCATATTGTGGAAGCGCTGGTTCGCTGGATGGCGCCGATCATGTCCTTCACCGCAGACGAAATCTGGGGCTACCTGCCGGGTTCCCGCGAGAAATACGTCTTCACCGGTGAGTGGTATGAAGGTCTGTTCGGCCTGGCCGATGACGAAGCGATGAACGACGACTTCTGGGACGACCTGCTGCAGGTACGTGGCGAAGTCAACAAGGTCATCGAGCAGGCGCGTGCCGACAAGCTGGTGGGCGGTTCTCTGGAAGCGGCGGTCACGCTGTATGCCGATGCCGATCTGGCCGCGAAGCTGAACGCGCTGGGCAGCGAATTACGATTTGTCCTGTTGACCTCCGGGGCGACGGTTGCCGATTATGCACAGGCGCCGGCGGATGCCTGGCAGAGTGAACTGCTGAAAGGTCTGAAAGTCGTGCTGAGTAAAGCCGAAGGCGAGAAATGCCCACGCTGCTGGCACTATACCAGCGATGTCGGCAAGGTGGCGGAACACGCGGAAATCTGCGGTCGCTGTGTCAGCAACGTCGCCGGTGACGGCGAAAAACGTAAGTTTGCCTGATGAGTAAATCTGTCTGTTCAACGGGGCTACGCTGGCTTTGGGTCGTTGTAGCCGTGCTGATTATTGACCTGGGCAGTAAATTCCTGATCCTCCAGAACTTTGCTCTGGGGGATACGGTATCGCTGTTCCCGTCGCTTAATCTGCATTATGCGCGTAACTATGGCGCGGCTTTTAGTTTCCTTGCCGATAGCGGCGGCTGGCAGCGCTGGTTCTTTGCCGGCATTGCCATTGGTATCTGCGTGATTCTGGCGGTATTGATGTATCGCTCAAAAGCCACGCAAAAGCTGAACAACATTGCCTACGCGCTGATTATTGGCGGCGCGTTGGGGAATTTGTTTGATCGGCTATGGCATGGTTTTGTCGTCGATATGATTGATTTCTACGTCGGAGACTGGCATTTCGCTACCTTCAACCTCGCCGATACCGCAATTTGTATCGGCGCGGCGCTGATTGTGCTGGAAGGCTTCCTGCCAAAACCTTCGGCGAAAGAGCCGGTGTAAATGTAAATGTCGGGTGGCGCTGCGCTTACCCGGCCTACAGAATTTGCGCCCTTCCGTAGGCCCGGTAAGCGTAGCGTCACCGGGCAAACAGGCGGGCCAAAACAAGCGAGCAATTTGCATGTCTAAATCCGTACAGAGCAACAGCGCGATCCTCGTTCACTTCACGCTGAAACTGGATGATGGCTCAACGGCTGAATCCACCCGCAATAACGGCAAACCTGCCCTGTTTCGCCTTGGCGACACCTCCCTGTCTGAAGGTCTTGAACAACAGCTTCTGGGTCTGAAAGAGGGTGAGAAAAAGGTATTTTCGCTGGAGCCCGATGCCGCGTTTGGCGTGCCAAGCCCGGATCTTATCCAGTATTTTTCCCGTCGTGAATTTATCGATGCGGGCGAGCCGGAAATTGGCGCGATTATGCTCTTTACCGCAATGGATGGCAGCGAAATGCCCGGCGTGATTCGTGAAGTGAACGGCGATTCGATCACCGTGGATTTCAACCACCCGCTGGCCGGGCGCACCGTCCATTTTGATATTGAAGTGCTGGAAATCGATCCGGCGCTGGAGGAGTGAAATGCAGATCCTGTTGGCTAACCCGCGCGGCTTCTGCGCCGGCGTTGACCGCGCTATCAGCATTGTCGAAAACGCGCTGACGCTCTACGGCGCGCCGATCTATGTGCGTCATGAAGTGGTGCATAACCGCTATGTGGTCGATAGCCTGCGCAAGCGCGGCGCCATTTTTATCGAACAGATTAGCGAAGTGCCTGATGGCGCGATCCTGATTTTCTCCGCGCACGGCGTGTCTCAGGCGGTGCGTAATGAAGCGAAAAACCGCGATCTGACGGTCTTTGACGCGACCTGTCCGCTGGTGACCAAAGTGCATATGGAAGTTGCCCGCGCCAGTCGTCGTGGCGAAGAGTCGATCCTGATTGGCCATGCCGGTCACCCGGAAGTCGAAGGGACGATGGGCCAGTACAGCAACCCGGAAGGGGGAATGTATCTGGTAGAATCGCCCGATGACGTCTGGAAGCTGGAGGTGAAAAACGACGCCCGGCTGTCGTTTATGACGCAGACCACCCTCTCGGTAGATGACACTTCGGATGTGATCGACGCGCTGCGCGAACGCTTCCCAAAAATCGTCGGGCCGCGCAAAGACGATATCTGTTACGCAACCACCAACCGTCAGGAAGCGGTGCGTGCGCTGGCGGAACAGGCCGATGTCGTGCTGGTGGTGGGGTCGAAAAACTCCTCTAACTCCAACCGTCTGGCGGAGCTCGCTCAGCGGATGGGGAAAGCAGCCTATCTGATTGACGACGCGACGGATATTCAGGAAGCGTGGGTCAAAGAGGCCGCGTGCGTTGGCGTGACCGCAGGCGCATCGGCCCCGGATATTCTGGTGCAGAACGTGATTGCGCGTCTGCAGGCGCTGGGCGGTGGAGAAGCCGTCCCGCTGGAAGGGCGTGAAGAGAATATCGTTTTCGAAGTACCGAAAGAGCTGCGGGTTGATGTCCGTGAAGTAGACTAAGTTCTTTCGCCAGCGAATGTGAGAAGATGCCAGACTTAACGTCTGGCATTTTTTTTGGGAGAAACGATGCGCTTACCGATCATTCTTGATACCGATCCCGGCATTGACGACGCGGCGGCGATCGCCGCTGCGCTGTTTGCCCCCGAGCTCGATCTGCAGCTGATGACGACGGTGGCGGGGAACGTGTCGGTGGAAAAAACCACCCGTAATGCCCTGCAGCTACTGCATTTCTGGCAGGCGAAGGTTCCGCTGGCTCAAGGGGCGTCGATGCCGCTTTTGCGCCCGCTGCGCGATGCGGCCTCCGTGCATGGTGAGTCCGGTATGGAAGGGTATGATTTTGTCGAGCATGACTGCCAGCCATTGCCGAAACCGGCCTTTCAGGCCATTCGCGACGCGCTGATGCATGCTCAGGAGCCCATTACGCTGGTAGCGATTGGTCCGTTGACCAATATTGCGCTGCTCCTGACGCAGTATCCGGAATGTCGCTTTAATATTCGCCGGCTGGTGATCATGGGCGGTTCTGCCGGGCGCGGTAACTTCACGCCCAATGCGGAGTTCAATATTGCTATCGACCCGGAAGCCGCGGCCAGCGTATTTCGCAGCGGTCTGGAGATCGTGATGTGCGGTCTCGACGTGACGAACAGGGCGATGCTGACGCCGGAGTACCTCGCCACGCTGCCCGCGCTGAACAACACCGGAAAGATGCTCCACGCGCTGTTCAGCCATTATCGCAGCGGCAGCATGAGCAGCGGGCTACGTATGCATGACCTGTGCGCCATTGCCTGGCTGGTGCGCCCCGAGCTGTTTACCCTACAACCGTGCTTTGTGGCGGTGGAAACGCAGGGGACCTGGACATCCGGTACCACCGTCGTCGATATCGAAGGGCGACTCGGGCAGCCGGCGAACGCTCGCGTTGCGCTGGAGCTGGATGTGGGCGGTTTTCAGCGCTGGGTGGCGGAAGTGTTGGCCCTGGCGCCGTAAGCGGCCTGGCGACCGTCAATTTTCTCGCTCAGATAATCAATCATGGCCCGCATTCTGGCGGGCATATGTTTATTGCCCGACCACAGCAGCCACAGCTGTCCGCTATAGCTACTGATAAACTCCCATTCTGCCAGAACCTGCACGATATCGCCCCGGGCCAGCGCGTCGCGAGCGGTAAACAGCGGCAGGCTGCCGATACCTAAATGCTGCTTCACCGCATCAAGGCGTACGGCAGTATGGTTGGCGGCGTAGCGTCCGTGAGTCTGGATAGTTTCCGTTTTACCCGCCCGTCGGAATTTCCAGCGTGAGTCGGCCGGCGTTTCGCCGAGGCTGATGCAGCTGTGGGCGCGCAGCTCTGCCGGCGTTTGCGGCGTGCCGTGCTGCAGCAAATAGTCCGCTGTGGCGCAGATCACGTGGGTCACCGGCATCAGCGGCTTGCCGTGTAGCCCGGGAGAGGGGCTGTGGGTAATACGCAGCGCCAGATCAATACCATCATCAATCAGATCCAGATAGCGGTCCTCAAGCCGCAGACAGACGTCCACGCCGGGGTAGCGGGTGAGAAATTCCGTCATCAACGGGTGAATCACAAAACGCCCGACGGCTTTTGGCACGCTGAGGGTCAGTTTTCCCTGCGCCACCTCCTGCGTACTGCTGGCGGAGTCCATCGCCAGGCGCGCCGATTCCAGCATCTCCTGCGCGTGCGCATACACCGTTTTGCCGGCATCACTCAGGCGTAATTTACGCGTGCTGCGGTGCAGCAGCTTACAGCCCAGTTCGTGTTCCAGTCGCGAGACGCTGCGACTGACCGCCGAAGGCGTTGCCCCGGAAAGGCGGGCGACGGCAGAAAAACTGCCCTGGTCGACAATTTGCACGAACAGGGCAAGGTCGGGGAGTAAATTGAGATTCATTTGTGCCCATGAAGCAAAAGTGCATTGATGGATGACGGGATTATCGCCATGCGTAATATCAATATACTGTCCTGACAGAGAAGAGGACAACCCCATGACTGAACGTCTTTATTACACCAGCGATGCGACCGAAGGCCGCGCGCGGGTACTGAGCTGCCTGGCCGAAGCCGACGGCCGCTATGCCATTGAGCTGGACCAGACCCTGTTTCACCCGCAGGGCGGCGGGCAACCGGCCGACCGCGGCTGGATTGACGGTATTGCCGTTGAAGGCGTGGTGGCGCGAGGCGACAGCGTCATGCACATTGTCGCACAACCGCTGCCGCCTGGAGAGGTGACGATTCGGGTGGATGACGCTGCCCGGCGTCTGCATTCGCGGCTGCACTCTGCGGGACATCTGATCGGCCTGGCGGGCGAAGGCGCCGGCTGGCATCCCATCAAAGCGCACCACTGGCCTGGAGAAGGGCGGATAACTTTCACCGCCACCGCGCCCGCCATCGTGCCGGAGGCCAGCGCGCTTCTGGCGACGATCGCGGGCTGGCAAGCGGAAAATCTGCCGCGGCATCTGGCTTATGAGGATGGGCTGCGGCAGGTCAGGTTTGGTCCATTACCGGCCTATCCCTGCGGCGGAACGCATGTTGCCAGCCTGTCTGAGCTGGGTGTGGTGACGATCACCCAGGTGAAAATCAAAAAAGGCCAGCTGATCGTAAGTTATACGCTGGAGTGAGCGGCGACGCTGCCGAACTTTTGTGTGATATCAGTTACAAAGTCACCCGGCCCCTCTGAGGTTAATCGATTAATCTGCTAATCTGATCCTGTTGTTCTCCTCGGGCCGGAGACAAATATGAATCCTTCCTTTATTCAGCCACCGCAGGTGGTCTGGGCCAGCGGCGCACTTGCCGATGGCCCGTTGTTACGTAAATCAACGCGCATTGCGGATCTTGCGCGGGTATTCGCCGATGAGCGCGCGCGTCAGGGAATGGTGGGCGAGCTGGTCGTTTATGATGTGGAAATGCTTGATACCTCTTCAGCGGAAGGGGCGCTGTATACCGGCGTCACCCATCTTTATCCCGGGAAGGTGGGCAACGAGTATTTTATGACCCGCGGGCATTTCCATGCCCGTCGTGAACAAGGCGAAGTCTACTTTGGTCTGCGCGGGAGTGGTTTACTGCTGCTGCAAGATGAGCAAGGACAAGCGCGCTTTGAGCAGGTTTTTGCCGGGTCAGTACATATTATTCCGGGGTTTACCGCGCACCGGTTGATTAATACCGGTGGCGATACGCTTTCCGCGCTGGCGGTCTGGCCCGGCGTGGCGGGACACGATTACGCTGCGCTGGCAAACGGCTTTGCGCTGCGGGTCTTTGAAGAGAATCGGACTCTCCAGGTCAAGGCGGTGCAGAATGGCGAAATCTGACGGTTGTTACGGGCTGGATATGGCGATTCATCAGCGGCCGCTGGGTTTTAGCTACGGCAATGATGTCACCGGACCGATGCCGGAAATCCGTCGTCTCGATCAGATTCGCGCTTCTCTGCGCGATCCCCACTGTGAAGGGCCGGAGGAGGTGTATGCCATCGCCATGGATGTGGCGCGGATGCAGGATCGTGAAGAGCTGAAAAAACGGATGCTGCTGTTTGGCGTGGTGACCTATGCCGCCGGGCGACTGGGGGAAGAACCGATTCGCAGTCAGGGACATGTCCATCGCATCAGCCAGCACAGCGGCTGGTCGCCGCCGGAGCTGTATGAAATCTGGCAGGGGAAAGCCATTATCTACATGCAAGAGTACGTGGAGGACGACCCCGGACGCTGCTTTGCGGTCATCGCCGGGCCGGGAGAAAAGGTACTGGTACCGCCCGGCTGGGGGCATGCCACCATTTCGGCGAGCCAGGATGAACCCTTAACTTTTGGCGCATGGTGCGATCGCGAGTACGGTTTTGAATATGATGCCGTGCGCGCCCGAAAAGGGCTGGCCTGGTATCCGCTGCTGCAGGATGAACAGATTATCTGGTTGCATAATTCGCACTATATTCCCGGGCGGTTGCAGGCTATTACCCCCCGGCAGTATACGGAGTTTGGCATTACCTCCGCGCCAGTTTATCAGCAGTTTATTGACGATCCTGCCCGCTTCCAGTTTATCTCCCGTCCGGATAAGACGGCGGAACTATGGCGGAATTTCCATCCATAGCACAACCGGGGCATAGCCCCGGTTTTTTTGACGTTGGGCGGATCTTCACGCGATCCGCTGCGTTCGCCCCGCTCTGCGCGACGCGAGCGGGGCGTTTTCACAACACCATCCGATATCAGCCGGCAAACAGACCGCTCACCACGCCGAGTGCGGCCAGTACCAGCAGCAGCACCATCGCTTTTACCGGTGAAACCCCGCGTTTGGCCATCAAATACCACGTCCCCAGCACCACCACCAGCGGCAGCAGCTGCGGGAAGATGCCATCCAGCATCTGCTGAACGTGAATATTGACCCCGTCTTTGGTGACGAATTCCAGCCCGGTTGCGAGTTTAACGTAGCTTGCCGCAACGCCGCCCATGACGAAAACACCCAGTAGCGATAAGGCTTCACGCAGGCGAGTAGACTGACTGCTGACCAGCATCTCTACCGATCCGGAACCCATTTTGTAACCTTTGAGAAACAGAAACCACGAGCCGGGAATAATGATGCCCAGCCAGGCGACGGTATAGAACAGCGGCCCGAGAATGCTGCCGCCGGCCGCCAGCGCCATACCGATACTCAGCAAAATCGGGATAAGCATGCCGGGGATCATTGAATCACCGATCCCGGCGATCGGCCCCATCAGGCCGACTTTCAGGGTGTTGATCGTTTCACCATCGATCGGTTCGCCGTTGGCTTTTTTCTCCTCCAGCCCCAGCGCCATACCGTTGACGATCGCGCCGATCTGCGGCTCGGTGTTATAGAACGATGCGTGACGGCGCAGCATTTCGGTGCGCTGGGCGGCATCGGGATAGAGTTTTTTCGCCACCGGCAGCATGCTCAGGCAAAAGCCGAAGGATTCCAGGCGTTCAAAGCTCATTGAGGAAAGGTTGTGCATCATCCACGCGCGCCAGCAGCGGCGCAGGTCTTTGCGGGTCAGGGTACGTTCTTCCATCAGAATTCATCCTCATCATCGACGACCGGTTTTGCGCCAGTGCTCTGCTGCGGCTCCGGTTTGTAGTTGTAATGGATTAGCGCCAGCAGCGAGCCCACGATCACCAGCGCGACCATATTGAGCTTTAAAAAGACGATGCAGACGAAACCGACGAGAAAATAGATCAGCATGGTGTAGTTTTTAATGATCTGTTTGAGCAGGATAGCGATCCCCACCGCAGGCAGAATGCCGCCCAGCACATTCATCGTCGACAGAATGATTTTGGGCAAACTGTCCATAAAACTACTGATGTACTGCGCACCGAAATAGACGGCGATAAAAGTCGGTACGAAGCGTAAAACGAAGTTCGTGGCCTGGGGCCAGATGGCGCTGTTGAGATAAATTCCGCGTTCGTCGCCACGATCCAGCGCAACATCGGCCCGATGGTTCCAGAAAGAGTTCAGCACCATCATGGCGTTAAACAGAATGGTCCCGGCGATACCGATGGTGGCCGCCAGCGCTACCGCCACTTCCGGCCCTTTTCCTGACAGGATCCCGAGGGCGATGGCCGGGTAAGCGACAAAGTTAAGGTCGGCCGGCATCGACCCACCCGGTGTCACCATGGCGATATAGACGGCCTGGACCGCCACGCCGATCATAATGCCGGTTTTCACATCGCCGAGAATAAGCCCGACCAGCATGCCGGAAACCAGCGGCCGGGTGATCAGATACCAGCCGCCGGTCAGCCCTAAAAGCCAGGGGCTACTGAGGGCGCCCAGATAGCAAAGAAAGCCTATCAATGTCGCTTCGATAATCATCATCCGCTCCTTATTTCAGCTTCTGCCGGGCGTCCTGCCAGCTGTAACAGCCGGCATCCGGGACCAGGCGGAACTCAACAAGATGTCCGTGCTGCGCCAGCCAGTCAAAGGCGGCTATCTCCTCCGCGTTGACCGATTGATTCGGGCCAATGGTTCGGGTATCGGCGCGGGCGCTCATTGGACCAACGTTAATTTTGCCGTTGGCATTTTTCAGGCTGATACCGGCTTCTTCGATGCGCTGGAGCGTAACGGGGGATTTGCCGATCACGAAGTAACGCTTATCGCTGGCGATCACTTTGGGCAATTTTTCGATAGCTGTCGCGGTATCGAACAGCCAGACTTTGGTGTCCTGGACCGCGCCTTTCATCACTGATGAGAGCAGCGGATCGGCCGCGACGGCGTCGTCAATGGCGACGATACCATCGCAGGGCAGCTCTTTGGCCCAGCGTGTCACGAGCTGCCCATGAATAACGCGGTCGTCGATACGTACAAAAGAGATACTCATAGCGGTTTCCTTTAAAAATCATCGGACTGAACGGATATCGTCGGGGCGGCCATGACCAGTGTCGGTACGGTTAACGCCAGCAGCTGTGCGGCAGCATCGTGCACATCCGTTAAATGGTGAATCTCGTCGCTTTGCAGCAGCATCGGGAAATTGACCCCCGCCACGACGGCGACCGGGGGGATCGTCTGAGTGGAAAACGCGTGCTGGCAGGCGATGTTCCACGGCGTACCGCTTTGCATATCGCACAGCACCAGCACGCCATCGGCGTTTTGCCCGGCGCTGGCCAGCGTGCGGGCGAAATCCTGTCTGAAGCCTTCAATGCCAGCCTGCTCGTCGAGCGTCACGGCGAAAACATGTGGTAATTCGCCGTAAACCATGCGGCCGCTTGCAAGCAGGGCGTTCGCCAGCGGGCCGTGGGTGGCAACTATTACGTTGATCATGCGCTTATCCTCTTACCCAGGCTTTAATGGTGGCGAGCGGCTGTCCTGTGCCTTTGCCCGACGGTGAAATACGATACTCGCCCACTGCGGCGGGAATAATAAAGGTCTCGGCATAGTGGACGACGAAAGGCGCGAAGGCGCCGCTCGGGCTGTCAACGATGGCCTCATCACCTTCGACCAGGTTGAGAACGTTCACCCCGCCCTGAGTATGATGAGTCACCGGCGCGGTGAACCAGTGGCGGCGGGTTTCGATAAATTCACGCTCGTGCATCCCGGTCCGTTCTTCACGCCAGCCTTCGCCTTCGGCCACTGGTTCGACCTGGTTTACCAGGTTGTCGGCAACCCAGCGGGTGTCACGCTGCCAGTCGATAACCTGCTCACCGTGCTCCAGATGGACGGGGCGCGGCAGGCCATCTAAACCTAAACGTCCCCAGTCCCACAGCTTGAAGGTAAAAATGTACGGCGTGGCGCTGATTTCGAGGACCATCGTGCCGCTGCCCGAGCAGTGAACCGTGCCGGCAGGGATCAGGAAGTGATCGTGCTTACGGGCCGGGATCTGGTTAACAAAGCGGGCATCGTCGAAGGTTTTTTCCCCGCGGGCCGCGGCCTTAAGATCGTCCAGCATCGCCTGCGGTTCGGTTCCGGTTTTGGTTCCCAGATAGACCACCGCCTGCGGTTCCGCTTCGAGAATGTAATAACTTTCATCCTGGGTGTAGTGCATACCAAACTGCTGCTGGATGTACTCGGTGACGGGATGAACCTGGAAGCTCAGGTTCTGGCCGCCGATGGTGTCGAGAAAATCAAAGCGGATGGGAAATTCAGCGCCAAACCGGGCGTGAACCTTCTCGCCAAGCAGCGCGCGAGGATGAAGTAAAACCAGGTTTTGTGAGGGGATCTCGATCCGCACCTGACCAAAGCGCAGTAACAGGCTGTTTTCCTCGGGCACGCAATCAAAACACCATGCGTAATTGGGCGCGGCGGGATCGAGATCGAATTGCTGTTTCATCCACTGGCCGCCCCAGATGCCGGGATCGAAGAACGGGGCGACGCGGAACGGACGGGTGGTGGTTTGCTGGAGGGCGGCGCGCAGCGCTTCGCCGCTGACCAGCGTCGGCGCCTCTTTTTGCGTGGTATCGAGCAGATAGTCGGCGCGTTTGAGCAGCGGCGTTTTGTGGCGATCGAAGACGCGCCATTCGATAAAAAAGGCGCGCTTATAGCGACGGAGGATGTCCTCGTCCTGGTTGTCCGCCCCCCAGTTCCCGAGGCCGTCATGGCGCATGCGCTGCTGAATTTCCCAGCGCGGCATATCGGCATAGACCAGCACATCGCCCGGATGAACGAGCGCGGCGCCGGGACCATAAATAACGATGAGGCCTTCGGTCACGGCATCGACCTGCTGGCGCAGCTGATGTAACTTGTCGGCGTTAAAAAACTCTTCCAGATGATGACAGGAGAGGACCCCAAAAACACGGTCGTCGGTCAGGTTACGCGCCAGCAAATCGTGGAGCGCCTGTTCATCGCGGCGGGCGGATTCGACGTTCAGCACCCGCGTAGCGTTCAGCGACGGCAGCAGTCGCTGCTCCAGTTCGTCAAGCCGGACGCCGGGATAGCAGTCCACAACCAGCACGGTTCTGGAGGCGGCTGAAGCCCTGAGGCGAAGCGTCGCAGAGAGGGATTCCCAGCCCTGCCAGGCCTGGTCGTCATAACCCTGAACCGTCACTTCAGGGAATTTATCATAGGTCGTTTGCATTATCTGTCTCCGTATTGGCTAAATAAAGATTAATCGATTAACCTTATTTTGATAGTGTGGTTAACGCGATTAACCCGCCATAATGCGCAAGTAAAGCGACAAAATGGGCGTTATTGTGAGTCCTGTCACAAGGAAAAATGCAATTTTTAGGTTATTCGATTAACCTTCGGTAAACGAACGGGAGAGATCATGACAACAGTGACGCTGGCACAGGTGGCTGAACGGGCAGGAGTATCTACGGCCACCGTTTCGATGGTATTGCGTAACCGCGGGCGGATTTCGCAAGCTACGCGCGAACGAGTGCTGAAGGCGCTGGATGAAACTGGCTATGTCTACAATCAGACCGCCGCCAATCTGCGTAATCGCAGCAGCAACCAGGTTGGACTGCTGCTGCATGACATCACCAACCCGTTTTACGGTGAGATGACGGCAGGCTTAAGCCATGAAATGGAGCGGCATGATTTGCTGTTATTCCTGGCAAACAGCGAAGAGTCAGGCGAGCGGCAGCAAAAGTTTGTCGACTCGCTGATGCGCAATAGCGCCTGCGGCATGGTGCTGTGCGCGGCGCGGGAAACGCCGGCCTCATTTTTTGATGCGCTGAAAAGACGCAATATTCCCGCCATTATGGTGGTGCGCCCGCTCAGCGATCCGGATTTTGATTTTGTCGGTACCGATAACTTTCTCGGCACGCAGATGGCCACGGCGCACTTGCTGAAAATGGGCCACCGACAGATTGCCTTTATCGGCGGCAGCCTGAGTTCTGGTACTCGGGCACAGCGTATTGGCGGATTCACCAGTACGCTCCTCGAGAGCGGGCTCTCGCCGCGGCCGGAGTGGATCGTCACGGCCCAGGCCAGCCAGATCGACGGCGCGAAAGTGGCCGAAGCGCTGCTGACCCGCTATCCGCAAATCACGGCCGCAGTTTGTTACCAGGACATTGTCGCGCTGGGCGTGATGCAGGCGCTGCGTAAAACCGGGCGTGAGCCGGGCCGTGATTTTGCGCTGGTGGGATTTGACGATATTACCGAAGCCGCGCTGGTTCAGCCGGCGTTGACGACCGTTTCGGTGGCGGCGAAGGAGATTGGCCGCAAAGCTGGCGAACTGCTGTATAGCCGCATTCAGGGCAATGATGAACCGCCGAAACGCATTATTTTGCCGCCGGCGCTGGTGGTCCGCGAATCCTGTGGTTTTCGGCACAGGGTTAACGCTCCGGGCGAGTGAGAAACGACGCCGGCGTATAGTTTTTACTGATATCGAACGCCGTTTGTCATAAATTTCTAATTATCGGTGTTTTACAGTAGCGGCTCATCGACGGGCTGGTTAATCTGGAAACAATTTACGTTAAGTTAACAAAAGAGAATAGCTATGCATGATGCACAAATCCGCGTGGCCATCGCAGGCGCGGGCGGCCGGATGGGACGCCAGTTAATTCAGGCCGTACAGCAGATGGACGGCGTGGCGCTGGGCGCGGCGCTGGAGCGTGAAGGTTCTTCCCTCCTTGGCAGCGATGCCGGTGAGCTGGCCGGTGCCGGTAAAGCCGGTGTCACGGTGCAAAGCAGTCTTGCGGCGGTCAAAGATGATTTTGATGTGCTGATCGATTTCACCCGCCCGGAAGGGACGTTAAAGCACCTTGCTTTCTGTCGCGAACACGGCAAAGGGATGGTGATTGGTACCACCGGTTTTGATGAGGCCGGGAAACAGGCCATTCGCGATGCGGCGCAGGAGATTGCGATCGTTTTCGCGGCCAACTTCAGCGTTGGCGTCAACGTCCTGTTAAAGCTGCTGGAAAAAGCGGCGAAGGTGATGGGCGACTACACCGATATCGAAATTATTGAAGCGCACCACCGTCACAAAGTGGACGCACCGTCAGGCACCGCGCTGGCGATGGGCGAGGCGATTGCAGGCGCACTGAACAAAGATCTGAAGGATTGCGCGGTCTACAGCCGTGAAGGCCATACCGGCGAACGGGTCCCGGGGACCATTGGCTTTGCCACCGTGCGCGCCGGAGATATCGTCGGCGAGCATACCGCCATGTTTGCCGATATTGGTGAGCGTATTGAAATCAGCCACAAGGCATCCAGTCGGATGACTTTTGCTAATGGTGCCGTTCGTTCTGCATTGTGGTTAAAAGATAAGAAATCAGGCCTTTTCGACATGCGTGATGTGCTTGATCTCAATACTTTATAAGTTTTATTACCCATCGTGATGTGGTTATTGCATTCAATATGTAATTGATTGCAAAGGGCAATATTTTATTGCCCTTTTTATTTTTCATCATTTCATCAATTAAAATTGATGAAATAGCTATAATCTTAAATTATCCCTCCATTTTTTGTTGTGTTATTGTAAATTTTGACCATCTGGTCTACTTTTTTGTTCCTGCGCGCGCTGTTTTGCAATCTTCCTGGTCCGCAAGCGTTTTCTCTGCATAGTTTGTTGATCTTTTTGCCTGCTAACGCAGTGCTGAGAGGTCAGTGACGTAAAAAGAGATAAAAAATATCGGCTTTAAGTTGACTTTTACCCGACATCTCTCCAGAATGCCGCCGTTTGCCAGAAATCCATAGGTAAGCAAATTTGCATTGATTCATGTCATGCACATGCATTAATATGCAAATAAAGTGAGTGAATATTCTCTGGAGGGTGTTTTGATTAAGTCAGCGCTATTGGTTCTGGAAGACGGAACCCAGTTTCACGGTCGGGCCATCGGGGCAACGGGCACGGCGGTTGGGGAAGTCGTTTTCAATACTTCAATGACCGGTTATCAAGAAATCCTCACTGATCCTTCCTATTCCCGCCAAATTGTCACTCTTACTTATCCCCATATTGGTAATGTCGGCACCAACGACAGCGATGAAGAATCTTCTCAGGTACATGCGCAGGGTCTGGTCATTCGCGACCTGCCGCTGATTGCCAGCAACTTCCGCAATACCGAAGACCTCTCTTCTTACCTCAAACGCCATAACATCGTGGCGATTGCCGATATCGATACCCGTAAGCTGACGCGTTTGCTGCGTGAAAAAGGCGCACAGAACGGCTGCATCATCGTGGGTGATAACCTGGATGCGCAGCTGGCGCTGGAAAAAGCCAAAGCGTTCCCTGGCCTGAACGGCATGGACCTGGCGAAAGAAGTCACCACTTCAGAAACCTACAGCTGGACGCAAGGCAGCTGGACGCTGGCGGGCGACCTGCCGGAAGCGAAGGCGGAAAGCGAGCTGCCGTTCCACGTTGTGGCCTACGATTTTGGCGCTAAACGCAACATTCTGCGCATGCTGGTTGACCGCGGCTGCCGCCTGACGGTGGTGCCGGCGAAAACCTCCGCCGAAGAGGTGCTGAAGATGAATCCGGACGGTATCTTCCTGTCCAACGGCCCTGGCGACCCGGCGCCGTGCGATTACGCCATTACCGCGATTGAGAAATTCCTCGAGACCGATATTCCGGTATTCGGCATCTGCCTCGGCCATCAGCTGCTGGCGCTGGCGAGCGGTGCGAAGACCGTTAAGATGAAGTTCGGCCACCACGGCGGCAACCACCCGGTTAAAGATATCGATAATAATGTGGTGATGATTACCGCCCAGAACCACGGTTTTGCGGTCGACGAAGCCTCCATGCCGGCTAACCTGCGCGTGACCCACAAGTCGCTGTTCGACGGGACGCTGCAGGGCATCCACCGCACTGACAAACCGGCGTTTAGCTTCCAGGGCCACCCGGAAGCGAGCCCAGGCCCGCACGATGCCGCGCCGTTGTTCGACCATTTTATTGCATTAATTGAGCAGTACCGCCAGTCCGCGAAATAATCAGGAGAAAAGAGCCATGCCAAAACGTACAGACATAAAAAGCATCCTGATTCTTGGCGCTGGCCCGATCGTTATCGGCCAGGCTTGCGAATTTGACTACTCTGGCGCTCAGGCCTGTAAGGCCCTGCGCGAAGAAGGTTACCGTGTCATTCTGGTGAACTCCAACCCGGCCACCATCATGACCGACCCGGAAATGGCCGATGCGACCTATATTGAGCCGATTCACTGGGAAGTCGTGCGCAAAATTATCGAAAAAGAGCGTCCGGATGCGGTACTGCCGACCATGGGCGGTCAGACGGCGCTGAACTGCGCGCTGGAGCTGGAACGTCAGGGCGTGCTGGCCGAATTCGGCGTCACCATGATCGGCGCTACCGCTGACGCGATTGATAAAGCGGAAGACCGCCGTCGCTTCGATGTGGCAATGAAGAAAATCGGTCTGGATACCGCGCGTTCCGGCATTGCGCACACCATGGAAGAAGCGCTGGCGGTGGCCGCAGACGTGGGCTACCCATGCATCATCCGTCCGTCTTTCACCATGGGCGGCACCGGCGGCGGTATCGCTTACAACCGTGAAGAGTTCGAAGAAATTTGTGCCCGCGGGCTGGACCTCTCTCCGACCAACGAACTGCTGATTGATGAATCGCTGATCGGCTGGAAAGAGTACGAAATGGAAGTGGTGCGTGATAAGAACGATAACTGCATCATCGTCTGCTCGATCGAAAACTTCGACGCCATGGGGATCCACACCGGCGATTCCATTACCGTCGCGCCGGCGCAAACCCTGACCGATAAAGAATACCAGGTGATGCGTAATGCATCGATGGCGGTGCTGCGTGAAATTGGCGTGGAAACCGGGGGCTCTAACGTTCAGTTCTCCGTTAACCCGAAAGACGGCCGTCTGATTGTTATCGAAATGAACCCGCGCGTATCACGCTCCTCCGCGCTGGCATCGAAAGCGACCGGTTTCCCGATTGCTAAAGTGGCGGCCAAGCTGGCGGTCGGCTACACCCTCGATGAGCTGATGAACGACATCACCGGTGGCCGTACGCCGGCCTCGTTCGAACCGTCCATCGACTATGTCGTGACCAAGATTCCCCGCTTCAACTTCGAAAAATTCGTTGGCGCTAACGACCGTCTGACTACTCAGATGAAATCCGTGGGCGAAGTGATGGCGATTGGCCGCACCCAGCAGGAATCCCTGCAGAAAGCGCTGCGCGGCCTGGAAGTGGGGGCTACCGGTTTCGACCCGAAAGTCAGTCTCGACGACCCGGAAGCGCTGACCAAAATTCGCCGTGAGCTGAAAGATGCCGGCGCCGAGCGTATCTGGTACATCGCCGATGCGTTCCGCGCGGGGCTGTCCGTGGACGGCGTCTTCAACCTGACCAACATCGACCGCTGGTTCCTGGTACAAATTGAAGAGCTGGTCCGTCTGGAAGAGAAAGTGGCTGACCTCGGCATCACCGGTCTGACGCCTGACTTCCTGCGCCAGCTGAAGCGCAAAGGCTTTGCCGACGCGCGTCTGGCCAAACTGGCGGGCGTTCGTGAAGGCGAAATCCGCAAGCTGCGCGACCAGTACAACCTGCACCCGGTCTACAAGCGTGTAGATACCTGCGCGGCGGAATTCGCCACCGATACCGCCTATATGTACTCCACCTATGAAGACGAGTGTGAAGCGAACCCGTCCGTTGACCGCGATAAAATCATGGTCCTCGGCGGCGGCCCGAACCGTATCGGCCAGGGTATCGAATTTGACTACTGCTGCGTACATGCTTCGCTGGCGCTGCGCGAAGACGGTTACGAGACCATTATGGTTAACTGTAACCCGGAAACCGTCTCTACCGACTACGACACCTCCGACCGTCTGTACTTTGAGCCGGTGACGCTGGAAGACGTGCTGGAAATCGTCCGCATCGAGAAGCCGAAGGGCGTTATCGTCCAGTACGGCGGCCAGACGCCGCTGAAACTGGCGCGTGCGCTGGAAGCGGCTGGCGTACCGGTTATCGGTACCAGCCCGGATGCGATTGACCGTGCCGAAGACCGTGAACGTTTCCAGCAGGCGGTTGACCGTCTGAAGCTGAAACAGCCGGCGAACGCGACCGTAACGACCATTGAGATGGCCGTTGAGAAGGCGAAAGAGATTGGCTACCCGCTGGTGGTGCGCCCGTCCTACGTCCTGGGCGGGCGGGCGATGGAAATCGTCTACGACGAAGCCGACCTGAAGCGCTACTTCCAGACCGCGGTCAGCGTCTCGAACGACGCACCGGTTCTGCTGGATCGCTTCCTTGACGATGCGGTCGAGGTCGACGTTGATGCTATCTGCGACGGCGAAATGGTGCTGATTGGTGGCATCATGGAGCACATCGAACAGGCGGGCGTGCACTCCGGTGACTCCGCATGTTCTCTGCCGGCCTACACCCTGAGCAAGGAAATTCAGGATGTGATGCGTGAGCAGGTACAGAAGCTGGCCTTTGAACTGCAGGTCCGTGGCCTGATGAACGTCCAGTTCGCGGTGAAAAACAATGAAGTGTACCTGATTGAAGTGAACCCGCGTGCGGCGCGTACCGTCCCGTTCGTCTCGAAAGCCACCGGCGTCCCGCTGGCCAAAGTCGCGGCGCGCGTGATGGCTGGCCAGACTCTGGCACAGCAGGGCGTAACCAGAGAAATTATCCCGCCGTACTACTCGGTGAAAGAAGTGGTGCTGCCGTTCAACAAATTCCCGGGCGTTGACCCGCTGTTAGGGCCAGAAATGCGCTCTACCGGGGAAGTGATGGGCGTGGGCCGTACTTTTGCCGAAGCGTTCGCTAAAGCGCAGCTCGGCAGCAGCTCCACGATGAAAAAACAGGGGCGCGCGCTGCTCTCCGTTCGCGAAGGCGACAAAGAGCGTGTTGTTGACCTGGCGGCGAAACTGCTGAAGTTCGGCTTCGAACTGGATGCGACTCACGGTACCGCGATTGTGCTGGGTGAGGCGGGGATCAACCCACGTCTGGTGAACAAGGTGCATGAAGGTCGTCCGCACATTCAGGACCGTATCAAGAATGGCGAATACACCTACATCATCAACACCACCGAAGGTCGTCAGGCGATTGAAGACTCCAAGCTGATTCGCCGCAGCGCCCTGCAGTACAAAGTGCATTACGACACCACCCTGAACGGCGGTTTCGCCACGGCGATGGCGCTCAACGCTAACGCCATCGAGAAAGTGACCTCGGTTCAGGAAATGCACGCGCAAATTAAAAAGTAAGCCGCCTCGTTAATACCGGGTCGCGGAACAACAAGGGCTGACGAGAAATCGTCGGCCTTTTTTTTATCCGCGCCATCTTCGGAGAGTTCTGCTTTTCACTGCCCGTCTGGTGAGGCTAACTATAGTTAGCATCATAACGATATCAATTGACGGAAAGACAGGAGGATACAATGCGGAACAAAATTCTGATGGCATCCGCGCTGGCGGCGACGGCAATGGTGTTTGTGGCGGGCTGTTCATCGAACCAGTCGCTGAAAACGACCGACGGTAAAACGATCGTCACTGATGGTAAGCCGCAGGTGGATGATGACACCGGTATGGTGTCATACAAAAATGCGGAAACCGGCCGGACTGAACAGATCAATCGCGATCAGGTGAAGTCGATGGACGAACTGGATAACTAACGGTTATCCGGGGCCCCGCGAAGGATCTCGTGGGGCTGAGTACGGCGGGACAGCTACAGCAGAGCGTTATCTATCTTAACGATAATTTTGCGCAGCGGCGCGCCGGCATCCATCGCGCCCATCGGACGGTGCAGTTCGCCCGGAAACAAAATGGCCAGCTCTTCCGGATGCAGATGAATCAGCGTTTCGCTGCCGATCTTTTCACAAAAGCCAATATCGTGCGCCTCTTTAAACGGGCCGTCCGGGACGATCGCCAGGCCTTTATTGCCGGCGCCGATAATCTCCACCCCTGCCAGGACAATATGAATATCAATATACTGACGATGGTACTCCGGGCGTTGTTCCGCCAGTGGCCGCGTCTGGCCTTCGACCACGGTGAAAAACAGATTGTCTCCATCGACGGTATATTTTCCCGGCGGTAGGGAGTGCGGATCCTGCTGGGCGACGGCCTGTAAAGCTTTGCGGATCACCGGCGGATAGAACGCGTTTTTTGCGCCAGCGTTGAGGGTATCGATAATCATGCCGGGACTCCCTGTAGTGGGTGAGGGTCAAGTAAGGTGATGGATTGCGCGACGATAGTCGCCACGTCGGGGGCGATATCAACGGCGATGATATCGCGCTCGCTGGCGTCCGGTGTCTCCAGGGCGGCAAACTGGCTGCGCAGCAGCGCTTCCGGCATAAAGTGGCCTTTACGCTGCTGCATCCGCTGCAGAATGCACTCATAGTCGCCGGTCAGCCACAGAAAACGCAGGTTGTCGCTGCCTTCACGCAGACGGTCGCGATAGCGTTTTTTCAGCGCCGAGCAGACCAGCACGCCGGATTCATTCTTTTGCTCCAGGCTGAAAATCACGTCGGCAATCCGCTCCAGCCAGGGCCGGCGATCGTCATCATCGAGCGGCTGGCTGGCGGCCATTTTGACAATATTCTGCCGTGGATGCAGATCGTCGCCATCGATGAACTTCGCGCCAAGCGCCTGGGCCAGCGCCTGCCCGACGGTGGTTTTCCCGGTGCCTGAGACGCCCATCAAAATAATGCATTGCCCTGCCATAATGCGCTCCTTAATCAGACGGCAACCAGCATGCCGCCGTCGACAAACAACAGATGACCATTGACGAAATCGGATGCTCTGGAGGAGAGGAACACCGCCGCACCGACCAGCTCTTGCGGATCGCCCCAGCGGTTGGCAGGCGTGCGTTTGCACAACCAGTCGGTAAAGGCGCGATCGTCCACCAGTGCCTGGGTCATGGCGGTTTTAAAGTAGCCCGGTGCGATGCCGTTGACCTGAATGTTATAGCGCGCCAGCTCGACGCACATGCCGCGGGTCAGCATTTTGACCGCCCCTTTGGCGGCGGCATAAGGCGTAATGGTGTCGCGTCCCAGCTCGCTCTGCATGGAACAGATATTGACGATTTTTCCGCGCTGACGGCTGACCATGCGTTTAGCCACGGCCTGCGAAACCAGAAATACCGCGGTCTGGTTAACGGAAATAACATCATTCCACTCCTGGACCGGAAATTCGGTAAACGGATGGCGTCGCTGAATACCCGCATTATTGAATAACACATCAATAGCGCCGGTTTCTTCTTCGATTTTAGCAATCGCATTTTCGACCGCATCGGCATCGGTCACATTAAATACGGCCGAATGGGCAATCGCACCTTCATCACGTAATTTCATCACCGCATCATCTGCCCGGGACGCTGAAATATCGTTGATAATAATTTCTGCGCCATATTGTGCAAGGCCTTGCGCCATGACAAAACCAATGCCTTGTCCTGCGCCAGTAATTAAAATACGTTTGCCTTGTAAGCTGAAAAGATCTTTCATCTTGATATCCTGATTAACGGCTGAATATAAATGATGCTGGGCGTTTTAATTCCTGACTGGCAAAAAACAAACCGCAACAACCTGTGCTCTATATCACGGATTTTCGCCGCTTAAATCTGTGATGGAGATCACTCAAAATAGTGTTACGAAAAGGGGTTACGTTAAACGTGAAGCCGCGTGGAAATTACCGCTGCTCAAGGGGTTAACGGGGGAAGGGTTCGATTCTCTTTTTCTTCAGCGGCAGGCATAATGGCCTGATGCAGTGGATGTATTTGACGGGTCGATAGATGAAAGCACAACGCATTACGCTCAATGATATTGCAGCGCTGGCTGGCGTAACCAAAATGACCGTCAGCCGCTATTTACGTACGCCGGATAAAGTAAAACCGGAGACGGCGGAGCGTATCGCCAGCGTGATTGCGGAAATTGGTTACGAGCCCGATCCCGACAATCCGGCGATGACCAGCGTCGCCGTCCCGCGCATCGGCGTGCTGATTCCCTCTTTTCATAATCAAATCTTCGCCGACCTGCTGGCCGGCATCGAGTCGGTGACCGCGGCTCATGGCTATCAGACGCTGGTGGTCAATTACGATTACGACCGCCAGCGTGAAGAGGAGCAGATTGCCGCCGTACTGGCCTTTCATGTCAAAGGCTTGCTGCTGACTGAGTCGCTCCATACGCTGCGGGCGGACAAATACCTCAATGCGGCGAAAATCCCGATCGCGGAGGTGATGGGACTGGCGGAGAACCCGGGGCGAATCAACGTCGGGTTTGACAACTTCAAAGCCGGTTTTGACATGACCACGATGCTGCTGGCGAGCGGCAAGCGGCACATTATCTATTTTGGGTCGATGTCCGATGTCCGCGATGAGCAGCGCTACGCCGGCTATTGTCAGGCGATGGAGAATGCCGGACTGCCGACGGGGCGCATTGCCCCCAATAAGGTGTCGTCGGTGTCGATTGGCACCGGCATGATGAATCTGGCGCGGCAGATGTACGCCGCTATGGACGGGATTCTCTGCACTAATGATGACCTGGCGGTGGGCGTGTTACAGGAGTGCCTTGCATCGGGTATCGCGGTGCCGCAGGAGCTGGCGATCGCCGGTTTTCATGGTCTGGAGATTGGCCAGATCGTCACCCCGCGGCTGGCAAGCGTTCTGACCCCACGTTATGAAATGGGTAAGGTGGCCACTGAGATTTTAATTAAGAAAATCAAAGGACTGCCAACCATAGAGAAAGTCGATCTGCACTATCGCCTGTCGATGGGCGAAACCATTTAATCCTGCCTGAACGGCGGCGCAGCCCTGTTAGCAGAACGTTAACGCTTCGTCGCTTGTCCCCGCGTAAAACCGGGTTTTTGTCTTAGCGATCACGGACACCGTAACAGCAATTTTTAACACGATTCAGCGTGATGCAGATCGCAAAACGTTCGGCTAAAAAACCGTTTGATAGTGGCTACCGTCGTAATGAACCGTCAAACAGGTGATCTGATGAAGAGTACTATTACCCGCGCCATCCTCTTAGTGGCCCCCGTTATTGATGCCTTGCAGGAACAGCTGGCGGCCGACTTCCCGCTGCTGCGTCTGTACGAGCAGGAGGATCCCATCGGTTTTCTGCGTGAGCAGGGAGAGAATATTGCAGCCGTTGTCACCCGAGGGGATATCGGAGTGCAGAACAGCGTCCTCGAACTGCTGCCGCACGTGGGTCTGATTGCCATTTTCGGCGTGGGCACCGATGCGGTGGATTTAGAGTATGTTCGCTCCCGGCAGATTCAGGTTTCCATCACTTCCGGCGTGTTGACTAACGACGTGGCGGACCTGGCAATGGGGCTGCTGCTGGCCGGTTCCCGCAATCTGTGTCAGGGCGATCGTTTTGTACGAGATGGCCGCTGGGAGAAGGGGGGCATGCCGCTGGCCACCCAGGTGAGCGGTAAACGTATCGGCCTGCTGGGGATGGGCAATATTGGTCAGGCGATTGCCCGCCGCGCCCGCGGTTTCGATATGCAGGTGCTTTACCATGACCGTAAACCGGTTCCGGGGCTGGATTACCAGTGGTGCGCCGATCTGCATACCCTGGCCCATGAGAGTGATTTTCTGGTGCTTGCCGCCTCCGGCGGTGAAGCAAACCGCGGGCTGATCGATTTCTCAGTCTTCAACGTCATGCCGAAACATGCGTGGCTGATTAATATCGCTCGCGGTTCGCTGGTGGATGAAAAGGCGTTGATTCAGGCGTTACAAAACGGTGTTATCGCCGGCGCTGCCCTCGACGTTTTTGAAGATGAGCCTCATGTCCCGGCAGCATTGATCGCGCTGGATAATGTGGTGTTGCAACCGCACGTGGCCAGCGCCACCCATGAAACCCGACAGAAAATGAGCGAAGTGGTTTTTGCAAACGTCACCGCTTATTTCTCCGGTAACGTATTGCCGAATGCCATTAATTAATGTTCATCTCTTATTTCTGTGCCCGGCTCTAATTTAATGACAACAATAACCTCTGCATAGAGAGTACGAAATATGAATGATAAAATTCCCAGCACCCGCTGGCTGCGTATTATCACGCCGGTGTTGATTGCCTGTATTATTTCGTTTATGGATCGGGTGAATATTAGTTTTGCTTTGCCCGGTGGCATGGAAGCTGATTTAGGTATTACCAGTCAAATGGCCGGTGTGGCCAGCGGAATATTTTTTATTGGTTATTTATTTCTGCAAATACCCGGCGGGCGTATTGCGGTAAATGGCAGCGGTAAACGCTTTATTGCGTGGTCGCTGATGGCTTGGGCGGTGGTGTCGATTGCCACTGGTTTTGTGACCCATGAATATCAATTGCTGGTGCTGCGCTTTATTCTCGGCGTATCCGAAGGCGGGATGCTACCGGTGGTGCTGACGATGGTCAGCAACTGGTTCCCGGAAAAAGAGCTGGGGCGGGCCAATGCCTTCGTCATGATGTTTGCTCCGCTGGGCGGCATGCTGACCGCACCGGTCTCCGGGGCGATTATTGCCGCGCTCGACTGGCGCTGGCTGTTTATTATCGAAGGCCTGCTGTCCGTGGTGGTGCTGGCGGTGTGGTGGTTTATGATCAGCGACCGTCCGGAAGAGGCGCGCTGGCTGCCGGAGGCAGAGCGCCACTATCTGGTTACCACGCTGGCCGCAGAGCGGGCGGCAAAGCTGGCGGAAGATGCGGTCAGCAACGCACCGGTCAAAGATGTTTTCCGCAATAGCGGGCTGATGAAACTGGTTATCCTTAACTTCTTTTATCAGACCGGCGATTACGGTTACACCCTGTGGCTGCCGACTATTCTGAAGGGCCTGACCGGCGGCAGTATGGCCAGCGTCGGCTTCCTGGCGGTGCTGCCGTTTGTGGCCACGCTGGCGGGCATTTATGTGATTTCGCTGTTCAGCGATCGCAGCGGCAAACGTCGCCTGTGGGTACGCTTCTCGCTCTACAGCTTCGCTGCGGCGCTGGTGGCCTCGGTGGTACTGCGTGAGCACGTTGTGGCGGCCTATATTGCGCTGGTGATTTGCGGTTTCTTCCTTAAGTCGGCGACCAGCCCGTTCTGGTCGATGCCGGGGCGTATCGCGGCCGCGGAAGTCGCCGGTAGCGCACGGGGTGTGATTAACGGCCTGGGCAATCTCGGCGGCTTCTGCGGTCCTTATCTGGTTGGGGTGATGATCTATCTGTATGGCCAGAACGTGGCGGTCTGCGCGCTGGCAGGATCGCTCATCATCGCCGGGACTATGACCTTCCTGCTGCCGAAACGCTGCGATCTTGAGATCGGCGAGCCCGCTGCCGTCGTCAGCAAGCAGCCGCGAAATGCCTGAAGGGTATTGAGATAAAAGCAGGTTGTGATTGTAAGCACTTCGATTAACTGACTACACTCTTGCTGATTACAACGAGAGTTAACGCAGGCTAATCAATGATTCTGATAATTTATGCCCATCCCTATCCGCATCACTCGCATGCGAATAAGCGGATGCTTGAGCAGGCAAGGACGCTGGATGGCGTAGAAATACGCTCCCTCTATCAACTTTACCCCGATTTTAATATCGACGTCGCCGCCGAACAGGCGGCGCTGGCGCGAGCCGAGCTGATTATCTGGCAGCATCCGATGCAGTGGTACAGTGTGCCGCCGCTAATGAAACTGTGGATGGATAAAGTGCTGTCGCACGGCTGGGCCTACGGGCATAACGGCATCGCCCTGCGCGGTAAATCGCTGTTGTGGGCGGTGACCACCGGCGGCGGCGAGAGCCACTTTGATATCGGCGCATTTCCCGGGTTTGATGTGCTTTCCCAACCGCTCCAGGCGACCGGTCTGTACTGTGGAATGAAGTGGCTGCCACCTTTCGCCATGCACTGCACGTTTATCTGCGACGATGAAACCCTTCAGGCGCAGGCGCGCCGCTACCGACAACGCCTGATCGAATGGCAGGAGACGCATCATGGATAGCCATACGTTGATACAGGCGCTGATTTATCTGGGATCCGCCGCGCTGATTGTGCCGATCGCCGTGCGCCTTGGTTTGGGGTCGGTGCTCGGCTATCTGATTGCCGGCTGTATTATCGGGCCGTGGGGGCTGAGGCTGGTGACCGACGCCGAGGCGATTTTGCACTTTGCCGAAATCGGCGTGGTCCTGATGCTGTTTGTCATTGGTCTGGAACTCGACCCGCAGCGCCTGTGGAAGCTGCGCGCGTCGGTGTTTGGCGGCGGCGCCTTGCAGATGGTGGTGTGCGGCGCGCTGATTGGCCTGTTCTGCATGTTGCTGGGGATGCGCTGGCAGGTGGCGGAGCTAATCGGCATGACGCTGGCGCTGTCGTCGACGGCGATCGCCATGCAGGCGATGAACGAACGTAATCTGACGGTCTCACAGCTGGGGCGGAGCGCATTTGCCGTCCTGCTGTTTCAGGATATCGCGGCGATCCCGCTGGTGGCGATGATCCCGCTGCTGGCCGCCAGCGGTGGCTCCACGACGCTGGCGGCATTTGCCCTGTCCGCGCTTAAGGTGGCTGGCGCGCTGGTCCTGGTGGTGGCGCTCGGCCGCTATGTGACCCGTCCGGTACTGCGCTTCGTGGCCCGTTCCGGTCTGCGCGAAGTGTTCAGCGCCGTAGCCCTGTTCCTGGTCTTCGGCTTTGGCCTGTTGCTGGAGGAGGTTGGACTGTCGATGGCGATGGGGGCCTTCCTCGCCGGCGTGTTGCTGGCGAGCTCGGAATATCGCCACGCGCTGGAAAGCGACATCGAGCCGTTTAAGGGGCTGCTGCTGGGGCTGTTCTTCATTGGCGTCGGGATGTCGATTGATTTCGGTACCCTGATGAGCCATCCGCTGCGCATTCTGGTTTTACTGGTCGGCTTCCTGATCATTAAAGGCGCGATGCTGTGGCTGATTGCGAAGCCGCTCGGGGTGCCGCGCGCCCAGCGCCGCTGGTTTGCGGTTCTGCTGGGGCAGGGGAGTGAGTTTGCCTTTGTGGTCTTCGGCGCGGCGCAGATGGCCGACGTACTGGATAGCGACTGGGCGAAAGCGTTGACGCTGGCGGTGGCGCTGTCAATGGCGGCAACGCCGATCCTGCTGGTGTTGTTGACCCGTCTGGAGAAATCATCCGGCGGCCAGGAACGCGAAGCGGATGAGATTGATGAAGAGCAGCCGCGGGTGATTATCGCCGGCTTCGGCCGTTACGGGCAGATCGCCGGTCGTGTGCTGCTCTCCGGCGGGGTGAAGATGGTGATCCTCGATCACGATCCTGACCACGTGGATACGCTGCGTAAATTTGATATGAAAGTGTTTTACGGCGATGCCACGCGCGTGGATATGCTGGAGTCTGCGGGGGCGGCAAAAGCCGAGGTGCTGATCAATGCGATTGACGATCCGCAGGTCAGTCTGCAGCTGGTTGAGCTGGCAAAAGAGCATTTCCCGCATCTGCAGATTATCTCCCGCGCCCGCGATGTGGATCACTATATCCAGCTGCGTCAGGCCGGCGTGGAGGCCCCGGAGCGTGAAACCTTCGAGGCGGCGCTGAAATCCGGGCGAACGGCGCTTGAGGCTCTGGGCCTCGGCGCTTATGAAGCGCGCGAGCGCGCCGACCTGTTTCGTCGCTTCAACCAGAAAATGGTGGAGGAGATGGTGGCGATGGCGGAAAACGACGCGGCTTCCCGCCTGGCGGTCTTTAAACGCACCAGCGACATGCTGACCACCATTATTAACGAGGATCGCAATCATCTGTCGTTGGTTCAGCGGCATGGCTGGCAGGGAACGGAAGAGGGGAGACACACCGGAGATATTGCCGATGAACCGGAGAGTAAACCTTCTGCCTGAGTCGTGAGGCTACCGTTACGTTTTGTTTACAGTTAACATTTTGTTTTCAATTTAGATCCTCAGCAGGCGGCTCACGTAGCTTACGTGGGCCCGCCTGCAAATCCGAAAATTTTCTTATTCTTTACTCTCCGCGCAGTCGACGAAGTATTACGCTTTACGTATAGTGGCGGCAATTTTTTGCATTCGGGAAATTTTCAATGATCAGTCTGATTGCGGCGTTAGCGGTAGATCGCGTCATTGGTATGGAAAACGCCATGCCATGGGACCTGCCTGCCGATCTCGCCTGGTTTAAACGTAATACCTTAAACAAGCCGGTGGTGATGGGGCGTCTGACCTGGGAGTCTATTGGTCGCCCGCTGCCGGGGCGTAAGAATATCGTTATCAGCAGCCAGCCGGGCACCGACGATCGCGTGCAGTGGGTGAAGTCGGTTGATGAAGCGATCGCCGCCTGCGGCGACGTTGAAGAGATAATGGTGATCGGCGGCGGTCGTGTCTATGAGCAGTTCCTGCCGAAGGCCCGGAAGCTTTATCTGACGCACATTGATGCCGAAGTGGAAGGGGATACCCATTTCCCGGACTACGATCCGGACCAGTGGGAGTCGGTATTCAGCGAATTTCACGATGCCGATGCGCAGAACTCGCATAGCTACTGCTTCGAGATTCTCGAACGTCGCTGATGGCATTCCGGGCAGCGCGTAGCGTTGGCCGGGGCAACATGATGATATCCCGGATAGCGCTTACCGTTATCCGGGATTTTTTTCAGGAGGCGACCGCCTCGCCTTCGTCCGGCTCTTTCTGCCGGTTTGAGGGCTGAGTAAAGTACTGCTTGTCTTCCCAGCGCAGGCAGGTGAGATCCCCGCCCCAGCAGCAGCCGGTATCGAGGGCGTATATTCCCTCCGGCGTACCGCGGCCTTCCAGCGAAGCCCAATGACCAAACACAATGCTGTACTCGTTGCTCACCGGGCCGGGAATGGCAAACCACGGTTTTAACGGCGCAGGGGCGTTTTCCGGCGCTTCTTTGGCATACATATCCAGCTGCCCGTTCGGGAAACAGTAGCGCATACGGGTAAAGGCATTGGAGATAAAGCGCAGGCGGGCGAGACCGCTCAGCTCAGGGCTCCAGTTATTCGGCATATCGCCATACATCGCGTCGAGGAAGAACGGATAGGAGTCGCTGGCAAGCACGGCTTCAACATCGCGCGCGCACTGTTTTGCCGTTTCCAGATCCCATTGCGGCGTGATACCCGCATGGGCCATCACCAGCTTTTTCTCTTCATCAATCTGCATCAGCGGCTGACGGCGCAGCCAGTTGAGCAGCTCGTCGGCATCCGGGGCTTCGAGCAGCGATTTCAGGCGATCTTTGGGTTTGTTGCGGCTGATGCCGGCGAAGACGGCCAGCAGGTGCAGATCGTGATTGCCGAGGACAAGACGCACATTATCGCCAAGAGATTTAACGTAGCGCAAAACCTCCAGCGAACCCGGGCCGCGTGCGACTAAATCGCCCGTGAGCCACAGCGTATCGTTCCCTGGGGTAAACTCCACCTGCTTTAATAATGCGAGCAGTTCATCGTAGCAACCGTGAACGTCGCCAATAAGGTATGTAGACATTGTTTTAGTGAATGAGCGTTGGTACTGCGAGACGGAAAACAGGGATATCGATCGAGAACGGCGCGCCGTTCACATCGATCATTTCATAATGTCCCTGCATGGTGCCCAGCGGCGTTTCAATGACGGCTCCGCTGGTATACTGGAATTCACCGCCTGCGGGAATATGCGGCTGTTCGCCGACAACCCCTTCACCCTGCACTTCAGTCTCACGACCGTGGCCGTTGGTGATAAGCCAGTAGCGGCCAAGAAGCTGAACCTGAGTCCGCCCCAGATTGCGAATCGTGACGGTATAAGCGAAAACGTAGCGCTCTTCTTCCGGGGAAGACTGCGATTCGATATAGACGCTTTGCACCTGCACGCAAACTCGAGGCGAATTAATCATGGTTAGCTCTCCTTGGTGGGCGAGTTGTCAGATAGCCAGTTAGCCAGCTGACAGTATTGCGCCACGGAAATATTCTCTGCACGTTTTGCCGGGTCGATGCCCAGCTCGGTCAGTACCTCAACGCTGAACAGGTTGCCGAGGCTGTTACGAATCGTTTTACGACGCTGGTTGAAGGCCTCGGTAGTGATTCGGCTCAGCACGCGAACCTCTTTCACCGGGTGCGGCAGCGTGCGGTAAGGCACCAGACGCACAACGGCGGAATCCACTTTAGGCGGCGGCGTAAAGGCGCCCGGCGGCACTTCGAGTACCGGGATAATCTGGCAGTAATACTGCGCCATAACGCTCAGTCGACCATACGCCTTGCTGTTCGGTCCGGCAACCAGGCGATTGACGACCTCTTTTTGCAGCATAAAGTGCATGTCGGCGATGGCATCAGTATAGCTGAACAGATGGAACATCAGCGGCGTCGAGATGTTGTACGGCAGGTTGCCGAACACGCGCAGCGGCTGACCCATAGTCTGCGACAGCTCGCCGAAGTTCATGGTCATGGCATCTTGCTGATAAATGGTCAGCTTCGGCCCGAGGAACGGATGCGTCTGCAGACGAGCGGCCAGATCGCGATCCAGCTCGATAACGGTAAGTGCGTCCAGGCGTTCACCGACCGGCTCGGTCAGCGCCGCCAGGCCCGGACCGATCTCGACAATTGCCTGCCCTTTCTGGGGGTTAATGGCCGAGACAATGCTGTCGATCACGAACTGATCGTTGAGGAAGTTTTGCCCGAAGCGTTTACGGGCTAAGTGGCCCTGATGGACTCGATTATTCATTGCGTATTAACAATCATTTTGATGGCGAGATTAAGCGCCGTGATAAAACTGCCGACATCCGCTTTTCCCTGGCCCGCCAGTTCAAGCGCGGTACCGTGGTCAACAGAGGTGCGAATAAAAGGTAAACCGAGCGTAATGTTCACGCCACGGCCAAAGCCCTGGTATTTTAGCACGGGAAGGCCCTGATCGTGGTACATCGCGAGTACCGCATCGGCATTGTCGAGATATTTGGGCTGGAAAAGGGTATCTGCCGGCAGCGGGCCGCTCAGATTCATCCCCCGGGCGCGCATCTCTTCCAGCACGGGAATAATCGTATCGATCTCTTCCGTCCCCATATGTCCACCTTCGCCGGCGTGGGGGTTCAGACCGCAGACCAGCACGTGCGGCCGGGCGATACCGAATTTATGGCGCAGATCGTGGTCCAGAATCGTTATCACTTCACGGAGCAAATCCGGGGTGATCGCGTCGCTGATCGCTTTCAGCGGCAGATGAGTGGTTGCCAGGGCGACGCGCAGTTCTTCCGTCGCCAGCATCATGACCACTTTGCTGGCGTGGGCGCGCTCTTCAAAGAACTCGGTATGGCCGGTAAAAGCGATCCCCGCGTCGTTGATATTGCCCTTATGGACCGGCCCGGTAATCAACGCCGCAAATTCGCCGCTCAGGCAGCCGTCGCAGGCGCGAGCCAACGTCTCAACCACATAGCTTCCGTTGCGCACGTTCAGCACGCCGGGTTCGACGGGGGCGTTCAGCGCGACCGGGAGGAGCGTCAGAGTGCCAGCGCGTTGTGCCGCTGCGGGAAGAGAAGGATCGTAGGGCAGGAGAGATAAAGGAAGACCGAGCTGTTGAGCTCGGTCGGATAACAGGGCGCCGTCGGCGCAAATCACCAGCTCTACCGGCCAGTCGCGCTGCGCAAGCTGTACAACAAGGTCGGGGCCGATACCGGCGGGTTCACCGGGAGTGATAACAACTCGATTCATACACTTCATCCTTCAGGACGTCTTTCTGTTGGCAACGCCGTCGGGTCCGCTCACATCGTGAGTTATCCGGGCTCGACGGCTTGCCGCCTCAATACACCCTGAGTGCCGTTGTGTATGAGGCCGTGATATTAGTTGCTCAGAATTTTGACGTAAGCGCTGGCGCGTTGTTCCTGCATCCAGGTTGCCACTTCTTCAGAGAACTTACGGTTCATCAGCATCCGGTACGCGCGGTCTTTCTGCGCGGCGTCGGTTCTGTCTACCTGACGGCTGTCCATCAGTTGAATCAGGTGCCAGCCGAAGGAGGAGTGAACCGGCGCGCTGGTCTGGCCTTTGTTCAGACGCATCAGCGCATCGCGGAACGCCGGATCGAAGATATCAGGCGTTGCCCAGCCTAAATCTCCGCCCTGGTTTGCGGAACCCGGATCTTCAGAGAACTCTTTTGCTGCTTTAGCGAAGGTGGTTTTTCCGCTCTTAATATCCGCGGCGATCTGCTCCAGCTTAGCCCGCGCCTGATCGTCATTCATGATCGGAGATGGCTTCAACAAAATGTGACGCGCGTGAACTTCGGTGACGGAGATGTTCTTGCTGCCGCCGCGCATATCGTTCACTTTCAGGATATGGAAGCCGACGCCAGAGCGAATCGGGCCGACAATATCACCTTTCTTCGCGGTGCTCAGCGCCTGGGCGAAGATCCCCGGGAGTTCCTGAATACGACCCCAGCCCATCTGGCCGCCTTTCAGCGCCTGCTGGTCGGCAGAGTAGGTGATAGCCAGTTTGCCGAAGTCAGCGCCGCTGCGCGCCTGCTCAACGATCGCGTTAGCCTGTTCCTGCGCTTTCGCTACGTCGTCGGAGGTCGGGTTTTCTGTCAGCGGAATCAGGATGTGGCTAAGATTCAGCTCGGTGCTGGCATCGTTCTGATCGCCAATCTGTTTTGCCAGAGATTCGACTTCCTGCGGCAGCACGGTAATGCGACGACGGACTTCGTTGTTGCGCACTTCCGCAATCAGCATCTCTTTACGAATCTGGTTACGGTAGGTGTTGTAGTTGAGACCGTCATAGGCCAGACGGCTGCGCATCTGATCCATGGTCATGTTGTTCTGTTTCGCGATGTTGGCAATCGCCTGATCGACCTGATCGTCAGTGATTTTCATGCCCATCTTCTGGCCCATCTGCAGAACGATCTGGTCCATGATCAGTCTTTCGAGGATCTGATGACGTAAGGTCGCGTCATCCGGCAGCTGTTGACCGGCCTGGCCAGCATTGAGCTTAACCGATTGCAATAAGCCATCGACGTCGCTTTCAAGAACAACGCCATTATTGACGACAGCCGCTACTTTATCGACAACCTGTGGGGCAGCGAAACTGGTATTCGCGATCATGGCGATACCGAGAAGCAGCGTTTTCCAGTTCTTCATACTTTTTCCATTTCAATTAACCGCAAATGCGGATTACGTTTTAAACCAGCCACATCACAGGGAGTTCTGGTACGGTAAAATGTTCGAACGCAGCATCTGCTGAGTGCCGAGACCGTAGTTGGAGCTCAGGCCACGTAGCTCAATGTTGATGCCAAAGGTATTATCGTATTTGCTCTCGCCGTTGCCGTTACTATCCCAGCCGTTGATCTTGCGTTCATAGCCGAGACGAATCGCGTAGCAGCAGGAGTTATACTGGACCCCTAACATCTGGTCGGCGCTCTTTCTGGTATTGGTGTCAAAGTAGTATGCACCGACCACCGACCAGCGATCGACAACCGGCCAGCTGGCGGTCATGCCCACCTGAGAAATACCATTTTTGTACTGCTCAGCGGTGGAGTACGACGGCAGCGTGGCCTGAATGTATTCCGGGCTGGCATAACGATAGTTAAGCTGTATTAAACGGTTTTCATCGCGACGGTATTCCACGGTGCCGTTACCGGTAGCGACGTTATCCAGACGCGTATCGTACTGAATTCCCCCGCGTAAACCCCAGTTATCAGCGATGCGCCAGTAAGTATCGCCGGCCCATACCAGTGAACCTGTTGTGTCGTTGTTCTCCCAGTTGATGTTGTCATCACCGGTCCGGGACTCGGTGAAATAATAGATTTGACCAACGGAAATATTAAAACGTTCAACGGCGGCGGAATCATATACGCGCGAGGTCACGCCGGTAGTGAGCTGGTTCGCGGAAGCAATACGGTCCAGGCCGCTGTAGGTACGGTCGCGGAACAGGCCGCTGTAGTCTGACTGCAGCAGCGTGGAGTCATAGGAACCGATTTGGCTCTGATCGCGATACGGGATATACAGATACTGCATGCGCGGCTCCAGGGTTTGGGTGAACCCCTCCTGCAGATCGCGCTCGAAGACCATTTTACCGTCGACTTTAAACTGCGGCATGACGCGGTTAACAGACTCTTTTAAGTCCGCATTATTGGTGGAATTGTAATTGTCGAGGTTGCTTTGCTGGTAGTGGGTCGCCAGCAGTTTGGCTTCGGTATTAATACTGCCCCAGCCGTTAGACAGCGGCAGGTTGATCGTCGGCTCGAAGTGAACGCGCGTGGCTTCCGGCATGTTGCCGTTGGTGTTGACGAAGTGCACCGCCTGACCATAGAGATGGGTATCGAACGGACCGACATCGTTCTGGTAATAGTTCACGTCCAGCTGCGGTTGAGCGGCGTAGGAGTTGCTCGACTCACGGTTGAAGACCTGGAACTGTTTCGTTGACACGGTGGCGTCGAAGTTCTGGTTGACGTAGCCCGCGCTGAATTTCTGCGTGGCGTAGCCGTCGGTACTGGAGCCGTATTTCGAGCTGAAATCGTTAAAGTAGTCCGGATCGCTGACTTTGGTGTAGTCGGCGTTAAGACGCCATACCTGGTCAATGACACCCGAATGATTCCAGTAGAACAACCAGCGGCGGCTGTTGCTGTCGCTGGAGTGATCGTCCTGGTAGACTTTATCGGACGGCAGGTAGTCAAATTCGAACAGACCCGCGCCCGCTTTGGTCAGATAGCGGAATTCGTTTTCCCACATCACGCCGCCACGCTTGCTCATGTAGTGCGGCGTCAGGGTGGCGTCGAAGTTTGGCGCGATATTCCAGTAGTACGGCAGTGAAAACTCTACGCCATTTTTGGTGCTGTATTTGGCGTTAGGAATCAGGAAGCCTGAACGACGTTTGTCGCCCACCGGCAGCTGCAGGTAGGGGCTATAAAAAACAGGGACCGAACCGAGTTTGAAACGGGCGTTCCAGATTTCTGCGACCTGCTCTTCGCGGTCGTGGATCACTTCGCTACCAACCACGCTCCAGGTGTCAGAACCCGGCAGACAGGAGGTAAAGCTGCCGTTTTCCAGAATGGTATAGCGATTTTCGCCGCGCTGTTTCATCAGGTCGGCGGTACCGCGGCCCTGGCGACCAACCATCTGGTAATCGCCCTGCCAGATATTCGTATCTTTGGTGTTCAGGTTTGACCAGCCTTTCGGGCCTTTCAGGATAACCTGATTATCGTCATAGTGAACGTTGCCGAGCGCGTCAACCGTGCGAACGGGTTGCGGCTGGCCAGCAGCCTGCTGCTGATGAAGCTGGACTTCATCCGCCTGGAGACGGCTATTACCCTGGTTAATATCAACATTACCGGTAAATACGGCATTATCAGGATAATTGCCCTTCGCATGATCGGCGTTGATCGTCACCGGCAGCTCGTTAGTTTGACCTTCAACGAGGGGACGATTATAGCTTGGTACGCCAAGCATACATTGCGTGGCGAGATCGGCGGCGAGGCCTTGTTGGCTATACAAGGCGCTGGCGATCATGGTGGCCAGGAGGCTGGGAATACGTTTTTTCATACGTTGTATTTGTTGTTCCGTCATCTTGTGGCAGCGGCTTGCAAACGGTCAGAGCCTAACGTACTCATCTTCATCGCGCTAGTGTTAATCCTGCCGGTTTGAATCCCGAGCGTTAGGCACCGTGTAGAATGACGAGTATGATAAAGCAAAATATAGGCTATGTCCCACAATTGACCTAAGCGTCAGCGCTTTGTAACGTGCGGTCATATATAGCTTAACTGGCGGCGTAAAGATTGGGGAGTCTATGCAGTATTTGGGAAAAATAATTGGGGTTGCGGTCGCGCTGATGATGGGCGCAGGCTTTTGGGGACTGGTGCTGGGCCTGCTGGTCGGCCATATATTTGACCGGGCGCGAAGCCGCCGTATCAATGTGTTTGCCAATCAGCAGGAGCGGCAGGCGCTGTTTTTCTCCACCACCTTTGAGGTGATGGGCCATTTAACCAAATCCAAAGGTCGCGTCACCGAAGCCGATATTCATGTCGCCAGCATCCTGATGGATCGCATGAATTTGCATGGCGAGTCGCGTACGGCGGCACAGCAGGCCTTTCGCGTGGGGAAATCCGATGATTATCCGCTGCGTGAAAAAATGCGCCAGCTGCGCAGCGTCTGTTTCGGGCGCTTCGATTTGATTCGGATGTTTCTGGAAATTCAGCTGCAGACGGCCTTCGCCGATGGCGAATTACATCCTAATGAACGTGAAGTTTTGTTTGTGATTGCCGATGAGCTGGGGATTTCCCGCGCGCAGTTCGAGCAGTTCCTGCGAATGATGCAGGGCGGCGCTCAGTTTGGCGGCGGTTCTCAGCAAGGCTCTTACGGCCAGGGCGGTGGAAATGCCGGCTGGCAGCAGGCGCAGCGCGGACCCACGCTGGAAGATGCATGCAACGTGCTGGGGGTGAAGCCTACCGATGATGCCGCGACGGTGAAGCGCGCCTATCGCAAGCTGATGAGTGAGCACCATCCGGATAAGCTGGTGGCAAAAGGGTTGCCGCCGGAAATGATGGAGATGGCGAAGCAGAAAGCACAGGATATTCAGAAGGCCTGGGAGCTGATCAAAGAGCAGCGCGGGTTCTGAGCCGCAGGCCTCTCCCTGGCGGGAGAGGCCTCATGATGCGCGCTGAGCGCGTCGGTACATCCGTCGCGGGTGACCAATCTTTCCGTACAACATCTCGACTTCGAGATAACCGATTTCCACACAGTGTTCCAGGTAACGGCGGGCGGTGGTTTTACTTAACCCGGCATCGTTCACCACCTCATCCACGGAAAAACTGTGTTCTTCCCGGCCGTTGAACAGATTCTGCACCAGCGCCAGCGTCTTCTCCTCGATCCCTTTACTGCCGCTATCGGCGCGATAGTTCTTCGCCTGCAGCTGGTACAGCGAATCAACGTTTTGTTGATCGACGATTTTCCATTCTCGCTGCTGATCGTAAAACTGCACAAAACGCTCCAGCGACTGGCTCAGGCGCTTCCAGGAGACGGGTTTAAGAATGTAGTCGAAGGCGCCGTTGCGAATCGCCTGGCTACAGGTTTCCATATCGCTGGCGGCGGTAATAAAAATCACCGAACAGTTGGCCTCTGCCAGAATCGGGTCGGTCATCAATGTGACCCCTTTACCGTCAGGTAAATAGTTATCGAGCAGTATCAGCTGCGGCGGTTGGCTATTGAGCATCTGCCGCGCCTGGGAGAGGGAGGCGGCCATGCCTGTCAGCCGCATACGCGGATGCTTCTGAATCAGCTCGGCATGCAGCCTCGCCAGTTCGCTTTCATCTTCGATGATCAACACATCGACCAGATCATGATGCATAGTTCGCCTCGTGTCGGGAATGAACAGGGCCGTCGGCGGGGATAAACAGGGTAAAGATCGCGCCGCGCGGTGAGTTATCGGCGACTTCAATGGTGCCGCCAGCCTGTGTCACATAATGTTCAATAAGATACAGGCCGATACCGTGATCGCCACGGGTTTTGGTGGTAATGCCGCGTTCAAAGATATGATCGCGGATAGCCGGGTCAATGCCGATGCCGCGGTCGGCAACTTCAATAATCAGCTCGCGGGCATTCAGTTGAATCAGCACTTCCACCGGTTCGTGCGGCAGCTCGGCGCGCTGGGTGGCTTCAATCGCGTTATCCAGCAGGTTGCCGATAATCGAAATCAGCTCCGATTCAATTAATGAAGGCAGCGGCCGGTCGAGCTGACAGGCGGGGTCAAAGCTGAGCGCCACCCCTTTTTCACGGGCGCGGGCCGCCTTACCCAGCAGCAGGCCGCAGAGCGTTGGCGAGCTGAAACGGGAAGAGATAAAGTCCAGCAGCTCCTGCGCGTGTTCTGACTGCGCCTGAATATAGCGAATCGCTTCGTCATAGTGACCCATATGCAGCAGGCCGGAGAGGGTGGTCATTCGGTTCAGCTGTTCATGGCGCATGATGCGCAGGTTATCAACATAGCGTTTAACCTGGCTTAGCTGGGCGCTGAGGGAGTTGATTTCATCACGATCGCGGAAAGTAATCACCCAGCCCTGCAGCGACTCCTCCAGCATGATACGCACCCGGCTGGCGAGTACGGTCAGCTGGTTGAAGCGACACAGCTCATCGTGAGTGTCGTTTTCCAGCATTTCACCGCTGGCGAAAAAGGGCTGCGGGGCGATGACGCTATCGATCGATTGACCGCGTAGCAGACGCGCGGGCTGGCTCAGTCCCAGCAGGCTGCGCGCGGCGTGGTTGATCACCTCGATACGCCGGTGGCGATCGATAACGATAACCCCCTCATAGATTGATTCCATCATCGCCTTTTGTTGACGCACCAGCAGGCCGATTTCTCGCGGTTCCAGCGAAAAAATCTGTTTTTTAATGCTGCGGGTAAAATACCAGGAAAAAATAAACAGCGCGATCAGCAGCAGCACGGCGGCGATGAAGATATTAATGACCTTTGTCAGCGTGATGCTATCGAGATAACTGGTCAGGTAGCCCACGGAGACGATGCCCACAACCCGGCCGGAGGGGTCGAAGATCGGCGCCTTGCTGCGCAGCGACACCCCGAGCCCTCCTTTACGGATAGTGGTGATACTTTTCCCTTCCAGCACCGCCTGGTTATCACCGCCCACCAGCCGGGTACCGACCCACTCCGGGTGGACGGAATGAAACAGATGTACGCCCTGCGCATTGCCAATGACAATAAAGCTCGCGTCGCTGCGGGCGGCGATTTTTTGCATAAATGACGTTAGCGACTGCGGGTCTTCCTCGATAACCTGCTGGCGTAAATCCGGCATCAGCGCGATCTCTTCAGCCTGTATTTTGGCGCGGGTACTCATTTCCTGATACAGCTGATGGCTGGCATCGATGTAGTAATAGACGCCCAGCAGCGCGAATAATACGGAGAAAAAGGCGACCAGCGAAATAAACAGCTTAAATTGAAAGGAAACCTTCATAAGTCGTGTGCAACGTCTCTACGGCGCCGGAACTGTCACATTGTCCTGGTGCCGACATGGGTTAGGCGGGAACGTGGTGAGCGTTACCGCAGGCGATGAGAAACCAGAATCATCTACTGACGATGATTTATCAAGACGCCGCGGCAGGCCGCCCATTCCGCCAGATC
The DNA here is from genome assembly GCF_000735435.1 of Klebsiella planticola ATCC 33531. Taxonomy (GTDB): domain Bacteria; phylum Pseudomonadota; class Gammaproteobacteria; order Enterobacterales; family Enterobacteriaceae; genus Klebsiella; species Klebsiella planticola. Next base: position 73,036 of record NZ_JMPP01000003.1, on the reverse strand, counting down.
GCCCGGCGGACGAGCAAGCCGGCGATCACTCAATCCGCCGGAGCCCGCTGTGGTCAGCGGTGGCGAGGCGTTGCCGATCCGCTCTTTGTCCAATTCCGCACGGGCCTGGCGATAAAAACCATAAAAACCACGCTAATAAATCAGAGAGATATCACGCCCTGGAATAGAAACCATAAAAACCATAATGACCATTAAAACTTCATTTCTAATTCGTCACGCCTCACATTAAGTCTGCATCAGGCCCCCTAATCTCAAAAATGAATAATAACGAAAGGGCCAAACCTATGAGCACCACTGACAATGCATTCTCTGCGACCCTCGATCCCATCGACACCCCGAAAGCCACCTTGAAACAACGCTGGTGGCACGTGATGGATAATATGAAAGTCGGGATTATCCCGCTGCCTTTGTTCCTGCTGGCCGGTGGATTGATCGCCCTCGACTGTCTGGGCGGAAAGTTGCCGAGCGATATCGTGGTCATGGTCGCGACGCTGGCCTTTTTCGGTTTTGCCTGCGGTGAGTTTGGCAAGCGTCTGCCGATCCTCGGTAAACTGGGCGCGGCCGCGATCTGCGCCACCTTTATCCCTTCCGCGCTGGTACATTACGGCCTGCTGCCGGACGTGGTGGTGGAATCCACGACCAAATTCTACAAATCGACCAATATTCTTTATCTCTATATCTGCTGCATTATCGTCGGCAGCATTATGAGCATGAACCGTACGACCCTGATTCAGGGCTTTCTGCGTATCTTCTTCCCGATGCTGTGCGGTGAAATCGTTGGCATGCTGGTGGGCATCGGCGTCGGTACGGCTCTGGGGATGGAGCCGTTTCAGGTGTTCTTCTTTATCGTGCTGCCGATTATGGCCGGTGGCGTAGGAGAGGGGGCGATTCCATTGTCAATCGGCTATGCCGCCCTGATGCATATGGATCAGGGGGTGGCATTAGGCCGCGTGTTACCGATGGTGATGCTGGGCAGCCTGACGGCAATAGTGATTGCCGGTTGCCTGAACCAACTGGGCAAGCGCTTCCCGCACCTGACCGGTGAAGGCCAGCTGATGCCGAACCGCAGCAATGAAACGCATCGTGCAGACGACGTTGAGACATCCGGCGGCAAGGCCGACGTGACGACGCTGGCATCCGGCGCTCTTCTGGCGGTGCTGCTGTATATGCTGGGAATGCTGGGACAGAAAATGACCGGTTTACCGGCGCCGGTGGGTATGCTGTTTCTGGCGGTACTGCTCAAGCTGGTTAACGGCGTCTCGCCGCGCCTGCAGGAAGGGTCGCAGATGGTCTACAAATTCTTCCGCACCGCGGTGACCTACCCGATTCTGTTTGCCGTGGGCGTCGCCATTACGCCGTGGCAGGAGCTGGTGAACGCCTTTACGATAACGAATCTGCTGGTGATCGTCAGTACCGTCTCCGCGTTGGTGGCGACCGGGTTCCTGGTGGGTAAAAAGATTGGTATGCACCCGATTGATGTGGCGATTGTCTCCTGCTGCCAGAGTGGTCAGGGAGGCACCGGCGATGTGGCAATTCTGACCTCCGGCAACCGCATGAGCCTGATGCCGTTCGCCCAAATCGCCACCCGTATCGGCGGCGCGATTAATGTTTCATTGGGTCTGCTGTTCCTCAGTCATTTCCTTGCATGATTTAGCTCTGCGCTAACAGGAAAATCTGCAATTTTCCTCCACAGGACGAAGAAAATTTCTTTGTCCTGTGTCCTAAATTCTGTTCGTTTAGCGATACAATCAGCAGCGTAATCCGCTATCGCGGCGGCGGCTTTGCCGCCGTCATTTTATCAAGTGAAGGAGAGGAATTAATGTCTGTGGATACTCCCGCCCGTGCGGGCGCCAGCGTAGAAACCGAGCTGGCGACGAAAGCGCAGCGTGCAGCCCGCCAGGCCGAGTGGCTCGGCCATTATCAACAACCGGTCATTGCGCTGACGCTGGTGACGCCGGGCGTGGTAAAAGACAGCATCCGCTATCGCAATATGATGGGCGTGGCGCTGCAGGCCTGCGACCAGCTGCTGTGGAAACGCCGCTGGAAAACGCTGGACCGTCAGGTGCTGTGGTTGCCAACCGGGCCGGAGGCGCTGTGGTGCGTTGAGCATCCTGCCAGCGAAGTCAATGCGCTATGCACGGAGCTGCTGCAGACGCATCCGCTTGGCCGCTTATGGAATATCGAGGTGATTTGTCCGCAACAAGGGCGCCAGGTACAGGATGAAGGCACTCGTCGTTGCCTGCTGTGCGATGACGCCGCTCAGACCTGTGAGAGCCTGCATCGCCATGATGCCGAAGAGGTTGTCGCTCGCGTTGAGCAGATGATCGATGGGTGGTTTGCCCGCGATTAACGGATGAAATCGTGAATATGTCGCCCGGATAAGCCGCTAAGGCATCATCCGGGGCCATATCCCGGTCGCACGCGGCTTCCAGGGCTTACGGGTTAGGCTGCGCCGGGAATACCGGGATTCAGAAATCGACGGGCGCGCGAAAGGTCATCGCGTTGCCGAAGGCCGGATGGGTAATGGTCAGCGTTTCGGCGTGCAGCAGCAGCCGCGGCGCCATCGCCAGCGCCTCTGGCGTCGCATAAAAGCGATCGCCAAGAATCGGATGGCCCAGCGCCAGCATATGCACGCGCAGCTGATGAGAACGACCGGTAATCGGCTTCAGGCGCACGCGGGCGCTGTTATCGTCCGCATACTCCAGCACGTGATACTCAGTTTGTGCCGCTTTGCCGGTTTCGTAACACACCTTCTGCTTTGGCCGGTTCGGCCAGTCGCAGATGAGCGGTAAATCCACCAGCCCTTCCGCTTTTTCCGGATGTCCCCACACGCGGGCGACGTACTGCTTCTTCGGCTCACGCTCGCGAAACTGACGCTTCAGCTCGCGTTCCGCCGCTTTGGTCAGTGCCACCACAATCACGCCGCTGGTGGCCATGTCGAGGCGGTGCACCGACTCGGCCTGCGGGAAGTCGCGCTGAACGCGCGTCATCACGCTGTCTTTATGCTCCTCCAGTCTCCCCGGGACGGACAACAAGCCGCTCGGCTTGTTGACCACCATGATGTGCTCATCCTGATAGAGGATAACCAGCCAGGGATCCTGTGGCGGATTGTAGTTTTCCATCGCCATATTCGCGTTCCGTTACTGGTGGGTGACCACGATTAAGCGCAGCGCATCGAGACGCCAGCCCGCCTGCGCCAGCGCGTCCATCACCTGCTGACGGTTGCTCTCAATCGCAGCAAGTTCATCGTCGCGGATGTTCGGGTTAACCGCTTTTAATGCTTCCAGACGAGAGAGTTCCGCCGACAGCTTGTCGTTGGCTTCATCGCGGGCCGCGTCGATCAGCGCCTGCGCGGCTTTGGCAACCTGCGCCTCGCCGAGCTGGAGGATCGCATGCACGTCCTGTTGCACCGCGTTGACCAGTTTGCTGCCGGTATGGCGGTTGACGGCGCTCAGCTGGCGGTTGAAGCTTTCAAACTCCACCTGACTGGCGAGGTTATTGCCGTTTTTATCCAGTAGCATGCGCACCGGCGTCGCCGGCAGGAAGCGGTTAAGCTGCAGCTGCTTCGGCGCCTGAGCTTCCACCACGTAAATCAGCTCCAGCAGCAGTGTACCGACCGGCAGCGCTTTGTTCTTCAGCAGTGAGATAGTGCTGCTGCCGGTATCGCCGGAAAGGATCAGGTCCAGACCGTTGATAATCAGCGGGTGCTCCCAGGTGACGAACTGCGCATCTTCGCGGGACAGCGCGACATCACGTTCAAAGGTGATGGTGCAGCCGTCTTCCGGCAGACCCGGGAAGTCCGGAACCAGCATATGGTCGGATGGCGTCAGCACGATCAGGTTTTCGCCGCGATCGTCCTGGTTGATGCCGACAATATCAAACAGGTTCATGGCAAAGGCGATCAGGTTGGTATCGTCATCCTGCTCTTCAATGCTTTCGGCCAGCTTCTGCGCCTGTTCGCCGCCGTTGGAGTGAATCTCCAGCAGGCGATCGCGCCCCTGTTCCAGCTGTGCTTTCAGCGCATCGTGCTGCTGGCGGCAGGCTTTGATCAGCTCATCGAAGCCTTCGCTGGTTTCCGGTGCGGCAAGATAATTAATCAGTTCGTTGTGCACGCTGTCGTACACGGTGCGACCGGTCGGGCAGGTATGTTCAAACGCATCAAGCCCTTCGTGGTACCAGCGAACCAGTACGGACTGCGCGGTTCTTTCCAGATACGGAACGTGGATCTGAATATCGTGCGCCTGACCGATACGGTCGAGACGGCCAATACGCTGCTCCAGCAGATCCGGGTTGAACGGCAGATCGAACATCACCAGGTTGCTGGCAAACTGGAAGTTACGGCCTTCGGAGCCAATTTCAGAACACAGCAGCACCTGGGCGCCGGTATCTTCTTCGGCGAACCATGCGGCGGCACGGTCGCGCTCAATGATGGACATACCTTCATGGAAGACCGCTGCGCGGATCCCTTCGCGCTCGCGCAGAACCTGCTCCAGCTGAAGGGCGGTGGCCGCTTTCGCACAGATCACCAGCACTTTCTGCGAGCGGTGGCTGGTGAGATAGCCCATCAGCCACTCAACGCGCGGGTCGAAGTTCCACCATGTACCGGTATCACCTTCAAATTCCTGATAAATCTGCTCCGGGTAGAGCATGTCGCGCGCGCGCTCTTCCGCGGTTTTACGCGCCCCCATAATGCCGGAGACTTTAATCGCCGTCTGATACTGGGTGGGCAGCGGCAGACGAATAGTGTGCAGCTCGCGTTTCGGGAAGCCTTTGACGCCGTTACGGGTATTACGGAACAGCACGCGGCTGGTGCCGTGGCGATCCATCAGCATCGAGACCAGCTCCTGGCGAGCGGCCTGGGCGTCGTCGCGATCGCTGTTAGCGGCCTGCAGCAGCGGTTCGATATCCTGCTCGCCGATCAGATCGCCGAGGGTGTTCAGCTCGGTATCGCTCAGCTTGTTGCCAGCCAGCAGCAGGGCGACGGCATCGGCCACCGGGCGGTAATTCTGTTGTTCTTCAACGAACTGCTCGAAATCGTGGAAGCGGTTGGGATCCAGCAGGCGCAGACGGGCGAAGTGGCTTTCCATACCCAGCTGTTCCGGCGTCGCGGTCAGCAGCAGCACGCCCGGCACACGTTCGGCCAGCTGCTCGATTGCCTGATATTCGCGGCTCGGCGCCTCTTCGCTCCACACCAGGTGGTGCGCTTCATCGACGATCATCAGGTCCCATTCGGCATCGCACAGGTGTTCCAGGCGCTGCTTGCTGCGGCGCACGAAATCCAGCGAGCAGATCACCAGCTGTTCGGTCTCGAACGGGTTATAGGCATCGTGCTGGGCTTCGGCATAACGCTCATCGTCAAACAGCGAGAAACGCAGGTTGAAGCGGCGCAGCATCTCGACCAGCCACTGATGCTGCAGGGTTTCCGGGACGATGATCAGCACGCGTTCGGCGGCGCCGGCAAGCAGCTGCTGATGCAGAATCATCCCGGCTTCGATGGTTTTACCCAGACCGACTTCATCGGCCAGCAGGACGCGCGGCGCGTGGCGACGGCCGACATCATGGGCGATATGCAGCTGGTGGGGAATCAGGCTGGTGCGCTGTCCGCGCAGGCCGCTCCACGGCATCCGATACTGCTCGCTCTGGTATTTGCGGGCGCGGTAGCGCAGCGCAAAACGGTCCATCCTGTCGATCTGACCGGCGAACAGGCGGTCCTGCGGTTTGCTGAACACCAGTTTGCTGTCGAGCAGCACTTCGCGCAGCGTGACGTTGGTTTCTTCGGTATCGAGACGGGTACCGGTGTAGGCCAGCAGGCCGTTTTCTTCATTAACTTCGTCAACCTGGAGCTGCCAGCCTTCATGGCTGGTGATGGTATCACCCGGGTTAAACATCACGCGGGTGATCGGGGAATCATTGCGCGCGTACAGACGGTTTTCGCCGATGGCGGGGAAAAGCAAGGTCACCATGCGCGCATCCAGCGCAACTACCGTCCCTAATCCCAGTTCGCTCTCTGTGTCGCTAATCCAGCGTTGACCAAGTGTAAAAGGCATATATGTTCAGCTCTTGTGTTCTTAAATTGCAGGCAATAGTTAATCTTCTCCAGGCAAGCCAGAGAGAGATCAAGATTGGGTCCAGGAATGGAAAGGGCGCTATATTACTGGATGGCAGCGCGTTCGTCACGTCCTCGTCGCCCTTCAATTTGCAGATATGGTGGCTGGAAATTGAAATGGCGAGGAAATCAAAATAGCCCCAGTTGCCCTGTTACTATTGTAGCAAAATCATCGTCGACAAAGGGAAGTATTCCTTCCGCGACCGGCTGAAGTTGCTTTGACAAATAGTGCTCATAATCGAGCGGCGACAGCTGATAATCCACCGGCTCCGGGCCGCTGGTGGTCCAGACATACTGAATGCTGCCGCGCTGCTGGTACTGCTGCGGCCTGCCCAGCCTGACGTTTTGCTCATCGGCCAGCCGTGCGGCGCGGACATGCGGCGGCACGTTGCGCTGGTATTCGGCCAGCGGGCGGCGCAGGCGCTTACGGTAGATCAAACGATCGTCGAGCTCACCGCTCATCAGCTTAGCAATGGTTTCCAGAATATAGTCGCGATAGGGCTGGTGGCGGAAAATGCGCAGATACAGCTCCTGCTGGAACTGTTGGGCCAGCGGCGTCCAGTCGGTGCGCACCGTCTCCAGTCCTTTGAAGACCATTCGCTGCGCCTCTCCCTCCTGAATCATTCCGGCGTAGCGTTTCTTACTGCCGGTATCGGCGCCGCGAATGGTCGGCATTAAAAAGCGGCTGAAGTGGGTTTCAAACTCCAGCTCGAGAGTGCTGGTGAGCTGGTCTTTACTCAGCTCAGCGGCCCACCAGTCGTTGACGAAAGCGACCAGCGAGCGGCCGATTTGCGTCGCCTCTTCTTCGCGATGAGGACGTTTAAGCCAGACGAAGGTGGAGTCGGTATCGCCGTAGATAACGTCATAGCCCTGCGACTCAATCAGCGCTTTGGTCTGGCGCATAATCGCATGCCCGCGCATGGTGATAGAAGAGGCCAGACGGGGATCGAAAAAACGACAGGCGCTGGTGCCGAGCACGCCATAGAAGGCGTTCATAATGATCTTCAGCGCCTGAGAAAGGGGTTTATTCTGGTGCCGTTTGGCATCATCGCGGCCGTGCCAGATTTGCCCGACAATCCCCGGCAGACAATGGCTCTGCCGCGAGAAACGGGCGCCGAGAAAACCCTCGGTGCTGTGCGCATTGTCCGGCTGCGCCATCCCTTCGATAAGCCCGACCGGGTCGATCAAAAAGGTGCGGATAATCGAAGGGTAGAGGCTTTTATAATCCAGAACCAGCACCGAATCATAGAGACCGGGGCGCGAGTCCATAACGTAACCGCCGGGACTGGCCTGCGGCGGCACTTCGCCCAGGTTAGGGGCGACGTAACCCAGCCGGTGCATGCGTGGAAAATAGAGATGGCTGAAGGCGGCAACGGAACCACCGTGGCGGTCGGCGGGCAGGCCGTTGACCGTGGCCCGCTCGAGCAGAAACGGCATGATCTCCGTTTTATGGAAGATACGCGTGACCAGCTCGCAGTCCTGCAGATTATAGGTCGCCAGCGCCGGTTTATCTTCGTTGAAGCGGCGGTCGATTTCGTCCATTCGATCCCAGGGATTATCTATCGCTTTCCCCTCGCCGAGCAGCTCACGCGCTACCGCCTCAAGGGAAAAAGAGGAGAAGTTCCAGAAGGCCGATTTCAATGCTTCGATACCGTCAATAATCAGCCGGCCGTTGGCCTGGGCAAAGAAGACGCCCTGCTTAAAGCCGTGTTCGCGCCACTCCAGTTCCGTATTCCCACGGCCGAGCATCAGCGGAATGCGATAGCGTTCGGCATGCTTTTGCAGGACCCGCAGGTCGAACTGGATAACGTTCCAGCCGATCAGGACATCCGGGTCGTGTTCGGCAAACCAGGCGTTGAGTTTTTCCAGCAGCTGCGGGCGGCTGGAGACGTACTCCAGCTGGAAATCGACGGCGGGAGAGGTCGCCGGTTCCGGCCCGAGCATGTAGACCACCCGTTGCCCGCAGCCTTCCAGCCCGATACAGTACAGCTCGCCGTGGCGGCTGGTTTCAATATCCAGCGACACCCACTTCAGCGGCGGCCGGTAGTGCGGGTTGGGCTTCATGCGGGCGTTGACCAACTGCGCCCCGCGCGCGTCGCCTTCGACCCAAACCGGAGCGGTAATAAAGCGCTCCATCAGGTAGCGTTCCGGCGGGCGGATATCGGCTTCATAGACGGTGATGCCGTTTTCACGCAGCTTCTTTTCCAGACGCATCAGCTGACGATGCGCGCGGCAATAGAGGCCAAAAACCGGCTGACGGTGGAAGTCTTTTAAGCTGAGCGGGGCAAGGCGTTGGCCGTTTTCGCCCTGTAGCAGGCGTTCTGCCTGGGCGCGTTGCGCCTCGGGAATAAACGCCACCGACTCCTGCGGCGGGAGGGTGATCTGAAGCGGGCCGTCGTCTGTCGCCAGCCAGAAGGACAGTTCGGTGCCCTGCGGGGTATCCCGCCAGTGACGGGTCAGTAAGAAACCTTCTCGTGGCTGGGTCACGCCGTGCTCTCATCAAATAAACCAGGCCTGATTATAGCCTGGTTCAACTGATAATGCTGGGGTTTTATACAGGTATGGCGCGACCGGGGAAATCCCGGATGGCGGCGCGGGACGCCTTATCCGGGCTACGGGGTAGAATGAGGTTACCCCGGTAAGCGCAGCGCGACCGGCGAGGCGAGGCTTACTGGCCGTAGTAGGCTTTGGCCCCGTGTTTGCGCAGGTAGTGCTTGTCCAGCAGCGTTTGCTGCATCGCGGGCAGCTGCGGCGCCAGCTGGCGGCAGAAAATCCCCATATAGGCGATCTCTTCCAGCACGATAGCGTTATGTACCGCATCTTCGGCGTTTTTCCCCCAGGCGAAGGGGCCGTGCGAATGCACCAGCACGCCGGGCATCTGCGCCGGATCAATGCCCTGTTCGCGGAACGTTTCGACGATAACGCGCCCGGTTTCCCACTCATATTCGCCGTTGATTTCCTCATCGGTCATCAGGCGGGTGCAGGGCACCGGGCCATAGAAATAATCAGCATGGGTGGTACCGGTCGCCGGAATCGCTTGCCCGGCCTGCGCCCAGATGGTGGCGTGGCGCGAATGGGTATGGACAATCCCGCCCAATGACGGGAAGGCCTGGTAGAGCAGGCGATGGGTCGGTGTATCTGAAGAGGGTTTCTTTTTCCCTTCGACCACTTCGCCGCTTTCAAGACTCACCACCACCATATCGTCGGCGCCCATCGCGCTGTAGTCGACGCCCGATGGCTTAATCACCAGCACGCCGTGCTCGCGATCGACGGCGCTAACGTTGCCCCAGGTGAGGGTAACGAGATTGTGTTTCGGCAGGGCCAGGTTAGCGTCAAGCACCTGCTGCTTTAAGGCTTCGAGCATTGCGTTCTCCTTGCCGATGGCGCTTCCCTGACCCGGCCTACCAAACCGCAGTTTGTAGGCCCGGCAAACGAAGTGCCGCCGGGCAATTAGCTGCCGTGGTTAACGTTTTGCAGCGTAATAAACTTCGTTCCAGCGCAGCGCGTCTTTAAAGGACGGCAGACGGGTTTCGTTATCGATTACCGCCAGTTCGATATCCTGTAGCTCGGCAAACTGACGCATATCATCGAGCGTCAGCGCGTGGCTAAAGACGGTGTGATGCGCGCCACCGGCGATGATCCAGGCTTCAGACGCGGTGCGCAGATCCGGCTGGGCTTTCCACAGCGCGTTGGCAACCGGCAGCTTCGGCAGATCGTGCGGCGTCGGTACCGTTTCTACGGTGTTAACCAGCAGGCGGAAACGATCGCCAAGATCGATCAGGCTGGCGACGAGGGCCGGGCCGGTCTGCGTATTGAAGATCAGGCGCGCCGGATCGGCTTTACCGCCGATGCCCAGCGGCTGAACGTCGAGGATCGGTTTGTCTGCCGTGGCGATAGTCGGGCACACTTCCAGCATATGCGAGCCCAGCACCAGATCGTTGCCGTTATCGAAGTGGTAGGTGTAGTCCTCCATAAAGGAGGTGCCGCCCTGCAGACCGGTTGACATCACCTTCATGATGCGAAGCAGGGCGGCGGTTTTCCAGTCGCCTTCGCCGGCAAAGCCATAGCCCTGCTGCATCAGACGCTGTACGGCGAGGCCCGGGAGCTGCTTCAGGCCGTGCAAATCTTCAAAGGTGGTGGTGAAAGCATGGAAACCGCCCTGTTCAAGGAAGCGTTTCATCCCCAGCTCAATGCGCGCGGCATCGAGCACATTCTGCCGCTTATCACCGTGGATTTGCGCCGCCGGGGTCAGGCGATAGCTGCTTTCATACTCATCAACCAGCGCGCTGATCTCCCCCTCGCTGATGCTGTTGACCACCTGAACCAGATCGCCCACCGCCCAGGTATTGACCGAAAAACCGAATTTGATCTGGGCGGCAACTTTATCGCCATCGGTGACCGCGACTTCACGCATGTTGTCGCCGAAGCGGCAGACTTTCAGATGACGGGTATCCTGCTTAGAAACCGCCTGGCGCATCCAGGAGCCGATGCGCTGATGGGCGCTCTGGTCCTGCCAGTGGCCGGTGACTACGCTGTGCTGCTGGCGCATGCGCGCGCCGATGAAGCCGAACTCGCGGCCGCCGTGCGCGGTCTGGTTCAGGTTCATAAAGTCCATATCGATACTGTCCCACGGCAGCGACGCGTTGTATTGCGTGTGGAACTGTAGCAGCGGCTTATTGAGGATAGTCAGGCCGTTAATCCACATTTTGGCCGGAGAGAAGGTATGCAGCCACACCATCATGCCGGCACATTTATCATCATAGTTAGCGTCGCGGCAGATATGGGTAATCTCATCCGGCGTGGTGCCCAGCGGCTTTAACACCAGCTTGCACGGCAGCTTTGCTTCCGCATTCAGGCTGTTCACCACATGCTCGGCATGCTTCGTGACCTGACGCAGCGTTTCCGGGCCATACAAATGCTGGCTGCCAATCACGAACCATACTTCGTAGTTATCAAAAATCGTCATTTTGGTGTCCTTAATGGGTGAGAGCTGCCTGAGAAAGCGGGGCTTTGTCCGCCTTCGCAGCCGAAGGGAGATACTGTTGCTCGGCGCTGACCGACCACTGCTGGTAGCGCTGATAAAGTTGTTCAAAGCGTTGAGCCTGGGCAGGACGCGGCTGCAGGGTGCTTTCGACCTCGCTTGCCATGCTGTGCTGGGCGGTCGGGATATCCTGGTGTACGCCTGCGGCGACGGCAGCGAAGATAGCCGCGCCGAGCGCGCAGCACTGATCGGAGGCGACGATTTGCAGCGGCCGGTTCAGCACGTCACAGCAGGCCTGCATAATGACCGGGTTTTTCCGCGCAATACCGCCCAGCGCCATCACGTTGTTAACCGGGATACCCTGTTCGGTGAAGCACTCCATAATGGCGCGTGCGCCGAAGGCGGTGGCCGCCACCAGACCGCCAAAGAGCGCCGGCGCATCGGTGGCGAGATTCAGATCGGTAATGACCCCTTTCAGGCGCTGGTTGGCATTGGGGGTGCGACGGCCGTTAAACCAGTCCAGAACCACCGGCAGATGTTCCAGCGACGGGTTTTTGGCCCAGGCTTCGGTCAGCGATGGCAGCAGCTGTTTTTGCTGGGCAGCAATCTGTGTTTTCAGCTCCGGATGCTGCTGTGCCAGCTGTTCCAGCGGCCAGCCGAGAATACGGCCAAACCAGGCGTAGATATCGCCAAAGGCGGATTGTCCGGCCTCCATACCAATAAAGTCAGGGACGACGCTGCCATCGACCTGGCCGCAGATCCCCTTGACCGTGCGATTGCCCACGCTCTGTTTATCGGCGATCAGAATGTCGCAGGTGGAGGTGCCGATGACTTTGACCAGGGCGTTAGGCTGCGCGCCGGCGCCGACTGCGCCCATATGGCAGTCGAAGGCGCCGCCGGACAGAATGACGGTTTCCGGCAGGCCCAGGCGCTGCGCCCATTCGGCGCAGAGGGTGCCGACCGGTACATCGGCGGTCCAGGTGTCGCTAAACAGCGGCCAGCTCAGGTACCGGTTGATAATCGGATCGAGTTCATCGAAGAAGCTGGCCGGCGGCAGTCCGCCCCAGCTTTCGTGCCACAGTGATTTATGGCCGGCGCTGCAGCGGCCGCGACGAATATCCTGCGGGCGGGTGGTGCCGGAAAGCAGGGCGGGAATCCAGTCGCACAGCTCAATCCACGAAGCGGCTGCCTCGGCGACGGCGCTGTCCTGACGGGTGACGTGGAGTATTTTGGCCCAGAACCACTCGCTGGAGTAGATGCCGCCAATGTAGCGGGAGTAGTCCTCTTTACCCGGCTGATGGCACAGGCGAGTAATGGCTTCCGCCTCTTCGACCGCCGTGTGGTCCTTCCACAGCACGAACATGGCGTTGGGGTTATCGGCAAACTCTTCGCGCAGCGCCAGCACGTTGCCGTCGGCATCGATCGGCGCCGGCGTTGAGCCGGTGCTATCGACGCCGATACCCACGACCCCGGCACGCTGTTCGGCGCTTAACAATGCCAACACACTTTTCAGCGCGGCTTCCATCGATTCAATGTAGTCGCGCGGATGGTGGCGAAACCGGTTATTCGGGCCATCGCAAAACAGCCCCTCCTGCCAGCGCGGATACCACTCTACGCTGGTGGCCAGCTCCTCGCCGGTGGCGCATTCCACTGCCAGTGCGCGTACGGAATCACTACCAAAATCGAGGCCAATCGCAATTGCCATGCTGTTACTCCATGCAGAAAACCATTCATGGTGAAACAGTAGATATTCACGCCAAAAACCGTCAGGCCGTATTCGCTAATCTTATGGACTATTTTGCTATTGCATCGCAAAGTGTGACGCCGTGCAAATATTCAATGTGGACTTTTCTGCCGTATTTATAGACACTTCTGTTATGCGATAAAAGTGCTTTCATTGTGCGCTATCATCGATTTTTGCTGTGACGAGGCGGGTTTTGATCGAAATTTCAACCGCCGTCCCAGTACGGCAACCCGCGTTAGCAGTACAATGTTGAATATGGACAATTGGTTTCCATAATATATCCAGGAGAGCTGAGCCTATGGCTGAAACACAAAACGATCCGCTGCTGCCGGGCTACTCGTTTAATGCCCATCTGGTGACGGGGCTGACGCCGATTGATGCCGATGGCTATCTGGATTTCTTTATTGACCGTCCGCTCGGGATGAAGGGATATATTCTGAACCTGACGGTGCGCGGTGAAGGGGTGATTAACAATCACGATGAGCAGTTTATCTGCCGTCCGGGGGATATTTTGCTCTTTCCGCCGGGTGAAATTCATCACTATGGCCGCCATCCCGATGCCCGTGAATGGTATCACCAGTGGGTCTACTTCCGGCCGCGCGCCTACTGGCATGAATGGCTGAACTGGCCGACGATATTCGCCCAGACCGGCTTTTTCCGTCCTGATGAGCAGTGGCAGGCGCGTTTTTGCGAGCTGTTTGGCCAGATCGTTGAGGCGGGTCAGGGGGCCGGACGCTATTCGGAGCTGCTGGCGATCAATTTGCTCGAGCAGCTGCTGTTAAGGCGCATGGAGGCGATTAATGAGTCTCTGCATCCGCCGCTGGACAATCGCGTGCGCGATGCCTGCCAGTACATCAGCGATCACCTCGCGGATAGCCATTTCGATATCGCCAGCGTCGCCCAGCATGTCTGCCTGTCGCCTTCGCGCCTGTCTCATCTGTTCCGCCAGCAGCTGGGGATCAGCGTGCTGGGGTGGCGGGAAGATCAGCGCATCAGCCAGGCGAAGCTGCTGCTCAGCACCACGCGTATGCCCATCGCCACGGTAGGGCGCAACGTCGGGTTTGAAGACCAGCTCTACTTTTCGCGGGTGTTTAAGAAATGCACCGGGGCCAGCCCCAGTGAATTCCGTGCCGGGTGTGAATAAAACGTAAAGAAAATGAAATGTTGCGCCGGATAATTGTCACAACCAGTAAACTATCCAGACAATTGATGACTTGACGAAGGCGCGACGGCTCCGGAGAATCCGTGCTTCGTTTTGATACCGGGCACATTATGCAAGCATTGCTGGAACATTTTATCACCCAGTCTACGGTCTATTCCCTGATAGCCGTGATGCTGGTCGCCTTCCTTGAATCACTGGCGCTGGTGGGGCTGATATTACCGGGAACGGTGATGATGGCCGGGCTGGGGGCGCTGATTGGCAGCGGAGACGTCAATTTCTGGCAGGCGTGGCTGGCGGGGATTATCGGGTGTTTACTCGGCGACTGGATCTCTTTCTGGCTCGGCTGGCGGTTTAAAAAACCGCTCCATCGCTGGTCTTTTATGAAGAAAAACAAGGCGCTGTTGGATAAAACGGAACATGCGTTGCATCAACACAGCATGATCACGATTCTTATCGGCCGCTTTGTTGGCCCGACGCGGCCGCTGGTGCCGATGGTCGCCGGCATGCTCGATCTCCCGCTGGCGAAGTTTATTCTGCCCAATATTATTGGTTGCCTGCTGTGGCCGCCGCTGTACTTCTTGCCGGGTATTCTGGCCGGCGCGGCGATTGATATTCCCACCAATGAGCACAGCGGCAGCTTCAAGTGGCTGCTGTTGGCTGCCGCGCTGCTGGTTTGGCTGGCGGGCTGGCTGTGCTGGCGCTTGTGGCGCAGCGCGAAAATGCGCGATCGCCTGACGCGGCTCTTACCTCGCTCGCGTCTGCTGTGGCTGACGCCGGTGACGGTGGTTCTCGCCGGCGCAGCGCTAACCCTGGTGATTCGCCATCCTCTGATGCCTGTCTATCTCGATATTCTGCACAAGGTTATCGCGCGCTAATACCTAACAGGTGAGAGGCGCTGCTGTTGCCGCTGAGCAACGTTTCGGTCGCGCCGTCCCAGGCTATCCGCCCGTCGGCCACCACCAGCGAGCGCGGCGCGATGCGGGCGGCATCTTCCACGCTATGTGACACCATCAGCAGCGTCAGATGCTGACGCTGACAGACATCGCTCACCAGCGTCAGCATCTCCTGGCGCAGTGCGGGGTCGAGTGCAGAAAAAGGCTCGTCCAGCAGCAGGACCGGCTGTTCCCGGACCAGACAGCGCGCCAGCGCCACGCGTTGGCGCTGTCCGCCGGAGAGCTCGCCCGGTAATCTGTCCAGCAGTGAATCGATGCTCATTTGTCCGGCTATCGTCTGCAGGCTGGCGGTCTGCACCGGGTTAAGCTTCAGCCCCGGATGCATCCCGAGAGCGATATTCTGGCGGACGGTAAGATGATGAAAGAGATTGTTTTCCTGAAACAGCATCGATACCGGACGCCGGGCCGGCGGCGTAGTGGTATGAGGCTGGTCGTTAATCAGAATCGTGCCGCTCACCGGGGGGAGAAAGCCGGCGATCAGATTGAGCAGCGTGCTTTTGCCCGCGCCGCTGGGGCCGAGCACGGCGAGGCGTTCACCCTGCTGGACGGAGAGCGTGAAGCGCATCGGCAGATGCTGGTAAAGCCAGGTCACATCATTCAGTTTTAACATCACGTCCCGGAAGTCTCTCAATCACGGTAAAGAGTAAAAAGCACAGCAGTAGCAGCAGCAGGGCAGTGACGGCGCCATCCTGGCTACGATAAGAGCCAATTTGCTGGTACAGATAGAACGGCAGCGTACGGAATTGTTCGTTACCGAACAGCGCCACGGCGCCGAAATCGCCGATGGACAGGACGCAGGCAAACGCCAGCGCCTGGGCCAGCGGACGCTTTAATGCGCGCAGCTCGATAACCCTCAAGCGGGTAAAACCGCTCATGCCCAGAGAGTGACAGAGCATACCGTAGCGGACGGCAATATCGCGCATCGGGTTTTCCAGCACCTTCAGGGCATAGGGGATAGCCATCAGCGCATTGGTGAAGATCACAATCCCGTCGGCGGATGCCGGCAGTCCAATACTGTTATTGAGCAATAAAAAGAAGCCGGTCGCCAGCACGATTCCCGGCATTGCAAGGATCAGCATACCGCTGAGTTCCAGCGTCTGGCCCGCCAGCGGTCGCTTACGAAGACGCAATTCACGGCTGCTCCACAGCAGCATCATCGTTAACATGACGCTGAGCAGACCGGCGGAAACCGCGATGCGTAACGAAGTGCAGAATGCCTGCCACAATGCGGGCTGCGCCAGGACGCTGAGCAGGTTGTTATTCAGACCGTCGACCACGACCGCCAGCAGCGGGGGCAGCAGTAACAGTAGCGTGAGAACGATCAGCGCGGTATCGCTCAGGCGACTGTGCAGGCGATCGTCCGGATCGCGCCAGCCGTGAACTTGCGTGGTGCCGATAGCAACGGCCTTGCTCAGGCGCTGGGCGAGAAGCACCAGCCCAAGACAGCAGACCATCTGGATCAGCGCCAGCATCGCCGCACGGGCCGGGTCATAATCAAAGTTCAGCGCCTGGTAGATTGCCAGCTCAATCGTTGTGGCCCGTGGGCCGCCGCCGAGCGACAGCACGGTGGCAAAGCTGGCGAAGCAGAGCATAAAGATCAGTGCCGCGACCGGGGGAATTTGCCGCCGTAGCCAGGGCCACTCCACCAGACGGAAAAAGTGGTAGCCGCGCATGCCCAGCTGGGCGGCGATCTGGCGCTGCTCTCCGGGGATATTCTCCAGCGCCTGCAGCAGCAGCCGGGTTGCCATCGGCATATTGAAAAAAACGTGCGCCAGCAGGATGCCTTGCAGTCCATACGGCGAGAAATCCCACTGCCAGCCGACGACGTTAAACAGTGTCGCCAGCCAGCCCTGACGGCCATAGACGCTGAGAATACCAAAGACGGCCACCAGTACCGGCAGAATCAGCGTCATGGCGCACAGGCGCAGCAGCAGCGTACGCCCCGGGAAGCGACGACGATAGAGGGCGCGGGCGAGAAAAATCGCCGGTACGACGGAGAAGAGCGCGGAGAGAAACGCCTGCCAGAAAGAGAAACGGATAACGTGCCACAGATAGCTGTCGCTGAAAATCGAACGCCACGACGCCTCCGGCGCACTGCCCCAGAGCGCGAGGAATGCGGCCAGTGCGACGGCGACCAGCAGCGCAGCGGCCGTCAGACCCGGCGCCAGCCAGCCGATATTTAGCGGCTGACGGCGCGTTGCCATGCATTAATCCAGTTTTGACGTTCTGCGGCGACCTGCTGCGGGGTATATTCCAGCGTGGTTTGCGGTTTCGGTAATGTCTCAAAGCCCGCGGGTAGCGCAACCTGGGTGACCGGATACATCCAGTTGCCGGTCGGGATGGCATTCTGGAACGCCGGAGATACCATAAACTTGAGGAATTTCTCCGCCAGCTCCGGTTGTTTGCTGGCGGCGGTGCGCGCGGCGACTTCAACCTGCAGATAGTGGCCTTCGGCGAAACTGGCGGCCGCGTACTGGTCTTTTTTCTCTTCAATGATGTGGTAGGCCGGCGATGTGGTGTAGCTAAGAACCAGGTCGCTTTCCCCTTTAAGGAACAGACCGTAGGCCTCGCTCCAGCCTTTGGTGACGGTGACGGTTTTCGCCGCCAGTTTTTGCCAGGCTTCCGGCGACTGCTTGCCATACACTTTTTGCATCCACAGCAGCAGCCCCAGACCCGGGGTGCTGGTGCGGGGATCTTCGTAGATCACGCGCCATTTTTGATCGCTTTCCACCAGCTCTTTCAGGCTTTTCGGCGGGTTTTTCAGCTTGTTTTTGTCGTAGACAAAGGCGAAATAGCCGTAATCAAACGGCACAAAAGTGTCGTTATCCCAGCCGCCCGGGACCGTGACCGCGCTGGCCGGTACCTGGCTTTTGGCGAACAATTTGCTCTGCGTAGCCGCTTCCAGCAGGTTGTTATCCAGGCCGAGTACCACATCGGCTTTGCTATTCTTACCTTCCATCCGCAGACGATTAAGCAACGAAACGCCATCTTCCAGCGCCACGAACTTCAGTTCACAGTTGCAGTCGGCTTCAAAGGCTTTTTTCACTACCGGTCCAGGGCCCCAGTCTGCCGAAAAGGAGTCATAGGTGTAGACGGTGAGTACAGGTTTAGCAAACGCGGGAGCGGCGACCAGCGCCAGCAGCGGGAGTAATTTTTTCAACACTTTGCACCTCATAAACAAAGGGGGGGCAAAGGATTTTGAGTAGGCCTCAAATCCCTTCGCCGGCGTTATCCGGATCAGGTTCGACGGGTATTTTCTCAGCCTATACACTTCATCCTTCGCGCTGCCTCTGCGTTAGCATCGCGTGTTCACCCCAGTCACATAGTTTTCTATGCTGCTGGGGATTCACTTGCTTGCCGTCTTGATGCAACCCGAATGAGATTATGTACGTATATCAGCACCCCGTTGAGAACGGCGATAGTGTAATGATTTTGTGAACTGACGGAAAGCGCTTCAGCGCCTGCCGGGAGGGCTATCAGGGATCCGGCGGCGCAAACCATGCGGATTTGAAATCAAACCAGCCGAGCGTATTCATTCTTACGCCACGCATACTGCGCTGCCCCTGGATCATCAGCCAGTGGTGGATCAGCGGCACGATGGTTTGATTGGCCAGCAGTTGCTGGCTCCAGGTCGCCGGGTTGAGCTCGCCTGCGTGCCAGCGACGGGCATCCTGCTCCCAGTCGACAGGAATACAATGTCGTATCAGCGGGACCTCATACAGTAAGGCAAACAGAGAAAAATCAATCGGTAGGGTAAAGTTGGCGCTGTTTAGCCAGATATCGCTGACCACCTCGCCACGGTGCCACTCTTCGTATTCCAGCTCCTGAATCTCCAGCTTGACCTGATGCTCCGCCAGCAGTGTTGCCATGATCCCGCCCATCACGCGGTGTTCGACGTGATCCCGATAGTAGGTGAGGGTGACAGACTCCAGCCCCGGCGGTTTTTCACAGGCATGACTGCGAGCGTGGTGCCAGCGGGGCAGCAGACCATAGGCCGGGAACCAGTTGCCCTGGTACTGTTCACCGGCGTGATACAGCAGATTGGCGGGCTGTAGCAGATAGCTGAGCCACTGGCGAACCGCGAGATTGCTGCCGAGGGGAGTGCGGGCATCAAACAGCAAATAGTAGCACCCTTCCTCCAGCCGGCTCTCAACCGCTTTCTCACTTTGCGTGGTCCCCTGTAGCGTCAGGCCGCCGTTGGGCTCTTCGCTAATCTCTGGCAGGACCCAGACGTTAACTTCATCAATTAACGCCCGGTAACCGAAATAATCGTCAAAAGCATGGATCTTCAGCTGGTTTTGATTGTTGCGCACCACCGCATAAGGCCCGGTACCTACCGGCATTGCCGAGAAATTCTCCATCGACTGCCATTCACGCGGCAAGACGACGGCCGACACCTGGCCGAGCAGCCACGGTAGCCAGCGATCGGGTTGCGTCAGATGTATATCCAGCGTCCAGGCGGTGGGGGAGGCAATACGTTCAATATGTGAGTAGAGCGGCAGATTGTTGCTGCGCTGCAACGAAGCAATGACATCCTCCATCTCCAGCTCTCTCCCGTGGTGAAAATGAATGCCGGGGCGGAGAAAAAAACGCCAGTGGGTGGGCGTAAGCTGCTGCCAGTGGTGCGCAATATCGGCTTCCAGTTCCCCGTTTTCCTCATTTACCCGCGTCAGGGCGCTAAAGATCTGCCTGGCGATATGGTTTTCCGAGCGGCGCAGCGCGCTGCCGGGGAGCAGGTTTTTCATCGGCCGGTAGTAGAGAACGCGCAGAATATGCCGCCCCTGACGGAAGCTGCGGCCCAGATGCGAGACCAGCATCTGACGAACCGCGGCCTTATCGCCCACCAGCTGGACCAGCTGATCGATACGATCCTGTTCCAGCAGATCCTCGGCCCGCTGCTGCTGCAGCGCCAGGCCGGTATACAGGAAAGCCAGCTTTGAACGTTTGCCGCGCCCGGCTTCCGCTTCCCAGGTTAACCAGCCGCGTTCTTCCATCATATTCAACAGCGTACGCATATGGCGGCGCGAGCAGCAGAGCATCTCCGCCAGTTCGTTAAGGGTTGTCTCCTGCGATTTACCTTCGCAGCACTGCCATAAGCGGATGAACTGTTGTTGCAGACGAGCAGAAGACATAAAAGAGGAACTCCTGATGAAAACTCAGCAATTTATTAATCCCTATATTAGGCCAATAATGCATTCCGATGAAGCGAGGAGGTGAATATGATGAGGTCTACCGCGAAACAGTTCTACCAACGCTACTTTTCTGCGACGCAGGACGCGTCATGGCTGGCCCGCCTGATGGCAGGGAGACAGCAGAAGATTCTTGGCGAGCTGATGCAGTGGGGAGTTACGTCACAGACCTCTGATCATTGACTTGCCCACATCATGTGTGACTGAGTATTGGTGTGTACTTATCCTCTTTCAGACCCAGGCCAGTTGACTGAGCCATAACGTTTCGGTCGCCAGCCTGTCACTTGAAATAGATAGAGTATAAAATCACCCGCCAGCAGATGACTTCTGCTGGCTTTTTTCGTTTTCTTCGCGTGCTTTAAGGACATGACATGCTCTGGTTGATGACGATGGGACGGCGGCTTAACGGTGTATACGCGGCGTTTATGCTGGTCGCTTTTATGATGGGTATTGCGGGCGCGCTGCAGGCGCCAACCCTCAGCTTGTTCCTCAGCCGCGAGGTGGGCGCACAGCCTTTCTGGGTCGGCCTGTTTTATACCGTGAACGCGATCGCCGGTATTCTGGTGAGTCTGGCGCTGGCGAAACGTTCCGATAGCCGGGGGGATCGTCGGCGGTTGATCATGTTCTGCTGTCTGATGGCGGTGGGCAACGCGCTGCTGTTTGCGTTTAACCGTCACTACTTAACATTGATCACCTGCGGGGTGATGCTGGCGTCGATTGCCAATGCCGCGATGCCTCAATTGTTCGCCCTGGCGCGGGAATATGCCGATAGTTCGGCGCGGGAAGTGGTGATGTTCAGCTCGGTCATGCGTGCCCAGCTGTCGCTGGCGTGGGTGATCGGGCCGCCGCTGGCCTTCATGCTGGCGCTGAACTATGGCTTTACCACCATGTTCGCGATTGCGGCCGGTATTTTCGTGATTAGCCTGGCGTTAATTGCCGTTAAGCTGCCGTCGGTTGCCCGGGTGGAACAGCCCACGGAAGCGGCGGGCGTCGTAGCGCAGGCCGGCGGCTGGCAAGATAAAAACGTGCGTATGCTGTTTATCGCGTCGACGCTGATGTGGACCTGCAACACCATGTATATCATCGATATGCCGCTGTGGATCAGTAGCGATCTTGGCTTGCCGGATAGTCTGGCCGGGATCCTGATGGGGACGGCGGCCGGGCTGGAGATCCCGGCGATGATCCTGGCGGGGTATTACGTCAAGCGCTGGGGTAAACGTAAAATGATGGTCGCTGCGGTGGCTGCCGGCGTGCTGTTTTATCTTGGTCTGATCGTGTTTCACGATCGTAGCGCGCTGCTGGCGCTGCAGCTGTTTAACGCCATTTTTATCGGTATTGTCGCCGGGATTGGCATGCTGTGGTTCCAGGATCTGATGCCGGGGCGGGCCGGGGCGGCCACGACGCTGTTTACCAACAGTATTTCCACCGGGGTGATTCTCGCCGGCGTGCTGCAGGGAGCGTTGTCGCAAAACTACGGCCACGCCAGCGTGTACTGGGTCATTGCCGCCATCTCGCTGCTGACGCTGTTTTTGACCAGCAAAGTCAAAGATATTTAGCCAGACGCCGCACCGCAGACTGCTGTGATGCGGCGTGCTTTCAGGACAGAATATTCATCATTTCCCGCAGCTGACGCACGGCAATTTGTCCGGGCGCCGACGCCTGGCCCACGCTGCCAAACGTCATCGCTGAGCCGAACAGGCGCCCGGTGACCCGGCTGACGCCGCCCAGTTTGCCCATCGACATCGTGATTAACGGGCGAGTGGCGTACTGCTCTTTCATGACCAGCGTGGCGGACAGTAATGTCAGCACATCTTGTGGCGACTGAGGCATGACCGCTATTTTCGGCAGATCGGCGCCCAGCTCCTGCATGCGGCGTAGCCGGGCGATGATCTCTTCCTGCGGCGGTGTTTTTTGGAAATCATGATTGCTCATAATCACTTTCACCCCGGCAGTATGAGCTTCGGCGATCAACGCCCGGATCGGCGCTTCATCATTGAAGAGCTCAATATCAATGATGTCCACCAGCCCGCTGGCGACGGCCAGGCGGTTGAGGGCGAAGTACGCGTCATCGCCGAGCTCCGTTGCACCCCCCTCTTTGTGGCTACGGAACGTGAACAGCAGCGGTATATCGGTGAGCAGCCGGCGAATCTCCGTCAGCGCCAGCAGGACCTGCTGCTGGTCATGGACGCGGATAAAGTGGTCGACGCGCCATTCGATAAGATCGGCCCCGGCCTCCGCCAGCGTAAGGGCATGGGCTTTCAGCTCATCGAGCGTCTGGCCGATGAGCGGCACGCAGATTAACGTAGCGCCTTCCTGAAAGGTGATATTTTTAATGGTGACAGCTGTCGTCATGTGAGGGTCCATCGGTCAGGGCCGGGCGGGCGTATTTCGGGTCATCATCCGCGCGAAAAAAGCTAAAAAAATGCCCGGTCACAGGACCGGGCTCGGGTATCAACGGCGTGGTTAGTTCATAAAGGCCGGCAGTTTGTTTTCGTAGGCTGAAATCGCCTCTTCGTGCTGCAGCGTCAGGCCGATGCTATCAAGTCCGTTGAGCATACAGTGGCGGCGGAAGGCATCAATTTTAAAGCTGTAGGTTTTGTCACCCGCTTTCACCAATTCGGATTCCAGATCCACTTCGAACGTCATACCGGGGTTCGCCTGGACCAGCTTGAACATCTCGTCGACCTGTTCATCGCTCAGCGTCACCGGCAGCAGCTGGTTGTTAAAGCTGTTACCGTAAAAGATATCGGCGAAGCTGGGGGCGATAACCACTTTAAAACCGTAATCGGTTAATGCCCACGGCGCATGCTCACGGGAGGAGCCGCAGCCGAAGTTTTCCCGCGCCAGCAGGATCGATGCGCCTTTATACTCCGGGAAGTTCAGGACGAATTCCGGGTTGGGCTGTTGTCCCCGATCGTCAAGAAAACGCCAGTCGTTGAACAGATGCGCGCCAAAACCGGTGCGCGTCACTTTCTGCAGGAACTGCTTAGGAATGATCGCATCGGTATCGACGTTTGCGGCATCCAGCGGAACCACCAGGCCCGTATGTTGGGTAAATTTCTCTGCCATGATGGTCTCCTTATTTGATGTCGCGGATATCGGCGAAATGGCCGGTCACGGCTGCCGCTGCGGCCATAGCCGGGCTGACTAAGTGGGTACGTCCGCCGCGGCCCTGACGGCCTTCAAAGTTACGGTTGCTGGTTGATGCGCAGCGCTCGCCGGGATTCAGGCGATCGTTGTTCATGGCCAGGCACATGGAGCAGCCCGGCAGGCGCCATTCAAAACCGGCTTCGATAAAGATCTTATCCAGTCCTTCGGCTTCCGCCTGAGCTTTCACCGGGCCAGAACCCGGGACCACTAATGCCTGTACGCCCGGCGCGACCTTACGGCCTTTAGCGACTTCGGCCGCGGCACGCAAATCTTCAATACGCGAGTTGGTACAGGAGCCGATGAACACTTTATCGATCGCTACGTCGGTTAACGGGATACCCGGCTTCAGGCCCATATAGGCCAGCGCTTTTTCCGCGCTCGCCCGCTCGACCGGATCGGCAAAAGAGGCCGGGTCGGGAATCATCTCGGTGACGGAGATGACCTGGCCGGGGTTGGTGCCCCAGGTAACCTGCGGGGCAATCTCTTCAGCCTGCAGGGTCACGACGGTATCAAAGGTGGCGTCAGCGTCGGTTTTCAGGGTTTTCCAGTATTCAACGGCAGCGTCGAAGTCCTGGCCTTTTGGCGCATGCAAACGACCCTTCACATAGTTAAACGTGGTTTCATCCGGCGCGACCAGACCGGCTTTCGCACCCATTTCGATGGCCATATTGCACAGCGTCATACGACCTTCCATGCTCAGATCGCGAATGGCTTCACCGCAGAACTCCACCACGTGGCCGGTGCCGCCGGCGCTACCGGTTTTGCCAATGATGGCCAGCACGATATCTTTGGCGGTGATGCCCGGCGCCGCTTTGCCATTAACTTCAATCTTCATGGTTTTGGCACGGCCCTGCTTCAGGGTCTGAGTCGCCAGGACGTGCTCAACTTCAGAGGTGCCGATACCGAAAGCCAGCGCGCCAAACGCGCCGTGAGTGGCGGTGTGGGAATCGCCGCAGACGATGGTCATCCCCGGCAGGGTGACGCCCTGTTCCGGCCCCATCACGTGGACGATACCCTGATACGGGTGGTTCAGATCGTACAGCTCAACGCCGAACTCTTTGCAGTTTTTGATCAGCTCCTGCATCTGAATGCGCGCCATTTCACCGGACGCGTTGATATCTTTCGTCTGAGTGGAAACGTTATGGTCCATGGTAGCGAAGGTTTTCCCCGGCTGACGAACCTGACGGTTGTGCGCGCGCAGGCCGTCAAAGGCCTGTGGTGAGGTCACTTCATGCACCAGATGACGATCGATATACAGCAGCGGGGTTTCGTTTTGCGCCTCATAAACGACATGCGCATCAAACAACTTTTCGTATAAGGTCTTCGCCATGATTACACCCCTTCAGCGACATAGCGGGCAATGATATCGCCCATTTCATCGGTACTGACCGCTGCCGTTCCCCGCGCTAAATCGCCGGTACGCACGCCTTCTTCTAATGCACGGTTGATCGCATTTTCAATCGCGGTTGCCGCGTTATCGGCATCCAGGCTGTAGCGCAGCAGCAGCGCCAGAGAGAGGATCTGCGCGATAGGGTTAGCGATATTTTTACCAGCGATATCCGGGGCTGAGCCACCTGCCGGTTCATACAGACCAAAACCTTGTTCATTGAGGCTGGCCGACGGCAGCATGCCCATTGAACCCGTGATCATGGCGCATTCGTCAGACAGGATGTCGCCGAACAGGTTGGAGCACAGCAGAACGTCGAACTGGGACGGGTCTTTAATCAGCTGCATGGTGGCGTTGTCGATGTACATATGCGCCAGCTCAACGTCCGGGTATTCTTTGGCGACTTCGCTGACTACTTCGCGCCACAGAATGGATGACTGCAGAACGTTCGCTTTATCGATAGAAGTCACTTTATTACGACGTTTGCGCGCGGACTGAAACGCGATATGCGCGATGCGCTCGATTTCAAAGCGATGATAGACCTCGGTATCAAACGCTTTTTCGTGTTGACCGCTGCCTTCGCGGCCTTTCGGCTGGCCGAAGTAGATGCCGCCGGTTAATTCGCGGACGCACAGAATGTCGAAGCCGTTTGCCGCGATATCCGCGCGCAGCGGGCAAAACTCTTCCAGCCCCTGGTACAGCTTCGCCGGACGCAGGTTGCTGAACAGTTTGAAATGTTTACGCAACGGCAGCAGCGCGCCGCGCTCCGGCTGACCGGCCGGCGGCAGATGTTCCCATTTCGGGCCGCCTACGGAGCCGAACAGAATCGCATCGGCCTGCTCACAGCCTTCTACGGTTGCCTGCGGCAGCGGGGTGCCCTGACGGTCGATAGCGATGCCGCCGACGTCATACTGACTGGTGGTAATGCGCATATCAAAACGGTGACGAACGGCTTCCAGTACTTTCATCGCCTGGTTCATGACTTCCGGGCCAATGCCATCACCTGGCAAAACAGCAATATGGTAATTCTTCGACATTACACGGTTTCCTTCTTGTTCTCGTTATTTTGAGCTTTGCGTTGCAATTCTTTTTCGACTTCTGCTGCGCGCCAGATATTGTTCAGCACGTGAACCATGGCTTTCGCGGAGGATTCAACGATATCCGTCGCCAGACCAACGCCGTGGAAGCGACGACCGTTGTAGGTCACGACGATATCTACCTGACCCAGCGCGTCTTTGCCCTGACCTTTGGCGTTCAGGTCATATTTGACCAGCTCAACGTCATAGCCGGTGATACGGTTGATTGCCTGATAAATAGCGTCGACCGGGCCGTTGCCGTTAGCGGCTTCCGCTTTGGTCTCTTCACCGCAGACCAGTTTTACCGAGGCCGTGGCGATATCGCTGGAGCCTGACTGCACGCTGAAGTAATCCAGGCGGAAATGCTCCGGCTCTTCCTGCTGTTTGTTGATGAACGCCAGCGCTTCCAGATCGTAATCAAAGACCTGGCCTTTTTTGTCTGCCAGCTTCAGGAATGCGTCGTAGAGGTGATCCATATTGTAGTCGGTATCTTTGTAGCCCATCTCTTCCATACGGTGTTTCACTGCCGCACGGCCGGAGCGGGAAGTCAGGTTCAGCTGCACCTGATTCAGACCGATGGATTCCGGGGTCATGATTTCGTAGTTTTCGCGGTTCTTCAGCACGCCGTCCTGGTGGATACCGGAGGAGTGGGCGAAGGCGCCGGTGCCGACGATGGCTTTGTTCGCCGGGATCGGCATGTTGCAAATCTGGCTGACCGTCTGGCTGGTACGCCAGATTTCATTGTGATTAATGCCGGTGCGGACATTCATAATGTCTTTGCGCACCTTGATGGCCATAATCACTTCTTCCAGCGAACAGTTGCCCGCGCGCTCACCGATGCCGTTCATGGCGCCTTCGACCTGACGCGCGCCGGCGTGGACCGCAGCGATGGCGTTGCCGACGGCCAGACCTAAGTCGTCATGGGTGTGCACGGAGATGATGGCTTTGTCGATATTAGGGACGCGATCGTACAGGCCGGTAATGATGTTAGAGAACTCGAACGGCATGGTGTAGCCGACGGTGTCCGGGATATTAATCGTCGTGGCGCCGGCGTTGATGGCGGCTTCTACCACGCGCGCCAGATCGGCGATCGGCGTACGGCCCGCATCTTCACAGGAGAATTCGACGTCGTCGGTATAATTTCGTGCGCGTTTAATCATATAGATTGCGCGCTCGATGACCTCATCCAGGGTGCTACGCAGCTTGGTGGCGATGTGCATCGGCGAGGTGGCGATAAAAGTGTGAATGCGGAACGCTTCAGCGACTTTTAAGGATTCTGCCGCCACATCAATGTCTTTCTCGACGCAGCGGGCCAGGGCGCAGACGCGGCTGTTTTTGATGGTACGCGCGATGGTTTGTACGGACTCGAAGTCGCCAGGAGATGAGACCGGGAAGCCGACTTCCATCACATCAACGCCCATCCGCTCCAGGGCCATCGCAATCTGCAGCTTCTCTTTCACGCTCAGGCTGGCCTGTAACGCTTGCTCCCCGTCACGTAAGGTCGTATCGAAAATAATGACTTGCTGGCTCATGGTTTAGATCCTTAATCGGTGTCCTGGGCGCCTTGCTGACGAGCATAAAAAAACCCGCGCAATGGCGCGGGTTTTATAGTCTTGCTGGAAGATGACTTAACGCTGAACGTCGCCCAACAGCCTACCGCGCATAGTGGATGCGTTTAGTAGTAGTAGGCCGGTGAAACGAGTGGTGCGAATCATTGCGTCATGCTCCAGATGAAATCGATATGCTTTTAGAGTTACTGGATACGCGTTTTGATGTCAACCCCTGATAAAGAAAAACATCTGTTTGCTGTCGGGAGGTATTAGCTAATTGTGCTGGCGATCGCGCATTTTTGCCGACGATAGTATCAGGAGGTGAAGTTGTCAGGAATGAAAGTAAACGGGCCACCGCTATTCTGTTTCATCCGGGAGGGGAAAAACGTGAATAAGTGGGAGTGTATATCGAAATGAAGTCGCCAGATTTATTGATTTTATGAACATTTTGTCTTGAGAGCATGTGAATCATCAATGATAACAGAGTATTCATTTAAAACAGACGGCGAAATAATGTGTTAATCATACTTAAATTAAAGTTAATTGCGGTGGGTGTTGTTTGTTTTTTCTAATTATGAGTACACTTTACATTATCAAGTAACGGATAGGGTTTAAGTGAGTTAGGAATTTTCCCGATAATTTAGCGGATCTGGCTTCACTTATAATTTTGATAAATTCCTAAAATGCGCGCCTGCTCTTTTGTAAATGACATATGTATGGTAAATGATATTTCCTCTATTGATTGCCGCATTTTTAAAAGGGAATTAAACGTGATGGTGGAGCTGGATATGATAATTGAAAACTCTGAGAGGACACTCCCCTCCGGTGAGGAGGTCACCAAACCTCAGCTTAGAACGGTCGATCTTAATCTGCTTACCGTTTTTGATGCGGTAATGCAGGAACAAAATATTACGCGGGCGGCGCATTCGCTGGGGATGTCTCAGCCCGCGGTGAGCAATGCCGTAGCACGATTGAAAGTGATGTTTAACGATGAGCTGTTCGTGCGTTATGGGCGGGGGATCCAGCCGACGGCGCGTGCATTTCAGCTATTTGGCTCAATACGCCAGGCGCTGCAGCTGGTGCAAAATGAGTTACCGGGGTCCGATTTTGAACCGATAAGCAGCGAGCGCATTTTTAATCTATGCATTTGTAGCCCGTTAGATAACTATCTTACTTCGGTTATATTTAACAAAGTTAACGAAGTTGCACCGAATATTCATTTAATTTTTAAAGCATCACTTAATCAAAACACCGAACATCAATTACGTTATCAGGAAATAGAGTTTGTGGTTGGCTATGAGGAGTTTCGCCGCCCCGAGTTTGCCTGTGTGCCGTTGTTTAAAGATGAAATGATATTAGTCGCCAGCTGTAAACACCCGCGTATTTCCGGACCGGTAACGGAAGCAGATATTTATCGCGAAGAACATGCGGTTGTGGCTTTGGATCGCTATGCTTCGTTTAGCCTGCCCTGGTACAGCTCTGTCAATAAGCAGACGCAAATTGCGTATCAAGGGAATGCGATGGTCAGCGTACTTAATGTGGTATCACAAACCCATATGGTGGCCATTGCCCCGCGCTGGCTGGCGAGTGAGTATGCAGAAAAGCTGAACCTGCAATTATTGCCACTATCGCTAAAAGTGAATAACCGTACCTGTTTTCTTTCCTGGCATGAGGCTGCCGGAAGAGATAAAGGTCATCAGTGGATGCAAGATCTGCTGGTGCGAATTTGCCAGCGCTAAATATAGCTGTGCCTGAGCGGGAGCGGTCGCTCTCGCTTTATGTGATCAAAACCACAAAATATAGAATTTTATCCTGTTTGCCGCTCTCCGCCTGCGCGTGCAGCAAGTGAAAAATGGATGAATTTCTGTCATCAGACAATTTGTCCGAGTAATTTCAGCGCTCGCATCTTATTTATGAAGCTTTCAACCACGTTTCATATCAAATTCTTATCTTTTATTCTTTTGGTGGCTCACATACGCCTGAGGTCGCTAATTGCCTGCCCGTTGGCGAGCAGTTATGGTAAGAGCACGCAGTCCATTCACCTCAATGGCCAGGAGCCGATTCCTGGCATTGTGCGAACGCGCGGAAATTGAATTCTGCTGTCGTTAGAAACAATAAGCCTGGAGGCAAACCATGGAGATGTTGTCAGGAGCCGAGATGGTCGTCCAATCGCTTGTCGATCAGGGCGTCAAGCAAGTATTCGGTTACCCCGGAGGCGCGGTCCTCGATATCTATGATGCATTACATACCCTGGGGGGTATCGACCATATTCTGGTGCGCCACGAGCAGGCGGCGGTGCATATGGCGGACGGCCTTGCCCGAGCGACCGGGGAAGTAGGGGTTGTGCTGGTGACTTCGGGTCCGGGCGCGACCAATGCCATTACCGGTATTGCAACGGCATACATGGATTCTGTTCCGCTGGTGATTCTCTCCGGGCAGGTCGCGACTTCCCTGATTGGTTATGACGCCTTCCAGGAGTGCGATATGGTCGGTATCTCCCGGCCGGTGGTGAAACACAGTTTTCTGGTCAAGCAGACGGAAGATATTCCCGGCGTGCTGAAAAAAGCGTTCTGGCTGGCTGCCAGCGGGCGTCCGGGTCCGGTGGTTGTTGATTTACCAAAAGATATCCTTAATCCGGCGAACAAGTTGCCGTACGCGTGGCCGGATACCGTCAGCATGCGTTCTTACAATCCGACGACCAGTGGTCATAAAGGGCAAATTAAACGCGCTCTGCAGACGCTGGTAGCGGCAAAACATCCGGTGGTCTACGTCGGCGGCGGGGCGATTAACGCTGGATGTGAAGAACAGCTGCGCACCCTGGTAGAAAAACTGAATCTGCCGGTTGCGTCATCGCTGATGGGGCTCGGTGCGTTTCCGGCCACCCATTCCCAGGCGTTAGGTATGCTGGGGATGCATGGGACGTATGAAGCCAACATGACGATGCATCACTCCGATGTCATCTTTGCCGTCGGCGTGCGTTTTGACGATCGCACAACCAACAATCTGGCGAAGTACTGCCCGAATGCGACGGTGCTGCATATCGATATCGATCCGACCTCTATTTCGAAAACGGTGCCGGCGGATGTGCCGATCGTCGGCGATGCGCGTCAGGTACTGGATCAAATGCTTGAACTGCTGGAGCAGGAAGAAGCGCAGCAGCCGCTGGATGAGATCCGCGACTGGTGGCAACAGATCGAGCAGTGGCGCGCGCGCCACTGCCTGCAATACGATACGCAAAGCGGCAAGATCAAACCGCAGGCCGTCATCGAGACTATCTGGCGCCTGACCAACGGCGATGCCTACGTCACCTCCGATGTGGGTCAGCACCAGATGTTTGCCGCCCTTTACTATCCTTTCGACAAGCCAAGACGTTGGATTAACTCAGGTGGTCTCGGCACGATGGGCTTCGGTTTGCCTGCTGCTCTCGGCGTGAAGATGGCCTTGCCGGAAGAAACGGTCGTTTGCGTGACCGGCGATGGCAGTATCCAGATGAATATTCAGGAGCTTTCCACTGCGCTGCAGTATGAGCTGCCGGTGCTGGTGTTGAATCTGAACAACCGCTACCTCGGGATGGTGAAGCAGTGGCAGGATATGATCTATTCCGGTCGCCATTCACAATCTTATATGGAGTCGCTACCAGATTTCGTCCGGCTTGCGGAAGCCTATGGGCACGTAGGGATTCGCATCAGCGAACCGCAGGAGCTGGAGTCTAAGCTGGCCGAAGCGCTGGAACAGGTGCGTAATCATCGTCTGGTGTTCGTTGATGTGACGGTGGACGGCAGCGAGCATGTGTATCCCATGCAGATCCGCGGCGGCGGCATGGATGAGATGTGGTTGAGCAAAACGGAGAGAACCTGATTATGCGCCGGATATTATCTGTATTACTGGAAAACGAATCAGGCGCCTTATCACGCGTCATCGGCCTTTTCGCCCAGCGCGGGTATAACATTGAAAGCCTGACGGTGGCCCCCACCGACGATCCGACGCTTTCGAGAATGACTATCCAGACCGTTGGCGATGAGAAAGCGATCGAGCAAATTGAAAAACAGCTGCACAAGCTGGTGGATGTCCTGCGTGTCAGCGAGCTGGGGCAGAATTCGCACGTTGAGCGTGAAATCATGCTGGTGAAAGTCCAGGCGAGCGGTTTTGGCCGTGAAGAGGTGAAGCGCAATACGGAGATTTTCCGCGGGCAAATCATCGATGTCACGCCGTCACTGTATACCGTCCAGCTGGTCGGGACCAGCGATAAACTGGACGCCTTTATTGCTTCGTTACGCGACGTTGCGCGGATTGTCGAAGTGGCACGCTCCGGTGTGGTAGGACTCTCGCGCGGCGATAAAATCATGCGCTGAGTCCCTGAAACTGACGTAAAAATAGCCCGACACAATCTGTCGGGTTATTTTTTTGCGAAATCGGTGGGAACTGTAGACAAAACCGGTTGCTGCGCTAACTATTCTGCGTTTAGATGTTATGAAAATGAATCCATAGCTGAAGAAAGGTTATGTTCTGTACTCATTACCCAAGGGGCAATTGTGAAACTGGATGAAATCGCCCGGCTGGCCGGTGTCTCGCGTACCACCGCTAGCTATGTGATTAACGGTAAAGCGAAACAGTACCGCGTCAGCGACAAAACGGTCGAAAAGGTGATGGCCGTCGTTCGTGAGCACAACTACCATCCGAATGCGGTCGCTGCTGGCTTGCGTGCAGGACGCACGCGTTCTATTGGTCTGGTGATTCCCGATCTGGAAAATACCAGCTATACCCGTATTGCTAACTATCTTGAGCGTCAGGCGCGCCAGCGCGGCTATCAGCTGCTGATCGCCTGTTCGGAAGATCAGCCTGACAACGAGATGCGCTGCATTGAGCATCTGCTACAGCGCCAGGTGGATGCCATTATCGTCTCGACGTCATTACCTCCTGAGCACCCGTTCTATCAGCGCTGGGCCAACGATCCTTTCCCGATTGTCGCCCTGGATCGCGCGCTCGATCGCGAGCACTTCACCAGCGTTGTTGGCGCCGATCAGGATGATGCCGAAATGCTGGCCGCCGAACTGCGCAAATTCCCGGGGGAAAACGTCCTGTATCTTGGCGCGCTACCGGAGCTGTCGGTCAGTTTCCTGCGTGAACAGGGCTTCCGTACCGCGTGGCATGATGATCCGCGTGAAGTGCAGTATCTGTACGCCAACAGCTTTGAACGCGAAGCGGCAGGGCAGCTGTTTGAGAAATGGCTGGAAACGCATCCAATGCCGCAGGCGCTGTTCACAACCTCATTTCCGCTGTTGCAGGGGGTGATGGATGTGACGCTGCGTCGGGAAGGGAAGCTGCCGTCCGAACTGGCTATTGCGACCTTCGGCGACAATGAGCTGCTCGATTTCCTGCAGTGTCCGGTACTGGCCGTGGCCCAGCGCCACCGCGATGTGGCGGAACGCGTGCTGGAAATTGTCCTCGCCAGCCTTGATGAGCCGCGTAAGCCAAAACCGGGGTTAAGCCGTATCCGTCGTAATTTGTATCGCCGGGGAAGTTTGAACCGTCGCTGATGCGCCAGGCTTTCGATCGCCGCATCGGCGTGTGTTAAAAAGCCGGAAAAGAGTGGCACGACTCGCCAGACGAAAGTCGTCTGGCGATAATCCGTACAAATTACCATAAAAAAGTAAATTTGAATCGCTTTCAGACAAATCCCTAAACTTCTTTACGCATTATTTTGTTTTATTCTGGAGTCGCCGCTTTCCGGCGCCCGTTAGCTATAAAAAAAGTTAAATCAGTCTTTATTTGTATTATTTTGTTACATTCATTAAGTTAATCGCTGAATTAACACTCATTTTACGGCTCATCACCCGGCCATCTCCCTGCACCCCGCGACAAGAGTGCTTCTCTGACGATAACAGGCACTGTTAACGGACATCATAATCGCCTAAAATGCCGCTCGCGTCGCAAACTGACACTTTATATTTTCCCACCGAAGATATTTTGTTGCTTTTAACTGTTACGAATTTGTTGGTTGTTTTCTTACACGTATTCATAGCGTTAATTTGCCTCGTTTGTTGATGATTATTTCATCAGGCCTAATATCGGCTGCAAATAATGGGTTTTTGAGCTTCGTTGGTATTCGTGCTGGCTTGACAAGCTTTTCCTCCGCTCCGTAAACTCCTTCTGGTGGGAATTTGTGGGTTAAAGTGGCGAAAAGGGGTGAGGCTGGCATGTTCCGTGGGGCAACGTTAGTCAATCTCGACAGCAAAGGCCGTCTGGCCGTACCGACGCGTTACCGCGACGGGCTGATCGAAGACGCTTCCGGTCAACTGGTTTGTACCATTGACATTCATCACCCGTGCCTGCTGCTTTACCCCTTGCCTGAATGGGAAATCATCGAGCAAAAATTGTCGCGTTTATCGAGCATGAATCCCGTTGAGCGGCGCGTCCAGCGTCTGCTTTTGGGTCATGCCAGCGAATGTCAGATGGATAATGCCGGGCGTCTCCTGATTGCGCCGGTGTTACGGCAGCATGCCGGGCTGACAAAAGAAGTGATGCTGGTCGGACAGTTCAATAAGTTTGAACTGTGGGATGAAACGACCTGGTATCAACGGGTCAAGGAAGATATCGACGCTGAGCAGTCGTCTACCGACGCGTTGTCGGAGCGTCTGCAGGATTTGTCTCTATAACATGATGGAAAATTTTAAACACACTACGGTACTTCTGGATGAAGCGGTTAACGGCCTGAATATTCGTCCGGATGGTATCTACATTGATGGGACCTTTGGTCGCGGTGGACACTCGCGCCTGATCCTTTCCCAACTGGGAGCGGAAGGACGCTTGCTGGCTATCGATCGCGATCCGCAGGCTATCGCCGTGGCGAAGACCATCGATGACCCTCGCTTTTCCATCGTACATGGACCTTTCTCTGCGCTGGCTGATTATGTTAGTGAGCGCGGACTAACTGGCAAGATCGACGGTATTCTTCTCGATCTTGGTGTCTCTTCACCTCAGCTTGATGACGCAGAGCGTGGCTTCTCGTTTATGCGCGATGGTCCGCTGGATATGCGTATGGACCCCACACGCGGCCAGTCTGCCGCCGAGTGGCTTCAGACGGCGGACGAAGCGGATATCGCCTGGGTGATTAAAACCTTCGGCGAAGAGCGCTTCGGTAAGCGTATTGCGCGCGCCATCGTCGAGCGTAACCGTATCGAGCCCATGACCCGCACGAAAGAGCTGGCGGAAGTGGTGACGGCGGCGACGCCGGTGAAGGACAAATTCAAACATCCCGCGACCCGTACCTTCCAGGCGGTGCGCATCTGGGTGAACAGTGAACTGGAGGAGATAGAGCAGGCGCTAAAAAGCTCGCTCAGCGTGCTGGCCCCGGGCGGGCGGCTTTCGATCATCAGTTTCCACTCGCTGGAAGACCGTATTGTGAAGCGCTTCATGCGTGAGCAAAGCCGCGGTCCGCAGGTTCCGGCCGGGTTACCGATGACCGAAGAGCAGCTCAAAAAACTGGGTGGCCGTGAGTTGCGAGCACTAGGCAAGTTGATGCCGGGCGAAGAAGAGGTGGCAGAGAATCCACGGGCCCGTAGTTCAGTTCTGCGCATTGCAGAGAGGACGAACGCATGATCGGCAGAGTGACAGAAGCCTTAAGCAAAGTTAAAGGATCGTTAGGAAGCAACGAGCGCCATGCCTTGCCTGGCGTCATCGGGGACGATCTTCTGCGGTTTGGGAAGCTGCCACTCTGCCTGTTCATTTGCATCATCATTACGGCGATTACCGTGGTGACGACGGCTCACCATACCCGTCTGTTAACCGCGCAGCGTGAACAACTGGTTCTGGAACGTGACGCGCTGGATATTGAATGGCGAAACCTGATCCTCGAAGAGAACGCGCTCGGCGATCATAGTCGGGTTGAGCGGATCGCGACCGAGAAGTTGCAGATGCAACACGTCGATCCATCACAAGAAAATATCGTTGTACAAAAATAAGGATTATTGCGACGCATGAAAGCAGCGCCGAAAACGCTAAAACCAAAACGTCAGGAAGAACAGGCCAGCTTTATTAGCTGGCGTTTTGCGTTGCTGTGCGGGTGTATTTTAATCGCGCTGTGTTTCCTGCTGGGCCGCGTGGCCTGGCTACAGGTGATCAGCCCGGACATGCTGGTTCGTCAGGGTGATATGCGTTCTTTACGCGTGCAGGAAGTCTCCACCGCCCGCGGAATGATTACTGACCGCTCCGGCCGCCCGCTGGCGGTGAGTGTGCCGGTGAAGGCTATCTGGGCGGATCCGAAAGAGCTGCATGATGCCGGCGGTGTGACCCTCGATAACCGCTGGAAGGCATTGGCCGATGCGTTAAACATGCCGCTGGATCAGCTGGCATCGCGCATCAACACCAACCCGAGAATGCGTTTTATCTATCTGGCTCGTCAGGTCAACCCTGATATGGCGGATTACATCAAGAAGCTGAAGCTGCCAGGGATACACATGCGCGAAGAGTCGCGCCGTTACTACCCGTCAGGTGAAGTTACCGCTCACCTCATTGGCTTCACGAACGTGGATAGCCAGGGGATTGAAGGGGTCGAGAAGAGCTTTGATAAATGGCTGACCGGCCAACCCGGCGAACGTATCGTGCGTAAAGACCGCTATGGCCGCGTTATTGAAGATATCTCCTCTACCGACAGCCAGGCCGCGCACAATCTGGCGTTGAGTATCGATGAACGCCTGCAGGCGTTGGTTTACCGCGAACTGAATAATGCCGTGGCGTTTAACAAAGCGGAATCGGGGAGTGCGGTCCTGGTCGATGTCAGCACTGGCGAAGTGCTGGCGATGGCGAACAGCCCCTCCTATAACCCGAATAATTTCTCCGGTACGGCGAAAGACATCATGCGTAACCGCGCAATCACCGACGTGTTTGAACCGGGTTCGACGGTCAAACCAATGGTGGTGATGACGGCGCTGCAGCGCGGCATTGTGAACGAAAATACCGTGCTGAATACCATTCCTTACCGTATTAACGGCCACGAGATCAAAGACGTGGCGCGCTATAGCGAATTGACCCTGACCGGGGTATTACAGAAGTCGAGTAACGTCGGTGTCTCCAAACTGGCGTTAGCGATGCCGTCCTCAGCGTTAGTAGATACTTACTCACGTTTTGGGCTGGGAAAAGCGACCAATTTGGGGTTGGTCGGAGAACGCAGTGGCTTATATCCTCAAAAACAACGGTGGTCTGACATAGAGAGGGCCACCTTTTCTTTCGGCTACGGGCTAATGGTAACGCCGTTACAGTTAGCGCGAGTCTATGCCACGATCGGCAGCTATGGCATCTATCGCCCGCTGTCGATTACCAAAGTTGATCCACCGGTTCCCGGTGAGCGCGTGTTCCCGGAACCTCTCGTTCGTACCGTCGTGCATATGATGGAAAGCGTGGCGCTGCCCGGCGGTGGCGGCGTGAAGGCGGCCATTAAAGGCTACCGCATTGCGATCAAAACCGGTACGGCGAAGAAAGTGGGGCCAGATGGCCGCTACATCAACAAATATATTGCTTACACCGCAGGCGTTGCGCCCGCCAGCCACCCGCGTTTTGCGCTGGTGGTGGTGATCAACGACCCGCAGGCGGGTAAATACTACGGCGGCGCCGTTTCCGCTCCGGTCTTCGGTGCCATCATGGGCGGCGTACTGCGCACCATGAACATCGAGCCGGATGCGTTGGCAACGGGCGAAAAAAGTGAATTTGTGATTAATCAAGGCGAGGGAACAGGTGGCAGATCGTAATTTGCGCGACCTTCTCGCTCCGTGGGTGCCAAATGCGCCGGAGCGAATTCTGCGAGAGATGACGCTGGACAGCCGGGTGGCTGCTTCCGGCGATCTCTTTGTCGCGGTATTAGGTCATCAGGCGGACGGGCGTCGTTATATCCCGCAGGCGATAGCGCAAGGTGTTGCTGCCATTATTGCAGAGGCCAAAGATGAGGCTGCTGACGGCGAAATCCGTGAAATGCACGGCGTGCCGGTCATTTATCTCAGCCAGCTCAACGAGCGCTTATCCGCGCTGGCCGGGCGTTTTTACCATCAGCCTTCCGGGCAAATGCGCCTGATTGGCGTCACCGGTACCAACGGTAAAACCACGACCACGCAACTGCTGGCGCAGTGGGCCAACTTGCTTGGTGAAACCAGTGCGGTGATGGGAACGGTCGGCAACGGTCTGCTGGACAAGGTTATTCCGACGGAAAATACCACCGGTTCTGCAGTCGATGTCCAGCACGTGCTTTCTGGCCTGGCAGGGCAGGGCGCTACCTTCGCGGCCATGGAAGTCTCTTCCCACGGTCTGGTTCAGCACCGCGTAGCGGCGCTGCAATTTGCCGCCTCGGTCTTTACTAACCTGAGCCGCGATCACCTGGATTATCACGGTGATATGGAACATTACGAAGCGGCAAAATGGCTGCTTTATTCCACCCATCATTGCGGACAGGCTATCGTCAACGCCGATGATGAAGTGGGCCGCCGCTGGCTGGCGAAGCTGCCGGACGCGGTTGCCGTCTCGATGGAAGATCACATTAACCCGAACTGTCACGGCCGCTGGCTGAAGACTACGGCGGTGAACTACCACGATAGCGGGGCAACCATTCAGTTTGATTCCAGCTGGGGCAAGGGCGAAGTTGAAAGCCGTCTGATGGGCGCCTTTAACGTTAGCAACCTGCTGCTGGCGCTAGCCACACTGCTGGCGCTGGGCTATCCGCTGGCTGAGCTGCTGAAAACCGCGGCTCGACTGCAGCCGGTCTGCGGCCGTATGGAAGTGTTCAGCGCGCCGGGCAAACCGACCGTGGTGGTGGATTATGCCCATACTCCGGATGCGCTGGAAAAAGCGTTACAGGCGGCACGTCTGCATTGTAACGGCAAGCTGTGGTGCGTCTTCGGCTGCGGCGGTGACCGCGATAAGGGCAAACGCCCGCTGATGGGCGCCATCGCCGAAGAATTTGCCGATATTGTTGTCGTGACCGATGACAACCCGCGTACCGAAGAACCGCGCGCCATCATCAACGATATCCTCGCTGGTATGGTTGATGCCGGACATGCGAAGGTCAAAGAAGGCCGGGCTGAAGCGGTGACGAACGCCGTGATGCAGGCTGCCGAGGGGGATGTCGTACTGGTCGCGGGCAAAGGTCATGAGGATTACCAGATTGTTGGCAATCGCCGTCTTGACTACTCCGATCGCGTCACCGTCGCCCGTCTGCTGGGAGCGGTAGCATGATTCGCTTGATGTTAAGCCAGCTCGCCGACGTGACGCGTGGCGAACTGCAGGGTCGCGATCTGGCCATCGATGAGGTCACGTCGGATACCCGTAAGATCACGGCAGGCTGCCTGTTCGTTGCCTTAAAGGGCGAGCGTTTTGATGCTCACGATTTCGCGGAGCAGGCGAAACAAGCCGGCGCCGGCGCGCTGCTGGTCAGCCGTCAGCTGGAGTGTGATTTACCTCAGGTAGTGGTGAAAGATACCCGCCTGGCCTTTGGCGAGCTGGCGGCGTGGGTTCGCCAACAGGTGCCGACCCGCGTTGTGGCGCTGACCGGTTCTTCCGGGAAAACCTCGGTCAAAGAGATGACCGCAGCGATTCTCGGCCAGTGCGGCAATACGCTCTATACCGCCGGCAACCTGAATAACGATATCGGCGTGCCGATGACGCTGCTGCGTCTGACCAAAGAGCACCAGTATGCGGTTATCGAGCTTGGGGCGAACCACCAGGGCGAAATTGCCTGGACCGTCAGCCTGACGCGCCCGGAAGCCGCCCTGGTCAACAATCTGGCTGCCGCTCACCTT
The DNA here is from genome assembly GCF_000735435.1 of Klebsiella planticola ATCC 33531. Lineage (GTDB taxonomy): Bacteria > Pseudomonadota > Gammaproteobacteria > Enterobacterales > Enterobacteriaceae > Klebsiella > Klebsiella planticola. Next base: position 33,958 of record NZ_JMPP01000003.1, on the reverse strand, counting down.
GAAGGCTTCGGTTCCCTCGCGGGCGTCGCGAAAGCGAAGGGCGAAATCTTTACCGGCCTGCCGGAAAACGGCATTGCCATCCTGAATGCGGACAATAACGACTGGCTGAACTGGCAAAGCGTGATTGGCGCACGCAAGGTATGGCGTTTCTCGCCGAATGCGGCCAACAGCGATTTTGCGGCTACCCAGATTCATGTTACCAGCCACGGGACAGAATTTACGCTGCAAACCCCGATGGGGAACGTGGATGTTCTGCTGCCGCTGCCGGGTCGCCACAATATCGCTAACGCGCTGGCGGCTGCCTCGTTGGCTATGGCGGTGGGCGCCGACTTAAATGCGGTGAAAGCCGGTCTGGCGCAGCTGAAAGCGGTGCCGGGACGGCTGTTCCCCATTACGCTCGCCGAAAATCAGCTGCTGCTTGATGATTCCTACAATGCCAACGTCGGTTCAATGACCGCCGCGGTGCAGGTGTTGTCCGAGATGCCGGGCTACCGGGTGCTGGTCGTCGGCGATATGGCCGAGCTGGGTACGGAAAGCGCAGCGTGCCATCGTCAGGTTGGCGAAGCGGCAAAAGCGGCAGGGCTTGACCGCGTACTCAGCACCGGCGTGCTGAGTGCAGAGATTAGCCGCGCCAGCGGCGTGGGCGAGCATCTCAGCGATAAAGCATCGCTGGTGGCTCGGCTCCGTGAGCTGACGGCGGAACACAAGATCATCACCATTTTAGTGAAGGGTTCACGTAGTGCCGCCATGGAAGAGGTAGTACGCGCATTACAGGAGAATGGAACATGTTAGTATGGCTGGCCGAACATCTGGTCAAATATTATTCCGGCTTTAACGTCTTTTCCTATCTGACGTTTCGCGCCATCGTCAGCCTGCTGACCGCGCTGTTCATCTCTTTGTGGATGGGCCCGCGCATGATCGCCCGTCTGCAAAAACTCTCCTTCGGTCAGGTCGTTCGTAGCGACGGCCCGGAATCGCACTTCAGCAAGAAAGGCACCCCAACCATGGGCGGGATCATGATCCTGACCGCCATTGTGGTCTCTGTCCTGCTGTGGGCCTATCCGTCCAACCCCTACGTATGGTGTGTTCTGACCGTGCTGATAGGCTACGGCATTATCGGTTTCGTCGATGACTACCGTAAGGTCGTGCGTAAAGACACCAAAGGGTTGATCGCCCGCTGGAAGTACTTCTGGATGTCGGTGATTGCGCTGGGCGTTGCGTTTGCGCTGTATATGGCCGGTAAAGATACGCCAGCGACCCAGCTGGTTGTACCGTTCTTTAAAGACATCATGCCTCAGCTGGGGCTGTTGTACATTCTGCTGGCCTACTTCGTGATTGTCGGTACCGGCAATGCGGTCAACCTGACCGATGGTCTTGATGGCCTGGCGATTATGCCGACCGTATTTGTGGCGGCGGGCTTCGCGCTGGTGGCGTGGGCAACGGGCAACATGAACTTTGCCAACTATCTGCATATCCCTTATCTGCGCCACGCCGGGGAACTGGTCATCGTCTGTACGGCGATCGTGGGCGCGGGTCTCGGTTTTCTGTGGTTCAACACCTACCCGGCACAGGTCTTTATGGGCGATGTCGGTTCCCTGGCCCTCGGCGGCGCGCTGGGCATCATTGCCGTGCTGCTGCGTCAGGAGTTCCTGCTGGTGATTATGGGTGGCGTATTCGTGGTGGAGACTCTGTCGGTTATTTTGCAGGTCGGTTCCTTCAAGCTGCGCGGTCAGCGCATCTTCCGTATGGCGCCGATTCACCACCACTATGAACTGAAGGGCTGGCCGGAGCCGCGCGTTATCGTGCGCTTCTGGATTATTTCGCTGATGCTGGTGCTGATTGGCCTGGCGACGCTGAAGGTACGTTAATCATGGCAGATTATCAGGGTAAAAAAGTCGTCATTATTGGCCTGGGAATGACCGGGCTGTCATGCGTGGACTTTTTCATAGCGCGCGGCGTGACGCCGCGCGTGATGGATACCCGCGTCGCGCCTTCCGGGCTGGAGAAGCTACCGGAAGAGGTAGAACGCTACGTGGGGGGCCTGAATGAAGACTGGCTGCTGGCAGCGGATCTGATTGTGGCAAGCCCTGGTATCGCGCTGGCGCATCCTGCGCTGAGCGCAGCGGCGGATGCTGGCGTGGAAATCGTCGGTGACATTGAGCTGTTCTGCCGCGAAGCGCAGGCACCGATTATCGCTATTACCGGTTCGAACGGGAAAAGCACCGTGACGACGCTGGTAGGCGAGATGGCAAAAGCGGCCGGCATGAATGTCGGCGTTGGCGGCAATATCGGCCTGCCGGCGCTGATGTTACTCGATGCGGACCGCGAACTGTACGTTCTGGAGCTCTCCAGCTTCCAGCTGGAAACCACCTCCAGTCTGCGGGCGGTGGCCGCAACGATCCTCAACGTGACCGAGGATCATATGGACCGTTACCCGCTGGGTCTGCAGCAGTATCGTGCGGCCAAACTGCGGGTGTATGAAAATGCGAAAACCTGCATTGTGAATGCCGATGATGGGCTGACGATGCCGGTACGCGGCGCCGATGAGCGCTGCATCAGCTTCGGCGTTGATGTCGGCGACTATCACCTTAACCGCCAGCAGGGAGAAACCTGGCTGCGAGTGAAAGGTGAGAAGATCCTGAACGTCAAAGAGATGCACATCACCGGGCAACACAACTACAGCAACGCGCTGGCTGCATTGGCTCTGGCTGATGCTGCCGGTCTGCCGCGGGCCAGCAGTCTCAAGGCGCTGACCACCTTTACCGGTCTGGCGCATCGTTTCCAGCTGGTGCTGGATCATAACGGCGTGCGTTGGATCAACGATTCCAAAGCCACCAACGTCGGCAGTACCGAAGCGGCGCTGAACGGGCTGCATCTGGACGGTACCCTGTATCTGCTGCTGGGTGGCGATGGGAAATCCGCTGATTTCACGCCGCTGAAGCGTTATCTGGCAGGCGACAATATCTGCCTGTACTGCTTCGGTCGCGATGGCGAGCAGCTGGCGGCACTGCGCCCGGAAGTGGCGACGCAAACCGGGACGATGGAAGAGGCGATGCGCCAGATTGCCCCGCTGCTAAAGTCGGGCGATATGGTGCTGTTATCGCCAGCCTGTGCCAGCCTCGATCAGTTTAAGAGTTTCGAACAACGGGGCGATGTCTTTGCCCGCCTGGCGAAGGAGTTAGGTTGATGCGTTTATCCCTCCCGCGCCTGAAAATGCCTCAGTGGAGACTGCCGCGCCTGCCGGGGATGTTTATCTTCGCCTGGCTGTTTGCGGCGTTGAAAGGCTGGGTGATGGGCTCGCGGCAGAAAGATAACGATAGCCTGGTTATGTATGACCGGATGCTGTTGTGGTTGACGCTTGGCCTGGCCGCCGTAGGTTTCATTATGGTGACCTCGGCTTCCATGCCGGTAGGGCAGCGGTTGGCCAACGATCCTTTTCTGTTCGCCAAGCGCGACGGGTTATACATTCTTCTGGCGCTGGGCCTGGCTCTCGTGACGCTGCGTCTGCCGATGGAGTTCTGGCAGCGGCACAGTACGGCAATGTTGATTGCCTCGATCGTCATGTTGCTGATCGTCCTGGTTGTCGGTAGCTCGGTAAACGGGGCATCGCGCTGGATTGCATTGGGTCCGCTGCGTATTCAGCCTGCGGAATTTACCAAGCTGTCGCTGTTTTGCTACATCGCCAACTACCTGGTGCGTAAAGGCGATGAGGTCCGGAATAACCTGCGCGGCTTCTTAAAGCCGATGGGCGTGATTTTCGTGCTGGCCATTCTGCTGCTGGCGCAGCCGGACCTCGGTACGGTAGTGGTGTTGTTCGTCACCACCCTGGCGATGCTGTTTCTCGGCGGTGCCAAGCTGTGGCAGTTCATTGCCATTATCGGCATGGGGATCTCGGCGGTGGTGCTGCTGATACTTGCCGAACCGTACCGTATTCGCCGCGTAACGTCTTTCTGGAACCCGTGGGACGACCCGTTTGGCAGCGGTTACCAGCTGACTCAGTCGCTGATGGCTTTCGGCCGCGGCGAAATGTGGGGGCAGGGCTTAGGCAACTCGGTACAGAAACTGGAGTATTTACCGGAAGCGCATACCGATTTCATCTTCGCCATTATCGGCGAAGAACTCGGTTATATCGGTGTGGTACTGGCCCTATTAATGGTATTCTTCGTCGCCTTTCGCGCCATGTCGATTGGGCGTAAGGCGCTGGAGATTGATCATCGCTTTTCCGGCTTCCTGGCCTGCGCCATTGGAATCTGGTTTAGCTTCCAGGCGCTGGTTAACGTCGGGGCGGCGGCGGGCATGCTGCCCACGAAAGGCCTGACGCTGCCGCTTATCAGTTACGGCGGTTCCAGTTTGCTGATTATGTCGACGGCCATCATGTTGCTGTTGCGAATTGATTATGAAACGCGTCTGGAAAAAGCCCAGGCGTTTACACGGGGTGTTCGATGAGCGGTCAGGAAAAGCGGCTAATGGTGATGGCGGGCGGTACCGGTGGACATGTGTTCCCGGGGCTGGCGGTCGCGCACCATTTAATGGATCTGGGCTGGCAGGTTCGCTGGCTCGGTACCGCCGATCGTATGGAAGCGGATTTAGTGCCGAAGCACGGCATTGAAATTGATTTTATCCGTATATCCGGCCTGCGCGGTAAAGGGCTGAAAGCGCTGCTGTTAGCACCGGTGCGGATCTTCAACGCCTGGCGTCAGGCGCGGGCGATCATGAAGCGTTTCCAGCCGGATGTTGTGCTGGGGATGGGTGGTTACGTTTCCGGCCCTGGCGGTCTGGCGGCCTGGTCGCTGGGTATCCCGGTGGTGCTGCATGAACAGAATGGCATTGCGGGCCTGACAAACAAATGGCTGGCAAAGATCGCGAAGAAGGTGCTGCAGGCGTTCCCAGGTGCGTTTCCGCATGCTGACGTGGTGGGCAACCCGGTGCGTACTGATGTGCTTGCGCTGCCGTTACCGGAACAGCGTCTGGTCGGGCGCCAGGGGGCGATTCGCGTGCTGGTGGTGGGGGGCTCGCAGGGGGCTCGCGTGCTGAACCAGACGATGCCGCAGGTGGCGGGGAAACTGGGCGCGGCGGTCACTATCTGGCATCAAAGCGGGAAAGGCGGCCAGCAGACGGTGCAGCAGGCCTATGCGGATGCCGGGCAGCCGCAGCATAAAGTGACTGAATTTATTGATGACATGGCGGCGGCGTATGCCTGGGCCGATGTTGTTGTGTGTCGTTCCGGTGCCCTGACGGTAAGTGAAATTGCCGCAGCAGGTTTACCGGCGTTGTTTGTGCCGTTTCAGCACAAGGATCGTCAGCAGTACTGGAATGCACTGCCGCTGGAGAAAGCGGGTGCAGCGAAAATTCTCGAACAGCCTCAGTTCACCGTCGATGCCGTCGTGCAGACGCTGGCTGGCTGGGATCGGGAAACGCTGCTGGATATGGCGGAACGAGCGCGTAGAGCCTCGATTCCGGATGCTACCGAACGGGTAGCAGAAGAAGTGAGCGCTGCAGCACTGGCGCGCTAATCGCGGTGAATCTCACCGCCCGTATAAAGAAGTTGATGGCGTAAAGAATGAATACACAAGATCTGGCGAAACTGCGTTCCATAGTGCCCGAGATGCGTCGCGTCCGGCATATTCACTTTGTTGGCATCGGTGGTGCCGGTATGGGCGGTATTGCCGAAGTTCTGGCTAACGAAGGCTACCAGATTAGCGGTTCCGACCTGGCGCCGAATCCGGTAACGCAGCAGCTGTCGCAACTTGGCGCCACGATCTATTTCAATCATCGCCCGGAAAACGTTCGCGATGCGAGCGTGGTCGTCGTTTCCAGCGCAATCTCTGCGGAAAACCCGGAGATTGTTGCCGCGCATGAAGCGCGTATTCCGGTCATTCGTCGCGCGGAAATGCTGGCGGAGCTGATGCGTTTTCGTCATGGCATCGCGATTGCCGGCACCCACGGCAAGACCACGACCACGGCGATGGTCTCCAGTATTTATGCGGAAGCAGGTCTTGATCCCACCTTCGTCAACGGTGGACTGGTCAAAGCGGCAGGCGTTCACGCCCGCCTCGGGCATAGCCGCTATCTGATTGCGGAAGCGGATGAGAGCGATGCATCGTTCCTGCATTTGCAGCCGATGGTCGCCATTGTGACCAATATCGAAGCCGATCACATGGATACCTATCATGGCGACTTTGAGAATCTGAAGCAGACCTTTATTAACTTTCTGCACAACCTGCCGTTCTATGGCCGCGCGGTGATGTGCGTCGATGATCCGGTGATTCGTGAACTGCTGCCGCGCGTTGGCCGTCAGATAACCACCTACGGTTTTAGCGAAGATGCCGACGTGCGCGTAGAGGATTACCGTCAGGTTGGCGCCCAGGGCCACTTCCGCCTGGTTCGTCAGGATAAAGAGGTGCTGCAGGTGACCCTGAATGCGCCCGGTCGTCATAACGCGCTGAACGCGGCGGCGGCGGTTGCGGTCGCGACGGAAGAGGGCATTGATGACAGCGCGATCCTGCGGGCGCTGGAAAGTTTCCAGGGAACCGGCCGTCGCTTTGATTTTCTCGGTGAATATCCGCTGGCAGAGGTTAATGGCAAAAGCGGCAGCGCGATGCTGATCGATGACTATGGTCATCACCCGACAGAAGTGGATGCCACGATCAAAGCGGCGCGCGCCGGCTGGCCGGATAAAAATCTGGTGATGTTATTCCAGCCACACCGCTTCACCCGTACGCGCGATCTGTATGACGATTTCGCTAACGTGCTGACGCAGGTTGATGCGCTGCTGATGCTGGACGTTTATTCCGCCGGTGAAGCGCCGATTCCTGGCGCCGACAGCCGTTCGCTGTGCCGTACGATTCGCGGTCGCGGCAAGGTAGATCCGATTCTGCTTTCCGATCCGGCACAGGCAGCGCAGATGCTGGCATCGGTGCTGACCGGCAATGACCTGATCCTGGTGCAGGGCGCGGGAAACATTGGAAAAATCGCCCGCCACCTGGCTGAAATCAAACTCGTGCCGCAAAAAACGGAGGAGGAGCGCCATGGCTGATAAAATCGCGGTTCTTTTCGGCGGTACCTCTGCTGAGCGCGAAGTGTCGCTCAATTCAGGGACTGCGGTACTGGCAGGTCTGCGTGAAGCTGGCGTGGATGCGCACCCTGTCGATCCGCGCGACGTGGATGTTACCCAGCTGAAAGCGCTGGGCTTTAAGAAAGCGTTTATTGCGTTGCATGGTCGCGGTGGGGAAGATGGGACCTTGCAGGGGCTGCTGGAGCTGATTCAGTTGCCTTACACCGGCAGCGGCGTGATGGCGTCGGCGATCTCCATGGATAAAGTTCGCAGCAAATTGTTGTGGCAGGGCGCGGGATTACCGGTCGCTCCATGGGTTGCGCTGACGCGTGCGCAGTTCAATGCCGGCCTGTCTGCTGAAGTGGAACAGCAGATTGCCGCACTGGGTCTGCCACTGATTGTTAAACCGGCTTGCGAAGGTTCTAGCGTCGGCATGTCGAAAGTCAGCGAAAGTTGTGCATTACATAATGCATTGACGCTGGCTTTTCAGCATGATGAAGATGTTCTGATTGAGAAATGGCTTAGTGGGCCTGAATTCACCGTCGCTATCGTCGGTGAAGAAATTTTACCGTCAATTCGTATCCAGGTGCCTGGAACCTTCTATGATTATGAGGCGAAGTATCTCTCTGATGAGACGCAATATTTCTGCCCTGGTTGTGAAGATCCTGCCCGCGAGTCAGAAATTCAGGCCCTGGTCGTTAAAGCCTGGAATGTTCTCGGTTGTAAAGGTTGGGGACGTATTGACGTGATGCTGGACAGCGATGGCCAGTTTTATTTGCTGGAAGCAAATACATCCCCTGGCATGACCAGCCACAGCCTGGTGCCGATGGCGGCGCGTCAGGCCGGGATGAGCTTCTCGCAGCTTGTTGTTCGAATTCTGGACCTGGCGGGGTGATATGTCGCAGGCTGCGCTGAATACGCGGAACCACGAAGAAGAGGAAGCCTCTTCTTCGCGTCGGAGTAATGGAACTCGTCTGGCCGGGATTGTCTTCCTGCTGACGGTGCTATGTACCGTGTTGGTCAGCGGGTGGATGGTTCTGGGCTGGATGGAGGATGCACAGCGTTTGCCTCTGTCCAGGATGGTTGTTACCGGTGAGCGTCACTACACGCGTAATGATGATATCCGCCAGGCGATTCTGGCGCTGGGTTCCCCGGGGACCTTTATGACCCAGGATGTCAATATCATCCAGAGTCAGATTGAGCGTCTGCCGTGGATTAAGCAGGCGAGCGTCAGAAAGCAGTGGCCGGACGAATTGAAGATTCATCTGGTTGAATATGTGCCGATTGCGCGTTGGAATGATCAACATATGGTCGATGTAGAAGGCAATTCCTTCAGCGTCCCGGCGGATCGGACCAATAAGCAGAATTTACCGATGTTGTACGGCCCGGAAGGCAGTGAGAACGAAGTGTTGCAGGGGTACCGCGACATGGGGCAGGTACTGGCAAAGGATAAGTTCACGTTGAAAGTGGCGGCGATGACCGCACGTCGTTCCTGGCAGTTGACGCTGAATAACGATATTAAGCTCAACCTTGGCCGAGGCGATACCATGAAACGGCTTCAGCGCTTTATGGAACTCTACCCGGTTCTACAGCAGCAAGCGCAGACCGACGGCAAACGGATAAGCTACGTTGATTTGCGTTATGACTCGGGCGCGGCGGTGGGTTGGGTACCTGCTCCCGCAGAGGAAACTAATCAACAACAGAATCAGGCACAGGCAGAACAACAATGATCAAGGCGACGGACAGAAAACTGGTAGTTGGACTGGAGATTGGCACCGCGAAGGTTGCCGCTTTAGTAGGGGAAGTTCTGCCCGACGGCGTGGTCAATATCATTGGCGTGGGCAGTTGCCCATCGCGTGGTATGGATAAAGGCGGGGTTAACGACCTGGAATCCGTGGTGAAATGCGTTCAGCGCGCCATTGATCAGGCCGAACTGATGGCGGATTGCCAGATTTCGTCAGTGTATCTGGCGCTTTCAGGTAAACATATTAGCTGTCAAAATGAAATTGGCATGGTGCCGATTTCAGAAGAAGAAGTCACGTTGGACGACGTTGAGAACGTGGTGCATACCGCGAAATCGGTCCGCGTACGCGATGAGCATCGTGTCCTGCACGTTATCCCGCAGGAATACGCTATCGACTACCAGGAAGGGATTAAAAACCCGGTGGGTCTGTCTGGCGTACGTATGCAGGCAAAAGTCCATCTGATTACCTGCCATAACGATATGGCGAAAAATATTGTTAAAGCGGTGGAACGTTGCGGCCTGAAAGTGGACCAACTCATTTTCGCCGGTTTAGCGGCCAGTTATTCCGTGTTGACGGAAGATGAACGTGAGCTGGGTGTCTGCGTCGTGGACATCGGCGGTGGTACAATGGATATCGCCGTGTATACCGGCGGTGCGCTGCGCCATACCAAAGTGATCCCGTACGCGGGCAACGTGGTCACCAGCGACATCGCTTACGCTTTCGGAACGCCGCCGAGCGATGCCGAAGCGATTAAAGTTCGCCACGGTTGTGCGCTGGGTTCTATTGTCGGTAAAGACGAAAACGTCGAAGTACCGAGCGTGGGCGGGCGTCCGCCGCGCAGTCTGCAGCGCCAGACGCTGGCAGAGGTGATTGAGCCGCGTTATACCGAGCTGCTCAACCTGGTGAATGAAGAGATTCTGCAACTGCAAGAGCAGCTGCGCCAGCAAGGGGTGAAACACCATCTGGCGGCAGGGATTGTTTTAACGGGCGGCGCCGCGCAAATCGAAGGTCTTGCCGCCTGTGCTCAGCGCGTGTTCCATACGCAGGTTCGTATTGGCGCACCGCTGAATATTACCGGTTTAACGGATTATGCCCAGGAGCCGTATTATTCGACGGCGGTTGGGTTGCTGCACTACGGGAAGGAATCTCATCTCAGTGGTGAAGCAGAAGTAGAAAAACGCGTAACTGCATCAGTTGGCTCGTGGATTAAGCGACTTAATAGCTGGCTGCGAAAAGAGTTTTAATTTTTTAAGAGAACGCAGAAAATTAGCGTTCTCAGGCGACAGGCACAAAACGGAGAGAAACTATGTTTGAACCTATGGAACTGACCAACGACGCGGTGATTAAAGTCATCGGCGTCGGTGGCGGCGGTGGCAATGCCGTCGAGCACATGGTGCGCGAGCGCATCGAAGGTGTTGAATTCTTTGCGGTGAACACCGATGCGCAGGCACTGCGTAAAACGGCTGTTGGCCAGACAATTCAGATCGGTAGCGGTATTACCAAAGGTCTGGGTGCCGGTGCAAACCCGGAAGTCGGTCGCAATGCGGCTGATGAAGACCGTGAAGCGCTGCGTGCTGCTCTTGATGGTGCAGACATGGTGTTTATCGCGGCAGGTATGGGTGGCGGCACCGGTACCGGTGCAGCGCCAGTCGTCGCTGAAGTGGCGAAGGACCTGGGCATCCTGACCGTTGCGGTGGTCACTAAGCCGTTTAATTTTGAAGGCAAAAAGCGCATGGCGTTCGCCGAGCAGGGGATCACTGAGCTGTCCAAGCATGTGGATTCGCTGATCACCATTCCGAACGACAAGCTGCTGAAGGTTCTCGGCCGCGGCATCTCTCTGCTGGACGCTTTCGGCGCAGCAAACGACGTGCTGAAAGGCGCAGTGCAGGGTATCGCCGAACTGATTACCCGTCCGGGTCTGATGAACGTCGACTTTGCGGATGTGCGTACCGTAATGTCCGAAATGGGCTATGCGATGATGGGCTCCGGCGTGGCGAGCGGTGAAGACCGTGCGGAAGAAGCGGCTGAAATGGCTATCTCTTCTCCGCTGCTGGAAGATATCGATCTCTCCGGCGCGCGCGGCGTTCTGGTCAACATTACGGCCGGCTTCGACCTGCGTCTGGATGAGTTCGAAACCGTGGGTAACACTATCCGTGCTTTCGCTTCGGATAATGCGACCGTGGTTATCGGTACTTCCCTTGACCCGGATATGAACGACGAACTGCGTGTTACCGTTGTGGCCACCGGTATCGGTATGGACAAGCGTCCGGAAATTACCCTGGTGACCAACAAACAGGTTCAGCAGCCGGTCATGGATCGCTACCAGCAGCACGGTATGGCTCCGTTAACTCAAGAGCAGAAACCGGTTGCCAAGGTGGTGAACGACAATACACCGCAAACTGCGAAAGAGCCGGATTATCTGGATATCCCAGCGTTCCTGCGTAAGCAAGCTGATTAAGAATTGGCTGGAAGTTGGGCATCAGCGCTCTTTGTGCTAAACTGCCCACCCGAATGTATTGTACACTTCGGTTGGATAGGTAACTTGGCGAGATTATACGATGATCAAACAAAGGACTCTTAAACGTATCGTTCAGGCGACTGGCGTCGGTTTGCATACCGGCAAGAAAGTCACCCTGACGTTGCGCCCTGCGCCGGCAAATACCGGGGTCATCTATCGTCGCACCGACTTGAATCCACCGGTTGATTTTCCGGCTGATGCCAAATCTGTGCGTGATACCATGCTCTGTACTTGCCTGGTGAACGAGCATGACGTGCGGATTTCGACTGTCGAGCACTTGAATGCCGCACTGGCAGGCCTCGGCATTGACAACATCGTTGTTGAAGTCGATGCGCCGGAAATTCCAATTATGGATGGTAGCGCTGCTCCGTTCGTTTATCTGCTGCTGGACGCCGGCATCGATGAACTGAACTGTGCCAAGAAATTTGTACGCATCAAAGAGACCGTTCGGGTCGAAGATGGCGACAAATGGGCTGAATTCAAACCGTATAATGGTTTTTCGTTGGATTTTACCATCGATTTTAACCACCCGGCGATTGATGCAAGCAGCCAGCGCTATGCGATGAACTTCTCTGCTGATGCATTTATGCGCCAGATTAGTCGCGCTCGTACTTTTGGTTTTATGCGTGATATCGAATATCTGCAGTCCCGCGGCCTGTGCCTGGGCGGCAGCTTCGATTGTGCCATCGTTGTTGACGATTATCGCGTATTGAACGAAGACGGTCTTCGCTTTGAAGATGAGTTTGTGCGCCACAAAATGCTGGATGCGATCGGTGACCTGTTTATGTGTGGTCACAATATCATCGGTGCATTCACGGCGTTCAAATCAGGTCACGCGTTGAATAACAAACTGCTGCAGGCTGTTCTGGCAAAACAGGAAGCCTGGGAGTACGTGACTTTCGAAGACGAAGCAGAACTGCCGCTGGCATTCCGCGCACCGTCAATGGTTATGGCATAAGCCTGACCATTCAGTAAAACAGACTGGTAACCTGGTACTCTCTCCGACCAGGGAGCCAGTCTTTTTTCTTTTTTTGCCTTCCCCTGCTGGTTCTGCCCTGATTCTGCGGCGCTGTTCATTGTTCGTTCGCTGATTTATTGAACGTTTTTGCCTTGTCGCAACCGTCATTCCTGCTGCTGTCGTGCAGTATTAATGGTAGTATTTGGGCGCAAAAAATATTTCCTGGGGTTGCTTCAACTAAAGGTAACGTACGTGAGTGGATTGCTGACGCGCTGGCGACAGTTTGGCAGACGGTATTTCTGGCCGCATCTCCTGTTGGGGATGGTCGCGGCTAGCTTTGGCCTGCCTGCGCTGAGCAATAGCCACGAAACGGCCTCGCCGACGAAAACCACGGCCAGCAACCACAGCCCGAATAAAGTCAATTTCTCCCAGCTGGCGCTGCTTGACGCCAGCCGTCGACCGAATTTTACCGTCGATTACTGGCATCAGCATGCGATCCGCACGGTTATTCGTCATCTCTCATTTGCGATGGCGCCGCAAGCGCTGCCGGTTGCCGAAGAGCCTTCGCCATTCCAGGCGCAGCATCTGGCTTTACTTGACACGCTCAGCGCACTGCTGACGCAGGAGAGCAAACCGCCGGTGATCGTTCGCCAGGCGGCTTACACCCCGTCCCATTCTGCATTTTCTGTCTCGGCCTGGCTTAGCCAGGTGGCAGGGATTCGCGCAGGACCTCAACGTCTCAGCTGAACTAAAAACGGATGATTCTTTTTTGTGACTCCGCATCGCGGGGCGTTTGAGATTTTATTATGCTAATCAAATTATTAACTAAAGTTTTCGGTAGTCGTAACGATCGTACCCTGCGCCGTATGCGCAAAACCGTTGGCCTCATCAATGCCATGGAACCGGAGATGGAAAAGCTCTCCGATGACGAGCTGAAAGGTAAAACCGCTGAGTTTCGTGCCCGCCTTGAAAAGGGCGAAAGCCTGGAGAGCCTGATCCCGGAAGCCTTTGCCGTGGTTCGTGAAGCCAGTAAACGTGTATTTGGTATGCGCCACTTCGACGTCCAGCTGCTGGGCGGTATGGTGCTTAACCAGCGTTGCATCGCGGAAATGCGTACCGGTGAAGGTAAAACGTTGACCGCAACGCTGCCGGCCTACCTGAATGCATTGTCCGGTAAAGGCGTTCACGTGGTTACCGTCAACGACTATCTGGCACAGCGTGATGCTGAAAACAACCGTCCGCTGTTTGAATTCCTCGGTATGACCGTCGGGATCAACATGTCCGGTTTACCGGCGCCAGCCAAACGTGAAGCGTACGGTGCGGATATTACCTACGGTACCAACAACGAATACGGCTTTGACTACCTGCGCGACAATATGGCGTTCAGCCCGGAAGAGCGCGTTCAGCGTAAACTGCACTATGCGCTGGTGGATGAGGTGGACTCGATTCTGATCGATGAAGCGCGTACCCCGCTGATCATTTCCGGTCCGGCAGAAGACAGCTCGGAAATGTACAAGCGCGTGAACAAAATCATCCCGCACCTGGTTCGTCAGGATAAAGAAGATTCCGACACCTTTACCGGTGAAGGCCACTTCTCCGTTGATGAAAAAGCGCGCCAGGTTAACCTGACCGAACGCGGTCTGGTGCTGATCGAAGAGCTGCTGGTGCAGGAAGGGATCATGGACGAAGGCGAATCGCTGTATTCGCCGTCCAATATTATGCTGATGCATCACGTGACGGCGGCGCTGCGCGCGCACGTGCTGTTCACCCGTGACGTTGACTATATCGTCAAAGATGGCGAAGTGATCATCGTCGACGAGCATACCGGTCGTACGATGCAGGGGCGTCGCTGGTCTGATGGTCTCCACCAGGCCGTTGAAGCGAAAGAAGGCGTGGATATCCAGAATGAAAACCAGACGCTGGCCTCCATCACCTTCCAGAACTATTTCCGTCTGTATGAGAAGCTGGCGGGGATGACCGGTACGGCAGATACCGAAGCCTTCGAGTTCAGCTCTATCTACAAGCTGGATACCGTAGTGGTGCCGACTAACCGCCCGATGATCCGTAAAGATATGGCGGATCTGGTCTATATGACCGAAGCGGAAAAAATTCAGGCGATCATCGAAGATATCAAAGAGCGCACTGCCGCAGGTCAGCCGGTTCTGGTCGGTACTATTTCGATTGAAAAATCGGAAGTGGTTTCCCATGAACTGACCAAGGCCGGTATCAAGCACAACGTGCTGAACGCGAAGTTCCACGCCAGCGAAGCGGATATCGTTGCCCAGGCGGGTTACCCGTCAGCGGTGACCATCGCCACCAACATGGCTGGTCGTGGTACGGATATTATGCTCGGCGGGAGCTGGCAAGCCGAAGTCGCTGCGCTGGAAGATCCGACACCGGAGCAAATCGCGCAGATTAAAGCCGACTGGCAGGTTCGTCACGATGCCGTTCTGGCGGCGGGCGGTCTGCACATTATTGGTACCGAGCGTCATGAATCCCGTCGTATCGATAACCAGCTGCGCGGCCGTTCTGGTCGTCAGGGTGATGCCGGTTCTTCTCGCTTCTACCTGTCGATGGAAGATGCCCTGATGCGTATCTTTGCCTCCGACCGTGTCTCCGGCATGATGCGCAAGCTGGGGATGAAACCAGGCGAAGCGATTGAGCACCCGTGGGTCACCAAGGCCATCGCTAACGCACAGCGTAAAGTCGAAAGCCGCAACTTTGATATTCGTAAGCAGCTGCTGGAATATGATGATGTTGCTAACGATCAGCGTCGCGCAATCTACAGTCAGCGTAACGAATTGCTGGACGTTTCTGATGTCAGCGAAACCATTAACAGCATCCGCGAAGATGTGTTCAAAGCGACCATCGATGCCCATATCCCGCCGCAGTCTCTGGAAGAGATGTGGGATGTTGAAGGTCTGCAGGAACGTCTGAAAAATGACTTCGACCTCGAGCTGCCGCTGAAAGAGTGGCTGGACAAAGAACCGGAGCTGCATGAAGAGACACTGCGCGAGCGTATTCTGCAGAGCGCAATTGAGACCTATCAGCGTAAAGAAGAAGTTGTTGGCGCCGAAATGATGCGTCATTTCGAGAAGGGCGTGATGCTGCAGACTCTGGACTCCCTGTGGAAAGAGCATCTCGCGGCGATGGATTACCTGCGTCAGGGTATTCATCTGCGCGGCTATGCGCAGAAAGATCCGAAGCAGGAGTACAAGCGTGAGTCCTTCTCCATGTTTGCCGCGATGCTGGAATCACTGAAGTATGAAGTGATCAGCACACTGAGTAAGGTTCAGGTGCGGATGCCGGAAGAGGTTGAGGCAATGGAGCAACAGCGCCGCGAGGAAGCCGAACGTCTGGCGCAGATGCAACAGCTTAGCCATCAGGATGACGATACTGCCGCCGCGGCTGCGCTGGCTGAGGAAACCGGCGAGCGGAAAGTGGGGCGTAACGATCCTTGCCCGTGTGGTTCCGGTAAAAAATATAAGCAGTGCCACGGCCGTCTGAACTAAGCTCAGAGCATGAAAATAAAGGCGCAGATATCTGCGCCTTTTTTATGGAATGATCACGATGAAACAACTGCAAATTTCCGTGGGTATTATCCGCAATCCGCAAGGGGAGATCTTTATCACCCAGCGAGCCGCCGATGCCCATATGGCCAATAAACTCGAGTTTCCCGGCGGTAAAATTGAAGCCGGAGAATCTGCGGAACAGGCGCTGGTGCGTGAACTGCAGGAAGAGGTGGGGATTACGGTAAGCTCATCCCGCCTGTTTGATAAGCTGGAGTATCAGTTCCCGGACCGCCACATTACCCTGTGGTTCTGGCTGGTGGAAGAGTGGTCCGGCGAGCCGTGGGGGAAAGAGGGGCAGCCCGGGCAGTGGATTGCGCAACGGGCATTAGTCCCTGAGGCGTTTCCGCCGGCGAATGAACCCATTATTACCAAATTAGTGCAGGCGGCTTCCTGAATCAGCGTTCCCGGACAAGGCGTGATGTTGCCTTGTCCGGAAATCGGTCACGGTTGCTGTTCCTCGCTCCAGCCATCGCTATCGGACAGATCGCTCGCGCTGGGAATGCGTTTTTCTTCTGCAGCCCATTCACCCAGATCAATCAGCTGGCAGCGTTTAGAGCAAAAGGGCCGGTACAGGCTCTGTGCGTTCCAGACCACGGATTTACCGCAGGTGGGGCAATTGACGATCGTCTCTTCTGACATTATTTCTCCTTAACAACAGGCCAGTTCAAAATCAAAACGCTCAGGTACGACCCCGAGCTCGCTATCCAGCGGCAGGAAGCGGATAGCGAAACGGCTCTTATGGCCGGAGATTTGAGGATAGAGCTGGCTGGCAATACCCAGCCGCAGACGTAGCAGGTCGGCATCTTCGCCATTGTCCTGATAAAAGCCGTTGAGACTGGTCTGCTTACGGAATGGGGCGGCATTACGAATCAGATCGAGGATAAGCACCAGAGATTGCGTCAGCGGAGCAAGGCTGGCTATCCAGACTCCGACCTGTTCGTCACGGTATGCCTGCGGCATGTGCAGCCAGATATGCAGCGTGGGCAAATCAAAGCTGCAGCAGCCGCCGGGAATGCTCAGACGCTGGCGTACCAGCGCAATCAAACGGTCTTCACGCAGGAATTGTCCGATGCGCGGCGCGGACATCAGCGTGGCGCCGCACTGCTTCAACTGCTGACGCAAGGCGTCAATACGTTCGCCATCGACGCCGGGAATGTCTACCCATGACTGTAATTTCCGCTGCTGGCGCTCCAGCTCTTTTAGCAGGTCCGTCCTGACCTCTCCACGTTCCAGTACATCTAAAAGATCGCCCGCGTTGCGGAAAAAATGGAGTGCATCGGCGTAGCTGGCGATTGTCGGATGAACGGACAATTGCTGAGTCAAAAATTCAATACGCAGCCAGGTGCGCATTTTCTCGTTGAGTGGATGTTCAAACAGAACGGGGGTGTGCATTACGATTTTTCCTGTGAGGCGGCCTGCGATGCCAGCATTAGATACTTTTCGTGCAGGCGGGCAACATCCGATGCGACGGCATCCGGAGGGCCCATGTTTTCAATGACATCATCCGCAACGGCAAGGCGCTGTTCGCGCGTCGCCTGGGCGGCAAGAATATGTTCTGCATGTTCACGACTGACCCGATCGCGAAGCATCGTACGCGCGATCTGCGTCTCTTTTGGAACATCAACGACCAGCACGCGATCGGCATTCGCGGCCAGCCGGTTTTCTACCAGTAAGGGGACGACCCAGAGAAGATAAGGGGAGCTCGCGGCCAGCATCTGCCGGCGAGTTTCCTGCTGAATGAGCGGATGCAATAGCCCGTTAAGCCAGGTTTTATCCTCAGGGTGAGCAAAGATTTTTTCACGCAGAGCGCGGCGGTTCAACGTGCCGTCATCATTGAGCATCTGTGAACCAAAGTGAGTGGCGATGGCCTGAAGCGCGGTGGTTCCGGGTTCTACAACCTGGCGGGCGATAATGTCAGCGTCAATAACGTTAATCCCAAGCCGGGAAAATGCATCGGCCACGGTACTTTTGCCACTGCCAATGCCGCCTGTTAACGCTACCGTATACCTCATACGCTCCGATCCTGAACTGACCATATACACATTACTCTTCAGAGGCGCCCGTTTTGATAAGCACCACGACCCGGCGAACGCTATCCATCAAGGTGGCTACAGGCCAATAAAAGGCCATCACAGTATATACTGGATTGTTTTGTATATATAAATCAAGTGGTTAAAAATGATACGCCGGGCGTCAATTATTGCGAGCGCGCCATTCACTGTTCACCAGGTAAATTTATACGATTGTAGCGTAAAAAAAGTGAAAATCGCAGTCTTGCGCAGCCATGATTCGTGCGTATGATAACGTCACTGGAGTTGTGCTCTCACAATAATGCAATTAACCCCAGGAATTCGTACATGCGTATCGAAGAAGATCTGAAGCTTGGTTTTAAAGACGTTCTTATCCGCCCAAAACGCTCTACCCTCAAAAGCCGTTCTGATGTTCAGCTGGAACGTGAATTCACTTTTAAACATTCTGGCCTGTCCTGGTCTGGCGTGCCGATCATTGCCGCTAACATGGATACCGTCGGGACGTTTGGCATGGCGAAAGCGCTGGCCTCTTTCGGTATTCTGACCGCAGTTCACAAGCACTATACCGTTGAACAATGGCAGGAGTTTGTCCAGTCGGTGTCCGCAGAGGTGCTGAAATACGTCATGGTGTCCACCGGGACCTCGGATGTCGATTTCGAAAAAACCCAGCAGATCCTTTCTCAGAATCCGCAGCTTAGCTTCGTCTGCATCGATGTGGCGAATGGTTATTCTGAACATTTTGTTCAGTTCGTCGCTAAAGCGCGTGCCGCCTGGCCGCAGAAAACCATTATTGCGGGTAACGTTGTTACGGGCGAAATGTGCGAAGAGCTGATTCTGTCCGGTGCTGATATTGTGAAAGTGGGCATCGGCCCGGGTTCCGTATGTACCACTCGCGTGAAGACCGGCGTCGGTTATCCGCAGCTGTCTGCCGTTATCGAGTGTGCTGACGCGGCGCATGGCCTGGGTGGCCAGATCGTCAGCGACGGCGGTTGCACGATGCCTGGTGACGTGGCGAAAGCCTTCGGCGGCGGTGCAGATTTTGTCATGCTGGGGGGAATGCTGGCCGGCCATGAAGAGAGCGGTGGTACCGTCGTTGAAGAAAACGGCGAGAAATTCATGCTGTTCTACGGCATGAGCTCCGAATCCGCCATGACGCGCCACGTTGGCGGCGTTGCGCAGTATCGCGCTGCGGAAGGCAAAACCGTTAAGTTGCCGCTGCGTGGACCGGTAGAGAACACGGCTCGTGATATCCTCGGTGGCCTGCGTTCTGCCTGCACCTATGTGGGTGCCTCTCGCCTGAAAGAGCTGACCAAGCGCACGACCTTCATTCGCGTGCAGGAACAAGAGAACCGCGTGTTCAACAGCCTGTAATGTCAGATGCTGGCGCGTTTCGCGCCAGCACTTATCCACCCATTCCGCTAATGGCGTCACCCAGATGAAAGATGGGTAAATACATCGCCACCACCAGCACACCGACAATTGTTCCGGTTATCAACAGCAGGGCCGGCTCCAGTAACGTTGCCAGGTTTTCAGCCTGATAATGCGTCTGCTCGCTATGATGACGGGCGAGATTTTCCAGCATCGTATCCAGCGATCCGGATGCTTCACCGGTACGGATCAACTGCAGGCATAGCGTGGTAAAACCGCCGCTTCGTTCAAGAGCCTGCCAGATGGGGACTCCGTGGCTAATGTGCAGATGCGCCTGCTGGATCCGCTGGCGCCATAGCGGGCAGTTCAGCGTATCCTCGACGCTTTCCAGACCTTGCAGAAAGCTAATACCTACACTCTGGGTGAGTGCGAGCACGGTAAAGATCTGGCTAAGCCGCTGTCCGCGTTTTAGTTTTCCCACCACCGGAAGCGCGTGAAGCATTTTTTGTCGCTGTAGCAGCCAGTGCGGGCGGCGACGGGCTATCAGGTTAAGGACTACGGGTAGCACAATCGGCAGGATCAGCATTGGCCAGCCATAGCTAAGGCTCTCGCTGGCGTGAATAACCAGGCGCGTCAGCAGCGGTAGCGGTGTGTTGAAGGTTTGGTAAATCGCCGCAAACTCTGGCAGGACGAAGCACAGCATCGCCACCACCACCATCAGGGCCAGGCCCAGAATAACGGCCGGGTAGCGCACCGCTTTTTTCACTTTGTCCGCCAGCTGCTGCTGTTCCTGCTGCTGACGCGCCAGCTGAAGACAACAAAAATCCAGTTTACCGGTGAGTTCGCCGGTACGAATCATCGCCAGACTAAGCGGTGCAAAAGCCTGAGGCCACTTTTCCAGCGCGGCAGAAAGCGAGACCCCTTGCGCCAGATCCTGAGCCAGTGTGCGCAACAGCGCCTGCCATTGCGCGCTCGGTTGCTGCTGCGCCAGCAGCTCGAGTCCTTCAGCTAAAGAAAGCCCGGCCTGAAGGAGCACCGCCAGTTGGCGAACAACCTGACTGCCATAGCGCGGATGCCAGAGCGTGTTTTTGATCGCACAGCGGCGAATGGCCAGTGGAATAATGCGTTCATGCTGAAGCGCCTGGAATACTTCCAGTCGGCCAGGGTTCCACTGTGTCCCCTGACAAAATTGGCCCTGCATATCCACGCCTTGCCAGCGCCAGAGACGGTTAGCGGTCATGAGGGATCCCCAGTACGCGGATGATTTCTTCAAGGTTGGTCAGCCCTTGCTCGACCGCCAGACAGCCGCTTTCAAACAACGTCATCATTCCCGCTTCGCGTGCCAGAGATTCGATTTCCAGAGCGCTCAGGCCACGGGCAATCGCTTGACGTAGCGGGGCATTCACCGGCAATAGCTCAAATAGTGCCTGGCGACCATAGTAGCCGTGATAGCAATGCTGACAGCCTACGGCCTGCCAGCGCGGGAGAGGTCGGGGCCACAGGCGGCGCGGTATATCCATCGTCTTCCCGGTTTCACGGCGGCAGTGTACGCACAGTTTACGCACCAGGCGTTGAGCGATAACCAGAGACAGTGCAGAAGAGAGCATCCAGCCGGCAACGCCCATTTGCTGTAGGCGGGTGAGGGTTTCACTGGTGGAGTTGGTGTGCAGCGTCGAGAGGACCAGATGCCCGGTTTGCGCCGCTTTAATCGCAATCTCTGCGGTCTCCGCATCGCGAATTTCCCCGACCATCACAATGTCAGGATCCTGGCGTAACAGCGCGCGCAAAACGCTTTGAAAGGTCAGCCCGGCGCGGGGGTTGATTTGTGTCTGGTTCATTCCGGCTATCGGCATCTCCAGCGGATCTTCCACGCTACAAATATTGACCGCATCGTGGTTTCTGGTTTGCAGCGCGCTATAAAGGGTAACGGTTTTACCGCTACCGGTTGGGCCGGTAACCAGCAGCAGTCCCTGCGGCTGGTCGAGGGCCGAGCGAAACGCATTAAGCTGGTCTGACGAAAGTCCCAGCGCCCCCAGCTCGAGTGCCTGCTCGACCTGATGCAGTAAACGCAGCACGATTTTCTCCCCGTGGCGACAGGGAAGCGTGGCAATACGGAAAGAGACCGGTCGACCGGCAAGGGACAGGGTAAACTGGCCATCCTGTGGCAGGCGATGCTCGGCGATGTCCAGGTTGCCGAGCACTTTGAGCCGCGCGGCAACCGGGGCTGCGCGTTCAGGAGGAAGGGGTGAAAGTGCATGGAGCACGCCATCCACACGCAGGCGAATGCGCAGGTGATTTTCTTCGGGTTCAAAATGAATATCGGAAGCCCGCTGGCGTAGCGCTTGCTCAAGGATCTGCTGGACCTGCCCGATAACATCGGTCGCGGTATCGCTGTGGGCAGGGGGCGAGTCGTGGGCTGCCGCCTGCTGACGCTTATGCATCTGCTCCTGGCTCCAGCATTCGATATCGATTCGTTTCTGCGTAGCGAAACGCAGCGCCTCCATCAGTTCAGGCGTAGGAGCATCGACAACCGCGATAGCGATGGTTTGCTCATCGCTGTTCAACAGCAGCGCCTGATGGCGCTGGCAAAGGGAGATTAAGCGATCGGTTTTCATCGTGGCGGCCTCAGTTTATGCGGAACACATCTTCACAGGCCTGCTGGAGTGCACTGTTGCTGGCTATGTTGCAGATGCGCTGCCAGCCGGTGATACCGCTTGCGTTGTCCCAGGACGGCGTCAGGGTGACGCTCAGTCCGTTCAGGCTTTCTTGTCCGTTCAGCGTGACAATACCTCTCGCGACGCTCATGGTGGCGACGTAGCGCGTGGTCGCTGGAGAAGGGATGCCGTTGGCGCCGGCGTCACAGTTTGTCAGCCCGCCGTGTTCGAGCGCGCATAGTTCAATGGCCGTGCGGTACGGGACAAAGGTTTGCAGCATGTCGGTCAGGGCCGCTTTGCGCAGGTAGTTCTGATAAGCCGGAATGCCGATAGCGCTCAGAATGGCGATAATGCTGATGACCACCATCAGCTCGATCAGGGTAAATCCGCGTTGTCTGTCCATATATGCTCCTTGTGGTTAAGGAAGCACTGTGACGCGCTTGAGGGGCAGCGGCGAATGGCAAATGAAGAGGTGGGAAACGACCTTCCAGATTTTCTGGTGTTCTTGCACGCAGGAGAGTCAGAGATGCTTGCTGTCTCGCAAAAGAACGCCCCGACGCATTGTCGGCCCCGGGGCGGGCGATCAGCGAAAACGCATGGAGAGGTCCAGGGCGTGTACGTGCTTGGTCAGGGCGCCCACGGAGATGTAATCAACGCCGGTTTCGGCAAATTCGCGGATGGTTTTAAACGTGACGTTGCCGGACACTTCCAGCGCCGCCTTGCCGTTGGTCCGCTTCACTGCTTCACGCATCAGGTCGGTGGTGAAATTATCGAGCATAATGATATCCGCGCCGGCTTTAAGCGCTTCGTCCAGTTCATCAAGCGATTCCACTTCCACTTCCACCGGAACGTCCGGGTGCAGCCAGAAAGCTTTTTCCACCGCCTGACGCACTGAGCCTGAGGCAATAATGTGGTTTTCTTTAATCAGGAAGGCGTCGAATAAACCCAGACGGTGGTTGGCGCCGCCGCCGCACAGTACGGCATATTTCAGTGCGGTGCGCAGGCCTGGCAGCGTTTTACGCGTGTCGAGCAGCTGGGTTTTGGTTCCTGCCAGCAGTTCCACGTAGCGATGTACTTCGCTGGAGACCCCGGACAGGGTCTGCACGAAATTCAGCGCAGTACGTTCACCGGTCAGCAGCAGCCGGGAAGGCCCCTCCAGCTCAAACAGCGGCTGGTCCGCTTTGATGAGATCGCCATCTTCAACGTGCCAGGTGATGCTGACATCGTCGCCAGCCAGTTGAATGAAGACCTCTTCCACCCAGCGCTTACCGCAAAATACGCCGTCTTCGCGCGTAATAATGACCGCATGTGAGCGTGCGTCTTCCGGCAATAATTGGGCGCTAATATCGTTGTTGGCATTGACCTCGCCACCCAGATCTTCCCGCAGGGATTGGGCGACGGCATCGGTGATATCCAGGTTAATGCGTTCCAGCAGCGCGTCACGGCGGCGGTCGGGATTGTAGCGACGAGGCGACATGATAAAGCTCCAGATAGATAAGATTCAGCAGTGGGAAACATGCTAACCTGAACAGCGTTTCTACACCATACAGACTTCGCGCTTCGGGGCACCGCTGTATCGGCTATGTCTCTGCTTTTCAGCGATGATTTGTGGGTCGCTGGGCTGCAGGCTGAACGATTTTGTGTATGATAATCAGCATCCTTTGGGCCACGGGCGGCCCGGGAGCATGAGTTAGCGAAAGGAGATTCCGCATGCAGTTGAATGGGGGATGGCTGGTGGATGCGCGTCGGGTTCCTTCGCCGCACCATGATTGCCGCCCGGATGATGAAGCCCCTTCCTTACTGGTGGTGCATAATATTAGTCTGCCGCCGGGGGAATTTGGCGGCCCGTGGATCGATGCTTTATTCACCGGAACGCTCGATCCCAACGCTCATCCTTTCTTTGCGGAAATCGCGCACCTGCGCGTTTCAGCGCATTGTCTTATTCGTCGCGATGGCGAAATTGTGCAGTATGTTCCCTTTGATAAGCGCGCGTGGCACGCGGGGGTATCCAGCTATCACGGGCGTGAACGCTGCAATGATTTCTCTATCGGCATTGAGCTGGAAGGAACCGACACGCTGGCCTATACCGATGCGCAGTACCAGCAGCTGGTGGCGGTGACGCGGCAGCTAATCGCTTTGTACCCGGCCATCGCACACCATATGACTGGCCACAGCGATATTGCGCCAGTCCGAAAAACGGATCCCGGTCCGGCTTTTGACTGGGCAAAATTTCGCGGCCTGCTGGCCGCTTCGTCAGAAAAGGAGATGCCATGACGTTGTTTACTACGCTGCTGGTTCTCATCGCTGAGCGGCTGTTTAAGCTGGGTGAGCACTGGCAGCTCGATCACCGCCTGGAAGTGCTGTTTCGCCGGGTAAAACACTTTTCACTCCCTGCGACCCTGTTGATGACGGCGCTGGCCATGGCGGTGGTCTATCTTATTCAGCGCGTGCTGCACGGGGTGCTGTTTAACGTCCCGCTGCTGGTCTTCTGGATCTTGCTCGGCCTGCTGTGTATTGGCGCGGGCAGGGTACGGCTGCACTATCATGCGTATCTGAAAGCCGCATCACGCAACGATCGTCATGCCTGCGACGCAATGGCCAGCGAGCTGACGCTGATTCACGGCGTGCCGCCAGGCTGTGACGACCGCGAGTTTCTGAGCGAACTGCAAAATGCCCTGCTGTGGATTAACTACCGCTACTACCTGGCTCCGCTGTTCTGGTTTGTGGTTGGCGGGCCATGGGGGCCCATTACGCTGATTGGCTACTGTATGCTGCGCGCCTGGCAGACGTGGCTGGCACGTTATCAGACGCCGCGCCATCGCCTACAGTCGGGGATTGATGCCATTCTGCACGTGGTAGACTGGCTGCCGGTGCGTCTGGTCGGCGTGGTCTATGCGCTGGTGGGGCACGGTGAAAGGGCGTTGCCGGCCTGGTTTGCTTCTTTGGGCGATCGTCACTCGTCGCAGTACCAGGTTCTGACCCGACTGGCTCAGTTTTCGCTGGCGCGCGAACCGCATGTGGATAAGGTCGAGACGCCTAAAGCGGCGGTCTCAATGGCCAAAAAAACGTCGCTGGTGGTGGTCGTTATCATGGCGCTACTCACCATTTACGGTACCTTGATTTAAGCCCCGCCCGCCGCCGGGCGGGGGAGGGGATCAATACGTATCGGCAGGCGGGATGCCGAAGTCAGGCATCCCGTTTTCTTGCCAGCGAACCCGCTTGAGCCGCGTATGGCGATTCGGATCGTACAGCGGATCGCCTTCAATCCCGGTATAGTTCCGCGCATGGTAGACCAGCACATCTTCCCCTTCCGGCGTTTGCGTAAAACCGTTGTGGCCGGGGCCATACTGATGATTCTCATCGCTGGTGCGAAATACGGGCTCCGGCGATTTATGCCAGTTCTCCGGGCGCAGCGGGTCGGCCAGCAGGTCTATCCACAAGAGTCCCATGCAGTAGTTTTCATCGGTCGCGCTGGCGGAATAGCTGACAAACAGCTGCTCCCCGTGAACCAGAACCGCCGGGCCTTCATTGACCCGAAAACCGCGACATTCCCAGTCAAACTCCGGTTTGCTCAGCATTACAGGCTCACCTTTTAGCGTCCACGGGTTTGCCAGCTCCGCCAGATAGAGGTTGGAATTGCCTGCAATATGTGGAGCTTTCTGCGCCCACAGATACCACCGCCTGCCCTGATGCTGAAAGGTGGTGGCATCCAGCGCAAAGGTATCGAAGGGCGTTTTTACCTGACCTTTTTCAACCCACTGGCCGCTGAGCGGGTCGCTGTCGGCACATTCGAGGACAAACATCCGGTGCTGGAACATCCCGAGTTGGTCCAGGTCGTGGGTGTGAGCGGCGGCAAAATAGATATACCATTTCCCGTCAATTTCATGCAGTTCCGGTGCCCAGATGAGCTGGCTCATCGGGCCGCTCTCCGGTTTACGCCAGACCACCACCGGCGGCGCTTCGCGCAGGCCTTCCAGCGTCGCCGCGCGACGAATCTCCAGCCGGTCATATTCCGGGACCGAGGCGATAAAATAGTAGTGATCCTGATGGCGCAGAATATAGGGGTCCGCGCGTTGTTCAATAAACGGATTAGGCCAGTTGCTCATCAAGCTTTCCTTATGTGTTCACTGGTTTTGAGATCCTGCCAGGTATTGAGTTCCTCATAGTTAGCGCGACGTTTTTCCAGGTCCGCCTGGATTTGGCACATAAACTCGCGGTTGACCTTCAGCATCCGCACGACGCCTGCGGTAATCAGGTAGCCAATACCTGGAATGATGCTGAACAGCAGCACGATACCGTTTACCGCCGAGGCGCTCTGCTCTTTAGCACCGGCATCGTAACCGTACCAGGAGAGCAGGAAACCGACCATCGCGCCCGCTACCGCCAGCCCGACTTTCAGGAAGAAAAGATTACCGGAGAAGCTGATCCCGGTGATGCGTTTGCCGGTTTTCCACTCGCCGTAATCATCGACGTCAGCCATCAGGGACCAGTGCAGCGGCGACGGGATCTGATGCAGGATGTTGAGCAGGAAGTAGAGCACCATAATCATCATGGTGGCATGTGGGTCGAAGAAGTAGAACGCGCAGGAGAAAATCGCCAGG
Organism: Klebsiella planticola ATCC 33531; assembly: GCF_000735435.1. Taxonomy (GTDB): domain Bacteria; phylum Pseudomonadota; class Gammaproteobacteria; order Enterobacterales; family Enterobacteriaceae; genus Klebsiella; species Klebsiella planticola. Next base: position 7,458 of record NZ_JMPP01000003.1, on the reverse strand, counting down.
GCGATATTGGTCCAGAAGAAGACCTGCAGCTTACACCAGCGATCGGTCAGCACTTTTGCCAGCATACTGCCGATCATCATCCCGACGACGCCGAGGCTGATAAACAGCGTCGCAAAGTGGGTGCTTTGCTGCATGACCCAGGTCACGTAGTACATGGTGGCGGCCATGCGGATAAACCCGGGGCAGACGTTGCACAGCGTTAACAGCAGGATGCGAACCCACTGATCGTTTTTCCAGACGTCCTTAAAGTCTTGCTTCAGTTCATCATGAGTCTGCACAGCCGGGCGCACACGTTCACGGACGGTGGAAAAGCAGAATAAAAACATACACATACCAATTGCAGCCAGTACGGTTATCGCCATCTGATAACCTTTGGCTTTATCAGCGCCACCGAACCAGTCGGCCATCGGCAGCAGCGTCAGCGACAGCAGCAGCGTGGCAATACCGACCATAACAAAACGATACGACTGGCAGGCGACGCGCTCCTGCGGATCGTTAGTAATCACGCTGCCTAACGAGCAGTAGGGAATGTTAATCGCGGTATAGGTCAGCGAGAGCAGGAAGTAGGTGACGAAGGCATAGATAACTTTGCTGTGATAGGTCCATTCCGGCGTGGTGAACATCAGGACGCTGAACAGCGCGTAGGGGAAGGCCATCCACAGTAGCCACGGACGGAAGCGGCCATATTTACTGCGCGTACGATCGGCCATGGCGCCCATGATCGGGTCGGTCACAGCATCGATGACGCGTACGGAGAGTAGCAAAACGCCCACTAACGCTGGCGCGAGGCCAAAAATATCGGTGTAAAAGTAGTTAACAAACAGCATGATGGCGCCAAATATGATGTTGCATCCGGCATCGCCCATCCCATAGCCAATCTTTTCTCTCACTGAAAGTTTATTGCCTGCCATCTGGAGATCTCCCCGTTGCGGTATGGAGAGAATTATTTGCGCAATCACCGATAAATGCGTTGCAGTATCAGGTCGACGATATGGATAAAACGACTGTGGAAGGGAAAGTGTGAACCAGATAACAATGCTCTGTGCCCGCCATGACGGGACGGGCACAGAATAGGGAGATGTATTATTGTGCTTTTAGTGCGCTGGCGCTTTTCTGTTTAAACAGATAGCCGATACCCAGAATCGCAATCCATACCGGGATCAGGTAAACGGAAATCGCCATGCCCGGCGTCATCAGCATAATCACCAGCACCGCCACCATGAACAGCAGGCAGACCCAGTTGCCGACCGGGTAAAACAGCGCCGGGAAGCGTGAAACCACACCCTGCTGCTGCTTAGCGCGACGGAACTTCATATGCGCCAGGCTAATCATCGCCCAGTTAATCACCAGCGCGGAGACCACCAGCGCCATGAGCAGGCCAAAGGCCGACTCCGGTGCGAAGTAGTTAATCAGGACGCACAGCGCGGTGACCACGGCAGAGACCAGAATGGTATTGACCGGCACGCCGCGCTTATCAACGCTCATCAGCGCTTTCGGGGCGTTCCCCTGCTGGGCCAGACCGAACAACATGCGGCTGTTGCAGTATACGCAGCTGTTATACACGGACAGTGCAGCGGTCAGTACCACGACGTTCAGGGCGTTGGCCACAAAGGTATCACCCAGCTCGTGGAAGATCAGCACGAACGGACTGGTGTCTGCGGTGACGCGCGTCCACGGCAGCAGTGAAAGCAGAACGGCCAGCGAGCCCACATAGAAAATCAGGATACGGTAGATAACCTGGTTGGTGGCTTTTGGGATGCTCTGTTCCGGATTATCCGCTTCAGCAGCCGTGATCCCGACCAGCTCCAGACCACCAAATGAGAACATGATAATCGCCATCATCATCACCAGCCCGGTGAAGCCATGCGGCAGGAACCCGCCCTGGTCCCACAGGTTGCGTACGGTTGCCTGCGGGCCGCCGTTGCCGCTGAACAGCAGCCAGCCGCCAAACAGAATCATCGCCACAACGGCCACCACTTTAATAATGGCGAACCAGAACTCCATTTCACCAAACACTTTCACGTTGGTCAGGTTAATAGCATTGATGGCAATAAAGAACACCGCAGCGGACACCCAGGTTGGGATTTCGGGCCACCAGAACTGAATATATTTCCCGACGGCGGTCAACTCGGCCATGGCCACCAGAACGTACAGTACCCAGTAGTTCCAACCGGAAGCAAAGCCGGCAAAACCGCCCCAGTATTTATACGCAAAATGACTGAATGAACCTGCCACCGGCTCTTCTACGACCATCTCACCCAGCTGACGCATGATCAGGAAGGCGATAAAACCGGCGATCGCATAGCCCAGAATAATCCCGGGGCCGGCGGACTGAATAACGGATGCACTGCCCAGAAACAGGCCGGTGCCGATAGCGCCGCCCAGAGCAATAAGCTGAATATGGCGGTTTTTCAGGCCGCGCTTGAGCCGATCGCCATGCTGTTGACCTTCCATCATGAAACCTCGTGTGTGGTTATTATGTTTATACGCGTCGTCCTTCAGGCTACTGCTTCGTTGTCTGTCCCTGCCAGATAGCATAGCTATCTAAATTCACGGGCGTTTTGGTCAGCTCTGTCCTGATTGATTCAGCTTACATATTGTTGTGTGGTGTAATTGCGAAATTCCGTTTTCGTATTGATTTCTTTACGGAAGGCGAAACATAAAAACACCAAAAGGCCTTTCGTCTCACCGAGAATAGTGATAAGCGCGAGTGAATGCACCTGCTTTATGAAGGGATGATGACGAAGCGAGCAAAAAGAAACCATTTGTAAATAGCAGGCCGGTGAAAGCAATTCGCCTGAGGTGGCTGGATATTCACTATTTATGAATAATTAATTGAGTTTTGCTGAGTTGAATCGGTTCAGATAGCCTAATTTTTCGTTTCATAAACGTTAACGCTACCTCTTATGGGGTAAACACATCATTTGTGTGAAGTTACAATTCTGAAATGTTATTTCTGTAAGGTTGTTAAAATGTGCGTGGTTTCCTGATTTCAATCAAAACCTGTATGGACAGAAGGTGAATACTTTGTTACTTTACCGCTACGAACTGCGAATTGGTAAGACCAATTGACTACGGGCTAATGGCAGAGACAGGGAATATGGCCTACAGCAAAATCCGCCAACCAAAACTATCTGATGTGATAGAGCAGCAGCTTGAGTTTTTAATCCTTGAGGGGACCTTACGCCCCGGTGAAAAACTCCCGCCTGAACGCGAACTGGCCAAACAGTTCGACGTTTCCCGCCCCTCGCTGCGTGAGGCGATTCAACGCCTCGAAGCCAAGGGCTTGTTGCTTCGTCGCCAGGGCGGTGGAACTTTTGTACAGAGCAGCCTGTGGCAGAGCTTCAGCGACCCGCTGGTCGAGCTACTGTCCGATCACCCTGAATCCCAATTTGATCTGCTGGAAACCCGCCACGCGCTGGAAGGCATCGCGGCTTATTACGCGGCGCTACGCAGCAATGATGCTGACCGCGAACGTATTCGCGAGCTGCATCAGGCTATCGAACGGGCTCAGCAGTCTGGCGACCTTGACGCCGAATCTGACGCCGTCGTCCAGTATCAAATTGCCGTCACCGAAGCGGCGCACAATGTCGTGCTGCTCCATCTGCTACGCTGCATGGAGCCGATGCTCGCGCAAAACGTTCGTCAGAACTTTGAATTGTTGTATGCCCGTCGGGAGATGCTTCCGCAGGTCAGCAATCATCGCACTCGTATTTTCGAGGCGATAATCGCCGGAGAGCCGGAGCAGGCGCGTGAAGCGTCGCATCGACACCTGGCGTTCATTGAAGAAATTTTGCTGGATCGTAGCCGTGAGGAGAGTCGTCGAGAACGCTCACTGCGTCGTTTACAGCAACGGAAAGATGAGAACTCCGGTTCTTAAGCGCCATTTTTAGAGCGCGGCAACTAAACGCAGAACCTGTCTTATTGCACTTTTAGTTGTTCAAAATAATTTTGGATGTATCGCGGCGGCAAGCGCGCGAATTCCCTGGAGCATAGTGAACTATGTGACAGGGATGAGGAAGCGCAGCCAACAAAGATACAGCCGGAAGTATGAAGAACAAAGAGTGCAATGGGACAGGTTCCAGATTAATCAACGATTAGATAGATAAGGAATACCCCCCATGTCAGAACGTTTACCAAATGACGTGGATCCGATCGAAACTCGCGACTGGCTACAGGCGATCGAATCGGTCATCCGTGAAGAAGGTGTTGAGCGTGCTCAGTATCTGATTGACCAACTCCTTTCTGAAGCCCGCAAAGGCGGGGTGAAGGTTGCTGCTGGCACATCTACAGGCAGTTACGTCAACACTATTGCCGTTGAAGACGAACCGGAATATCCGGGGAATCTGGATCTGGAACGTCGAATTCGTTCTGCGATTCGTTGGAACGCCATCATGACCGTTCTGCGCGCATCGAAAAAAGATCTGGAACTGGGTGGCCACATGGCTTCCTTCCAGTCCTCCGCAACGTTCTATGAAGTGTGCTTTAACCACTTCTTCCGTGCGCGCAACGAGCAGGATGGCGGCGACCTGGTTTACTTCCAGGGCCACATTTCTCCGGGCGTATACGCACGTGCGTTCCTCGAAGGCCGTCTGACCGAAGAGCAGATGAACAACTTCCGTCAGGAAGTTCACGGTAACGGTCTGTCCTCTTATCCGCACCCGAAACTGATGCCGGAATTCTGGCAGTTCCCGACCGTCTCCATGGGTCTGGGCCCAATCGGCGCTATCTATCAGGCGAAATTCCTCAAGTATCTGGAACACCGCGGTCTGAAAGACACCTCTAAACAAACCGTTTATGCCTTCCTGGGCGACGGCGAGATGGACGAGCCGGAATCTAAAGGCGCTATCACCATCGCGACCCGTGAAAAACTGGATAACCTGGTCTTCGTCATCAACTGCAACCTGCAGCGTCTGGACGGCCCGGTCACCGGTAACGGCAAAATCATTAACGAGCTGGAAGGTATCTTCGCCGGTGCCGGCTGGAACGTTATCAAGGTTATCTGGGGCGGTCGTTGGGATGAGCTGCTGCGTAAAGACACCAGCGGTAAGCTGATTCAGCTGATGAACGAAACCGTTGACGGTGACTACCAGACCTTCAAATCCAAAGATGGCGCGTACGTTCGCGAGCACTTCTTCGGTAAATATCCGGAAACCGCCGCGCTGGTTGCCGACTGGACTGACGAGCAGATCTGGGCTCTGAACCGCGGTGGTCACGATCCGAAGAAAGTCTTTGCTGCACTGAAAAAAGCGCAGGAGACCAAAGGCAAAGCGACCGTTATCCTGGCACATACCATTAAAGGGTATGGCATGGGCGATACCGCTGAAGGTAAAAACATCGCTCACCAGGTGAAGAAAATGAACATGGACGGCGTTCGCTATGTTCGCGATCGTTTCAATGTTCCGGTTGCCGATGCGGATATCGAAAAACTGCCGTACGTGACCTTCCCGGAAGGCTCCGAAGAGCATACCTATCTGCACGCTCAGCGTCAGAAACTGCACGGCTATCTGCCGAGCCGTCAGCCGAACTTCGATGAGAAGCTGGAGCTGCCGACCCTGGAAGATTTTGCTCCGCTGCTGGAAGAGCAGAACAAAGAAATTTCTACCACTATCGCGTTCGTTCGTGCCCTGAACGTGATGCTGAAGAACAAGTCCATCAAAGACCGCCTCGTGCCGATCATCGCCGATGAAGCGCGTACCTTTGGTATGGAAGGCCTGTTCCGTCAGATTGGTATCTACAGCCCGAACGGCCAGCAGTACACCCCGCAGGACCGTGAGCAGGTTGCTTACTACAAAGAAGACGAAAAAGGTCAGATCCTGCAGGAAGGGATCAACGAACTGGGCGCAGGCGCATCCTGGCTGGCGGCGGCAACGTCTTACAGCACCAACAACCTGCCGATGATCCCGTTCTACATCTACTACTCCATGTTCGGGTTCCAGCGTATCGGCGACCTGTGCTGGCAGGCTGGCGATCAGCAGGCTCGCGGCTTCCTGGTCGGCGGGACTTCCGGTCGTACCACGCTGAACGGTGAAGGTCTGCAGCACGAAGATGGCCACAGCCATATTCAGTCTCTGACTATTCCGAACTGTATCTCTTACGATCCGTCTTACGCGTACGAAGTTGCAGTCATCATGCACGATGGTCTGGAGCGTATGTACGGTGAGAAACAAGAGAACGTTTACTACTACATCACCACGCTGAACGAAAACTACCACATGCCGGCGATGCCAGCAGGTGCCGAGGAAGGTATCCGTAAAGGTATCTATAAACTCGAAACCGTTGAAGGTAGCAAAGGTAAAGTTCAGCTGCTGGGCTCCGGTTCTATCCTGCGTCACGTTCGTGAAGCAGCGCAGATCCTGGCGAAAGACTACGGCGTGGGCTCTGACGTGTACTCCGTCACCTCCTTCACCGAACTGGCCCGTGATGGTCAGGACTGTGAGCGCTGGAACATGCTGCACCCGCTGGAAACTCCGCGCGTTCCGTACATCGCTCAGGTGATGAACGACGCTCCGGCTGTAGCATCAACCGACTATATGAAACTGTTCGCCGAGCAGGTCCGTACTTATGTACCGGCTGACGACTACCGCGTGCTGGGTACTGATGGCTTCGGACGTTCCGACAGCCGTGAGAACCTGCGTCACCACTTCGAAGTTGATGCTTCTTATGTGGTGGTAGCGGCACTGGGCGAACTGGCTAAACGTGGCGAAATCGATAAGAAAGTGGTGGCAGATGCCATCATCAAATTCAACATCGATGCAGAAAAAGTTAACCCGCGTCTGGCGTAAGAGGTAAAAGAATAATGGCTATCGAAATCAATGTACCGGACATCGGGGCTGATGAAGTTGAAATCACCGAGATCCTGGTCAAAGTAGGCGATAAAGTTGAAGCCGAACAGTCGCTGATCACTGTAGAAGGCGATAAAGCTTCTATGGAAGTCCCGTCTCCGCAGGCTGGCGTCGTAAAAGAGATCAAAGTCTCTGTCGGCGACAAAACTGAGACCGGCAAACTGATCATGATTTTCGATTCCGCCGACGGTGCAGCTGATGCTGCACCTGCCAAGGCAGAAGAGAAGAAAGAAGCGGCCCCGGCAGCAGCACCTGCTGCAGCGGCGGCAAAAGACGTTCACGTACCGGATATCGGCGGCGACGAAGTTGAAGTCACTGAGATCATAGGTTAAAGTGGGCGATACCGTTGCGGCTGAACAGTCCCTGATCACCGTAGAAGGCGATAAAGCCTCTATGGAAGTTCCGGCGCCGTTCGCGGGTACCGTGAAAGAGATCAAAATCAACACCGGCGACAAAGTGTCTACCGGCTCGCTGATCATGGTCTTCGAAGTGGCTGGTGCAGCACCTGCTGCGGCCCCGGCACAGGCAGCCGCTCCGGCCGCTGCCGCGGCACCGGCGGCAGCAGCTGGCGCGAAAGACGTTCACGTACCGGACATCGGCGGTGATGAAGTCG
>NZ_JMPP01000002.1 GCF_000735435.1 Klebsiella planticola ATCC 33531 | reverse complement strand
CTGATCACCGTAGAAGGCGACAAGGCTTCTATGGAAGTGCCGGCACCGTTTGCAGGCACCGTAAAAGAAATCAAAATCAGCACCGGCGACAAAGTCTCTACCGGTTCTCTGATTATGGTCTTTGAAGTGGAAGGCGCTGCGCCTGCCGCCGCTCCGGCTGCTGCTCCGGCACCGGCTGCCGCTCCGGCAGAGAAGGCTAAACCGGCCGCTGCTCCTGCGGCGAAAGCGGAAGGCAAATCTGAGTTTGCTGAAAACGACGCTTACGTTCATGCGACGCCGCTGATTCGTCGTCTGGCGCGCGAATTCGGCGTCAACCTGGCGAAAGTGAAAGGCTCCGGTCGTAAAGGCCGTATCCTGCGCGAAGACGTTCAGGCTTACGTGAAAGACGCGGTGAAACGCGCTGAAGCTGCGCCTGCCGCTGCCGCCGGTGGTGGTCTGCCGGGCATGCTGCCGTGGCCGAAAGTGGACTTCAGCAAGTTTGGTGAAGTGGAAGAAGTTGAGCTGGGCCGTATCCAGAAAATCTCTGGTGCGAACCTGAGCCGTAACTGGGTAATGATCCCGCACGTTACGCACTTCGATAAAACTGATATCACCGATCTGGAAGCCTTCCGTAAGCAGCAGAATGCTGAAGCTGAGAAGCGCAAACTGGACGTGAAATTCACCCCGGTTGTCTTCATCATGAAAGCGGTTGCCGCTGCGCTTGAGCAGATGCCACGCTTCAACAGCTCGCTGTCCGAAGATGCACAGCGTCTGACGCTGAAGAAATACATCAACATCGGGGTGGCGGTTGATACGCCGAATGGTCTGGTTGTTCCGGTCTTTAAAGATGTGAACAAGAAGAGCATTACCGAGCTGTCTCGTGAACTGACGGTTATCTCTAAGAAAGCGCGTGATGGTAAGCTGACTGCGGGCGAAATGCAGGGCGGTTGCTTCACCATCTCCAGCATCGGTGGCCTGGGGACAACCCACTTCGCGCCGATTGTCAACGCGCCGGAAGTGGCGATCCTCGGGGTGTCTAAATCCGCGATGGAACCGGTGTGGAATGGTAAAGAGTTTGTACCGCGTCTGATGATGCCTATCTCTCTGTCCTTCGACCACCGCGTGATCGATGGTGCTGATGGTGCGCGCTTTATCACCATCATCAACAACATGCTGAGCGATATTCGCCGCCTGGTGATGTAAGCGAAAAGCCGGCCTGACGGCCGGCTTTTTTCTGGTAATCTTGTCTTCGTTTCGGGGTTATCAGCAACAAAGGACAAAATCGTTTGCCGTTTGTTGTTTCAAAATTGTTAACAATTTTGTAAAATGCAGGCGGATAGAACGTCCCGGTGGACATGGGCGTAATTTACACAAAAAAATTCGAGTTGCGTCAAGGCGGCAAGGGAGTGAATCCCTGGAGCGTACAAGCGGTACGTAACCGGGGTGAGCGAGCGCAGCCAACGCAGAGGCGGCTTGAAGGATGAAGTGTATAACAATAGCGTCAGACCCGCCGGATACAAACTACAGAGGTCATGATGAGTACTGAAATTAAAACTCAGGTCGTGGTACTTGGGGCAGGTCCTGCAGGCTATTCTGCTGCCTTCCGTTGCGCTGATTTAGGTCTGGAGACCGTCATCGTAGAACGTTACAGCACCCTCGGCGGTGTTTGCCTGAACGTCGGCTGTATCCCTTCTAAAGCACTGCTGCACGTTGCTAAAGTTATCGAAGAAGCGAAAGCGCTGGCCGAGCACGGCATCGTTTTTGGCGAACCGAAAACCGACATTGACAAGATCCGCACCTGGAAAGAAAAAGTCATCACTCAGCTGACCGGTGGTCTGGCTGGCATGGCCAAAGGTCGTAAAGTGAAGGTGGTTAACGGTCTGGGTAAATTCACCGGCGCTAACACCCTGGAAGTGGAAGGTGAAAACGGTAAAACCGTGATTAACTTCGACAATGCGATCATCGCTGCAGGTTCCCGTCCGATTCAGCTGCCGTTCATTCCGCACGAAGATCCGCGCGTATGGGACTCCACCGATGCGCTGGAGCTGAAATCCGTACCGAAGCGTATGCTGGTTATGGGTGGCGGTATCATCGGTCTGGAAATGGGCACCGTGTACCATGCGCTGGGTTCAGAGATCGACGTGGTTGAAATGTTCGACCAGGTGATCCCGGCTGCCGACAAAGACGTGGTTAAAGTCTTCACCAAACGCATCAGCAAGAAATTCAACCTGATGCTGGAAACCAAAGTGACTGCCGTTGAAGCAAAAGAAGACGGTATCTATGTTTCCATGGAAGGCAAAAAAGCCCCGGCTGAAGCACAGCGTTATGACGCGGTGCTGGTTGCTATCGGTCGCGTACCGAACGGTAAAAACCTCGACGCAGGCAAAGCGGGCGTTGAAGTTGACGAACGCGGCTTTATCCGTGTTGACAAGCAGCTGCGTACCAACGTGCCGCACATCTTCGCTATCGGCGATATCGTCGGTCAGCCGATGCTGGCGCACAAAGGTGTTCACGAAGGTCACGTTGCCGCCGAAGTTATCTCCGGTCTGAAGCACTACTTCGACCCGAAAGTGATCCCGTCAATCGCCTACACCGAGCCAGAAGTTGCCTGGGTTGGCCTGACCGAGAAAGAAGCGAAAGAGAAAGGCATCAGCTATGAAACTGCCACCTTCCCGTGGGCAGCTTCTGGTCGAGCGATCGCTTCAGATTGCGCAGACGGTATGACCAAACTGATCTTCGACAAAGAGACCCACCGTGTTATCGGCGGCGCGATTGTCGGCACCAACGGCGGCGAGCTGCTGGGTGAAATCGGCCTGGCTATCGAAATGGGTTGTGATGCAGAAGACATCGCTCTGACCATCCACGCGCACCCGACTCTGCACGAGTCCGTTGGCCTGGCGGCAGAAGTGTTCGAAGGTAGCATTACCGACCTGCCGAACGCGAAAGCGAAGAAAAAGTAAGTTTTTCTTTCCGGCAAAATGTAAAAGCGGCTCTGAGAGCCGCTTTTTTTATGCCCGATGTTTAGAACTGTGTCTGCGTTAATAAATCGGCACATCTTATAGATACATTGAAAATAATTACGTCATAAACTTATAGGCAGTTAACTATCTGTGAGGTGTGTTATGAAACTCGTTTTAACAACTGCCCTGTTTGCTGCCACCCTGGCTTCTGCGGTGGCTTGCGCCGCAGATCCTTCCATTCCCTGGGCCGACAATAGCGGTGGCACGGAAAACACCCATATCGCCGCCATGGGTCAGAACCTGAATGCGCAGCATCAGGCGATCAGCAAAACTACGGAAGGCGTGTGGGCGGCGAACTCAGGCAGTATTCACAATGATGAGGCGGCCTTAAGCAGCAGCAAGCCAGCCTTCAGCGGCTATCCACAGCTGATGCCGCATCAGGGCTAAACATCGTCAGATGAGGAAACCAGCCCGGCGGCATACGGATGCGCCGGGCAGGGGGTTATTGCTCGATAGCCTGCCATTTTTCATCTGGCGTAAAGCGGGTAATCGCCTGAACTAACGTCTCCGTATCCTTACCTAAATTTGCCTGATAAACGCGATCGTTCTGGTCGATCATAAAGCTCATCACGCCGGTTTCACCCCATGCAACGGGCCACGCCAGCAGGGCGACCGTCTGCTTGTCACCGTCATGGATAATGCGGAAACGGTAGCCGTGATAGCCTTCGCCCGGTTCGACGGGGCTAAAGGCTGGCCCCAACGGGCTCGGCTCTTCACCGGGCTGAGTTGGCCAGTACAGACCGTCTTTTTTCCCCGTGCTACTGAACAGCTTTTTGGCGTAACGCTGGAAGTGCTGATAATACTCATTTTGCGCATCAACGTAGGCGTGCATCGCCTGGATTGCCGACAGCTCGTTACGGCCGATTTCTCGCGTCTGGATCTCATCTGCCGCCTGCGCCATATCGAAGTGCCAACCCTCGGCGCTTTTCAGCATCGGCAGCGGCAGCTGCCACTCTTCACGGCCTACGTTGAGGTGTGCCATATCCCCCTGTTCGACAATCTTATGGCCGACTTTCCAGTCGCGAAGAAAACGGGCGACGGCTTGCGGATCTGCCTCCCGCTGCGGCAGGTACTGACGCCAGTCCTCCCCCAGCAGGTCGTTGAGCGCGGGCTCATTTTGCGTCGAAATGGCCTCCGCCAGCGCAGTGGCGGCCTTCTCCGGGGTGGCAAAATACTGTTGGGCAAAAACGGGCAGGGCAAAAAGCGCCAGCCAGCCAGAAATCAGGACTTTTTTCATGACCGCTCCTTAGCGATGACGCAGTTCGCGATGTTGGCCCGTGCGCTGTTGCGCCGCCGCACGCTGGTTAGTGTTGAGGTGCGCTGTACTCCGGCTCTGCGCGCCCCGCTGGCGCTGGGCCTCCCATGATGGCGAGCGGCTGTCGTTGCCGCTGAACGCATTCGAACGAACATTCTGCACTCTCTGCTGGCGCTGCTGCGGCGGGCGCTGTTGAACCTGCGACTTCGCCGCGTCGCGATGCTGTTGCTGCTGCGTCGTCGGGTTCTGGAGGTGCGAGTTTGCTTTGTCCCGTCGCTGCTGTTGGGGCGCCGGATTTTGTTGCTTTTGCTTCGCCGCCGCGCGGTTTTCCGGGGTGTCATAGCCCCGGTAGTTGCTGCGCTGGGTGATTTTGTTGAGCTGCTGTGAGGCCGCCTGGCGTTGGGTATCCCTGTTGCCTGCCGCCGCCGTTACTCCGCCCGCGGTCAGGCCTTTTGCCGCGCCGTTGTGAGTGCTGTGCTGGAACTGGTCGAGCGCCGCCTGACGCTGGCTGGTCAGGTTCGCCGGAGTGTGCTGCGTGGCGCTCAGGCCGCCGGGAACGTTGGTCTGGTGGAAACGCTGCGCCACGTTATTGTTCGGGTACGGCACATTGTTGCGGAACGCCGGGTTGTGCTGCCAGCTAGCGTTGTTGCCGTCAAAACGCTGCTTGTTGAAATGGTTGTAGTTATCGACGTCGATATTGATATTGTTGTTCCCGCCGCCATGGTAGCCGCCGTGATCCCAGTCATCGTCGTGATGATAGTCATCATCCCAGTCGATGCTGCTGAACAGCGCATAAGTGGTGGCTACCCCGAGGCTGAAACCGAGGCCGTTGACGAAGCTGTTGGTAAACTGTTCACCCGGCGTTGGCGGCAAATAGACCGGCGGGTACGCGGTGTTCGGCCAGGTGCCATAAACCGTATTGGGGTTGTAGGTTGGCACATACACCACCTTCGGATCGGTAGATTCAATCTTGATGATTTCTGTGGTGGGCGCAGGCTCGACCACCGTGGTGGTTTTCGTCGTTGACGTGGCGGTGGAAGTCGCCGGTGGCGGCGTCGCTTTGGTTGTGGTCACCTTCTGCTGCGGCGACGATTTTAGCGTCCCGGTTTGCTGGGCGATGGCACGCAGTTTCTGCACCGAATTCATCACGTCCTGCGGCTGTGCGAGAAACGCGTTACCCAGGTCCTGCACCCACTGCGGATTTTCACCCATCAGCGACAGCAGCGCCGGGAAGGCGACCAGCGATTTCACGCTGGGGTCCCACGGCTGGTTCGCCACGGCCTGCACGGCGGCGTCGCCCTGCATCGTTGGGTTATCCTGCGACCACTGGACGGCCTGCAGGACGTTGCTCGGGTAGGTTGACGCCATTAACACCTGCGACAGCAGGTTATCCGGATAAAGGGCGACGGGGGCGACCCACCGATCGATTTGCGCCGCCGTGTAGGTGGCCGCGACCGGTTGCGCCGTCGGAGCGGCGGACTCAACGGCAGCGGCGGTGGGTTGGGGGGCAGGAGCGGGCGGCGTTTCTGCGGCGCGGCTTGTCACGTACAGGGCCCCGGAGGCGGCTAATAGCCCGGCACTGCACACCAGGGCAATCACGTGGGGTTTCAAAGGTCGTATCATGTTAGCTCCCGGCGCTATAGTTTGGCCCGTTTCCACTGAGTATCGCCGAAAATAGCGCTCGCGACGGAGTATAAGCCGGTCTATTTTTGATTTTTGATGATTGTTGGGATTTTGCTCAGTTATGTGTAACAGAATTAAATTTATATCCCGGGAAATGTACGTAAAGCCTGTAAAATCCTGCCCTTAACGATTCAGCTAAATTTTAATGTTGCTTTTTTGTAAACAGATTAACACCTCGCCAAAATCCTGCTATGCTGCCGACGCGGTATCGGGCATTTACCCTACAAACTGCTGTCTCACAGGAGCGTGAAGAGAATCGCCTACCGCATTTTACAATGAGAGCGAGGAGAACCGTCGTGCTAGAAGAATACCGTAAGCACGTAGCTGAGCGTGCAGCCGTTGGGATTGTTGCCAAACCCTTAGATGCAACCCAAATGGCCGCGCTGGTAGAACTGCTGAAGAGCCCGCCTGCGGGTGAAGAAGAATTCCTGTTAGACCTGTTAATCAACCGTGTACCGCCGGGCGTCGACGAAGCCGCCTATGTTAAAGCCGGATTCCTTGCCGCTATCGCCAAAGGCGAAGCGACCTCCCCACTGGTTACCCCTGAAAAAGCCGTTGAACTGCTGGGCACCATGCAGGGCGGTTACAACATTCACCCGCTGATTGATGCTCTGGACGATGCTAAACTGGCGCCGATCGCCGCCAAAGCGCTGTCCCATACCCTGCTGATGTTCGATAACTTCTACGACGTAGAAGAGAAAGCCAAAGCGGGTAACGAGTACGCTAAACAGGTCATGAAATCCTGGGCTGATGCCGAGTGGTTCCTGAATCGTCCGCAGCTGGCTGAGAAAATCACCGTCACCGTATTCAAGGTTACCGGCGAAACCAACACCGATGACCTGTCTCCGGCCCCCGATGCCTGGTCCCGTCCGGATATCCCGCTGCACGCGCTGGCGATGCTGAAAAACGCCCGCGAAGGTATCGAGCCGGATCAGCCGGGTTCCGTTGGCCCGATTAAGCAAATTGAAGCGCTTCAGCAAAAAGGTTTCCCGCTGGCCTACGTCGGTGACGTAGTTGGTACAGGCTCTTCGCGTAAATCCGCCACCAACTCGGTGCTGTGGTTTATGGGTGACGATATCCCGAACGTGCCGAACAAGCGCGGCGGCGGTCTCTGCCTGGGCGGCAAAATTGCACCTATCTTCTTCAATACCATGGAAGATGCCGGCGCGCTGCCAATTGAAGTGGACGTCAACAACCTGAATATGGGCGACGTGATTGACGTTTACCCGTTCAAAGGCGAAGTGCGTAACCACGAAACCAACGAACTGCTGGCAAGCTTCGAGCTGAAAACCGATGTGCTGGTTGATGAAGTCCGCGCCGGCGGCCGTATTCCGCTGATCATCGGTCGCGGCCTGACCACGAAAGCGCGTGAAGCGCTGGGTCTGCCGCACAGCGACGTATTCCGTCAGGCAAAAGACGTGGCGGAAAGCAGCCGCGGCTACTCGCTGGCGCAGAAAATGGTTGGCCGCGCCTGCGGCGTTGCCGGTGTTCGTCCGGGCGCTTACTGTGAACCGAAGATGACCTCCGTCGGTTCCCAGGATACCACCGGTCCGATGACGCGTGATGAACTGAAAGACCTGGCGTGCCTTGGTTTCTCCGCCGATCTGGTGATGCAGTCCTTCTGCCACACCGCGGCCTATCCGAAGCCGGTTGACGTCACCACGCACCATACGCTGCCAGACTTCATTATGAACCGTGGCGGTGTCTCTCTGCGTCCGGGCGATGGCGTTATCCACTCCTGGCTGAACCGTATGCTGCTGCCGGATACCGTCGGTACCGGTGGTGACTCTCATACCCGCTTCCCGATTGGTATCTCCTTCCCGGCAGGTTCTGGTCTGGTGGCCTTTGCCGCCGCGACCGGCGTCATGCCGCTGGATATGCCGGAATCGGTGCTGGTTCGCTTCAAAGGCAAGATGCAGCCGGGGATCACCCTGCGCGATCTGGTCCATGCGATCCCGCTGTACGCGATTAAGCAGGGGCTGCTGACCGTTGAGAAGAAAGGGAAGAAAAACATCTTCTCTGGACGCATTCTGGAAATTGAAGGTCTGCCGGATCTGAAAGTTGAGCAGGCGTTTGAGCTGACCGATGCGTCCGCAGAGCGTTCTGCTGCCGGCTGTACCATTAAGCTGAATCAGGAACCGATCGTCGAGTATCTGAACTCCAACATCGTCCTGCTGAAGTGGATGATCGCAGAAGGCTACGGCGATCGTCGTACGCTGGAGCGTCGCATCCAGGGGATGGAAAAATGGCTGGCGGATCCGCAGCTGCTGGAAGCCGATGCCGATGCCGAGTATGCCGCGGTGATCGATATCGATCTGGCGGATATCAAAGAGCCTATCCTGTGTGCACCGAACGATCCGGACGATGCGCGTCTGCTGTCCGATGTGCAGGGTGAGAAGATTGACGAAGTCTTCATCGGTTCCTGCATGACCAACATCGGTCACTTCCGTGCGGCGGGTAAACTGCTGGACAGCCACAAAGGCCAGCTGCCGACTCGTCTGTGGGTGGCTCCGCCAACCCGTATGGATGCGGCGCAGCTGACTGAAGAAGGCTACTACAGCGTGTTTGGTAAGAGCGGCGCGCGCATTGAAATCCCTGGCTGTTCCCTGTGTATGGGTAACCAGGCGCGCGTGGCGGACGGTGCGACGGTGGTATCCACTTCAACCCGTAACTTCCCGAACCGTTTAGGCACCGGCGCTAACGTCTATCTGGCCTCTGCGGAGCTGGCTGCGGTCGCTTCCCTGCTCGGCAAACTGCCGACGCCGGAAGAGTACCAGACCTTCGTCGCTCAGGTGGATAAGACTGCGGCGGATACCTATCGCTACCTGAACTTCAACCAGCTGGAACAGTACACTGATAAAGCTGACGGTGTGATTTTCCAGACCGCGGTATAAGCGAATCTTGCTGCTCAAAGCCACTCTTCGGAGTGGCTTTTTTATTGCTGCGCTAAACGTACTCCGATAACCATCGGCATCTGGTAAAGGCGCAAGGGATTTGACGCCGACAGACCGGCAGCGGGCAAAGAATGGTGGAATAATGCCCGCCAGTTGGCGGCAAGACGACCGGTTAACCAACTGAGGCGCTTTTATTTACTGTTGCTCTATCTGGTCCACTTTTTTTCTGCCCGGGGGCTGCGATAATTACCCTATGGGTACAATGTAGCGGTGACGCATTGCCCTTGCAGAGGAAGACACTATGGATTACGAGTTTCTGCGCGATATTACCGGAGTGGTAAAGGTGCGAATGTCGATGGGCCACGAGGTGGTGGGGCACTGGTTTAACGAAGAGGTGAAAGATAACCTCGCCCTGCTGGATGAAGTGGAACAGGCCGCGCGCACCGTAAAAGGCAGCGAGCGTTCCTGGCAGCGTGCCGGACATGAATACACGCTATGGCTGGATGGCGAAGAGGTGATGATTCGCGCCAACCAGCTGGAGATTTCAGGTGATGAAATCGAAGAGGGGATGAGCTACTACGACGAAGAAAGCCTCTCTCTGTGCGGCGTTGAGGATTTTTTACAGGTGGTGGCCGCGTACCGCGAGTTTGTCAGCAAAGCGTAACCCCCTTCATGCATTCACGCCGGGAGCCGAACTCCCGGCTTTTTTTTGCCCTGAATGATTAATTGATTTTATTTAATCATTTTAAAACTGTGATCGCGCGTGTTTATCGTTTGTTTTTGATTAAATATAATCAATGTGATTTCATTTAATCATATTAATGACAGGCGGCACGACATGAACATCAAAAAAGCAATAGAGCGAGTACCCGGAGGCATGATGGTTGTGCCACTGGTCATCGGTGCGGTCATAAATACGTTTGCACCTCATGCGCTGGAGGTCGGCGGGTTTACAACCGCGCTCTTTAAGAACGGTGCTGCACCGCTGATTGGCGCATTTTTGCTGTGTATGGGGGCGGGGATTAGCATCAAAGCCGCTCCTCAGGCGTTGTTACAGGGGGGGACTATCACGCTGACCAAACTCCTTATCGCCATCGCGCTAGGGCTGGGGGTTGAACATCTTTTCGGCGCCGAGGGGATCTTCGGTTTGAGCGGCCTGGCGATTATTGCCGCCATGAGCAATTCCAACGGCGGGCTTTACGCGGCGCTGGTTGGGGAGTTTGGCAATGAACGTGATGTCGGCGCTATCTCTATTTTGTCACTGAACGATGGTCCTTTCTTCACCATGATCGCGCTGGGGGCGGCAGGTATGGCCAACATTCCGATCATGGCACTCGTTGCGGTACTGATTCCTCTGATTGTTGGCATGATCCTTGGCAACCTTGACGTGCACATGCGCGACTTCCTGACGAAAGGCGGACCGCTGCTCATTCCATTTTTTGCTTTTGCTCTGGGGGCTGGTATCAATCTGGAAATGTTGCTCCAGGGCGGGCTGGCGGGCATTCTCCTCGGCATTCTGACCACCTTTATTGGCGGATTTTTTAATATTCGCGCCGATCGGCTGGTCGGAGGAAGTGGTATCGCTGGCGCTGCAGCATCCAGCACGGCCGGTAACGCGGTGGCTACACCGCTGGCGATTGCCCAGGCCGATCCTTCGCTGGCATCCGTCGCTGCCGCGGCGGCCCCGCTCATAGCGGCCTCGGTTATCACGACCGCAATCCTGACGCCGATACTGACTTCCTGGGTGGCAAAAAGGCAGGTGCGTCAGCTTCCGGAGGAAAAGAACACATGAAAATGATCGTGATTGCCGATGATTTTACGGGATCGAATGATACCGGGGTACAGCTGGCGAAAAAAGGCGCACGAACGGAAGTGATGCTCAGTACCTCGCAGAAGCCTTCACGTCGCGCCGATGTGCTCATCATCAATACCGAGAGCCGGGCTGTTTCCGCAGAGCTGGCCGCAAAGGCCGTGCGTCGCGCACTCGCGCCGTGGTGTGAAACGATAGCCCCGCCGCTGGTGTACAAAAAAATTGATTCTACCTTTCGTGGTAACGTCGGGGCTGAAGTCGTGGCGGCGATGCAAGCCATCGGTAGTCGCATGGCGGTGATTGCCGCGGCTATTCCTTCCGCCGGCCGCACTACGCAGAACGGCCTGTGTCTGGTCAACGGTGTTCCGCTTCTGGAGACCGAATTTGCCAGCGATCCGAAAACGCCAGTTACGTCGTCCCGAATTGCTGAACTGATCGCGCTGCAAAGCGGTATTCCTGTTTACGAAGTTCATCTGGAGGAGGTCCGACACGGAGGACTCAGCGCCGTTTTGAGCGCCCTGGACGCCGAAGGCGAGTGCATGGTGGTCGTTGATGCCGTTGAGGATCGCGATCTGATGCTGATCGCTCAGGCTCTCGGGGAACAAGAACGGCTTCCGCTGATGGTCGGAGCGGCGGGCCTTGCAAATGCCTTGCCTGTCAGCTTCTTTATGCAAGAGCAGCAGACTCTGCCTGTGCTGGTGGTGGCAGGCTCACTGAGTGAGGCCACGCGCCGACAGGTGGATCGTGCGCTTTACGAAGGGAGAGCAGAGGTGGTGGATATCGACGCCTCCCGCCTGATCTCTTCCTCATATGCCCTGGAGATAGCCTCGGTGGCAGAGCAAGCCTGCGCCCAGCTCGGTCGCCAGCATCATACGATCTTGCGTACCAGTCGCAGCGCGGAAGATCGACATCTGATCGAGAGTTTGTGTGGTTCCGCCGCGATAAGTCGCCAGCAGCTGGGGGAGATGCTAAGCCAACGGATCGGGGCGATCACATTGCAGATCCTCGGGCAGGCGCGAGTCGGCGGCCTGTTTCTGACTGGGGGCGACATCGCCACTGCGGTGGCCAGCGCGTTGGGCGCGGAGGGATATCGGATTCAGAGTGAGGTTGCGCCCTGCATTCCTTGCGGGACATTTATCAACAGCGAACTGGATGATTTGCCGGTGATCACTAAGGCCGGGGGATTTGGATCGGACAGCACGCTGTGCGATGCGCTTTATTATATTGAGGAGATGTATAGTGGGCATTAAGACTATTGCTATCACGATGGGCGATCCCGCGGGGATTGGGCCAGAAATTATTGTTAAAGCCCTCGCGGAAGATTCACTGAACGGTACGCCTGTGGTGGTGGTCGGTTGTCTGCAAACCCTGAAGCGGTTGCAGGAAAAAGGTCTGGCAGCGGATGTCGAGTTTCGCGCTATCAACGAGGTGGCCGCTGCGCGCTTTACGCCCGGAGTAATCCATGTGATTGATGAGCCGCTGGCGGATCCACAGGCGCTGGTGCCGGGAAAAGTTCAGGCCCAGGCGGGCGATCTGGCCTATCGTTGTGTCAAGCGGGCGACGGCGCTGGCGTTGAAAGGTGACGTTCAGGCGATCGCCACGGCGCCTCTGAACAAAGAGGCATTGCATCTCGCCGGACATAACTATCCCGGGCATACCGAACTGCTGGCGACGCTGACCGAAAGCCGCGATTATGCCATGGTGCTGTTCACGGAGAAGCTGAAAGTTATCCATGTGTCGACGCATATCGCCCTACGCACATTCCTGGACACCCTGAATACGTCCCGCGTCGAAACCGTTATCGCGATTGCAGATAATTTTCTCAAGCGCGTCGGCTATGCGAAACCGCGCATTGCCGTCGCCGGCGTCAATCCTCATGCGGGTGAGAATGGCCTGTTTGGTGATGAAGAAGGCCGGTTTCTGGTGCCGGCCATTGCCAGCGCAAAGGCCAAAGGGATAGCGGTTTACGGCCCTTGCCCTCCGGATACGATTTTTCTTCAGGCCTATGAAGGGCAATACGATATGGTGGTCGCCATGTACCACGATCAGGGACATATTCCATTGAAATTATTAGGTTTCTATGATGGCGTTAATATTACTGCCGGGCTGCCGTTTATCCGGACGTCAGCCGATCACGGGACCGCTTTTGATATCGCCTGGACGGGAAAAGCAAAATCTGAGAGCATGGCTATATCGATAAAACTGGCAATGCAACTGGCGTAATTCCCTGTTATGAAAGGACAACACCGTCTGGATAAAATAGTGGCGTATCTGAAAAACCATACGCTGGTTACGGTAGAGCAACTGGTTGAGGCGGTGGATGCATCCCCGGCCACTATCCGACGTGACTTGATCAAACTGGATGAACAGGGCGTTATCAGTCGAAGCCATGGCGGCGTAGCGTTACGCCGCTTTGAACCTGTACAGCCCACTACGAATGAAAAGCAGCTGCGATCGCCTGCCGAAAAAAGAGCCATTGCGCGCTATGCTGCCTCTCTGGTACATCCTGGGGATGCGGTGGTTCTGGATGCCGGGACGACCATGCTGGAGCTGGCAAAGTGCTTAACCCATCTGCCGCTGCGGGTTATAACCGTCGACTTGCATATTGCCCTGTTTTTATCCGAATTCAGGCAAATTGAAGTGACCATCGTCGGCGGACGAATTGATGACAGCAGTCAGTCTTGCATTGGTGAGTATGGCCGCAAAATGTTGCGTAGCGTTTTCCCGACTATTGCCTTTATGAGCTGTAACTCATGGAGTGCGGAAACCGGAGTGACTACACCGACGGAAGAGAAGGCTGGATTGAAGCAGGAAATCATTGCCAACGCCCAGCGTAAAGTGTTGCTGGCCGACAGCAGCAAGTATGGCGCACATTCATTATTTACCGTGGCGCCGCTTGCCGGTTTTAGCGAAGTGGTGACCGACGTTAATCTCTCGCAGGCGGTTCAGAACGCGCTCAAAGAGCAGAACGTTACCCTCAAACTGGTTCAGCCCGAGTAACGGCGCCCGCAGGCGCCGTCAGATGTTCAGATGGAAGGGATATTTCTGGCGTAGTAAATTTCCCGCATCTCTTTCCACAGGAGGTCGGTGATGGACTTGCGCTCTGCGGCGCTGAGATCTTCGGGTCTGGTGTGGAACATGTAGTGCTTCAGATCGAACTCTTTCAGCAGCATCTTGGTGTGGAAGATATTTTCCTGGTAGACATTGACGTCCACCATGTCATACAGCGCTTTCATGTCCTCGGACATAAAGTTCTGAATTGAATTGATTTCATGGTCAATGAAGTGCTTCATGCCATTGATATCACGGGTAAAACCGCGGACGCGATAATCAATAGTGACAATGTCAGATTCCAGCTGGTGGATAAGATAATTCAACGCGTTAAGCGGTGAGATAACCCCACAGGTGGAGACTTCGATGTCGGCACGGAAGGTGCACAGCCCGCCTTCCGGATGGCTTTCCGGGTAGGTATGCACGCAGATATGGCTTTTGTCGAGATGGGCGACGACGGCTTCCGGGAGCGGGCCCGGGTGTTCGGTCTGGTCGATAAGCTGTGGGTCAACGGGTTCTTCGCTGACCAGAATCGTCACGCTGGCGCCCTGAGGTTCATAATCCTGGCGAGCAATGTTCAGAATGTTGGCGCCGATGATTGAGCAGGTCTCTGACAAAATCTCGGTCAGACGGTTGGCGTTATAGAGTTCATCGATATAGGCGATGTAGCCATCGCGCTCCTCTGCCGTTTTGACATAGCAGATATCGTAAATACAAAAACTCAGGCTCTTGGTCAGGTTGTTAAAGCCATGCAGCTTCAGTTTTTTCAATTTAGTTCACCCCCTTACTGAAGATCGCTGGCGGACAGCGCATCCTGTAAATATTGCGGTAGGGCAAATGCCGCCTTGTGAATAGCCGGATTATAGTAACGGCACTTCAGGTTCGCTTTGTGAAAACGCGCCTGGATAATTTCATTGGACAGGTCGCGCAGGGCATCATTATCGGTCGCCCACGCGAAGGTCATAATGCCGCCATAATAGGTCGGAATCGCGGCCTGGTAGAAGCTGACATCGCTGAAATAGTGGCCGAGCTTGCGGTGGCTGTCGATCGCTTCATCCTGCTGCAGAAAGCAGACCCCGTTTTGGGCCACAAAAATGCCGCCGGGATTCAGGCAACGTTTGCAACCTTCGTAAAAGGCCGAGGTGAACAGGCTCTCGCCGGGACCAATAGGGTCGGTGCAGTCGGAGATGATCACATCAAACGTTTGCGTCGTCTGGTTAACAAAATTGACGCCATCGTCAATCACCAGCGTAAAGCGCGGATCGTCATAGGCGCCGGCGTTGTGATTTGGCAGATACTGGCGGCAGAATGAGACCACGCCAGCGTCGATTTCGACCATGGTGATGGTTTCGATGGTGCGGTGACGAGAGACTTCTCGCAGCATCGCGCCGTCGCCGCCGCCGATAATCAGCACATGTTTCGCCTGGCCGTGGGCCATCAGCGGCACATGGGTCATCATCTCATGATAGATAAACTCATCGCGTTCGGTGGTTTGGACCACGCCGTCCAGCGCCATCACGCGGCCAAAGGCGGCGTTCTCAAAAATGATCAAATCCTGGTGATCGGTCTTTTCGTGATACAGCACATTATCAACCGCAAAATACTGACCAAAATGGTCGTGCAGCGTTTCATGCCACAGATTGTTATCAGCCACGGGCGGATTCCTCCATTGTGAACGTCCGGTTCACTCGAAAAAAACGAGCGCAACATCATAGCCAACTATAGATGATGATGCACGGTGGATATTTCAGCAATTCGCATGGCGCAGGGCTGAATGGCAGGAATATTGCCGGGCTGCGGGATGGGGAGACCAGGCCACCTTGTACAGGCGGCGGGATGGCGTCCGGGCCGGCGGGTGGACTATTTAACGTAAGCGAGCAGGCTCAACGAATCGCGGGCCAGCGCTTTGCATTTTTTGGTCGTGGGGATTTTGATACCGCTGAGATCGCGGTAGCTGTCTTCACCGAGCGCCTTCATATTGAAGCTGTCGTAGTTGCTCAGATCCCATTGGTTCTGTTGAGCAAAAAAGACCAGCGCGCGACGAATTTGGGTATTCGGCAGATTCTGGTAACCGCAGTCGTTTTTCAGGAAGACAAATACCGCCGTTAAATCAGCCATATCTTCCGCTTCGGACTCGCTTAACGCATAGCTATTGGCGGACAGAGCAAGCAGGCTGCCGAGCACTATTGTTCTGAAAAGCGTCTTCATTTTCTCTACCATTGAATCACGGACGCTCAAAGTTAGCATACTTCTTTACACTACGTAGAGCTTTATTCTTACTCTTCTGCTTGACCTTCCTGTTGGTGGA
Source organism: Klebsiella planticola ATCC 33531 (assembly GCF_000735435.1). Classification (GTDB taxonomy): domain Bacteria; phylum Pseudomonadota; class Gammaproteobacteria; order Enterobacterales; family Enterobacteriaceae; genus Klebsiella; species Klebsiella planticola. Next base: position 28,358 of record NZ_JMPP01000002.1, on the reverse strand, counting down.
AGGTTTAAGCTCAAAAGTTCACCAGCAGAATAAAAAGGATGTGAAAATGCAACGTCGTGAATTTATCAAATTAACCGCGGCGGCCGGCGTATTCAGCGCGCTGCCGCTCTGGAGTCGTTCGGTTTTCGCCGCTGGCCGTCCGGCCCTGCCGGTGCCCGATCTTCTGACCGCCGACGCACGTAATCGCATCACATTAACCATCCAGACCGGAAAAACGCAGTTTGGTCCGCATCAGGCGACCACCTGGGGTTATAACGGAAATCTGCTGGGGCCGGCGCTGAAGCTCAAAAAAGGGGAGGCGGTGACCGTGGATATTCACAACCGCCTGGCCGAAGAGACGACCGTACACTGGCATGGGCTGGAGGTGCCGGGTGAGGTCGACGGCGGTCCGCAGGGGATCATTGCGCCTGGCGCCTCCCGCAGCGTGAACTTTACCCCCAGCCAGCGGGCCGCGACTTGCTGGTTCCACCCGCACCAGCATGGAAAAACCGGTCGTCAGGTGGCGATGGGGCTGGCGGGACTGGTACTGATTTCTGATGAAGAAAGCGAGCAGCTGCTGTTGCCGAAGCAGTGGGGGATCGATGACGTACCGGTGATTGTGCAGGATAAGCGCTTTACCGCTGCCGGGGAGATCGATTATCAGCTCGACATCATGAGCGCGGCGGTCGGCTGGTTTGGCGATACCTTGCTGGCAAACGGGGCACTTTACCCGGAACACGCCGCGCCGCGCGGCTGGCTGCGTTTGCGTTTACTCAACGGTTGTAACGCCCGCTCGCTGAATTTCTCCACCAGCGATAGTCGGCCGATGTACGTTATCGCCAGCGACGGTGGACTGCTTGCCGAGCCGGTGAAGGTGAATGAACTGCCGATGTTAATGGGCGAGCGCTTTGAAGTGCTGATCGATACCCGCGACGGTAAAGCTTTCGATCTGATCACGCTGCCGGTGAGCCAGATGGGGATGGCAATCGCGCCGTTTGATAAGCCGCAGCCGGTCTTGCGCATCCAGCCGCTGACTATCCAGGCCTCCGGCAAACTGCCGGATTCTTTGGTCAGTATGCCGGCGCTGCCGTCGCTGGAGGGGCTGACTCAGCGCACGCTCCAGCTGTCGATGGATCCGATGCTGGATATGATGGGAATGCAGGCGCTGATGCAAAAATATGGTAACCAGGCGATGTCCGGCATGAACCACGGCAGCATGATGGATCACGGCAATATGGGCCATTCCATGATGGGCAATATGAGCGACAAGGGTCAGATGAATCATGGCGATATGGGGAACATGAACCACGGCGGCATGGGGCAGATGAACCACGGCGCTGACGGTTTCGATTTCCATAATGCTAACCGGATCAATGGCAAAGCCTTTGATATGAATCTGCCGATGTTTGCCGCAGCAAAAGGGCAATATGAGCGCTGGGTGATTTCCGGCAAAGGCGACATGATGCTGCACCCGTTCCATATTCACGGTACCCAGTTCCGTATCCTGTCGGAGAATGGCGCTGCGCCTGCCGCGCATCGTTCAGGCTGGAAAGATACCGTACGGGTTGAGGGTGGCGTCAGTGAAGTGCTGGTGAAGTTCGATCACGAGGCGTCGAAAGAGCATGCCTATATGGCGCACTGCCACCTGCTGGAACATGAAGATACCGGCATGATGCTCGGCTTTACGGTCTAGTTTTCCCCTCGCCGGGGAGATTGTGCTCGCGTAAAAAAGGCCCGGTTTTCACCGGGCCTTTTGTTTTGGTACTGCGTTTTTACTCAGGGCTTATTTCGCTTCATCAGGCAGCGCATAGGCGACGATATAGTCGCCCATCTTCGTGCCAAACGAGCCGTGGCCGCCAGCGGCGATGACCACATACTGTTTGCCATTCACTTCATAGGTCATTGGCGTAGCCTGGCCGCCTGCCGGCAGACGGGCCTGCCACAGTTTTTCACCATTACTCATGTTGTATGCGCGCAGGTAGTTATCGGCGGTAGCGCCAATAAACAGCACGTTGCCCGCGGTGGAGATTGGGCCGCCCAGCATCGGCATACCCAGGTTAAACGGCAGCTGGATCGGCATCGGGAACGGCAGGCTATCCTGCGGCGTACCGATACGTTTTTTCCATACCACTTCGTTGGTTTTCAGATCCAGCGCGGAGATGTAACCCCAGGCCGGCTGTTTGCACGGCAGGCCAAACGGCGACAGGAAGGCGTTGAGGGTCACGCCGAACGGTACGCCATACTGCGGCTGGATACCGGATTCGGTACCGGAACCTTTCGCATCTTTCGGCGGTTCCATCGGGTTGCCCGGGCCGCGCGGGATCAGTTTCGATACGAACGGCAGCGCCATCGGGTTGGCAATCGCCACCTGACGGTTCGGGTCGACGGAAATCCCGCCCCACTCAAACATCCCCAGGTTACCCGGGAAGACCAGAGTGCCCTGCTCTGACGGCGGAGTGAAGATGCCTTCATAACGCAGCTGATGGAAGATAACGCGGCACACCAGCTGATCGAACATGGTGGCGCCCCACATATCCGCGCCGGTCAAATCTTTCTTCGGACGGAAGCTCAGGTCGGAGAATGGCTGAGTTTTAGAGACATAATCGCCTTTGGCTGCGCCCTGAGGAACCGGTTTTTCCGGTGCCGGGACGACCAGTTCGCCGTTACGACGGTCAAGGACGAAGATATTCCCGGTTTTGGCCGGTGCGTAGATGACCGGAACGGTTTTACCGTTAACGTCGATATCCGCCAGCGTAGGCTGAGACGGCATATCCATGTCCCACAGATCGTGGTGAACGGTCTGATAGCTCCATACCAGTTTACCGGTGGTGGCGTTCAGCGCCACGATCGAGCTGGCGTAGCGTTCCTGTTCCGGCGTGCGGTTGCCGCCCCAGATATCCGGAGTGGTCACGCCCATCGGCAGGTACACGAGGTCCAGCTTCGCATCATAGGCCGCCGGCGCCCAGGAGTTAGGGGAGTTCAGCGTGAAGTGATGTTCATCGTCCGGAATGGCGTTCGGATCTTTCGCGCCCGGATCGAACACCCACAGCAGTTTACCGGTGTTGACATCAAAACCACGAATGACGCCTGACGGCTCGCGGGTAGAGAAGTTATCGGTGACCGCACCGGCGATGATAATGGTGGTGTCGGTAATAATCGGCGGCGATGTCGGTTCATACATCCCCGGCGTGGTAACCGGCATATTGGTCTGCAGATTGAGAATCCCTTTGTTGGCAAAGGATTCGCACAGCTGGCCGTTGTCGGCATTAATGGCGAACAGGCGGCCATCGTTGACCGGCAGAATAATACGGCGCGGGCAGTTGGCGACGACGTCAGCCGGCGCGTTATCCGCTTTCGCTTCGTGGTAAGAGACGCCGCGGCAGGTGACGTGCTGGAAGGACGGATCCGCATTCAGCTGCGGGTCAAAGTGCCATTTTTCTTTCCCGGTAGCCGCATCAAGGGCGAACAGACGCTGGTGGGCGGTACACAGGTACAGCATATTGCCGACTTTAATCGGCGTCACTTCGTTGGTGATTTCACCCGGATCGTTCGGCTGCTTCAGGTCGCCGGTGCGGAACACCCAGGCTTCCTTCAGGTTTTTCACGTTATCGGCATTGATTTGCTTCAGCGGTGAATAACGTTGGCCTTCCTGGTTACGGCCGTACGCCGGCCAGTCGCCATCGGCTACCGCGGAGATCGGCGCCGCCGGCGTCGCATCGGCATTCAGGGTACCGTTCACTTCCTGCGGATCATGAAAACCGGCCCAGGTCAGGATACCGCCGCTGATCAGCAGGGCAACGACCAGACCGGCGACCGCGCCACCCGATGGGATCGGCAGACGACGCCAGACAAAAGGCAAAATGAGCCAGATGCCGAAGAAGACCAGAATATCGCTACGCGGCGTCAGCGCCCAGAAGTCAAAGCCGACTTCCCAGACGCCCCAGATCATGGTGGCGAGCAGCAGTGCGGCATAGAGCCACAGCGCTGAACGTTTGCCGCGCCACAACATCACGGTGACGCCCAGCATGACCAGACCCGCAATAGGGTAATACCAGGAGCCGCCAATGGCCGCCAGCCATACCCCACCAATAAGAAGATACAGGCCGCAGAACGCTGCAAAGAGAGCTGTCAGCGTCACGAGAAGCCGTGATTGTTGAGACTTTGTTTCTGCCATAGAAAGACACTCGGTTGTTTGTTAATTTTTTAATTGCAATTAATTATAGGATTTAACAAGTGTGATCGGAATCACAAAATGGGCTTTATTATTCCCTGCATCGCATATTTCTTTTTACTGGTATACTGCATAGCTTGCCGGTCAATGTCGGTGCATTCGCAGCGGTGTTGATGATTTATCTTAAGAATCAAATGGTTAGTTTAATGAAACATACTGTAGAAGTGATGATCCCGGAAGCCGAGATCAAAGCGCGTATCGCCGAACTGGGTCGTCAAATCAACGAATGCTACAAAGACAGCGGCAGCGAAATGGTGCTGGTGGGGCTGCTGCGCGGCTCATTTATGTTTATGGCCGATCTGTGTCGTGAAGTGCAGGTGCCGCATGAAGTCGATTTTATGACCGCCTCCAGCTACGGCAGCGGCATGTCGACGACCCGTGACGTTAAAATCCTCAAAGATCTGGATGAAGACATTCGCGGTAAAGACGTCTTGATTGTGGAAGACATTATCGATTCCGGCAACACGCTGTCTAAAGTGCGTGAAATTCTCAGCCTGCGTGAGCCGAAATCTCTGGCGATTTGTACGCTGCTGGACAAGCCGAGCCGTCGTGAAGTGAACGTGCCGGTAGAGTTTGTTGGCTTTGCTATCCCGGATGAGTTCGTGGTCGGCTACGGCATTGATTACGCTCAGCGCTATCGCCATCTGCCGTACGTCGGCAAAGTGGTGCTGCTGGACGAGTAAGGTTTTATGCAACCCCGGACGATGGCGCACTGCGCTGCCGGGGTTTTCTGAAGCGGGCGGGTTACTTGTGGTTGATGTGTTTGCTCTTGAGGTTGGAAATTCCCTGACGGTAGCGCTGTTCAAGGGTTTCGCGGCTGACGGCAGTCACATCAAGATCGCGTAACAGCCCGTCATGGATACCGTAGGCCCAGCCGTGGATGGTGACCTTCTGCCCCCGCTTCCACGCCGACTGCATAATGGTCGAGTGGCCCAGGTTATAGACCTGCTCCATCACGTTCAGTTCACATAACGTATCCAGCCGGCGCTCTTCGGGCATTTCGCCCAGCAGCGAGCTGTGTTTGAACCAGATATCGCGAATATGCAGCAGCCAGTTGTCGATAAGCCCCAGCTCGGTGTTTTCGACCGCCGCCTGCACGCCGCCGCAGCCGTAGTGGCCGCAGATGATGATATGCTCGACTTCCAGCACGTCGACGGCATACTGCACCACGGAAAGACAGTTCAGGTCGGTATGAATCACCAGATTGGCTACGTTACGATGGACAAACAGTTCACCGGGCTCAAGGCCGGTTAAGCGTTCCGCAGGAACACGGCTATCAGAACATCCAATCCACAGAAAGCGTGGCTTCTGCGCTTGCGACAATGTCGCGAAAAAGCCGGGGTCTTCTTCCACCAGCATTTTTGACCATAGTGCATTATTGCTGATGAGTGTATCTATATCATTCATGGACGTTTACGGCCTGTAACCAAGTAAGTGCGTTGGGCTAATATAGGTTAACCTCACTTTATTTAAAACAACCCATCGCGTGTCATGACACGAGAAGAGATATTTAATGACCATTGCTCTGGAATTAAAACAGCTCACCAAGACCTACCCCGGTGGGGTTCAGGCGCTTCGGGGAATCGATCTGCAGGTGGAAGCAGGGGACTTTTATGCGCTGCTCGGCCCTAATGGGGCGGGGAAATCCACCACGATTGGCATTATCAGTTCGCTGGTAAATAAAACCTCCGGCGAGGTCAACGTCTTTGGCTACGACCTGCAAAAGGACGTGGTAAATGCCAAGCGTCAGCTCGGACTGGTGCCGCAGGAGTTCAACTTCAACCCGTTTGAAACCGTCCAGCAGATCGTCGTTCACCAGGCCGGCTACTACGGCGTTGAGCATAAAGAAGCGCTTCTGCGCAGCGAAAAGTACTTAAAACAGCTCGATCTGTGGGAAAAGCGCAACGAACGCGCACGGATGCTCTCCGGCGGGATGAAGCGACGCCTGATGATTGCCCGCGCGTTGATGCATGAACCCAAACTGCTGATCCTTGATGAACCTACTGCGGGGGTGGATATCGAACTTCGCCGCTCGATGTGGGGTTTTCTCAAGGATTTGAACGATAAAGGCACCACCATCATCCTGACCACTCACTACCTGGAAGAGGCGGAGATGCTGTGCCGCAATATCGGGATTATTCAACGGGGAGAGCTGGTGGAAAACACCTCAATGAAGGCGCTGCTTGCCAAGTTGAAATCAGAAACGTTCATCCTCGATCTGGCGCCGAAAAGCCCGCTGCCGACGCTGGAAGGTTATCAGTATCGGCTGGTGGATACCTCCACGCTGGAAGTCGAAGTGCTGCGCGAGCAGGGGATTAACAGCGTATTTGCCCAGCTGAGTGCTCAGGGTGTTCAGGTGTTAAGTATGCGTAACAAAGCCAACCGGCTGGAAGAGCTGTTTGTCACGCTGGTGCATGACAGAAAAGGAGAATCAGCATGATGCAGCTTTATTGGGTCGCGCTGAAAAGCATCTGGGCCAAGGAAATTCACCGCTTTATGCGTATCTGGATCCAGACGCTGGTACCGCCGGTGATCACCATGACCCTCTATTTTGTCATCTTTGGCAATTTGATCGGCTCGCGGATCGGCGAAATGCATGGCTTTACCTATATGCAGTTTATTGTGCCGGGTCTGATCATGATGGCGGTGATCACCAACGCCTACGCCAACGTGGCCTCCTCGTTCTTCAGCGCGAAATTTCAGCGCAATATCGAAGAGCTGCTGGTGGCACCGGTGCCGACGCACGTGGTTATCGCCGGCTATGTTGGCGGCGGGGTCGCGCGCGGGCTGTGCGTAGGGATTCTGGTTACCGCGATATCGTTATTCTTCGTGCCGTTCCAGGTGCATTCCTGGCTATTCGTTGGACTGACGCTGATTCTGACCGCGGTCCTCTTCTCGCTGGCGGGTTTGCTGAACGCGGTTTTTGCCAAGACCTTTGATGATATCAGCCTGATCCCCACCTTCGTGCTGACGCCGCTGACTTACCTCGGCGGGGTGTTTTACTCCCTGACCCTGCTGCCGCCATTCTGGCAGGCGCTGTCGCACCTCAACCCGATTGTTTACATGATCAGCGGCTTCCGCTACGGATTCCTCGGCATCAACGATGTTCCGCTGGTTACGACCTTTGGCGTACTGGTGGTCTTTATTGTTCTGTTCTACGCGCTGTGCTGGTATCTGATCCAGCGTGGACGCGGTCTGCGCAGCTAACCGCGCGTCGGCAAATAGCGTCTGGCCTGAAGACCAGGCGCTATTTGCTAATCTTGACTGCCATCACTCATCTGCCTTATCCCCTTTGTTACAGTGTTTCTCTGCTAAGGAGGCTGTCTATGTTGGGTTGGGTGATTACCTGTCATGATGAGAAAGCGGAGGAGCTGCTGGATCGTCTGGAAAAAAAGTTTGGCCCGCTGGCGCAATGCCGGGCGGTAAATTACTGGCGTAACCTTAGCAGCAATATGTTGAGCCGGATGATGTGCGATGCGCTGCACGCCACGGACAGCGGCGATGGCGTGATTTTTTTGACCGACCACACCGGGGCACCTCCCTATCGTGTGGCGGCCCTGATGAGCCATAAACATACCCATTGTGAAGTGATCTCTGGTATCAGCTATCCATTACTGGAGCGGATGTATCTTCTGCGCGACACCCTGAGCAGCGAAGCGTTTCGCGACGCGATCGTGAGCAGCGGAGGCCCGGTCGTCAGCAGCCTCTGGCACCAACAGCAAAAAAATCCGCCTTTCCGCCTGCGCCATGATGCGTTCGGTAATTAAGCATTGGTATTGATGCCGCTTTTGTTACAATGGCGGCTGATTTCTCTAGCGGTCCGACCTGCATGTTTGCCCGAATTGTTGCCCTGTTCCTTTTGCTGACATCGCTCAGCGCTTCAGCCAGCCTGCTTAGCCAGCAGGGCACCCCCGCCCGCTATATGCAGACGACGGAAGATGCGGTTATCTGGGCGCAGGTCGGGAATGACGTGGTGAGCGTGGGGAACATTCGGGGCGGGCAAATTATCGCCGTGGTGCCGACGTCCGCCGATTATTACGAATTCAGCTTCGGTTTCGGCACCGGCTTTATCGATAAAGGCCACCTCGAACCGGTGCAGGGCAAGCAGCGGGTTGAAGACAACCTCGGCGATTTGCATAAACCGCTGAGTAACCAGAACCTGCTCACCTGGAAAGATACGCCGGTGTACGATGCGCCTTCCGTCGGCAGCGCGCCGTTTGGCACCCTGGCGAATAATCTGCGCTATCCCATTATCAGCAAGCTGAAAGACCGTCTCAACCAGACCTGGTTTCAAATTCGCATGGGTAACCGGCTGGCATGGGTCAGTAGCCTGGATGCTCAGGAAGATCGCGGTATCCCGATGCTGACCTACCATCACATTCTGCGCGATGAAGAGAACACCCGTTTTCGCCACACCTCTACCACGACTTCGGTTCGTGCCTTCAGCAACCAGATGACCTGGCTCCGCGATCGTGGCTACACCACGCTGACGATGTATCAGCTGGAAGGCTATCTGCGTAATAAAATCAATCTGCCGGCCCGCTCGGTGGTGATTACCTTTGACGATGGTCTGAAGTCGGTTAACCGCTACGCGTACCCGATACTGAAGCAGTATGGCTTTCACGCGACGGCATTTATTATCTCATCGCGTATCAAACGTCACCCGCAGAAGTGGGAGCCGAAATCGCTGCAGTTTATGAGCGTTTCCGAGCTCAAGCAGATTCAGGACGTTTTTGATATACAGTCCCATACGCACTTCCTGCACCGGGTTGATGCCCAGCATCATCCGATTCTGTTAAGCCGCAGCTACCATAATGTGCTGTTCGATTTTGAACGTTCGCGGCGCGCGCTGGCCCAGTTTAATCCGCACGTGCTGTATCTCTCTTATCCGTTTGGCGGCTATAACGCGACGGCGGTCAGGGCGGCGAACGACGCCGGTTTTCATATGGCGGTGACCACGGTGAGAGGCAAGGTGAAGCCGGGCGATAACCCGTTCTTACTGAAAAGACTCTATATTCTGCGGACCGATTCGCTGGAGACGATGTCACGGCTGATCAGCAACCAGCCGCAGGGATAAATGGTGGCTGGTCCGGGGCTGAAACTCGTACGGTAGCGGAAAATGCAGGCGCAAAGTTCTGGCTGCACGTACTCACGGAGCGGCAAAATAGCGCTAAGAATAAGATTCCATTGCCGGTGATGTGATATCAGATACCCTACAGGTGAGTTTCTGAGCAGGCTCTTTATTATATCATGCCATTAATAATCTTATTTATTTTTAGAATTTATTCGATAGCATAAAGTCCATTTTTTATTTATGGTCATTAGATCTAATCATAGAAAAAGGATGTGCAGAATGGCAATTCCGGCTTATTTATGGATGAAAGATGATGGCGGTGCTGATATCAAAGGCGCGGTTGATGTTCAGGATCGTGAGGGGAGTATTGAAGTTCTCGGTTTTAGTCATGGTTTACATCTTCCAACCGATAACAGCACCGGTAAGATTACGGGGACACGTTTACATTCACCATTAATATTTCAAAAAGAGTTTGATTCATCAAGTCCATATATTTATAAAGCCGTCGCAAAGGGGCAAACGCTGAAAAGCGTAGAAGTTAAATGGTATAAAATTAACGACTGTGGACAGGAACAAGAATACTTTAATATGTTACTTGAGAACGTTAAGGTCATCTCTATTTGCCCAATGATGCATGATTGTAAAAATCCGGCAACTGAAAAATATAATCACCTGGAAGCAGTTTCATTACGTTATGAAAAAATTACATGGAAACATTGTGATGGCAACATTCTCTTTTCTGACGCATGGAATGAGCGATGATTCGATGTACTTTCTGTCTCAACGGAAATCAGCTAAGTAACCTGAGTTGCCCGGGAATCGGTTTTTTCCCTGCCTATTCGGGTACCGGAACATCACGTAACGATCCTGATGCGGTGGCTGTACCCTCTATTGGACCATTACCGACTGGCCTGTACTATATCGTTACGCGTGGTACCGGAGGGTTGCTTACGGCGTTAACTGATCCCATAGCGTCATTTATTTCTGGCTCGGAGCGGTCGATATGGTTTGCCCTGTATCGACATGATTCACAGATAGATGATCTAACATGGGGGGGAGAAGTACAGAGGGGACATTTTAGACTTCATCCAGCAGGTTATAAGGGAGTTAGTGAAGGTTGTATTACTCTACCCCGACTATCTGATTTTATGTTGTTACGTGCTGCATTACTTAATACGCCCACAATACAGGTAACAGCGTCATTAACTGCCTTCGGGACCGTACAGGTGTACTAATGAAACCGATACAATACGCGCTATTATGGATTGGCGAAGCATTACTATATACAGTAGTGTTCGTACTGCTGTTTTTATTTATGCCGGAAGTCAAAACCTATTATCTGATCAGACGCTATACAGAAGTTATACCTGGTGATATATGGGATAAGTATTACTTTCTGTCGCTTTGTATTGCTTCACTGTTCATCGTAGCAATAGTGGTTTATATAACGGCTGCGATTAAAAGACGTTTATCTTGAGTATTCTGTTATAAATAAACGGTGCCCCGTCTGGGCGGCGCACCGTCAGCGATTGGCTATCAGGCAACCTGTACCGGAATGGCTTTTGCCTGGCGCTTCATTTCGTTGTCGCCTTCGAAATAGGCCACTTTCGGCTGCCAGCGGCGGGCTTCTTCATCAGGCATGGTGACGAAGCTGGCAATAATCAGAATGTCACCCACGCTGGCGCAGTGCGCGGCAGCGCCATTCACCGAAATGATTCGCGAGCCACGTTCGGCGGCAATGGCATAGGTGGAGAAACGGTTGCCGTTGGTCACGTTCCAGATGTGGATCGCTTCGTTTTCAAGAATACCGGACGCATCCAGAAAATCCTGGTCAATGGCGCAGGAACCTTCATAGTGCAGGTCGGCCTGCGTGACTTTAACGCGGTGGAGTTTGCCCTGCAGCATATTACGAATCATGATGTCTACCTTTCTTCCCGTCCTGCTTCAGAGTGCAGGGGCGTGGCGGGCGAGCGACTTTCCCCTGATGGGGGACGGTAGTGCTCTTGCCTGCCGCCGGTCTGCAAGCGGAGTAGTCAGGGTCTATACCTTAAATGATACGAAGCGGACATGACATCCGCTTTGAGTAAATGTCCGGCAATATTGCCAGATTTTTAACCCTTGTCTACTGACCCAGTTCGACGATTTGGTTATCGATCAACCGCGCCTGTCCCAGCCATGCGGCCATCAGGATCACCGCACGTTGACTGGTTTCCGTCAGCTCCAGCAGCGTATCCGCATCCCGGATCTGGATGTCGTCGGCGCGGAAGCCTTTCTCGTTCAGCTCCTGCCCGGCAAGGGTAATGATTTCATCCAGGTTACGTTCACCGGCGGCAAGCTTATCGGCGACGGCGCTCAGCACTTTGTACAGGCCCGGCGCAATTTTACGCTGCTCTGCGGTGAGGTAGCCGTTGCGTGAGCTCAGCGCCAAACCATCTTTAGCACGAATAATCGGCACGCCGATTATCTCAATATCGTAACCCATGTCGGCGACCATTTTACGAATCAGCGCCAGCTGCTGGAAGTCCTTCTCGCCAAAGCAGGCGACATCCGGCTGGACCAGGTTAAACAGCTTGCTGACGATGGTCGATACGCCGCGGAAGTGGCCCGGACGACTGGCACCCTCAAGCATGGTCGACAGCCCCGGTACATCCACGCAGGTCTGGTTTTCGGTACCGTGCGGATAGATCTCTGCCGGCGCGGGGGCGAAAACAAAATCCACCTTACGTTTGTTCAGCTTTTCGCAATCATCCTGCAGCGTACGCGGATAGCGCGACAGATCGTCAGGACGATCGAACTGCATCGGGTTGACGAAAATACTGACCACCACGACATCGGCGCTGGCTTTTGCGGTATCCACCAGCTGCATATGACCGTCGTGCAGGTTGCCCATAGTGGGAACCAGCGCGATACGCTTACCTTCCTGGCGCAAACGGCGGATATGCTGGCGCAGCAGCGGCAGGGATTCAATAATCAGCACAACAAGACTCCTTAATGGAAACTGTGTTCTTCGCCCGGATAAACGCCGGACTCCACGTCGGCAATATACTGCCGCACTGCGGCGCGCATGTCGCCCGCTTCAGCGAGGAAATTTTTAGCGAACTTAGGGATATGGCCGCCGGTGATCCCGAAAGCGTCATGCATCACGAGGATCTGGCCGTCGGTGACGTTACCCGCACCAATGCCGATAACCGGAATGGTTAACGCCTCGGTGATACGTTGAGCCAGCTCGACCGGGACGCACTCAAGGACCAGCAGCTGTGCGCCAGCCGCTTCCAGTGCCAGCGCGTCGTCGAACAGCGCCTGCGCCGCGTCGCCGCGGCCCTGCACTTTATAGCCGCCGAAAATATTGACCGACTGTGGGGTCAGACCAAGGTGGCCGCAAACCGGCACCGCGCGTTCCGCCAGCATTTTCACCGTTTCCGCAAGCCAGGCGCCGCCTTCAAGCTTAACCATGTTGGCGCCTGCGCGCATCACAATGGCGGCGTTAGCGAAGGTCTGTTCCGGGGTGGCGTAGGCCATAAACGGCAGGTCAGCGAGCAGCAGGCAATGGGGGGCGCCGCGACGTACCGCCTGGGTGTGGTAGGCGATATCTTCCACGGTCACCGGCAAGGTCGAGTCGTGCCCTTGCACCGTCATACCCAGCGAGTCACCTACCAGCATCACGTTGATCCCTTCATCGGCAAACAGCTTCGCAAAGCTGTAGTCATAGGCGGTGATGGTGGCGAAGCGCTGCTTCTCCTGTTTGCATTTCTGCAGCAGGGCGATAGTGGTCGGTTTCATAACGTTTCCTGATGATGAAAGTCATATTAACCGGCATTCTAACAGCAGCATTCAGAGGGGCAATGGTTTTAGGCAACCGATAACGACGATCGCCGTAATGGCTAAAAATGGGGAAGGGGGAACTACCAGATCGCCGGCTTTTCGGCGCCGAGGTTTTCCAGCGCCTGGCGCAGAGTGGCGCCGTCGGGGAAATGAAGCGTCGGGGCAATCTCATACAGCGGCCACAGCATAAAGCCGCGGTTTTTCATATCGTAGTGCGGTACCGTCAGGCGCTCGCTGTTAATCACGGCATCGCCAAACAGCATGATATCGAGATCCAGCGTACGAGGGCCCCAGCGTTCGGCTTTGCGTTGACGGCCCTGCTGCAGCTCGATGCGCTGGGTATGCTCCAGCAAGGCTTCAGCCTGCAGTTCCGTCTCCAGGGCGACGGCGGCATTGAGGTAGTCAGGCTGATCCTGCGGCCCCAGCGGCGGCGTGCGGTAAAAAGAGGAGACCGCAACCATCCGGCTGTCTGGAATGGCAGCCAGCGCCGTCACGGCAGCGTTGACCTGCTCCAGAGGAGAAGCCAGATTGCTGCCGATCGCGATGTAGACGCGGGTCATGCGCCACCCTGACGCGGGGTGCGTTTACGCGGGCGACGATGGCGGCGGCGCGGTGCGGGTTCGTCATCGAGCTCGTTAAGCATCTCTTTTTGATCTGGCGGCGCGGCAACCTGGAACTCGCCCCACCATTTGGTCAGACGCTGCAGTTCGCCATTTTTCTCGGCGCCGGCACGCAGCTCCAGCAGATCGTAGGCGGCGCGGAATTTCGGATGTTCCATCAGCTTCCAGGCGCGTTTGCCCTGGCGGCGGGACATGCGCAGCTGCAGCTGCCAGATATCGCGTACCAGAGTGGTAATACGCTTCGGAATGGCCAGCGTACGGCAGGCTTCATCCAGCACATCGTTCATCGCCAGCGCGAAAGCGTCGTTGTAGGCCAGACCGCTCTCCTGGGTGATTTTCTGCGCCATTTCCAGCAGCGGATACCAGAACATGACCGCAAACAGGAACGCCGGGTTAACGCGCATATCGTTATGGATGCGGTTATCGGTATTCTTCAGCACCTGGGTAATGATGTGTTCCATCGGGCTATCGCCGCGCTCGGTAAAGTAGCGGGTGATGGTCGGGAACAGCGGCTGGAACAGGTTATATTCGCGCAGCAGCATGTAGGTATCATAGCCATAGCCCGCCTGCAGCAGCTTCAGCACTTCTTCGAACAGACGCGCCGGGGGAACGTCATGGAGCAGCGCGGCAAGACGCGGAATCGGCTCGGCGGTTTCCGCGCTGATGTTCATATTCAGCTTGGCGGCAAAGCGCACAGCGCGCAGCATGCGGACCGGATCTTCGCGGTAGCGGGTTTCCGGATCGCCAATCAGGCGAATCATGCCCTCCTGCAGATCTTTCATGCCGCCGACGTAGTCGCGCACGGTAAAATCGGCCACGCTGTAATACAGGCTGTTAATGGTGAAGTCGCGACGCTGGGCATCTTCTTCGATCGATCCGAAGATGTTGTCGCGCAGCAGCATCCCGTTCTGGCCGCGCTGTGAAGTCACACGATCGGTGGTGTGCCCTTCATGGTGGCCGCGGAAGGTGGCGACTTCGATGATTTCCGGCCCGAACATCACGTGCGCCAGGCGGAAACGACGACCCACCAGACGACAGTTGCGGAACAGTTTACGAACCTGATCCGGCGTCGCGCTGGTTGTCACGTCAAAATCTTTAGGTTTTTTACCAAGCAGAAGGTCACGTACGCCACCGCCGACGAGATAGGCTTCATAGCCCGCCTTGTTCAGTCGATAGAGCACCTTGAGGGCATTATCACTGATATCTTTGCGGGAAATTGCATGCTGTTCACGCGGGATAACCGTCATATGCGTTTGTTCAACGGCGGCTTCTGCGTCGCGCTCTTCACGGCTTAGCACCTTACGGCAAAAATTAGCGACTCGGGTAAAAATGTTGCACCTCGTAGTGTCAGACGGACTTCAGGACAAAAAATAGCGGCTAATCATAGCTCAGCGAGAGTCATTTGAGAATGCTGGATTTTTTGCAGGTCCCAGTTGGCTACCGCATTCTTCAGTAAATCCTCAATACTTAACGCTCGCCATTCCTGCTCAATATCCTGATTAAGAAACATTAACGCCCGCATAATTTCGGGACGCGGATCGCCCTCCGGCAGCGCCGGGGCGTGGTTTTGTTTGGAGAGTTTATTCCCCTGGGCATTCACCGCCAGCGGCAGATGGACATAGTCCGGAGCCTGCCAGCCAAAATGCTGATACAGCGAAATCTGGCGCACCGTCGGTTCGATAAGATCCGCCCCGCGGACGATTTCGCTGACTCCCTGGAAATGATCGTCCACGACCACCGCAAGATTATAGGCGAACAGACCGTCGCGGCGGTGGATAATGAAATCTTCCCGCGCCAGCGCCTCATCGGCGACGAGGGTACCGCGCAGACGGTCATAAAACGCGAGGACCGGTCGCGTCTGACGTAAGCGCAGGGCGGCGTCGTTGGCGCCGAGTCGTAAATCGCGGCAGTGGCCGTCATACACGCCGCCGACGGCGTGAATACGGGCCCGGGTACAGGTGCAGTAATAGCAAAGCCCCTGTTCATGCAGCCAGGCCAGCCGCTCGCGGTAGGCTTCGTGACGCTGCGACTGCCACAGCACTTCGCCGTCCCAGTGCAGGCCGTAGTGCTCCAGCTGGCGCAGAATCGTACTGGCGGCGCCGGGGACTTCACGCGGCGGATCGATATCTTCAATGCGTACGCGCCAGATACCGTTTTGCGCACGGGCCTGAAGATAGCTGCCGAGTGCGGCAATCAGAGAGCCGAAGTGGAGTTCGCCGGAAGGTGAGGGGGCAAAGCGGCCAATATAGTGTGAGTCATTCATGGGTGACTAATAAAACATGTAGGCGGGAGAGACTCCCGCCGGAGATACGATAGCGAAGCGGATTAGCCAGCCATCTGCTTTTCGCGAATTTCCGCCAGCGTTTTGCAGTCGATGCACAGGTCAGCGGTCGGACGCGCTTCCAGACGGCGAATGCCAATCTCAACGCCACAGGATTCGCAGAAGCCGAAATCCTCGTCTTCGACTTTCTTCAGCGTTTTCTCGATCTTTTTGATCAGTTTACGTTCGCGGTCGCGGTTACGCAGTTCCAGGCTGAATTCTTCTTCCTGAGCGGCACGGTCTACCGGATCCGGGAAGTTAGCTGCTTCATCCTGCATGTGCGATACGGTGCGATCCACTTCATCCCTGAGTTGATTACGCCATGCTTCAAGAATACGCCTGAAGTGCGCCAGCTGGGCTTCGTTCATATACTCTTCGCCCGGCTTCTCTTGATATGGCTCCACCCCAGCGATGGCGAGAATACTCAGGGACGATGTTTTACGGTTTTGCCCTTCTTGCATGTTGCTTCTCCTTAACACGCACTATCGATCCCCATGTTGGGGGAAAAATCAGGCCGCTATAAATAGCAGATGCTTTTCCGGATAGCAATTATCTAAACGTTACACTTGACAACCCTGTGAAGAAAAGCGTATTTGCGCTCGCGACCCGGACACAATTTAGCCGTTTATTTACCGGGGGTTAACACCGCGGTAATCGGCTTATTCAGAGTCATCATTTCAGTAGAAAGTTCCGCTTTATAAACGAGAATTTCTACCCCCTTGGTTTGCGCCTCAATCAACAGCTGTGCGTATCTGGCATCAATATGATGCGCGGGTGAGAAACGGTCGATCGCCGAATGGAGCACGGCGAACAAGATTACGGCCCGGTCGCCTGCCGCCGCCACGCTCATCAGCTCCCGAAGGTGCTTTTGACCGCGCTCGGTCACAGCATCGGGGAAATAACCGCTTTCATTTTCCGCCAACGTAACCGATTTCACTTCAATATAGCAGTTTTGTCGCTCTTCTGCCTGTAACATAATATCGATACGACTCTTTTCCTCGCCGTATTTTACTTCACTTTTCAGCGTGTTATATCCAGAAAGTTCGACAATGCTCCCCGCAAGTATCGCCTCTTTTGCCAGTATATTCGCGCGTAAAGTATTAACACAAATTATTGCGCCCCGCTGGGTTTGCGTTAATTCCCAGGTATGGGCGTATTTGCGTTTCGGGTTATCCGACGTGGAGTACCAGACGGTATCGCCGGGGGTCGCGCAGCCGGTCATCGCGCCGGTATTCGGGCAGTGTAGCGTAAGCTCCCGACCGTCGGGGGTGACCACATCCGCCAAAAACCGTTTGTAACGCTTAATCAGGATGGCGGATTGTAAAGGTGGAGTGAACTGCATCAGCTTTCCTTGTTAAAGGGATAACGTTCCAGCGCGGTATAGCGGGTGCGTCCGCGGGAAAAACGGGATTCATAAAGCACAAACTCACTGACGGCAAAAGTCCAGCTGAAGCCCGGCGGCGGAATGGGCACCGCGTGGCGGGCTTCGCGCAGCAGGGTGATATGCGGATGAAACGGCTGCGGGCTTTGATAGCAGCCGCTACGTGCCGCCTGGGCGCGCAGCATGTTAGCCAGCTGTAGCAGGCCGCGCGGAGGCCGGCGGGTGCCGAGCCACACCACGCGGGAACGCAGCCACTGGCCGGCATCGTCGAGCGTGAGCGTAAAACCGGGCTGGCGGATGCGCCCGGCCAGCGCCGCCAGCGCACGCTGCTTGTCCGCGCTGACTTCGCCGAGAAAGGCCAGCGTCAGGTGCAGGTTATCTGCGGCCACCGGCCGTCCGGCATCTTCCGGAAAGTTCGCCGCGCGCCAGTGAACGATTTGCCGCTGGGCTTCAGCAGGCAGCTCAAGGGCGAAAAACAGCCTTTTCGGCTCGGACATGATAGAGACTCGGTAATGAATTATCAGGATGCTACAATGCTTGCCCTCAAATGTTAACCTCCGGAGCCATTCGTGTCCCAATTGCCGGTTGCCGCCGTCCTCCCTGAACTTCTTTCCGCACTGCAGCAGGCGCCGCAGGTATTGCTCAATGCGCCAACCGGCGCCGGGAAATCGACCTGGCTGCCGCTGCAAATACTCGCCGATGGCCATATCGACGGGCGCATTATTCTGCTGGAGCCGCGGCGATTAGCCGCCCGCAACGTGGCACAACGTCTGGCGGAGCTGCTGGGTGAGAAACCGGGGGTGACCGTCGGCTACCGGATGCGCGCGGAAACCTGCATCGGACCGAATACGCGACTGGAGGTAGTGACTGAAGGCATTCTGACGCGGATGATCCAGCACGATCCCGAACTGAGCGGCGTCGGGCTGGTGATCCTCGATGAGTTCCACGAGCGCAGCCTGCAGGCGGATCTGGCGCTGGCGCTGCTGCTGGATGTCCAGCAGGGGCTACGGGAGGATCTTAAACTGCTGATTATGTCAGCGACGCTGGATAACGATCGTCTGCAGCGGCTGCTGCCTTCGGCGCCGACAATCTGCTCTGAAGGGCATGCGTTCCCGGTGGAAAAACGCTTTCAGGCGCTTGCCGCGCATCAGCGTTTCGATGAAGCGGTCGCCATCGCCGCTGCGGAACTGCTGCGCCAGGAGCGCGGCTCGATGCTGCTGTTCCTCCCGGGCGTGGGGGAAATTCAGCGGGTGCAGGCGCAGCTGGCCGAACGGGTGGCCGA
The DNA here is from genome assembly GCF_000735435.1 of Klebsiella planticola ATCC 33531. GTDB lineage: Bacteria > Pseudomonadota > Gammaproteobacteria > Enterobacterales > Enterobacteriaceae > Klebsiella > Klebsiella planticola. Next base: position 9,649 of record NZ_JMPP01000002.1, on the reverse strand, counting down.
CGATGTGGTGCTCTGTCCGCTGTACGGTGCGCTGCCGCTGAGCGAGCAGCGTAAAGCGATTCTCCCGGCCGCCGAAGGTCAGCGCAAAGTGGTGCTGGCGACCAATATCGCCGAGACCAGCTTAACCATCGAAGGCATCCGGCTGGTGGTCGATAGCGCCCAGGAGCGCGTCGCCCGCTTTGATGCCCGTACCGGCTTAACCCGACTGATTACGCAACGCATCAGCCAGGCGTCAATGACCCAACGCGCCGGTCGCGCCGGCCGTCTGGAGCCGGGGATTTGTCTGCATTTAATCGGCAAAGAACAGGCGGAACGCGCGGCGGCACAGAGCGATCCTGAGATACTGCACAGCGATCTCTCAGCGCTGCTGCTGGAGCTTTTACAGTGGGGATGCCGCGATCCGGCGCAGCTGCACTGGCTCGATTTACCGCCTGAGGCAAACCTGGCAGCGGCCCGACGCTTGCTGACGGCGCTATCGGCGCTGGAGGGCGACAGGTTATCGGCGCGCGGGCGCCAAATGGCCACCCTGGGTAATGACCCGCGTCTCGCGGCCATGTTGACGGCGGCAGCCGATCCGGATGATGCGGCGACCGCGGCGAAACTGGCGGCGATCCTCGAAGAGCCTCCGCGCGGCGGAAACAGCGATCTCGGCGCGGCGTTTGCCCGCCAGCAGCCGAACTGGCAGCAGCGGGCGCAGCAGCTTTTGAAGCGGCTGGGCAGCCGTGATGGTCAGCCCGATGCACAGCGCCTGGCGCCGCTGCTGGCGCCGGCATTTGTCGACCGGATCGCCCGTCGCCGCGGTCAGGAAGGGCGCTATCAGCTCGCCAACGGGATGGGGGCGATGCTGGACGCCGACGATGCGCTCGGGCGCCACGAATGGCTGATTGCGCCTCTGCTCCTGCAGGGAAGCGCCTCGCCGGACGCGCGGATCCTCCTGGCGCTGCCGCTGGATGTCAATGCGCTGCTGGCGCAGTGCCCCGGGTTGGCGCAGCGTTCCGATACCGTCGAATGGGATGAGGCGCAGGGGACGCTGAAGGCCTGGCGACGTACCTGTATCGGTCAACTGGTGTTAAAAACCCAGCCGCTGGCGAAACCCTCGGAAGAGGAGCTGCATCAGGCGATGCTCAACGGCATCCGCGATAAGGGCCTCGGCGTGCTTAACTGGACGCCGGAAGCCGAACAGCTGCGTCTGCGCCTGCTCTGCGCGGCACAATGGCTGCCAGAAGAGGCGTGGCCGGCCGTCGACGACGCCTCGCTACTGGACTCGCTTGAAGCCTGGCTGCTACCGCAGATGAGCGGAGTGCACTCGCTGCGCGCGCTGAAAGCGTTGGATGTACGCCAGGCGCTACAAAACTGGCTGCCGTGGTCATTGCGACAGAAGCTGGACAGCGAACTGCCAACCCATTACACGGTGCCGACCGGGAGCCGGATAGCGATCCGCTACCATGCCGATAATCCGCCCGCGCTGGCGGTACGTATGCAGGAGATGTTCGGCGAAGCCGCCACGCCGACGATAGCCCAGGGCCGGATCGCGCTGGTGCTGGAGCTGCTGTCGCCTGCGCAGCGTCCGCTGCAGATTACCCGCGACCTCAGCGCTTTCTGGCAGGGGACCTATCGCGAGGTGCAAAAAGAGATGAAGGGGCGTTATCCCAAACATGTCTGGCCGGACGACCCGGCCAATACCGCGCCGACGCGGCGCACCAAAAAGTATTCGTAACCGGGCTTGTCGAGCTCCGGTTACAGCGTCTGAGTCCACAGAAACAGGCCGCTGCCCGCCAGCGCCAGCCAGGGGCCGAAGGCCAGCGGCTGATCCAGGGACTGGAGGGTGATCCGCCGTTGCAGCAAGGTCCAGATCAGGCCGCTGGCCGAGGCGCACAGCAGCGTCTGCGGCAGGATCTGCCAGCCTGACCATGCGCCGAGTGCCGCCAGCAACTTAAAATCTCCGTATCCGAGCGCCTCTTTGCCGGTCAACAGGCGAAACAGCCAGTAAACCGTCCACAGCGATAAATAGCCCGTCATGGCGCCGATCACCGCTTCGCTGAGCGGAACAAACGTGCCGTTGAGATTAAACAGCAGACCGGCCCACAGCAGCGGCAGAGTCAGCCGATCCGGCAGGAGCTGAGTCTGGCCGTCGATGATCGCCAGCACCAGCAGCGTGGAGAGCAGGATCAGACCCCCCAACAGCGGTAACCCCGGCGTCAGGAGATATCCGGCCAGCACAAATAGCAGTCCGCTGGCCAGTTCCGTCAGCGGATAGCGCTGGGAAATGGGCGCCTGGCAGCAGCGGGCGCGTCCTTTGAGTGAGAGATAGCTGAGCAGAGGAATGTTATCCCGCCAGATGAGAGGCCGCTGGCACTGGGGGCAGAAGGAGGCGGGAACGCACAGGTTGAATCGTGCGGACTCTTCCTGCCGCATCATCAGCGGCAAACGGTGGATAACCACGTTAAAAAAGCTGCCAAACGTCAGGCCGAAAATAAACAAAAATCCGCCCCATAACAGGGGGAACTGCAACGAAAATGCGCTAAGTAGCGTCATGATGTCTCCTGTGATTACCATTTCCCCTGCAGTTGCCAGGGGATGCGTCCCTGCTCATCCTGGCGCTGATGTTGGGCAACGAGCAGGGTGAGGAGGGCTGGGGTTGACTGACGTGTCTGCAGCTTGCCGTGAAAGGCGTAGCGACCATCGGGGCTCAGGGTGCCCTGGCCAGTGAGGCTGAGCTGATGAGAGTCCTGGCTGAGGGTGAGCGCCAGCGCCCCTGCGGGCGTGCAGCTAAATTTGCCGCTTACGCGGGCCAGCTCGAGGGAGCCGGCCGGGGAGCTTAGCTGCGCTTCCTGCCACTGCAGGCGGCCGCCGGACACCTGCTGGCAGCCGGCCTGGTTAAAGCGACCTTCCGACAGGTTCAGGGCGATCTGGCCGCTGGCCTCGGCCGGCAGCGCCGGCGTGAGCCAGCGCCTGGCAAGGTTGGCGGGGATGATCAAAAGGCCGTTCTGCAAGCGGAGCGTGGTCATTCCATAGAGCGAGACGTGTCCGCGTAAGCCGTCGGGATCGTCGAGCGTGACCCGCCAGCCGGGAAGGCCGGAAGAGAAGGTCAGCGTCCAGCGAAGGTGGGCGAGGCGAACGCCGCGCCAGGCTAACTGCCGGGCCTCACCGTGCCAAACGGTTCCGCTGAGCTCGCCGACTCTGACGCCGTCCGGCAGGGCGAAAGTCAGCAGACGGGCCGGCGCGGTCAACAGCAGCCAACACAGATACATTCCCGCGAGCAGCAGGCCGAACGCGACTTTACGGGGCATGCGGACGCTCCAGCACCAGGGTCGTCACCGTCACCCAACCGGGTTGCGTCGGTTGAGCGCTGACGGCCAGAGAAGAGGCGAAGATGCCCTGGCGGGCGAGGGCGTCCAGCCATGTCATCAGCGCCTGAAAAGTGCAGGCCGGCAAGGTCACGTTCACCCGGGCGCCCTGCGGCTGTAGCCGGACAATCGCCAGCTCCAGGCGGGTGGCTTCACGCATGATGGCGGCGGAGAGATCCTCCTTCGTCGCGGTCGCGGCCCCCGGTGTCTGGCGGGCTAGCTGCTGGAGCCGGGGCGTTTGCTGCTGCATCCAGCGCAGGGTTGCCTGCTCTCTGACGAGCGTTTGTTGCCAGCGGGCTTCCCGACTGAGCCACGGCTGCCAGAGCGCGTACCAGATGATGCCCACCGCCAGCAGCAGGCCCATGCCGATTAACAGGCGCTGTTCGCGACGGGTGCGCTGTTGCCATAACATAACCCAATCAGCCATCGTTGCCCTCCAGCGTCAGACGCCCTTCAATTCCGTCGGGGCGGGGCTTCATTTCTCCAGTCCGCACGCGAAAACCGGCCTGTGCGCGGGTGGTGAACTGCTCCAGCGCCCGTGAAGAAACCGCCGAAATATCGAGCTGAAGCGCATTGCGCGCGGCATCCCAGGTCAACGACCGCAGCTGAATCCCCGGGGTGTCGGAGACCATATTTTGCAAGCTGCGAATATGGGCGGCCAGCGGTGAGGCGGCGGTTGTCGCTTCCAACTGGTGCAGGTGCTGCTGCATCTGCAGGCGCGGGTTGATAACATTTTTATCGTTTTTGAACCACTGGCGATAAAACGCCCGGCTGGCCTCCTGGACCGCATCCGCCTGGCGGCTCAGGGCAAGGTGGTCAAGCACGGCATTGGTGCTCCACAGCAGCATCAGCGCTGCCGCCGCGGCGAGCGTCGGGCGCCAGCGCCGGCCGGCCGGCTGCCAGCGACGCTTTGGTGCAAAGGTCCCCTGACGTAAACAGATCTGCCGGGCCGCCGGGTTCGCCGCCGCCAGAGCGAGCACATCCTGCGGTGCGAGCGCGTGCCAGGGGGCGGAGATGGCAGGCGGTGGGGAATAGCAATCGATCGGCGGCAGCGTTTCCCAGGCCGCGAGTACTTCCGCAAGCCACGGGGTTTCTACCGCCATCCCGCACCAGGCGTCCTGGCGAATCAGCCATTGGTCATCGGCCTGTACCGCGCTCCAGCGATCGGGGAGGCAGGGCAGCGTCAATACATCCGGCGTCAGCGCGAGAATATGAAGCCGTAGTTCGTCGCAGCGGGCGAGCCAGGCGGCCATCTTCTGCCGCGCTATCGCCGCGACGGCACAGCGCTCACGCTGACGGTGGAGCAGGGCGAAGTGGGTCTCGTCGACGTCGGTGGCCAGCTGCTCTTCCAGTAAAAACGGCACCACCTGTTGTGGAGCTTTGCGCAGACCCGCCGGGAGCGTGACGTGGTGGAAGGCGCAGTCGCTGGCCGGGACCAGTACCCAGGCGGGATAGCGTTGCGCCAGTTCGGGGAGCGTAGCGTCAGCGCCGGTGGCGGACCACTCGCCGCAGGCTTCCCGTTGCGGGTCACCCGGGCAGACCAGTCGCCAGGCGACGGGGCGCTCGGGGGCAGCAAGACGCACAATGAGCATCTCTCGCTGTGCGGTTTTATCGTGATTCATCGGCCACCCTATAGAGTCCATAATGCCGCTGGATAATACGGAAAGTACGACCTTCTTTTTGCAGGACACTCCGCTGCTGATAACGCGTGCTGCCCATCACCACGGTGAAGGCGGCCACAAACCGTTGACTGTGAACCGTCAGCCACGGGCGGGCGGCGGCGGTATCGCTTTGCTGTAAAGCTGGCAGGGCCAGGAAAGCGGCAACGCTGTTCCAGCCGCTGCGCGGGCGATCCTGCAGCAGCTGGCGCGCCTGCTGGAGATTGACGCCGGTAGGAAAGAGCGCCATCAGCAGCGGGGCCTGGTCTACCCTGAGCGTATTTACGTTGAGCTGCAGGGCGTCGTCCGGCAGGGCGCAAACAAAGGGCAGCAGGCGCAGATACAGCGCGGCGTCCATTCCGGCAATCAGCCGCAGTTCGCTGACGTCCTGGATCTTCTGATTCGCGGCGAGGTATCCCGGCGAGCGCGCCATGTATACCTCATCTTCGCCGCCGTTGAGGCGCGGTTCCCGGTCGCCATCGATCCAGTCGCGCAGCGCGGCGGTGAGCTGAAGCGCCTGTAGCGGCTCTTCGCCGAGGTTTTCCAGCAGGCGGGTAAAGGCGCGCGCCGGCCAGGGGATCGCTTCGCTTTCCTCGCCGCTGCCGTGGTTGATAGCATTGAGGTTAAAGCAGGCCTGGCCATCGGTGATGGTCGCGTTAATCTCGCCGTCGTTGACCGTGAAGCGGCGTCCTTCCTGCGCCCAGTTTTGCGCCAGATGGGTTTGGTTCGGGGAGTCCAGCGCATCGCGCTGAAGCAGCGCGGCGGCCATGGTTTCCGCGCCTAGCGCATACCATTTCGCCTGCAGGTTATCGAGGGTGGTGGCGGTTTGCTGATAGAGGCGCGCCGTACGCTCGGTCATCGCGCTTGCCAGCACCATCATCAGGGTCAGGATCAGCAGTACCATCAGGAGCGCGACGCCGCGCTGTCGGTGGTTCATTGGCTGGCTCCGGGCGTTATCAGAAACAGGCGCGTGATATCCCCGTAGCCATCCAGCGTCAGGGTGACTTCGAGGCCCAGGGGCAGGCTTTGCGTGTTGTCCCAGCGCTCCTGCCAGCGGCCATTGGCATAGAAGCGTAGACGGAAGGCCTGGATGCCATCTTGCAGGACGTCCACCGTCGGTTCGACGCCGGTGAGCGGGTCCTGCTGATCATAGCTCAGCCGTTCCAGCTGCTGCTGGCGCAGACGGTAGCTGACGTTCTGGATCTCGGAACGCGGCAGCATCCCCAGCGGATTCGGCCAGCCGTTGCGGCTGAAGGCTATCGCCCAGTCATCGCTGTTGAGCTGAAAACGTCCGGCAAAAAAGAGGCTGGCGCTCTCGCGGCTGCGACGCGGGATAATCTGATTGAAGTCGGCGGCCATCTGGCTGAAGGTGCGTTGCAGCGCCTCAACGTGCAGCGTTTTTTCCCGGGTCAGGCTATCGGCGCGGAGGACGTTTTGCAGAACCGCCATCGCAGCGATGCTCAGCGCCGCCAGAATCGCCAGCGCCAGCAGCATCTCCACGAGAGTAAAACCGCGCATCGTGCGTATCATCATGGCTGAGTCACGTAGGTACGTAGCGAAGCGATCGGGGTCTTATCCTGCTTATCGTGACGGACCTCGACATCCAGCGCGCGTAGCTGCGGGATCTCCGTTTCCACGCCTTGCCAGCGGATATACCAGCGGCTTCCCGCCGCCTGTACCTCGGTTTCCGAGCTGCTCAGCGCCGGCCAGCGGTTTTCCAGCTTCAGCTGCACCAGCTGGTTATCGGCGAGCCAGCCGGCGAGGGTTTTCTCTTCCATCCGCCCCATGTGGCGGGTCTGCTGGAGGGTCGCCTGCATGACGGAGAGCCCGGCCAGGGCGAAGACCACCAGGGCGACCATGACTTCGATGAGCGTCATTCCGGATTGTGCTTTCATCGTCCATCATCCTGTCGGGCTGAGCGGATTGCGCCGCGGGCATCGACGGCAATCCCTTCGGCGCTGCCGATCTGCAGCTGAAACGGCGTGACTTCGCCGCCGGGAAACAGCAGGACATCGGGCTGTTCGCCCGGCGTCCATTGGGCATCATGCGGGAAGCTCAGGGTCAGTTTTCCCGATGCGACCTGGCCTGCGGTGGCGACGCGGCCCGGCGGCAGCGGCAGCCAGCGATAACCGTACCAGCTCTCCTCCGTAGCGGGATTCGCCGCAGCGTCATCGCGCGGTTGCAGCAGCATAAACTGCCAGCGATCGGGGTGAATCGAGATGCCAAAGAACTGGCCGGTCTGGAGCCCGCGTTCGCGGATAAAGCGCAGCTGCGTCTGAAATCGCTCAAGAGTGTGCGCCGCGTCATCCTCGCGTGATGTCGGAAACGCCAGCATCACCATGCCCGCGCTGACGCCCATCAACAGCAAAATGAGCATCATTTCCAGTAACGTGAAGCCGCGCTGTCGCACTATTTTTTCCCGATATTCCAGTTGCCAATATCGTCATTGGTATCCGGCATCCCGTCAGGGCCAACGCTAAATACGTCGATCTGACCGTGCTGGCCGGGGCTGAGCAGCTGATAGTCGTTGCCCCACGGATCCTGAGGCAGGCGGCGGATATAGCCGCCCTCCGGGTAGTTACGCGCCTGCGGCTCGGCGTCAGGCCGGCTGACCAGCGCCTGGAGACCCTGCTCGCTATTGGGGTAGCGACTGTTGTCCAGTTTGTACATATCCAGCGCCCCCTCCAGCGCCACCAGATCGCTGACCACCTTCTGGCGATCCGCTTTTTCTTTGTTGCCCATTAAGTTGGGCACCACCAGGCTGGCGAGAATGCCGAGGATGACAATCACCACCATAATTTCCAGTAACGTGAAGCCGCGCTGCCGTTGCATATTTTTCTCCATTAAGACAATTACATACTCATAAGGGTGTTGAGTTGCAGGATCGGTTGCAGGATCGCCAGAACGATAAACAGCACCATTCCAGCCATTGCCACCACCAGCAAAGGTTCAAACAGGCTGAGCGCCATCTGAATTTGCGCGCTCAGTTCGCGGTCCTGGTTGTCGGCGGCACGTTCGAGCATGCCGTTGAGTTCTCCGCTCTGTTCGCCGCTGGCCACCATGTAGCGCATCATCGGCGGGAAGAGGGCGGTCATTTCCAGGGCGCGATGCAGGCTAATGCCTTCGCGTACCGACTCCGTGGCCGCCTCCAGCTGGCGGCGTGCCCACGCGTTGCTCAGCACTTCCGCGCTGATGCGCATCGACAGCAGCAGCGGAACGGCGCTGGCGTTCAGAATGCTTAAGGTTCGGGCATAGCGGGCGCTGTTGATGCTGCGGGCGACCCGACCGATCAGCGGCAGGCGCAGCAGCTGTTTGTGCCACAGCAGACGTCGCGTGGGCTGACGTAAGGCGTAGTGCAGCAGCAGGCCTCCGCCGATCAGCGCCAGCAACAGCCAGGGGCCGGCGGTGCGGACCAGATCGCTGAGGGCCATCAACAGGCGGGTTGAGAACGGCAGCGCCTGCTTCATATGGACAAACTGATCGACGACTTTGGGCACCACCGTGGAGAGCAAAATGGCGATCACGCTGATGGCGACCAGCGTCAGGACGATAGGGTAGATCATCGCCTGCAGCAGACGGGCGCGCAGCTGCTGGCGCTGTTCGGTATAGTCCGCCAGTCGGTTCAGGACGCTGTCAAGATGACCGGAAGTTTCCCCGGCGGCCACCATGGCGCAGTACAGCTGATCAAAACAGCCCGGATAACCGCGCATGGATTCCGCCAGCGAATGGCCTTCAAGCACCTTGCCGCGCACGCCCGCCATCAGGGTCCTGAGAGGGGCTTTTTCGCACTGCTGCGCCACGGCATCCAGCGCTTTCTCGAGCGGGATGGCGGCCGCCACCAGCGTGGCCAGCTGGCGGGTCAGCAAGGCCAGATCGCTGGCACTGGTGCGCCGCGTCAGCAGCGATCGAGGGGAGCCCGGCGTTGCCTGCGCGACGGCGTGAATCTCAAGGAGCAGCCAGCCTTTTTCTCGCAGCAGCTGGCGGGCGTGACGGGCGGAATCGGCCTGCTGCACGCCGCGCTGGGTTTTGCCATGCTCATCGAGCGCCTGATAGCGAAAGATAGCCATTTTAGTCTGCTTCTCCCGTGCGCTGTTCGGTCACTCTGACCACCTCTTCCCAACTGGTGATTCCGGCCAGCACCTTGTCCCGCCCGGCATCCCGCAGAGTGGTGTAGTCCGCCCCCAGCTGCTGAATCAGCGTTAATTCATTTTCTCCCCGGTGGATGGCCATGCGCACCCGATCGTCAACCCGCAGCAGTTCATGGATCCCGGTGCGTCCGCGATAGCCGGTAAAACTACACTCCGCGCAGCCGACCGCCCGCCACAGCGGCGTTCCGCGGGCGATGGCCATTTGGCCGGCGGTTTGCGCATCGGCCGGCTGCGACTGGCGGCAGTGCGGGCAAAGGCGGCGCACCAGACGCTGCGACATGACGGCCAGCAGCGACGTGGAGAGCAAAAACGGCTCGACGCCCATATCCTGCAGACGCGAAATGGCCCCCAGCGCGCTGTTGGTATGGAGCGTGGAGAGCACCAGATGTCCGGTCAACGAGGCCTGCACGGCGATCTGCGCCGTCTCGCCATCGCGAATTTCCCCCACCAGCACCACGTCCGGGTCCTGACGCAAAATCGCGCGCAGCCCGCGGGC
>NZ_JMPP01000001.1 GCF_000735435.1 Klebsiella planticola ATCC 33531 | reverse complement strand
TCATCTCCACTTTGGTGTTGACCTGAGTCTGGCCGATACCCTCCAGCTCATATTCGACCGGATCCTCGATGGTCATGATATTGCGCTCCCGGGCGTCGAGCCGGCTGAGGGCGGCGTACAGGGTGGTGCTTTTGCCTGAACCGGTGGGGCCGGTAACCAGAATGATGCCGTGCGGGCGAGCCATCAGATCGTCGACCTGCTGCAGCAGCGCGGGAGGCATCCCCAGGGTGAGCAGATCGAGGTTGACGCTGTTTTTGTCCAGCAGACGCAAAACCACGCGCTCGCCGTAACTGGAAGGCAACGTTGAGACGCGAACATCAACGGCGCGCCCGCCAATGCGCAACGCCATGCGCCCGTCCTGCGGAATGCGTTTCTCCGCGATGTCGAGGCTTGCCATGACCTTAATGCGGGAGATCAGCAGGGCGGCGAGGCGGCGCTGCGGGCGCAGGATTTCGCGCAGGACGCCATCCACCCGAAAGCGAATTTGCAGATGACGTTCGTAGGTTTCGATATGAATATCCGAGGCTTTTTCTTTGATGGCCTCGGTGAGCATGGCGTTAATCAGGCGAATGATCGGCGCATCGTCCTCGCTGTCCAGCAGGTCGTCGGTATCCGGCAGCTCTTCGGCCAGGGTGTATAAATCCAGCTCGTTACCGATATCGGCCATCATGCGCCGGGCTTCCGCGGAGTCCCGCTGGTAGCTCAGCAGCAACAGCTTTTCAAACTCTTCAGCGGAGAGATGTTCAACGGCGATCGGACCATCCGCGACCCGCCGCGCCTCCAGCAACGCCTGAGCGGGCGTGCTGCGCAGGCAGTGGACCCGAGAGGCCGCGCCATCGCTGAGCAGCACGATATTGTGGGCGCGGGCGTAGACGAAGGGCAGCAGCGGGCGGGACTCGGTTGCTGGCGTCATGGCTTGCCTCCCAGGTTGAAGGCATCGATGGCGGCGCTTATCTGGCGAAAAGCAACGGTGTCCTGCTGCGGGTAGATATGCAGCCGATCGTCACTCAGCAACGCCTCGTTGTTCTCTTTGCCGCGCTGTTTAGTCTGGGCTTCGTTAAAAGCGTTGTACTGGCCCGAAGAGGCCTGACGGTAGCTATCGCGATCGCGAATGATCGTCGGGCGGATAAACAGCATCAGGTTCCGTTTGGAGACTTTCTTGCTGCTGGAGCGGAAAAGAGCGCCGATAACCGGAATATCCCCGAGCAGAGGGACTTTATCCGCCGTATCGGTGACGCTTTTGTCCAGCAGTCCGCCGACCACCACCGTTTCGCCGCTGCCCACCAGCACCGCATTATTCACCGTCCGGGTGTTGAAGGTGGCCCCTAGATCGGAGCTGGTGCTGGAGGCGGAGTCGGCGACGCTGGAGACCTCCTGTTCGATCTCCAGCAGCACCGAATCGCCTTCGTTGATCTGCGGTTTGACCTTGAGCTTGATACCGACGGTTTTACGTTCAACGGTGTTGAAGATGTTATCCCCGGAAGTGGTTTGCGAGCCGCTGAGCACCGGGACTTCCTGGCCGACGTTAAAGGTGGCTTCCATGTTGTCGAGAGTGACAATGCTGGGGGTCGCGAGAATATCGTTTTTGCTGCTGCTGGAGAGCGCGGTCAGCAGCATCGCCCAGTTGCCCTGGTAAAACCCGGCGGCGATGCCGTTAAACGAGCTTAACGCGCTGGCAAGCGAAGTGGTGACCGTGCCGTCTTTGTTGTATTGATTGGCGCCGGCAATCACCGTCGACATCGGCAGACCGCTGTTGTTGAACTGGGTCATCCCGGCATTTTTGTTGGCCCACTGGACGCCGAGATTGAGGCCGTCGGCGTCCTGGACTTCGGCAATAATCGCTTCCACCAGCACCTGCGGACGACGAATATCCAGCTGGGCGATCACCCGCTCAAGATCGTTCATCACGTCCGGCGCGGCGGTGACAATCAGGGCGTTGGTCTGACCGTGGGCCTTGATAATGATATTTTTATCCAGCGCGGCCACCGGTTTCGCGCTCTGTTTGTCGCTCTGCAGAGTGCTGCTGATGCCGGTTAACACTTCCACCAGATCGGCGGCTTTGGCGTACTTGAGGTAGATGACTTTGGTATTGCCCTGGACCGCCTGCTGGCGGTCGAGCTGTTTAATCATGGTGATGATGCGCTGCCGCGAATTCGGCTCGCCGCTCACCAGTACCGAATTGGTGCGCTCGTCAGCGACTACGTTCGCCACCATCGAACCGGGAAGCGCGGATTTACTGGTGTCTTTGTTTAGCTCGGTGACCAGTTTGACTACGTCGGCGGCGGAGGCCCAGGATAGCGGGACCGTCACTACGCTGCGATCGCCCGCGTTATCGACGCGTTCGACAATGGTCAGCAGGCGTTTGATCACCGCGGCGCGTCCGGTCATCAGCAGGACGTTAGAGGGTTCGTAGTGCACCACGCTGCCCGCGCCGGCGTTATCGTTGAGCTGGCGCAGCAGCGGTGCCAGATCGCGGGCAGCCACGTTGGTCAGCGGAACCACGCGGGTCACGACTTCATCCCCTTCACCGGGGGCGGCATCGCTGGCGACCGGGACCGCGGCGGTTTTGGCATCTTTCGAACGTACCACTTTAAGCACGCCGTTATTCATATTGATAACGGCAAAACCATAGACATCCAGTACGCTGAGGAAAAACTGATAATATTGCTCTTCGTTGAGCATATCGTAACTACGGACGGTAATGGTGCCGCGTACGCTGGGATCAATGATGACCGTTTTATTCAGGTTCTTGCTGACGGTATTAATAAATTCCTGAATATCGGTGCCCTTAAAGCTGGCGGAGAATTCTTCCGCGTGCAGCGGCCTGAATAGCAGCGAACTGAATATCATCAGAGTGGTGAAAATCAGGCGGAAAATCGTTGTCTTTGCCAATTATTCATCCCTCAATGCTAAATAGATATCTTGTCGCTGGCCTTCGCGTTCGACGGTTAGCGTTATTTCACTGAGCTCCGGGAGCTGTTTTAATGCCTGCTGAGCCTGTTGCCGATCGCGAAGATCAAGCCCGTTCAAGGCGACCGCCAGATCGTTTTCATGTAAACCCGATTCACGGAAAAGCGTGGGGTCTTTGCCGGGATTAAGTCGATATCCGCTGAGCTGCTCGTTAACCATAACCGGGGAAATATTGAGGTAATTAAGGATATTTTGCGGCTGCTGGCGAATCTTGCTGAGTGGTGAATTAAGCGCGGTGTCAGGGGCGCCTGCGGCTTTCATCGAGCCGTCATCCGCGAGTAAAATCGCTTCATTTCTGCCCCGGTAGTTGACAATAATGCGATCGCGCAGAATCGCGATAATCCGGGCTTCATTACCCGGTGTGCTGTCGCCGGTCATCAGGCTAACTTGTTGATTTCCTTTTGCCATGATGACAATCGAACGAGCCGCGTCGCTGCTGGCGAGCAGGCCGGTAATCCGCAGTTTAAGGGACGAGAGCGGGGCCTGGTCAAGGCTCTCGTCATGGGCTGATGATTGCGGCTTTTTTTCTGCGCGACCGAATAGCGTGAATACCGGTAATTCCGTTTTTGGCGCCGGGATGAGCGGGGAGATCTCCGGCGCGTCATTCATCTCAATAGCCGGAGAGTATGCAGGGAGTATCATTCGCCAGCTTAATTTTGCCAGCTGTTGGCCAATCAGTAATAAGGTGACGAGCATGGCAATATGCGGTGCGTAATGCATGTATTTTTTATTTATTAGTGTTAACTGCATCACAGAAATATATCTTTTTATTCCGTTGCTCATTTTATTTCCCTCGAGGCGATACAGTACCCCTACCTATATTGGTGGGTGGTTTTTTATATTGCGAGCTTTTATTGCGAGAAAGCGGATTTGTCGTCGTGAATCATAATGAGTTTCGCTATCCGGGTCGTCATTCCCTTTTTATTTTTACTCCCCCGGCCACCTACGCCCCCCCATTAATTGTTAATGGATGATTGAACCGGAGAAAACAAAAATATCTAATTGCGATGCTTTACAGATAAACATCTTTTCTTACCTTTCATAAATTATTAAGCATATTAGGGACTATCGAATGCTCAGATATACCTGTAATGCCCTATTCCTTGGCTCGTTGATTTTACTTAGCGGCTGCGATAATAGTTCTTCATCTTCTTCCTCTGGTTCACCTGATAACCCTGGCAATCCTGATAACCAGGATGTCGTTGTTCGTTTACCCGATGTGGCGGTTCCTGGCGAAGCCGTGATGGCGACGGCGAATCAGGCCGTCATCCATCTGGTCGATATTGCCGGGATCACCGGTACCAGCCCGGCGGATTACAGCAGTAAGAACCTGTATCTCTGGAATAATGAAACCTGCGATGCATTAAGCGCGCCGGTAGCCGACTGGAATGACGTCAGCACTACGCCGGCCGGTAGCGATAAATACGGCCCGTACTGGGTCATTCCGCTGAATAAAGAGAGCGGTTGTATCAACGTCATCGTCAGAGATGGCACCAACAAGTTGATCGACAGCGACCTGCGCGTGTCGTTTGGCGACTTCACGGATCGCACGGTATCGGTGATCGCGGGTAACAGCGCGATCTATGACTCTCGTGCTGATGCCTTCCGCGCCGCGTTCGGCGTGGCGCTTGCCGAAGCTCACTGGGTTGATAAAACGACGCTGCTGTGGCCGGCTGGCGAAGACCAGCCAATCGTACGGTTGTACTATAGCCACAGCAGCAAAGTGGCGGCCGATAGCGAAGGAAAATTTACCGACCGTTACCTGAAGCTGACGCCAACCACCATCAGCCAGCAGGTCAGCATGCGTTTCCCGCAGCTTTCAGGCTATGCGGCGTTTAAACTGCCGGATGACGCCAAAACGGATGAGTTGCTGCAGGGGGAAACGGTAGCCATTGCCGCCGCCGAGGACGGGATCCTGATTTCCGCCACCCAGGTGCAGACGGCGGGCGTACTGGATGACACCTATGCGCCGGCGGCGGAAGCGCTGAACTACGGTGCGCAGGTGAGCGACGGCGGGGTCAATTTCCGTCTGTGGGCGCCCACCGCGCAGCAGGTCGATCTGGTGCTCTACAGCGCGGATAAAAAAGTGCTGGCCAGCCATCCGATGACCCGTGACAGCACATCGGGTTCCTGGACGTGGCAGGGCGGTAGCGACCTGAAAGGGGCATTCTATCGCTATGCGCTGACGGTTTACCATCCGCAGTCGCGCCAGGTTGAACAGTATGAAGTGACCGACCCCTACTCCCATAGCTTATCCACTAACTCGGAATACAGTCAGGTCGTTGACCTCAACGACAGCGATCTTAAGCCAGAAGGCTGGGATAGTCTGACGATGCCGCATGCCCAGAAAACCAAAGCCGATCTGGCGAAAATGACGATTCATGAATCGCACATTCGCGATCTCTCCGCCTGGGATCAAACCGTGCCGGCTGAACTGCGCGGTAAATACCTTGCGCTGACCGCCGGCGACAGCAATATGGTGCAGCATCTGAAGAAGCTCTCCGCTTCAGGCGTCACGCACGTTGAGCTGCTGCCGGTCTTCGATCTGGCGACGGTCAACGAGTTCAGCGATAAAGTTGCCGATATCCAGCAGTCGTTCAGCCACCTGTGCGAAGTTAACAGCGCGGTGAAGAGCAGCGAGTTTGCCGGGTATTGCACCAGCGGCTCCACCGTTGAAGAGGTGCTCAATCAGCTGAAGCAGAGCGATAGTCAGGACAATCCGCAGGTTCAGGCGCTGAACACCCTGGTGGCGCAGACCGACTCCTATAACTGGGGTTACGATCCGTTCCACTATACGGTGCCGGAAGGTTCGTACGCGACCAATCCGGAAGGCACGACGCGCATCAAAGAGTTTCGCACCATGATTCAGGCAATCAAGCAGGATCTGGGCATGAACGTCATTATGGATGTCGTGTACAACCATACCAATGCCGCGGGGCCGACTGACCGTACGTCGGTGCTGGATAAGATAGTCCCCTGGTACTATCAGCGTCTGAATGAAAGCACCGGCAGCGTTGAGTCGGCCACCTGTTGTTCGGATTCGGCGCCTGAGCATCGTATGTTTGCGAAGCTGATTGCCGATTCGCTGGCGGTGTGGACCACGGATTATAAAATCGATGGTTTCCGCTTCGATCTGATGGGCTATCACCCGAAAGCGCAAATTCTCTCGGCGTGGGATCGCATTAAGGCCCTGAACCCGGATATCTACTTCTTCGGCGAAGGCTGGGACTCTAACCAGAGCGATCGCTTTGAAATCGCCTCGCAGATCAACCTGAAAGGCACCGGCATCGGTACGTTCTCCGATCGTCTGCGTGACGCCGTGCGCGGCGGCGGCCCGTTCGATTCCGGCGATGCGCTGCGTGAAAACCAGGGGGTTGGCAGCGGCGCGGGCGTGTTGCCAAACGAGCTGGCCACCCTGAACGACGACCAGGTTCATCACCTGGCCGATCTGACTCGTCTGGGGATGGCCGGTAACCTTGCCGACTTTATCCTGATCGATAAAGACGGTGCGGTGAAGAAAGGCAGCGAAATTGACTATAACGGCGCGCCTGGCGGCTATGCCGCTGACCCGACGGAAGTCGTCAACTATGTTTCGAAGCACGACAACCAGACGCTGTGGGACATGATTACCTACAAAGCCGCGCAGCAGGCTGACCTGAATACGCGCGTGCGGATGCAGGCAGTATCGCTGGCGACGGTGATGCTGGGGCAGGGGATTGCTTTCGACCAGCAGGGTTCTGAACTGCTGCGCTCGAAATCTTTTACCCGCGACTCCTACGATTCCGGCGACTGGTTTAACCGCGTGGATTATGCCATGCAGGACAATAACTTTAATGTCGGGATGCCGCGCATCAGCGATGATGGCAGCAACTATGACGTGATTTCTCGCGTTAAAGAGATGGTTGCCACGCCTGGCGAAGCGGAGCTGAAGCAGATGACCGCGTTCTACCGGGAGCTGACCGAGCTGCGTAAATCCTCCCCGCTGTTCACCTTAGGTGACGGCAGTGCGGTGATGAAGCGCGTGGATTTCCGTAATACCGGGCCGGATCAGCAGGCTGGTCTGCTGATCATGACTATCGATGATGGCGTGCAGGCAGGGGCGAGTCTCGATAGCCGGGTTGATGGACTGGTGGTAGCGATCAACGCCGCATCCGAGAGCCGGACCCTCAATGACTTCACCGGCGACAATCTGCAGCTGAGCACAATCCAGCAGGCAGCCGGTGACGGATCGCTGGCGAGCGGCGTGGAGATTGCGGCCAATGGCGCGATTACCCTGCCAGCCTGGTCCGTGGCGGTACTGGAAAAACCTCAGGGCGATGCCCAGGGGACAGGGCTGCCGGTGAGCAGTAAGTAACGCCGGGGCTTGTGCCGCTCTCTGCGAAGGGAGCCTGATAGCCCGGCAGACGTTGCCGGGCTATTGTTTTATGGGGAAAGGAGAGAGCGTGATCGTTTCTGATGACAAAGCGTGCCGTTTGCCCGCGTCCATTGCGCATGAGGGCGAACCGCCGGTGGTGGTTGGACGCATGGTGCAGGTGCCGTATCCGATAGTGCCAGTCTATGCCGCACTGCTGATTGCCCTCGGCTGGTTTGCTGGCGAGCAGTGGCGCAATCCCCCTGTCACGTCAGCGTTGGTTGTGCCGGTGGCGCATGCGGCACTGGTGCCAATGGCTTCCTCAGCGCAAAAAGAGGTGAAGCCGGTAGCCGCTGCGGAACCTGAGAAAGTGAAAGCGAAGCCCGAGGCTATCGTTGATGAAGATAATCTGCCCGCGCTGCGCTATAGCGCGCATGTTTACGCGTCGTCGGCGGAGAAACGCAGCATCGTTTTAAATGGTCAGTCCTGGAAAGAGGGGGAGTCGCCGCTGCCGAATCTGGTGATTGAGCAAATTCAGCAGGATGTCACGCTGTTCAGTTTTAACGGTAAGACATTTACCCTTGCCGCTCTCGACGACTGGCCGGGAGGCATTATTGAAGATAGCCCTCAAGGGGAATAAAGCGGTATGAAATAAAAAAACAGTAGGGCTATTTCGTCATTTTATTGACTGCGTAAGCTATCAATAAATGGCGCCAGCTGGCGATTAAACTGGCTGCATTTTGTGGTTTCCGGCGTACTGTCCTGCTGCAGTTGCTGATACATTTGCGTGCTGCGCTGGCTGAGCGTGGCGTAATCAATATTACCCCATCCTCTCTTTTTACCGACATTCCATGCCGCGCGGTCGATAGCATCATCGGAAGGAAGATCGCTACGGCTGCATTTGTTTTTCAGATAACGCGCGCCGGCGGCGACGGAAGAGAGCTGTTCCAGCTGCGCTTCGTTGCTGATAGTGGGGCTGAGCGTAGACGAACGGTTCTGCTGGCAACCCGCGAGAACGGCAATCATGAGCAGCGGAAATATAATGGAAGTTCGCATAATATATTAAACAGATCGGGTTAACTGAAGGACAGTTTAACAAATATTTCCATGCTGTCATCAGGAAATATTATTATAGATATTTGTTAAGGCGCTCCCGTTTTTATCGTCAAATGGCTTAATGTTTCTCTTTACTTCTTACCAGAATATTTGTTGTCACACTCACAATATAATATTCAACCAGCGCTGAGGTTTTTGTTTTTTATCGCTGCAGAGGTCCTCAGGCAGACCGCTGCGACGATGAACGGCGAAGGATATTTTTTATGTTATTAAAAAACATAATATTTTCGCTTTTGTTACGCCGTGAGGGAGTAAAATGCTGGTTAAGCCTGTCCCGGTTTAGTGCTATCCTGTGTCACCTGGACTATTTGTGCTATGTCCCAAAATTCTCGTCAGGCGATGTGTGTAACATGATGATTTATATTATGAATTCTCCAGGAGTACATAAACATACATCATGACCGCGCCCTGTGACGCGAAGCGCTGTGATACCGAGGTAGTGGCCTGCGGGTTGAGACCTCCGGGCGTGAATTTGAGAGATATCTTCTTCCTCTTTCAAGAGGAAGTATTGAGAATCAGGCTTTTACGCCTGAAAGTTGCGGAGAAAAAGCATGGCGGGAGATGACCGCGAGCCTATCGGACGTAAGGGAAAGCCCTCGCGTCCGGCAAAACAAAAAGTGACTCGTCGTCGGGTCCGGGATGAGGACTACGACGATGATTACGACGATGATGATTATGAGGATGAAGAGCCGATGCCGAAGAAAGCAAAAGGCAAAGGTAACAAGCCTCGGCGTAAACGTACCTGGCTATGGCTACTGTTCAAGCTAGGGATCGTGGTCGCGGTGCTGGTTGCCGCTTACGGTGTCTACCTCGATCAGAAAATCCGTAGCCGTATCGACGGCAAAGTTTGGGAGCTTCCGGCGGCGGTCTATGGCCGTATGGTGAACCTCGAACCGGATATGCAGATCAGCAAAAATGAAATGGTTCGTCTGCTGAATGCCACGCAGTACCGCCAGGTCAGCGCAATGACGCGCCCGGGCGAGTACACCGTGCAGGCCAACAGCATTGAGATGATCCGTCGTCCGTTTGATTTCCCTGATAGTAAAGAAGGGCAGGTGCGCGCGCGTCTGACCTTTGACGGCGATCATCTGGAAACGATTGAGAATATGGAGAACAACCGCCAGTTCGGCTTCTTCCGTCTCGATCCGCGGCTGATCACCATGCTGCAGTCGGCAAATGGCGAACAGCGTCTGTTTGTGAAGCGCAGCGGCTTCCCGGATCTGCTGGTGGATACGCTGCTGGCGACCGAAGACCGTCACTTCTATGAACACGACGGGATTAGCCTGTATTCGATTGGTCGTGCGGTGCTGGCGAACCTGACGGCCGGGCGCACGGTGCAGGGGGCCAGTACTCTGACCCAGCAACTGGTGAAAAACCTGTTCCTTTCCAGCGAGCGTTCTTACTGGCGTAAAGCGAACGAAGCCTATATGGCGCTGATCGTTGATGCGCGTTACAGCAAGGATCGTATCCTTGAGCTGTATATGAACGAGGTATACCTCGGTCAGAGCGGCGACAACGAAATTCGCGGCTTCCCGCTGGCGAGCCTCTATTACTTTGGCCGCCCGGTGGAAGAACTCAGCCTCGATCAGCAGGCGCTGCTGGTCGGGATGGTGAAAGGCGCATCGATTTACAACCCGTGGCGTAATCCGAAGCTGGCGCTGGAACGACGCAACCTGGTACTGCGTCTGCTGCAGCAGCAGAACGTGATCGATCAGGAGCTGTATGACATGCTGAGCGCGCGTCCTCTGGGCGTGCAGCCGCGCGGCGGCGTGATCTCTCCACAGCCGGCATTTATGCAGATGGTTCGTCAGGAGCTGCAGGCGAAACTGGGCGATAAGGTGAAAGATCTCTCCGGCGTGAAGATCTTTACTACCTTTGACTCCGTTGCGCAGGATGCGGCAGAGAAAGCGGCGACCGACGGCATTCCGGCCCTGAAGAAACAGCGTAAGCTGCCGGATCTGGAAACCGCGATGGTGGTGGTTGACCGCTTTACGGGCGAAGTGCGGGCGATGGTCGGCGGTGCGGAGCCGCAGTTTGCCGGTTACAACCGCGCGATGCAGGCCCGCCGTTCAATCGGTTCTCTGGCCAAGCCGGCGACCTATCTGACGGCGCTGAGCTTGCCGAACCAGTATCGCCTGAACACGTCGATTGCCGATGCCCCGATCACCATCCGTCTGCCAAACGGTCAGACCTGGTCTCCGCAGAACGACGATCGTCGCTTTAGCGGTCAGGTGATGCTGGTGGATGCGTTGACGCGCTCGATGAACGTGCCGACCGTTAACCTCGGGATGGCGCTGGGCCTGCCGGCGATAACCGACACCTGGGTCAAACTGGGGGCGCCGAAAGATCAGCTGCACCCGGTACCGGCGATGATTCTCGGGGCGCTGAACCTGACGCCGATCGAAGTCGCGCAGGCGTTCCAGACCATCGCCAGCGGCGGTAACCGCGCGACGCTTTCGGCGCTGCGTTCGGTCATCGCCGAAGATGGTACCGTGCTGTATCAGAGCTATCCGCAGGCAGAGCGTGCGGTGCCGGCGCAGGCGGCGTACATGACGCTGTGGACCATGCAGCAGGTTGTGCAGCGTGGTACCGGTCGTCAGCTTGGCGCGAAGTATCCGGGCCTGCATCTGGCAGGGAAAACCGGGACCACCAACAATAACGTCGACACCTGGTTTGCCGGTATTGACGGCGGTCAGGTGACCATTACCTGGGTGGGTCGCGATAACAACCAGCCGACGAAACTCTACGGTGCCAGCGGCGCCATGTCTATTTACCAGCGCTATCTGGCTAACCAGACGCCGACGCCGCTGGTGTTGACGGCACCGGAAGACGTGGTGGATATGGGCGTGGACAGCAATGGCAACTTCGTATGTAGCGGGGGGATGCGTTCGCTTCCGGTCTGGACAACCACGCCGGATGCGCTGTGTCGCCAGGGCGAGCAGATGCAACAGCAGCAGCTGGAGCAGCAACAGCAGAACAATCCGTTCAATCAGTCCGGGCAGCAGCAACCGGCGCAGCAGCAACAGCAGCAGCAACAGCCCGCGAAGCAGGAAAAGAGCGATGGCGTAGCAGGCTGGATTAAGGATATGTTCGGCGGTAACTGATCGTCGTCACCAGGCCCCCTGATACAGATGTATCAGGGGGCTTTTTTATTTCTGCACATTACTTAACAGTCACTTAACCCCACAATAACTGCCTGGTTATTATTTCGTCCTTCAGTCTCCAGCGCGGGGCATACCACTTGCCTTGTATTCTGCGTTTCGCCTATTATGCAACGGTCATAATAATAATTCTCGTTTACGTTATCATTCACTTTCATCAGAGATATACCCATGGCGCGTCCAAAAACTGCTCAGCCAAATCACTCGCTGCGTAAAATCGCAGTCGTAGTAGCCACGGCGGTTAGCGGCATGTCTGTCTATGCGCAGGCAGCAGTTGAACCGAAAAAAGAAGAAACCATCACCGTTATCGCGGCACCGGCCACCCAAGAGAGTGCCTGGGGGCCGGCGCCCACGATCGCTGCGAAACATTCGGCAACGGCGACCAAAACCGATACTCCGATTGAAAAAACACCGCAGTCTGTCTCCGTCGTCACCCGCGCCGAGATGGACATGAAGCAGCCGACGACGGTAAAAGAGGCGCTGTCCTATACGCCGAGCGTCTTCTCCACCCGCGGCAGCTCTACCACCTATGACGTGGTGACCATTCGCGGCTTCACGACCTCCACAACGGTCAATACCAACCAGTATCTGGACGGCATGAAGCTGCAGGGGAATAACTATTCAGAAGTGTCGATGGACCCTTACTTCCTTGAGCGCGTGGAAGTGATGCGTGGACCAACATCGGTGCTGTACGGCAACAGCAACCCTGGCGGTATCGTCAGCATGGTGAGCAAGCGTCCGACGACCGAACCGCTGAAAGAAATTCAGTTCAAAATGGGTACCGATAATCTGTGGCAGACCGGTTTTGACTTCAGTGATGCCATCGATGATAACGGCGTGTGGTCATATCGACTGACCGGTTTAGGCCGCAGTCAGGATGCGCAGCAGCAGATGGCGAAATCAACTCGCTACGCGGTCGCGCCCTCCTTCAGCTGGCGTCCGGATGATAAAACCGACTTCACTTTCCTCAGTAACTTCCAGAACGATCCGTATGCCGGTTACTACGGTTGGCTGCCTCGCGAAGGGACCGTGGTGCCGTATTACGACGCCAACGGCAACGCCCATAAGCTGCCGACTGATTACAACGAAGGCGAGCCGGATAACAAGATGTCCCGCCGTCAGCAGATGGTCGGCTACAGCTTCTCGCATCAGTTTGATGACACCTTCACCGTGCGCCAGAACCTGCGCTATGCCGACGTGAAGACGCTGTATCGCTCCGTTTACGGTAACGGCTATTCGGCTCCGGGCCAAATCAACCGCGCCTATGTGCGTTCTGATGAACATCTCAATACGTTCACCGTTGATACGCAGCTGCAGTCTGACTTTGCCACCGGCGCGGTCAACCATACGTTGCTGACCGGCGTTGATTATTCGCGCATGCGTAACGATGTGAATGCTGAATACGGTTCTGCCGATTCAATCAGCATGAGCAACCCGCAATACGGTGATGCGAACGTCAACGTGAACTTCCCCTACGCGGTGCTGAACCGTATGGAGCAGACCGGCCTGTATGCTCAGGACCAGATGGAGTGGGACAAATGGGTGATGACGCTGGGCGGCCGCTATGATTACGCCATGGCTTCAACCCTGACGCGCTCTTCTAACGATCTCGCGGAAAACCACGATCAGCAGTTTACCTGGCGTGGCGGTATTAACTATCTGTTCGATAACGGAATTTCTCCGTACTTCAGCTATAGCCAGTCCTTCGAACCGGTTTCCGGCTCTTCCCGCGAAGGCAAGCCGTTCGATCCTTCCCGCGGCGAGCAGTATGAAGCGGGCGTGAAATACGTCCCGAAAGACATGCCGGTGGTGGTGACCGCGGCAGTCTATCAGCTGACCAAAGACAAAAACCTGACCGCGGATCCCAACGATCCGTACGGAATTTATAGCGTTCAAACAGGTGAAATTCGCTCGCGCGGTTTTGAGCTGGAAGCAAAAGCGGCGGTCAATGCCAATATCAACCTGACGGCGGCCTATAGCTATACCGATGCGGAGTACACCGAAGACACCGTATTCAAAGGCAAACGTCCGGCGGAAGTTCCGCGCAACATGGCGTCGCTGTGGGCAGATTATAC
Source organism: Klebsiella planticola ATCC 33531 (assembly GCF_000735435.1). Lineage (GTDB taxonomy): Bacteria > Pseudomonadota > Gammaproteobacteria > Enterobacterales > Enterobacteriaceae > Klebsiella > Klebsiella planticola. The sequence continues at coordinate 52,352 of NZ_JMPP01000001.1, read as the reverse complement.
CTTCCACGAGAGCGCGCTGAGCGGTCTGACGGTTGGGGCCGGGGCGCGTTATATCGGCTCGACGGTGAGCTACTACAAAAATGATACGGACACCGGGAAGAAAAACGACTCCTTCAACGTGGCTGGCTATGCCTTGATGGATGCCACGGTGAAATACGATCTGGCGCGTTTTGGTCTGCCAGGATCGTCTGTGGGGATCAACGTGAACAACCTGTTCGATCGTGAGTACGTATCCAGCTGCTACAGCGAATACGCGTGCTACTGGGGCGCAGGACGTCAGGTTATTGCGACCGGAACCTTCCGCTTCTAATCACTTACCGGGCGCGGTTCGCCGCGCCGTTCACCAGGTCGCCGCTATGCAGGAAAACTCTCCGCACTCTGATACCACGTTTTCGTTGAATCGCGTTACCTTCCGCGTACCTGGCCGTACGCTGCTGCATCCTCTCTCCTTAACTTTCCCGGCGGGACAAGTGACGGGGCTGATTGGCCATAATGGCTCCGGCAAATCCACACTGCTGAAAATGCTCGGCCGTCATCAGCCGCCGTCGGAAGGCGATGTGCTGCTGGACGGGCAGCCGCTGGACAGCTGGAGCAGCAAAGCCTTTGCCCGTAAAGTGGCCTACCTGCCGCAGCAGTTACCGCCGGCGGAAGGGATGACGGTGCGTGAGCTGGTGGCAATCGGCCGCTATCCGTGGCACGGCGCGCTGGGGCGTTTTGGCGCCGCCGACCGCGAGAAAGTGGAAGAGGCGATTGCGCTGGTCGGTCTTAAGCCTCTGGCGCACCGGCTGGTTGACAGCCTGTCCGGCGGTGAACGGCAGCGGGCGTGGATTGCCATGCTGGTGGCGCAGGACAGCCGCTGTTTATTGCTGGATGAACCCACCTCGGCGCTGGATATCGCCCATCAGGTTGATGTCCTGGCACTGGTGCATCGTTTGAGTCAACAGCGCGGGTTAACGGTGATCGCCGTCCTGCACGATATCAACATGGCTGCCCGTTACTGTGATTATCTGGTCGCGTTACGCGGTGGTGAGATGATTGCTCAGGGAACGCCCGCGCAGCTGATGCGCAGCGAAACGCTGGAGCAAATTTACGGTATTCCGATGGGTATTCTGCCGCATCCGGCGGGTAGCGCGCCGGTAAGCTTTGTCTATTGATGGAAAAGACGCCTTTAATAACCCGTCGCCGTCTGCTGGCGGCGATGGCCCTGTCACCCCTGCTGTGGCAGATGCGCGGCGCCCAGGCCGCAACCCTCGATCCGCAGCGTATTGTGGCGCTGGAGTGGCTGCCGGCAGAACTCCTGCTGGCGCTTGGCGTGACGCCCTACGGCGTGGCCGATATCCCGAACTATAACCTGTGGGTGAATGAACCGGCGCTGCCCTCCTCGGTGATTGATGTCGGGCTGCGTACGGAGCCGAATCTCGAGCTGCTGACGCAGATGAAACCGTCGTTTATCGTCTGGTCGGCCGGATACGGGCCGTCGCCAGAGAAACTGGCGCGTATTGCCCCGGGGCGGGGATTCACCTTCAGCGACGGTAAACGACCGCTGCTGATGGCGCAGCAGTCACTCAACGAGATGGCCGAGCTGATTGGCCGCCAGCAGGCGGCGAAGCGCCATCTGGCGGAATTTGATGCGCTGATGGAGAACCTGCGCCCGCGTTTCGCCCGTCGAGGCGATCGTCCGCTGCTGATGATCACCTTACTCGATCCCCGCCATGTCCTGGTTTTCGGCAATAATTGCCTGTTCCAGGAGGTGCTCGATCGCCTGGGGATTAAAAATGCCTGGCGCGGTGAAACCGCCTTCTGGGGCAGCGTCAGCGTCGGCATCGATCGGCTGGCCGCCTACAAAGAGACCGATGTTATCTGCTTTGATCATGGTAATCATGCCGAAATGAGCCAACTGATGAGTACGCCGCTCTGGCAGGCGATGCCGTTTGTCCGCGAAGGGCGCTTCCAGCGCGTGCCGGCGGTCTGGTTCTACGGCGCGACGCTGTCGGCGATGCATTTTGCCCGCGTACTGGCGGATGCTCAGGGAGGTGAGGCATGAGATCGCGACTGTCTCCTCTGGCGGCTTTGCTGCTGACGGTGCTGGCGATTGCTGCGTTTACGCTCAGCTTCTTCAATCTCCAGGCGGCGCTGCCGCAGCACGAGTGGCGTCAGGCGCTGTGGCAGCCGGATATCGACAATATCGCGCAGATGTTGTTCCACTACAGCCTGCTGCCGAGACTGGCGGTGTCGCTGCTGGTTGGCGCGGGGCTCGGACTGGTGGGCGTGCTGTTCCAGCAGGTGCTGCGCAACCCGCTGGCGGAACCAACCACCCTCGGGGTCGCGACCGGCGCTCAGCTGGGGATGACGGTGACGACGCTGTGGGCGATTCCCGGCGTTCTGGCTTCGCAGTTCGCCGCGCTGGCGGGGGCCTGTCTTGTCGGGGCGCTGGTTTTCGGCGTCTCGTGGGGAAAACGTCTGTCGCCGGTAACCCTGATTCTGGCCGGTCTGGTGGTCAGTCTGTACTGCGGAGCGCTGAACCAGCTGATGGTCATTTTCCATCACGATCAGCTGCAAAGTATGTTCCTGTGGAGCACCGGTACGCTGACGCAAACCGACTGGAGCGTGGTGCAACGGCTGTGGCCGCAGCTGCTCGGTGGCCTCATTTTAACGCTGCTGCTGCTGCGCCCCCTCACGCTGATGGGGCTGGATGATGGCGTGGCGCGTAATCTCGGACTGGCGCTCTCTCTGGCGCGCCTGGCCACGCTGACGCTGGCTATCGTGATCAGCGCGATGCTGGTGAATGCGGTGGGGATTATCGGTTTTATCGGCCTGTTTTCGCCGCTGCTGGCGAAAATGCTCGGCGCGCGTCGTCTGCTGTCGCGTCTGCTGCTGGCGGCGGTGATTGGCGCGCTCATTCTCTGGCTGTCTGACCAAATTATTCTGTGGCTGACCCGGGTGTGGCGGGAAGTGTCCACCGGTTCCGTAACGGCGCTGATCGGCGCGCCGCTGCTGCTGTGGCTGCTGCCGCGCTTGCGCAGCATCAGTGCGCCGGTGATGAATGCCGGCGATAAAGTGCTGGTGGAACGGCAAAACGTACGGGTATTTGCGTTTGGCGGCTTGCTGATTCTGCTGCTGGCGCTCCTCGTGGCGCTGGCCTTTGGGCGAGATGCCCAGAGCTGGCACTGGGCGAGCGGCACGCTGCTGGATCAACTGATGCCGTGGCGCTGGCCGCGGGTGCTCGCCGCGCTGTTCGCCGGGGTGATGCTGGCGGTCGCGGGTTGTATTATCCAGCGTCTGACCGGTAACCCGATGGCCAGCCCGGAAGTGCTGGGCATCAGCTCCGGCGCGGCTTTTGGTATTGTCCTGATGCTGTTTTTCGTTCCCGGCAACGCTTTCGGCTGGCTGCTGCCTGCCGGTAGCCTGGGGGCGGCGGCGACGCTGCTGGTGATCTTGGTTGCTGCCGGGCGCGGCGGTTTCTCACCGCACCGGATGCTGCTGGCGGGGATGGCGCTCAGCACCGCCTTCACTATGCTGTTGATGATGCTGCAGGCCAGCGGCGATCCGCGAATGGCGCAGATTCTGACGTGGATTTCCGGCTCGACCTACAGCGCCACGCCGGAGATGGTGGTGCGCAGCGGGATTGCGATGGTGCTGTTGCTGATTCTGGTGCCGCTGTGTCGGCGCTGGCTGATGATTCTGCCGCTGGGGGGGGAAGCCGCTCGCGCGGTAGGCATGGCGCTGACGCCGTCGCGGGTCGCTCTGCTGCTGCTGGCCGCCGGCCTGACGGCAGCCGCCACGCTGACTATTGGCCCGCTGAGTTTTGTTGGCCTGATGGCGCCGCATATTGCGCGCATGATGGGATTCCGCCGGACGATGCCGCAGATGGTGATGGCCGGGCTGATTGGTGGGTTGCTGCTGGTCTTTGCCGACTGGTGCGGGCGAATGATGATGTTTCCGTATCAGATCCCCGCAGGTCTGCTGTCGACCTTTATCGGCGCGCCGTACTTTATTTATCTGCTGAGGAAACAGAGCCGATAATTTTCCCCGCTGGCGTTTCGCTTAGCGGGGCGACACAAACACAGGCCGGGCAAGCTTGCGCCGCCCGGCATTGCATTACAGCTTCGCAAACGCCTTACGGGCGGCGGCGATGGTATCGTTGATATCATCAGGGGTGTGGGCTATCGACATAAAGCCGGCCTCAAACGCCGATGGCGCCAGATAGACGCCTTCTTCCAGCATCAGATGGAAGAAACGCTTAAAGCGTTCAACGTCGCACTTCAGCACATCCTGATAGCAGGTGACCGTCTCGGCATCGGTAAAGAAGAGGCCGAACATGCCGCCCACATTATTCACCACCAGCGGAATGCCCGCTTCGCGTGCGGCATCCAGCAGCCCTTGAGAGAGCTGATTGGTTAAATCCGTTAGCGTTTCGTGGACGCCCGGCTGCGCGACTTCGGTCAGGCAGGCAAAACCGGCTGCCATAGCTATCGGATTACCAGACAAGGTTCCGGCCTGATACACCGGGCCGGTCGGGGCCAGGGCATCCATCACCTCGCGACGACCGCCAAATGCGCCGACCGGCATGCCGCCCCCGATGATTTTGCCCAGACAGGTCAGATCCGGGACTACGTCGTAGTATGACTGCGCGCCCGCCAGCGCCACCCGGAAGCCGGTCATCACTTCATCGATAATCAGCAGCGCGCCAAATTCGTCGCACAGCGCCCGCAGGCCCGGCAGGAACTCCGGCAGCGGTGGGATGCAGTTCATGTTGCCGGCTACCGGCTCGACGATGATGCAGGCAATCTCTTGCGGATACTGCTCAAACGCGGCGCGAACGGAAGTCAGATCGTTATAGGTACAGGTCAGGGTATGTTTAGCAAAATCAGCCGGTACGCCCGGTGAGTTCGGCTGGCCCAGCGTCAGCGCGCCGGAGCCCGCTTTCACCAGCAGACAGTCGGCATGGCCGTGATAGCACCCTTCAAACTTGATGATTTTGTCACGGCCGGTAAAGCCACGGGCCAGGCGAATGGCGCTCATGGTTGCTTCGGTACCGGAGTTCACCATCCGCACCATATCCATCGTGGGGACCAGTTCGGTCACCAGCTCCGCCATTTTGACTTCCATTTCCGTCGGCGCGCCAAAGCTCAGGCCGCGTTCCGCGGCTTCAATCACCGCGTTGCGAATGGCCGGATGGTTATGGCCCAGCACCATAGGTCCCCAGGAGCCGACATAATCGATATACGCTTTACCGTCGACATCGTACAGTCTGGCGCCGTCGGCGCGTTCGATAAACAGCGGTGTACCGCCCACGCCGCTAAAGGCACGGACCGGCGAGTTCACGCCGCCGGGGATGAGTTCACGTGCGGCGCTATAGAGTGTTTCAGATTTGCTCATTGCCATGATCCTGGTTCGTGATAAATGTTTTGCTGGTTATTCTAAGTTATTCCAGGATAGTTATGAAAGTTTTGCCCAATTGAAACAAAGCGCAGCCGGTGCATTTTTCCCGCGACGTAGGACGTTCAGAAGGCTAAAATGTCCCCTTCGTATTTGTATGACTATTGACGATAAGAGTATGAAAACAGAAGCCTCTACTTTTGAAGCAAAACAAATCGTGCGCTTGCGTCGTGGCGATGTGGTACGTCGATTAGTTCAACGTGACAAAACGCCGCTGGCGGTGCTGCTGATGGCCGCCGTGGTCGGCACGCTGGCCGGGCTGGTGGGGGTCGCCTTTGAAAAGAGCGTCAACTGGGTGCAGAACATGCGTATCGGTTCGCTGGTGCAGGTGGCGGATCACGGGTTCCTGATTTGGCCGCTGGCCTTTATTTTATCTGCGTTGCTGGCGATGGTGGGCTATTTTCTGGTGCGCCGTTTCGCGCCGGAGGCGGGGGGATCCGGCATACCGGAGATCGAAGGGGCGCTGGAAGAGCTGCGTCCGGTTCGCTGGTGGCGAGTGCTGCCGGTGAAATTTATCGGCGGGATGGGGACGCTGGGCGCCGGCATGGTGCTCGGTCGCGAAGGGCCAACGGTACAGCTGGGCGGCAACGTCGGACGAATGGTGCTGGATATTTTCCGCATGCGCAGCCCCGAAGCGCGCCACACGTTGCTGGCCACCGGGGCTGCGGCGGGGCTCTCTGCGGCATTTAACGCGCCGCTGGCGGGGATTTTATTCATTATCGAAGAGATGCGCCCGCAGTTTCGCTACAACCTGATTTCGATTAAAGCCGTCTTTACCGGCGTGATCATGTCGAGCATTGTGTTCCGTATCTTTAATGGCGAATCGGCGATTATTGAGGTCGGCAAGCTGAGCAATGCGCCGGTGAATACGCTGTGGCTGTACCTGATCCTGGGGATGATTTTTGGCTGCGTTGGCCCGCTGTTTAATAGCCTGGTGCTGCGCACCCAGGATATGTTCCAGCGTATTCATGGCGGCAATACGAAGAAGTGGGTGCTGATTGGCGGGTTAATCGGCGGGATGTGCGGCGTTCTCGGGCTGATTCAACCGGCGGCGGCGGGAGGCGGCTTTAACCTGATTCCGATTGCTGCGGCGGGCAACTTTTCCGTGGGACTGCTGCTGTTTATCTTTATTGCCCGCGTGATAACCACGTTACTCTGTTTCTCCTCCGGGGCGCCCGGCGGCATTTTTGCGCCGATGCTGGCGCTGGGAACCTTGCTGGGAACCGCCTTCGGGATGGCGGTCACGCCGATGTTGCCGGCCTATCATCTGGATGCCGGGACCTTTGCGATTGCCGGAATGGGGGCCCTGCTGGCGGCGTCAATCCGCGCTCCGCTGACCGGGATTGTGCTGGTGCTGGAGATGACCGATAACTATCAGCTCATTTTGCCAATGATTATTACCTGTCTTGGCGCAACACTACTGGCGCAATTCCTTGGCGGTAAGCCTTTGTATTCCACGATCCTGGAGCGCACGCTGGCGAAGCAGGCCGCAGAACAGGCGGCAAAAGCGCAGCAGGTTGCCGGGGAGAATACTTGAACGATTTACCAGGGTATTAGATAATGGCTCATAAGGTCGGGTTATTCTTTAACCGGTCAGAAGTATCAATGGGAGCATAAAATGAGTGATGACGTAGCGTTGCCGCTGGAGTTTACTGAAGCTGCAGCCAAAAAAGTAAAATTCCTGATTGCAGATGAAGACAATCCAAACCTGAAACTGCGTGTGTATATCACCGGTGGTGGTTGCAGTGGTTTTCAGTACGGCTTCACCTTTGACGATCAGGTTAACGAAGGCGATATGACCATCGAAAAACAGGGCGTAGGCCTGGTGGTCGATCCGATGAGCCTGCAGTATCTGGTCGGCGGTGCTGTCGACTACACTGAAGGCCTGGAAGGCTCGCGTTTTATCGTGACCAACCCGAATGCGAAAAGCACCTGCGGCTGCGGGTCTTCATTCAGCGTCTGATTCCCGCACTGGATTCTCGCCCCGGTAGCTCTTCTCCGCCGGGGCAATTTCCCCGTTTAGCGCCCGTTATCGTCGAGAGCAAAAGTCGGCAGCTTCAGATGCCAACGGATAGCCGCAAGGCGAATCATCAGCGTGACGACCATCCCCATCATCGCCGAATTTTGCAGCGAAACATGAAAAGTGTCATAGGCCGTGGCGTGCACGATACCGCCGACAATACAGGCCGTGGCATAGATTTCCGTGCGCAAAATCATCGGAATTTCGCGCGCCAGTACGTCGCGAATGATCCCGCCGCCGACGCCGGTGACGACACCCATACAGATAGCGACCAGCGGGCCGCTGTGGGCCAGAAACGCTTTATTCACCCCGATGCCGACAAATACCGCCAGACCAACGGCATCAAGCACCGGCAATATCCATTTCGGCAGCCGGCGTGGCTGGCGCACCAGCAGAATGGTCATCATGCTGGTGACCATCGCCACCACCAGGTCGGTGGGGTCTTTTACCCAGAACACCGGGCCGTTGGCGAGCGCCATATCGCGAATGGTCCCACCGCCCACGGCGGTGACAACGCCGAGCACCAGCACGCCAAAGGGGTCCATCCGGAGTTTACCGGCCAGCAATACGCCCGAGATAGCAAATACGGCGGTGCCAATAATATCCAGCCAATAGACAAGCATCGTCAGTTCTCGTTAAGCGCCCGGTTCCTCAGGCTATTTTTACTCACCAAATTGCATCCGCACAGCCTCCGCCAACCGGACGTATATCGGTTACACTGGCGTTCTCTGTAGCGGATGTCGTTATTGCCCTGCGCAAGCGGTGCTATTTGACCTGCCCGAGCGCCTCGCAGAGCTGTTTTGCGGCGAGGATAATACGCGGGCTTGCGCGTTCAAACCAGTCGCCATCTACTGCAATCAGGGAAATTTTTAACTGCTGATGCCAGTAGCGTTCAACTGCAGGGAGTCTGCTGACATCGCCAGGGATAACAATCGCCTGAGGCTGCCTCGCCAGGACCTGTTCACGACTCACCTGGGGCCAGGGAACCGGGCTGGAGGCAAAAATGTTGTCGCCGCCGCACAACGTCAGTACCTGGTCCTGAATCGATCCCCGACTGCTGGTAAAAAGAGGATTGGCGCCAAACTGCAGAAAGACGCGTTTTTTCGGCGTATGTGCGTAGCGGGCTTTGAGGGCATCATAGTCGTCCTGCATTCGCTGCGCGGATGCGCGAGCCTTTTCCGGCTGCGGACTCCACTGCGCCAGCTGTCGCAGCGTCGAAATGATCTCTTCAATCGTCGCGGTATTGACCCAGAGTACCTTGATCCCCAGCGCGCTCAGTTGATTAACCTGCCGTTCGGCATTGCCGCCGCGCCATGCCAGAATCAGATCCGGCTTCAGCGCGACGATGCGTTCCAGGTTCATCCCTTGCCAGCTGGCGACCTGTTCGATACCGGCCGCTTCCGGTGGATAATCGGAATGGCTGCTGACGCCAACCGGCGTAATGCCGGCGGCAAAGGCCAGTTCGGTATTGGATGGTGACAGCGTGATAACCCGTGGCGCGGCGAAGAGCCACGCCGGGGTGAGCAGCAGCAGGGCGGCAAGCGCCCGTTTTAGCAACTTAGCCACGCGCCAGCGTCTGCACCAGCTTTTCCACCATCAGCGTGGACTGTTTGGCAGCAACGGCGAGGAACTCATCAAAGCTCAGATGAGACTGCTGATCCGCAACGTCGGAAATCGCGCGTACGACCACGAACGGCACGCCGAAGTTATGGCAAACATGGGCAATCGCCGTTGCTTCCATTTCAACCGCTACGGCCTGCGGGAAGTTGTGGCGGATTTTCGCCAGCCCGACCGACCCGTTGATGAAGGCGTCACCGCTGACGATCAGGCCGCGCACCGCGTGCAGATTCAGCGCTTCGATACAGCTTTGCGCAGCGGCAATCAGCTTATCGTCGGCTTTGAAGCCTGCCGGGCAGCCTGGCAGCTGGCCATACTCATAACCAAAGGCGGTGACATCGGCATCGTGGTAGCGTGTCTCGTCGGAGATGACGATATCGCCGACTTTCAGCGTCGACGCCAGTCCACCTGCGGAGCCGGTGTTGATAATCACGTCCGGCTTGCAAATCTCCAGCAGCAGGGTTGCGCCCATCGCGGCCGCCACCTTGCCAATACCCGATTTCAGCAGAACGACCTCGGTGCCGTTCAGCTGGCCGGTATAAATTTCGCTTCCGCCAAGGGTCAACGTCTTACGGTTTTCGATTTTGTCGCGCAGAAGGGTAACTTCTTCTTCCATAGCGCCAATAATGCCGATTTTCATAGATTTACTCGCGATGTGTCAGGTTTAGTTGCATAGTCTATCATGCACTCAAAGGGAAACGTTATTGCTCGCGCGGGAGAGGCCATGGCAAAGATTGATTTTCGCAACAAGATTAACTGGCGTCGGCGCTACCGCTCGCCGCAGGGGGTCGAAACGGAACGTGAGATCCTGCGTATTTTTGAAAGCGACCGCGGGCGAATTATCAACTCGCCGGCAATCCGCCGTTTACAGCAAAAAACCCAGGTCTTCCCGCTGGAACGTAATGCCGCGGTGCGTACGCGTTTAACCCACTCCCTTGAAGTTCAGCAGGTGGGGCGCTATATCGCCAAAGAGATCCTCAGCCGCCTGAAAGAGCAGCGTCTGCTGGAAGCCTACGGGCTGGATGAGCTCAGCGGGCCGTTTGAGAGCGTGGTGGAGATGGCCTGTCTGATGCATGACATCGGCAATCCGCCGTTCGGCCATTTTGGCGAGGCGGCGATTAATGACTGGTTCCGTCAGCGGCTCGCGCCTGACGATGCGGCCGGTGCGCCGTTAGCGCAGGATAGCTGCACGGTGGCGGCGCTCCGTTTGCAGGAGGGCGCTGACGAACTGAATGGGCTGCGGAGCAAAGTTCGTCAAGATCTGTGCTGGTTTGAAGGCAACGCGCAGGGTATTCGCTTAGTGCATACCCTGATGCGGATGAATCTGACATGGGCGCAGGTTGGCTGCATTCTAAAATATACGCGCCCGGCGTGGTGGCGGGGAGAACTTCCCTCCAGCCACAGTTATTTGATGAAGAAGCCTGGTTATTATTTAGCCGAAGAGGGCTATATTGCGAGGTTGCGTAAAGAACTGGATCTGGCTCCTTACAATCGTTTTCCTTTGACCTGGATTATGGAGGCGGCGGACGATATCTCATATTGTGTGGCCGATCTTGAGGATGCGGTAGAAAAACGTATTTTCAGCGTAGAGCAACTTTATCAGCTGCTTCACGAGGCGTGGGGGCAGCATGAAAAAGGATCTTTATTTTCGCAGGTGGTAGAAAATGCCTGGGACAAATCGCGCGCGAATTCTCTGAGTCGAAGTACGGAAGATCAGTTCTTTATGTATTTACGAGTCAATACGCTGAATAAACTGGTGCCCTATGCAGCACGCCGGTTTATCGATAATTTGCCGAAGATCTTTGCCGGTGATTTTAATCATGCGCTGCTTGAGGACGATAGCGACTGCAGTCAGCTGCTGGAGCTATATAAAAATGTCGCGATAAAACATGTGTTTAGTCATCCTGACGTGGAACAGCTGGAATTGCAGGGCTATCGGGTGATTAGCGGTCTTCTGGATATCTATGAGCCGCTGTTAAAATTATCGCTGGAGGAGTTCAGCTTATTAGTGGAGAAAGAGCGGGTGAGGAGCTTACCTATCGCCTCACGCTTGTTCCAGAAACTTTCGACGCGTCATCGGCTGGCCTATGTTGAAGCGGTAAATAAGATTTCGCGCGATGATGAAGAATTTCCTGTGATGGAATATTATTATCGCTGCCGTCTGATACAGGACTATATCAGTGGGATGACGGATTTGTATGCATGGGATGAATATCGGCGCTTGATGGCGGTGGAATAAGTACAAGTTTTGTAAAGACGGACAATAAATTTTTACTTTTTCCAGATGCTTAATTCCGGAACTTAGCGCGATAAAATGACTCTGATAGTCACATACATAGCAATTTGCGTTATCTAAAATCGAGATATGAGACATATGAAAAAAACCACGTTAGCAATGAGTGCACTGGCTCTGAGTTTAGGTCTGGCGTTATCCCCGCTCTCTGCGAGCGCGGCAGAAACGTCCTCTTCGGCCTCAAGTACACAGCAAATGCCAAGCCTGGCTCCAATGCTGGAAAAAGTGATGCCGTCGGTTGTCAGCATTAATGTTGAGGGTAGCACGACGGTCAACACGCCGCGGATGCCGCGTAACTTCCAGCAGTTCTTTGGTGATAATTCGCCGTTCTGCCAGGATGGTTCGCCGTTCCAGAGTTCTCCGTTCTGTCAGGGCGGTGGACAGGGCGGCGGGGCGCCGGGTGATGGCGGCCAGCAGCAGAAATTTATGGCGCTGGGCTCCGGGGTCATTATCGATGCGGCTAAAGGCTATGTCGTGACCAATAACCACGTTGTGGATAATGCGACCACGATTAAAGTACAGCTGAGCGACGGACGTAAGTTTGATGCCAAAGTTGTTGGCAAAGATCCGCGTTCCGACATTGCGCTAATCCAGATTCAGGATCCGAAAAACCTGACGGCGATTAAGCTGGCAGATTCCGATGCGCTGCGCGTCGGCGACTATACCGTGGCGATCGGTAACCCGTTTGGTCTGGGTGAAACCGTCACTTCGGGTATTGTCTCCGCGCTTGGCCGTAGCGGCCTGAACGTAGAAAACTACGAAAACTTTATCCAGACCGATGCGGCGATCAACCGCGGTAACTCCGGCGGTGCGCTGGTTAACCTGAACGGCGAACTGATCGGGATTAATACCGCGATCCTGGCGCCGGACGGCGGCAATATCGGTATCGGTTTTGCCATCCCGAGCAACATGGTCAAAAACCTGACCGAGCAGATGGTCAAGTATGGCCAGGTGAAACGCGGCGAGCTGGGTATTATGGGGACCGAGCTGAACTCTGAACTGGCGAAAGCCATGAAGGTCGATGCGCAGCGCGGTGCCTTCGTCAGCCAGGTGATGCCGGGTTCTGCGGCGGCGAAAGCAGGGATCAAAGCCGGTGACGTGATTACCTCGCTGAACGGTAAGCCTATCAGCAGCTTCGCCGCGCTGCGTGCGCAGGTGGGTACGATGCCTATCGGTAGCAAAGTCCAGCTGGGACTGGTACGCGACGGCAAAGCGGTCAATGCGACCGTCGAACTGCAGCAGAGCAACCAGACTCAGGTTGACTCCAGCACCATCTTCAATGGTATTGAAGGTGCGGAAATGAGCAACAAAGGTCAGGACAAAGGTGTGGTGGTCAATAATGTGAAAGCGGGGACTCCGGCGGCACAAATTGGCCTCAAGAAAGGCGACATCATCGTCGGCGCTAACCAGCAGCCGGTGAAAAATATCGCCGATCTGCGCAAAATCTTTGATGCCAAACCTTCGGTGCTGGCGTTGAATATCCAGCGTGGCGATAGCACTATCTATCTGCTGATGCAGTAATCGCTAACGGCTAAACCCGCCCCTTCTCCTCGCCGAGGGAAGGGGCTTTTTTTTTGCCCCGCTCTCCTTTCTGTGACTCCACCCGCAACTCCATACTTCTGTGCTTTGCTTTATGCATATGCACAATGCGACGTTCGGTTAACTCTTTTATGCTGACCCCCTGTTGACGGGAGGGTTACATGGCTGGCTGGCATCTTGATACCAACATGGCGCAGGATATCGTGGCGCGTACGATGCGCATCATTGATACCAATATCAATGTAATGGACGCCCGTGGGCGCATCATCGGTAGCGGCGATCGCGAGCGAATTGGGGAATTGCACGAAGGGGCGCTGCTGGTGCTTTCTCAGGGGCGGGTCGTGGATATTGACGATGCGGTTGCTCGTCATCTACACGGCGTGCGTCAGGGGATTAACCTGCCTTTGCGTCTGGAGGGGGAGATCGTCGGTGTGATTGGCCTCACCGGCGAACCCGAAACGCTGCGCAAATATGGCGAGCTGGTGTGCATGACCGCCGAGATGATGCTGGAGCAGTCGCGGTTGATGCATCTTCTGGCCCAGGATAGCCGCCTGCGTGAAGAGCTGGTGATGAACCTGATTCAGGCAGAAGAGAATACGCCCGCGTTAACCGAATGGGCGCAACGGCTGGGTATCGATCTGAACCAGCCCCGCGTGGTTGCCATGATTGAAGTGGATAGCGGCCAGCTTGGCGTGGACAGCGCCATGGCCGAGCTACAGCAGCTGCAGACCGCCCTGACCACGCCGGATCGCAATAATCTGGTGGCGATTGTCTCCCTGACCGAGATGGTGGTCCTCAAGCCCGCGCTGAATGCGTTTGGCCGCTGGGACGCGGAGGATCACTGCAAACGAATCGATCAGCTGATCGCCCGAATGAAAGAAAACGGCCAGCTGCGCTTTCGTGTGGCGCTGGGTAACTTTTTTACCGGCCCCGGCAGCATCGCCCGTTCGTACCGCACCGCGCGCACCACGATGATGGTTGGCAAGCAGCGGATGCCCGAGAGCCGCAGCTTTTTTTATCAGGATTTGATGCTGCCGGTGCTGCTCGATAGCCTGCGCGGCGGCTGGCAGGCCAATGAGCTAGCCCGTCCGCTGGTCCGGCTGAAGGCGATGGATAATAACGGTCTGCTGCGACGTACTCTACAAGCCTGGTTTCGCCATAACGTGCAGCCGCTGGCGACGTCAAAGGCGCTGTTTATTCATCGTAATACGCTGGAGTATCGCCTGAATCGTATCGCAGAACTGACGGGGCTGGACCTGGGGAATTTTGACGATCGTCTGCTGCTTTATATTGCGCTGCAGCTGGATGAACAGCGCTAGAAGAGAGCCCGGATAGCGACACAATGCCTTATCCGGGTTGTTGTTGGTCTCTCCCCGGAAAGCATCGCCGGCCAGGGAGCGAAAACCCACTTATTTATTGCGCGTCAGTTTTTCCAGATCGGCTTCAATTTCACTGATCTTATGAGTGACGACGCTTTCCAGATGACGCAGATCGTCAAGGATCTTACGTTTGAGGTCGACTTCGGTACGATCGCGCTGGCAGATCTGATCCAGCTCATCGATAACGTAGCGCAGATTCGGGCTAATTTCCTGAACCTCTTTATACCCCTGGCCTACGCCATCTGCGACAACGGTCTTACGCTGACGCGGGTATTTAAACTTGACGCTTTTGGCGAAGAACTCGCCTTTGTCTTTCTGAAAATAGATTTTCAGAATGTCGTTGTTGGCTTCCTGCCGCAGGCTATAGCGATCGATCTCATCAGGATTGGTAATGCCAAGACTTTTCAGATTATCGTACATAACGGTACCTTTGATATCATCATAACCTTTGAATAATTAACGAAAAGATCCATCTCCGCCAGCTTCAAATATAAAAAAAGCGGGAGATATCCCGCTTTTTATTCTGCTTAGTCGATGGTACGCAGCAGTTCGTTAATGCCGACCTTGCCGCGAGTTTTCGCATCCACTTTCTTCACGATAACGGCGCAGTACAGGCTGTACTTGCCATCTTTTGACGGCAGGTTGCCGGAAACCACCACTGAGCCCGCCGGAACGCGGCCGTAATGGACTTCGCCGGTTTCGCGATCGTAAATTTTGGTGCTCTGACCCAGGTACACGCCCATGGAGATCACGGAACCTTCTTCAACGATCACGCCTTCAACCACTTCAGAGCGTGCGCCGATGAAGCAGTTGTCTTCGATAATGGTTGGGTTAGCCTGCAGCGGCTCCAGGACGCCACCGATGCCGACGCCGCCGGACAGGTGCACGTTTTTACCGATCTGCGCGCAGGAACCCACGGTGGCCCAGGTATCTACCATGGAGCCTTCATCAACGTAGGCGCCAATGTTGACGTAGGACGGCATCAGCACGGTGTTGCGGGCAATAAATGCGCCCTGACGAACCGCCGCCGGCGGAACCACGCGGAAGCCTTCTTTCTGGAAACGCGCTTCATCATAGTCAGCGAATTTCATCGGCACTTTATCGAAGTAGCGGCTTTCCGCACCGTCGATAACCTGGTTATCGTTAATACGGAAAGAGAGCAGAACCGCCTTCTTCAGCCATTGATGGGTGACCCACTGGCCATCGATCTTTTCAGCGACACGCAGCGCGCCGGAATCAAGCAGAGAAATCACCTGGTTAACCGCTTCGCGGGTTACGGTATCCACATTTGCCGGCGTGATGTCGGCGCGACGCTCAAAAGCGGACTCAATAACATTCTGTAATTGCTGCATTGTTTTACTCTTTCTCTTTACACATTAAAAGTTCGTCACCCTTTATCGTTTGGATTGAGGGCCTCTGTCAACCGTTGTTGTACTTCTTGTTGTAGCGCATTATTAAGCCCACGCCGGTCCGCCGTCGCGATTATAAATAAATCTTCTACTCGCTCACCAATTGTCGTAATTCTCGCCCCGTGAAGCGAAATATTGAGGTCGGCGAACACCTGACCCACGCGAGCCAGCAGACCCGGCTGATCGAGCGCAATCAGCTCAAGAAACGATTTTCTGTCGGTGTGCGTCGGCAGGAAATTGACTTCGGTAACGACGGAGAAATGGCGAAGTTTCGCCGCCTGACGGCGCGGGGCCGGAGGCTGCCAGCTACGTTGGGTGATGGTCTGTTCCAGACCGTGACGGATCATTTCATGGCGATCGGCGGAAAGCGGACTGCCGTCCGGCTCCAGCACAATAAAGGTGTCCATCGCCATGCCGTCGCGGGTGGTAAAAATCTGGGCATCGTGGACGCTGAGGTTGCGGCGATCCAGTTCACCACAGACGGCGGCAAACAGATACGGGCGGTCCGGGCTCCAGATAAAAATTTCGGTCCCACCGCGCGTGGCCTGCGAGCTAAGCAGGATCATCGGTTTGCTCAGGTCATGTTTGAGCAAATTGCGGGCGTGCCAGGCGAGCTGGTTAGGCGTATGGCGCACGAAGTAGTTGGCGCGACAGCGGTTCCAGATTTGATGCAGCGCCTCTTCATTAATATTTTCCATCCGCAGCAGCGCCAGCGCCTGCAGCTGATGATGGCGTACTCGTTCGCGCATATCCGGCGTACTTTGCATCCCGCGACGCAGCTGTTTTTCGGTGGCGAAATAGAGCTCGCGCAGCAGGCTCTGCTTCCAGCTGTTCCACAAGGTTTCGTTGGTCGCACAGATATCGGCGACGGTCAGGCACACCAGGTAGCGCAGGCGGTTTTCGGTCTGCACCTCTTCGGCAAACTGCTTGATGACTTCCGGATCCTGGATATCACGGCGCTGAGCGGTGACTGACATCAACAGATGATGGCGCACCAGCCAGGCCACCAGCTGGGTTTCCCGTGAGTTAAGTCCGTGCAGCTCGGCGAATTTCAGCACATCCTGGGCGCCGAGGACCGAATGATCGCCGCCGCGACCTTTGGCAATATCATGGAACAGGGCGGCAATCAGAATCAGCTCCGGGTGGGTCAGGCGAGGCCACAGTTCCACGCACAGCGGGTGGCGGCTGCGGGTCTCTTCTTTGGCGAAGCTTTCCAGCTTCAGCAGCACGCGGATCGTATGTTCATCGACCGTATAGGCATGAAAGAGGTCAAACTGCATCTGGCCCACAATATGCGACCACTGCGGCATATAGGCCCACAGTACGCTGTGACGGTGCATCGGCAACAGCCCCCGGCTGACCGCCCCCTGGTGGCGCAACATGCTGAGGAAAATCGCGCGCGCTTCCGGGATATAGCACAGCGGCTGCGTCAGGTGGCGCCGCGCGTGGCGCAGGTGGCGAAGGGTCGTCGAGTAGATGCCGGTGATGTTGCTGTTACGCACCATAATATAGAACATGCGTAGTATTGCCTGCGGTTCGCGGATAAACAGCGTGTCGTCGCGCAGGTCAATCAGCGTGCCGCGCAGCTGAAAATCATCATCGATGGGCCGCGGCTTTTCATCTTCGGTGAGAGCGAGGATTGCTTCATCAAACAGCTGGAGCAGCATGTGATTCAGTTCGCTGACCCGCCGGGTGACGCGGAAGAAATCCTTCATCATGTATTCGATAGGCTGATTACCTTCGCCTTCGTAGCGCAGCCGGCGGGCGACGCTGAGCTGGCGGTCGAATAACAGGCGGTTGTCGTAACGGTTTAACTCGAGGTGCAGCGCAAAGCGAATCCGCCACAGCTGGTGCAGACATTCGTTAAGCTCGTTACGTTCGGCTTCGGTAAGAAAGCCGAAGCCAACCATTTCATCCAGCGAGGTGGCGCCGAAGTGGCGGCGGGCGACCCACTGCAGGGTGTGGATATCGCGCAGGCCGCCGGGGCTGCTTTTCACGTCCGGCTCGAGGTTATAGCTGGTGCCGTGGTAGCGCTGGTGGCGGATGTTCTGCTCTTCGACCTTGGCGGCAAAAAACTTCTCTGAGGGCCAGAAACCATCGCTGAAGATATGTTTCTGCAGTTCAAGAAACAGGGCCACATCGCCAATCAGCAGGCGAGATTCAATCAGGTTGGTCGCGACGCTAAGATCGGACAGTCCTTCCAGCAGGCACTCTTCCAGCGTGCGCACGCTGTGGCCAACCTCGAGCTTGATGTCCCACAGCAGGGTCAGCAGTTCGCCGACTTTCTGCGCCTGCTCGTCGGAGAGCTTCTTGCGGCTGAGAATCAGCAGGTCGACGTCGGAGAGCGGGTGCAGCTCGCCGCGGCCATATCCGCCGACAGCGACCAGCGCCAGGTCGCTGACCGGACCAAAGCCGTAATCAATCCACAGACGCTGGAGCAGCTGGTCGATAAATTCGGTTCGCGCTTCGATTAGCTGCCCGGCGGCGATACCGCTATCAAACGCTTCGCCCAGCCAGCGCTGGAAAATATCGAGATGTGCCTTGATGGCGGCACAGTTCAAATCACCTTGCGGCCAGCTACCCGGATTCTCAGGCTGACCGGAGAGGGTAGGGGAGACAGTGTCAGGTAAAGAGTTGCTCATCGCGTCACCATAAGAAAAAACTATCGCCCATAAAAAAGCCGGCGGGCGCCGGCTTTTCGTTATGCGTCGTGCGAGATTATCGCCGGGATGGTGTCATCCTTGCGTAATGTCAGAATCTCACAGCCGTTCTCTGTCACCACAATAGTATGCTCGTACTGCGCAGACAAGCTCCGGTCTTTGGTTTTCACCGTCCAGCCGTCTTTCATACTGCGGATCTCTTTCTTGCCGGCATTAACCATTGGTTCGATGGTAAAGGTCATGCCCGGCTTGAGCACCACATTGGTCTCAGGAGAGTCGTAATGCAGCACCTGCGGTTCTTCATGGAAACCGCGGCCGATACCGTGACCGCAATATTCACGCACCACCGAGAAACCTTCCGCTTCGACGAATTTCTGGATGGCTGCGCCGATCGCGCGCAGGTTGATTCCTGGCTTAACCATCTTCAGCGCCAGATACAGGCTTTCCTGGGTAATGCGGCACAGGCGCTCGCCGAGAATCGTCGGTTTGCCGACGATGAACATCTTAGAGGTGTCGCCGTGGAAATCATCCTTAATTACCGTGACATCAATGTTGACGATGTCGCCGTCTTTCAACAGTTTTTCGTCGTCAGGAATCCCGTGACAGACGACTTCGTTAATAGAGATGCACACGGATTTCGGGTAACCGTGGTAGCCGAGGCAGGCGGAGATCGCTTTCTGTTCGTTAACAATATAATCGTTACAGATGCGGTCCAGTTCGCCGGTGCTGACGCCCGGTTTAACGTAGGGTTCGATCATTTCCAGCACTTCAGCGGCCAGGCGGCCGGCGACGCGCATTTTTTCGATGTCTTCAGATGTTTTGATAGATATAGCCATGGATTGTGTCCAGCTGTGTCGGTTTTTTCGACAATAATAGAGTTATTCCTGTCAATGTTAACAGTCCGGGTGTCCTGGTGCCAAATTGAGAATCATTAACAGCACTCAGCGTCAACAACAGTTGGTTTCCGATCGGGTTTTGTGGTATAAAGCGCGCCGGACTTCCGTTCCATTTCGTACTACACAGGATGGACTGAAGCGACAAATCTCACTTTGTGTAAATAACACACACGTATCGACACATATTCCGGGGTGCCCTTTAGGGTCGGTAATATGGGATACGTGGAGGCATAACCCCAACTTTATCTATAGAGGTTTTAAACATGGCAACTGTTTCCATGCGCGACATGCTCAAGGCTGGTGTTCACTTTGGTCACCAGACCCGTTACTGGAACCCGAAAATGAAGCCTTTCATCTTCGGCGCGCGTAACAAAGTTCACATCATCAACCTTGAGAAAACTGTACCGATGTTCAACGAAGCTCTGGCTGAACTGAACAAGATCTCTGCTCGTAAAGGCAAGATTCTGATCGTTGGTACTAAACGCGCTGCAAGCGAAGCGGTAAAAGAAGCTGCTAACAGCTGCGACCAGTTCTTCGTGAACCATCGCTGGTTGGGCGGCATGCTGACTAACTGGAAAACCGTTCGTCAGTCCATCAAACGTCTGAAAGACCTGGAAACTCAGTCCCAGGACGGTACTTTCGAGAAGCTGACCAAGAAAGAAGCGCTGATGCGCACTCGTGAGCTGGACAAGCTGGAAAACAGCCTGGGCGGTATCAAAGACATGGGCGGCCTGCCGGACGCACTGTTTGTTATCGACGCTGACCACGAGCACATCGCTATCAAAGAAGCAAACAACCTGGGTATCCCGGTATTTGCTATCGTTGATACTAACTCCGATCCGGACGGCGTAGACTTCGTTATCCCGGGTAACGACGACGCAATCCGCGCTGTTAGCCTGTACCTGGGCGCTGTAGCTGCAACCGTGCGTGAAGGTCGTTCTCAGGATCTGGCTTCTCAGGCGGAAGAAAGCTTCGTAGAAGCTGAATAATAAGGTTTCACCCCTTATTAGTACCGTGTATGAATAGGGGCCCATTTTCGGCCCCTTTTTTCAATTTATACTGTTTGGCCCCCGGCCGGGCAGTTCACATCTCCCGAGGATTTAAGAATGGCTGAAATTACCGCATCCCTGGTAAAAGAGCTGCGTGAGCGTACTGGCGCAGGCATGATGGATTGCAAAAAAGCGCTGACCGAAGCAAACGGCGACATCGAGCTGGCAATCGAAAACATGCGTAAATCTGGCGCAATCAAAGCGGCGAAAAAAGCAGGTAACGTTGCTGCTGACGGCGTGATCATCACTAAGATCGACGGTACCTACGGCATCATTCTGGAAGTTAACTGCCAGACTGACTTCGTTGCTAAAGATGGTGGTTTCCAGGCATTTGCTAATAAAGTACTGGACGCTGCAGTCGCTGGCAAAATCACTGACGTTGAAGTTCTGAAAGCACAGTTCGAAGAAGAGCGTGTTGCGCTGGTTGCTAAAATCGGTGAGAACATCAATATCCGTCGCGTGGCTTCCCTGGAAGGCGACGTTCTGGGTTCATACCAGCACGGCGCACGTATCGGTGTTCTGGTTGCGGCTAAAGGCGCTGACCAGGAGCTGGTTAAACAGCTGGCAATGCACATCGCAGCAAGCAAGCCGGAATTCGTTAAGCCGGAAGACGTTTCTGCTGAAGTGGTTGAGAAAGAGTACCAGGTTCAGCTGGACATCGCGATGCAGTCTGGTAAGCCGAAAGAAATCGCAGAGAAAATGGTTGAAGGCCGCATGAAGAAATTCACCGGCGAAGTTTCTCTGACCGGCCAGCCTTTCGTTATGGACCCGAGCAAATCTGTTGCTCAGCTGCTGAAAGAGCACAATGCCGACGTTACTGGCTTCATCCGCTTTGAAGTGGGCGAAGGCATCGAGAAAGTTGAGACTGACTTTGCAGCAGAAGTTGCTGCGATGTCCAAGCAGTCTTAATTTTCAAAAGGAGCCGCCTGAGGGCGGCTTCTTTTTGTGCCCGTTTTGTAAATTCAGCGCATCGCTTATAGTGGCTGTGCTGAAAAGCGGCATACAATGTCGCCAGAATTAACTCATCTCACTCGTTGACAGTCTCAGGAAAGAAACATGGCTACCAATGCAAAACCCGTCTACAAACGTATTCTGCTTAAGTTAAGTGGCGAAGCTCTGCAGGGTTCGGAAGGCTTCGGTATTGATGCAAGCATACTTGACCGTATGGCTCAGGAAATCAAAGAACTGGTTGAACTGGGTATTCAGGTTGGCGTAGTGATTGGTGGCGGTAACCTGTTCCGTGGTGCTGGGCTGGCGAAAGCGGGGATGAACCGCGTTGTGGGCGACCACATGGGCATGCTGGCAACGGTGATGAACGGCCTTGCAATGCGTGACTCACTGCATCGCGCCTATGTGAACGCTCGCCTGATGTCAGCGATTCCGCTGAATGGCGTGTGTGATAACTACAGCTGGGCGGAAGCCATCAGCCTGCTGCGTAACAATCGCGTAGTGATTCTTTCTGCAGGTACCGGTAACCCGTTCTTCACCACCGACTCCGCTGCCTGCCTGCGTGGTATTGAAATCGAAGCCGATGTGGTACTGAAAGCCACCAAAGTCGACGGCGTGTTTACCGCTGACCCGGCCAAAGACCCGTCTGCCACCATGTACGATCAGCTGACTTACAGCGAAGTGCTCGATAAAGAACTGAAAGTCATGGATTTAGCCGCCTTTACCCTGGCGCGTGACCATAAATTGCCGATTCGCGTCTTCAACATGAATAAACCAGGCGCACTGCGTCGCGTGGTGATGGGCGAAAAAGAAGGCACATTGATTACGGAATAATTCCCGTCAGCGCCAAATCCGGGTAATATTCCGCCTTACTTTCGCGGGCTTATTGCCCGGTGATTTGCATTAAACCTGACTATACTTAGCTCACTTTTACGGTGAGCGACCGTCTGGTCTGTCTGAGACAAGTTTTCAAGGATTCGTAACGTGATTAGCGATATCAGAAAAGATGCTGAAGTACGCATGGAAAAATGCGTCGAAGCGTTCAAAACCCAAATCAGCAAAATACGCACGGGTCGTGCTTCTCCCAGCCTGCTGGATGGCATTGTCGTGGAATATTACGGCACGCCGACGCCTCTGCGTCAGCTGGCAAGCGTCACGGTAGAAGACTCCCGTACTCTGAAAATCAACGTATTCGATCGCTCGATGAGCCCGGCCGTTGAGAAAGCGATCATGGCTTCCGATCTCGGTCTGAACCCAAGCTCTGCGGGTACCGACATCCGCGTTCCGCTGCCGCCGCTGACCGAAGAACGTCGTAAAGATCTGACTAAGATCGTGCGTGCCGAAGCCGAACAGGCTCGCGTGTCTGTCCGTAACGTGCGTCGTGATGCTAACGACAAAGTTAAAGCGCTGCTGAAAGACAAAGAGATCAGCGAAGATGACGATCGCCGTTCTCAGGACGACGTGCAGAAAATGACTGACGCCGCCATTAAGAAAGTGGATGCGGCGCTGGCCGATAAAGAAGCGGAACTGATGCAGTTCTGATTCTCTGCCGATACGCTCGCCGCCCACTATTATTGATGGGCTGTGGGCGTTAAGTCTGAAACGCCGTACAGAAGACCGAACGCTCAATTCCTGGGATTGTGTTAAAACGGTCGGCCCTGTAGCCTTTGGCACGCTTGCTGAAGGTGATAGACCGCCGACCTGCTCCCGGGTAATTGTGGCGTAAGGGCTTACTGGCGGCGTTTTTCTTTTTATCCTGTCTCAATTCTTCTGGACATCTCATGAAGCAATTAACCGTTCTCGGTTCGACCGGTTCAATTGGCTGCAGCACGCTGGATGTGGTGCGCCATAACCCCGATCGCTTTTCCATCGCTGCGCTGGTCGCAGGGAAGAATGTCGACCGCATGGTTGAACAATGTCTGGAATTTTCTCCCCGCTATGCGGTTATGGACGATGTACAAAGCGCCGACGCGCTGCGCATCCGCCTGCGTGAAAGCGATAGCCGCACTGAGGTATTAAGCGGCCAGCAGGCTGCCGCTGAAGTGGCTGCGCTGGACGACGTTGACCAGGTGATGGCGGCGATTGTGGGTGCTGCGGGACTGGTACCTACGCTGGCCGCCATCCGTGCCGGCAAAACGGTTCTGCTGGCGAATAAAGAGTCGCTGGTCACCTGCGGACGCCTGTTTATGGATGCGGTACAGCAGTATGGTGCGCACCTGCTGCCCGTGGACAGCGAACATAACGCGATTTTTCAGAGTATGCCTGTAACCGTACAGCATAATCTTGGATACGCTGACTTAACGCAGAACGGCGTATCGTCGATTCTGCTGACCGGTTCCGGTGGTCCTTTCCGGGAAACGGCGATAGCGGAGCTGGCGGCGATGACGCCGGATCAGGCCTGCCGTCACCCCAACTGGTCAATGGGACGCAAAATCTCTGTCGATTCCGCCACGATGATGAACAAAGGGCTGGAATATATCGAAGCCCGCTGGCTGTTCAACGCTTCAGCCCGGCAGATGGAAGTGCTGATCCATCCGCAGTCCGTCATTCACTCGATGGTGCGTTATCTTGACGGCAGCGTCATTGCACAGCTCGGTGAACCGGATATGCGCACGCCTATCGCCCATACGATGGGCTGGCCAGACCGCCTGAATTCTGGCGTGCCGGCATTAGACTTCTGCCAGTTGAGCCAGCTGAGCTTTTCCGCGCCGGACTACGGGCGCTATCCGTGCCTCAAGCTGGCGATGGACGCATTTGACCAAGGTCAGGCGGCTACAACGGCATTGAATGCGGCAAACGAAATCTCAGTGGCAGCCTTCCTGGCCGGAGAGATTCGCTTTACCGATATTGCGGGAGTCAACCTGGCGGTGCTGGATCAACTGACGCTGGATGA
Source organism: Klebsiella planticola ATCC 33531 (assembly GCF_000735435.1). Lineage (GTDB taxonomy): Bacteria > Pseudomonadota > Gammaproteobacteria > Enterobacterales > Enterobacteriaceae > Klebsiella > Klebsiella planticola. The sequence continues at coordinate 28,210 of NZ_JMPP01000001.1, read as the reverse complement.
GCCGCAAAGCATTGATGAAGTGCTGGTTATTGACGCTCAGGCCAGGGTTGTTGCGCAGAAGCAGATAAAACATCTGACAACGCGGGGCTGAACCTCACGACACGTTGTGATATTTGTGGGCGCTGGGCTTCGGTGATATAGTCTGCGCCACCCAATCGTTGCATTTTGTTGTAAAAGATTGTGGTGGCCGTGGAAAAACACGGCTTTTTTGCGTAAAGCTTTGGGTTGTTCTCTGCGATTAGCTGTAGCTTCGGCACTGGATAAAAATGCGTATACAGCGCTGACCGGTTGCTCGCGTTTAGTGGCTTGGCTAATCCTTATTATGGACTTAAAACGCGTTATGTTGTCTGCTAATCACACTGTCAGCGAAATATCGCCTGCGCATGGCTGTCGTCATGTCGCCATTATCATGGACGGCAACGGTCGTTGGGCGAAACAGCAAGGAAAAATTCGCGCATTCGGCCATAAAGCCGGGGCGAAGTCGGTTCGTCGCGCGGTCTCCTTCGCGGCGAACAATGGTATTGAAGCGTTGACGCTATATGCATTCAGCAGCGAGAACTGGAACCGCCCGGAGCAGGAAGTCAGTGCTCTGATGGAGCTGTTCGTTTGGGCGCTGGATAGCGAAGTGAAAAGCTTGCATCGGCATAACGTCCGCCTGCGGATCATCGGCGAGACGACGCGTTTTAATGCGCGCCTGCAGGAGCGTATCCGCAAAGCGGAAGCGCTGACGGAGAACAACACCGGCTTAACGCTGAATATTGCGGCGAACTACGGTGGGCGCTGGGATATTATTCAGGGTGTCCGCAATCTGGCCGAACAGGTTCAGAACGGGTTACTTCGGCCCGAACAGATCACGGAAGACATGCTGAGTCAGCAGGTCTGTATGCATGAACTGGCACCTGTAGATTTAGTTATTAGGACCGGGGGAGAGCATCGCATCAGTAATTTTTTGATTTGGCAAATTGCGTATGCCGAACTTTACTTTACCGATGTTCTTTGGCCCGATTTTGCAGAACAGGACTTTGAAGGTGCACTCCATGCCTTTGTTAATCGAGAGCGTCGTTTCGGCGGCACTGAGCCGGGTGGCAATCATGCCTGATGGGGGTCACTTTTGCTGAAGTATCGCCTGATATCGGCTTTCGTTTTAATCCCCGTAGTCATTGCGGCGCTTTTTCTGTTGCCGCCTGCGGGTTTTGCCATCGTCACGCTCGTGGTGTGTATGCTCGCTGCGTGGGAGTGGGGGCAATTTAGCGGTTTCACTTCAACTTCACAACGCATCTGGCTGGCGCTGCTGTGTGGCCTGTTACTGGCGTTGATGCTTTTCCTGATGCCGGAATATCACTACGACGTTCATCAACCGTTGGTTGAAGGATCGCTCTGGGCGTCGTTTGGTTGGTGGATTGTGGCGCTGCTGCTGGTGCTTTCTTACCCGGCGTCCGCGGCTTTCTGGCGCAACTCGAAGGTGCTGCGGCTGATCTTTGGTATTCTGACTATCGTCCCGTTCTTCTGGGGCATGCTGGCGCTGCGTGCCTGGCATTATGCGGATAACCATTACAGCGGCGCGCTGTGGCTGCTGTACGTGATGATTCTGGTCTGGGGCGCGGATTCTGGCGCCTATATGTTTGGCAAGATGTTCGGCAAGCATAAGCTGGCACCGAAAGTGTCTCCGGGTAAAACCTGGCAGGGGTTCTTCGGCGGTCTGGTGACGGCGGCGGTCATCTCCTGGGCCTACGGCCAGTGGGCAAATCTGGATGTTACCCCAACGGTATTGCTGGTGTGCTCCGTTGTTGCGGCACTGGCATCGGTGCTGGGCGATCTGACAGAGAGTATGTTTAAGCGAGAGGCCGGCATTAAGGATAGCGGTCATCTGATTCCCGGACACGGTGGAATACTGGATCGTATCGATAGCCTGACGGCGGCGGTACCGGTGTTTGCTTGTCTGCTATTGTTGGTCTTCAGGACGATTTGACGGAAGGTTTTATGCTAAGCGTTCTCTGGAATTTGGCTGCCTTTATCATTGCGCTGGGCGTATTGATCACCGTGCATGAGTTTGGCCATTTCTGGGTGGCTCGTCGCTGCGGCGTTCGCGTTGAACGCTTTTCCATCGGCTTTGGTAAAGCGTTATGGCGACGTTTTGACAAGCAGGGAACGGAATTCGTCATCGCTCTTATTCCACTCGGCGGCTATGTCAAAATGCTCGACGAACGCGTCGAGCCGGTGGCGCCAGAGATGCGCCACTACGCTTTCAATAACAAAACCGTTGGCCAGCGTGCGGCCGTCATTGCCGCAGGCCCTGTCGCCAACTTCATTTTTGCCATCTTTGCCTACTGGCTGGTGTTTATCATCGGTGTTCCTGGCGTCCGTCCGGTTGTTGGTGAAATAGTACCCGACTCGATTGCCGCACACGCACAAATTGCAAAAGGAACGGAACTTAAAGCGATAGATGGCATCGAAACGCCTGATTGGGATGCAGTGCGTATGGCGCTGGTCTCGAAGATTGGCGACGAGCAAACAATAGTTACGGTCGCCCCTTTCGGGAGCAGTCAGCGCCAGGATAAAATCCTCGATCTGCGGCACTGGGCGTTTGAGCCGGATAAACAAGATCCGGTGACATCGCTGGGTATTCAGCCTCGCAGCGCGCAGATTGATACGGTGCTGGCTGAAGTACAATCTGGCTCGGCGGCGCAGAAGGCCGGTTTGCAAGCGGGCGACAGGATCGTTAAAGTCGATGGTCAACCGTTAACGCAGTGGATGACGTTTGTAAATCTGGTGCGTGATAATCCGGGTAAGGCGCTGATTCTGGACATCGAGCGACAGGGGAGTCCCTTGTCTGTTACGCTGACGCCAGATAGCCGAGCCGCAAAAGGTAAAGCCGAAGGGTTTGCAGGGGTAGTGCCTAAGGTCATCCCGCTGCCTGATGAATATAAGACAGTGCGTCAGTACGGGCCGTTTGCCGCCATTGCTGAAGCCACGGATAAAACCTGGCAACTGATGTCATTAACCGTCAGGATGCTGGGTAAATTGATAACCGGTGATGTCAAACTGAACAACCTCAGCGGGCCGATTTCTATCGCCCAGGGGGCTGGAATGTCAGCGGAGTTTGGATTGATTTACTATCTGATGTTCCTTGCGTTGATTAGCGTGAACCTCGGAATAATCAATCTGTTCCCGCTTCCCGTCCTGGACGGGGGGCACCTGCTATTTTTGGCGATTGAAAAGCTGAAGGGCGGGCCGGTATCCGAGCGAGTTCAAGACTTTAGTTATCGCATTGGCTCAATACTGCTGGTGTTGTTAATGGGGCTTGCACTTTTCAATGATTTCTCTCGGTTATAAGAGAGTTTGTTAGGAAGAACGCATAATAACGATGGCGATGAAAAAGTTGCTCATAGCGTCGCTGCTGTTTAGCAGCGCAACCGTATACGGTGCTGAAGGGTTCGTGGTGAAGGACATTCATTTCGAAGGCTTGCAGCGTGTCGCTGTTGGTGCGGCCCTCCTCAGTATGCCCGTGCGTCCTGGCGATACGGTGACCGATGATGATATCAGTAACACCATTCGTGCTTTGTTTGCCACTGGCAACTTTGAGGACGTCCGCGTCCTGCGCGATGGTGATACCCTGTTGGTGCAGGTGAAAGAGCGCCCAACGATTGCCAGCATCACTTTCTCCGGTAACAAATCGGTGAAGGATGACATGCTCAAGCAAAACCTTGAGGCATCCGGCGTTCGCGTTGGGGAGTCCCTTGACCGCACGACCCTCGCTGATATCGAGAAAGGGCTGGAAGATTTCTACTATAGCGTCGGTAAGTACAGCGCCAGCGTAAAAGCTGTCGTGACCCCGCTGCCGCGTAACCGCGTCGACCTGAAACTGGTATTCCAGGAAGGCGTCTCGGCGAAAATCCAGCAGATTAACATTGTCGGTAACCATGCGTTCAGTACCGATGAACTGATCTCAACATTCCAGCTGCGCGATGAAGTGCCGTGGTGGAACGTGGTCGGCGATCGTAAATACCAGAAGCAGAAGCTGGCCGGGGATCTCGAAACCCTGCGCAGTTACTATCTGGATCGCGGTTACGCACGTTTCAACATCGACTCCACCCAGGTGAGCCTGACGCCGGATAAAAAAGGCATCTACATCACCGTAAACATCACCGAAGGCGATCAGTACAAGCTGTCCGGTGTGCAGGTGACGGGCGATCTGGCGGGGCATTCGGCAGAAATCGAAGCGTTGACCAAAGTGGAGCCGGGCGAGCTGTATAACGGCGCCAAAGTGACCAAAATGGAGAATGATATTAAGAAACTCCTCGGTCGCTATGGCTACGCTTATCCGCGCGTCCAGTCTCAGCCGGAAATTAACGATAGCGATAAGACCGTGAAGCTGCACGTCAACGTCGATGCGGGCAACCGTTACTACGTACGTAAAATTCGCTTCGAGGGCAACGATACCTCCAAAGACTCCGTTCTGCGTCGCGAAATGCGTCAGATGGAAGGGGCATGGCTGGGTAGCGACCTGGTCGATCAGGGTAAGGATCGTCTGAATCGTCTCGGCTATTTCGAAACGGTTGATACCGATACGCAGCGCGTACCGGGCAGCCCGGATCAGGTCGACGTGGTCTATAAGGTCAAAGAACGTAACACCGGTAGCTTCAACTTTGGTATCGGCTACGGTACGGAAAGCGGTGTGAGCTTCCAGGCCGGCGTTCAGCAGGACAACTGGCTGGGTACCGGCTATTCCGTCGGAATTAACGGCACCAAAAACGATTACCAGACCTATACTGAACTGTCGGTCACTAACCCGTATTTCACCGTTGATGGCGTGAGTCTCGGTGGTCGTATTTTCTATAACGACTTCGACGCGAACGACGCGGATCTGTCTGACTATACCAACAAAAGCTATGGTACGGACGTTACGCTGGGCTTCCCGATCAACGAATACAATACGCTGCGCGCGGGCTTAGGGTATGTCCATAACTCCCTGTCCAATATGCAGCCGCAGGTGTCGATGTGGCGTTATCTGAACTCGATGGGTCAATATCCGGAAAATACCGATGATAAAAACTCATTCAGCGCCAACGACTTCACCTTCAACTACGGTTGGACCTATAACAAGCTCGACCGCGGCTTCTTCCCGACGGAAGGTTCGCGTGTCAACCTGAATGGTAAAGTGACCATTCCAGGTTCGGATAACGAATACTACAAAGCTACGCTGGATACGGCGACCTATGTACCGATCGACAACGATCATAAATGGGTGGTTCTGGGACGTACTCGCTTCGGCTATGGCGACGGTATTGGCAGCAAAGAGATGCCGTTCTACGAGAACTTCTACGCCGGTGGTTCAAGCACCGTGCGCGGGTTCCAGTCGAACACCATTGGTCCGAAAGCGGTTTATTTCCCGGCCAGCAATCGCCACGATGGCGATGATAACTATGACAGTAACTGTAAGAGCACTGAGTCTGCGCCGTGTAAATCGGATGATGCAGTCGGCGGTAACGCCATGGCCGTTGCCAGCCTGGAGCTGATTACACCGACGCCGTTTATCAGCGATAAATATGCTAACTCGGTCCGTACCTCCTTCTTCTGGGATATGGGTACCGTGTGGGATACTCACTGGGATTCGAGCGCTTATGCGGGTTATCCGGATTACGGTGATCCGAGCAACATCCGTATGTCCGCTGGTATTGCGGTGCAGTGGATGTCGCCGTTGGGGCCGTTGGTATTCTCCTACGCCCAACCGTTTAAAAAGTACGAGGGAGACAAGGCCGAGCAGTTCCAGTTTAACATTGGTAAAACCTGGTAATTGCGGGCAGCAATGGAATGTAAGTGCAGTATAGCGCTGACTTTAGGCGATAATCACGGTTATCGCCTGGCCACGCAAATAACGGTACCCCTGGGTACTCATGGGATGGTAAGGAGTTAATTGTGAAAAAGTGGTTATTAGCTGCAGGTCTGGGTTTAGCAATGGTAACTTCCGCTCAGGCGGCAGATAAAATTGCAATGGTTAACATGAACAGCCTGTTCCAACAGGTTGCCCAGAAAACAGGCGTTTCTAACACGCTGGAAAACGAGTTCAAAGGCCGCGCGAGCGAGCTGCAGCGTATGGAAGGCGATCTGCAGTCCAAAATGCAGCGTCTGCAGTCCATGAAACCGGGTGCCGATCGTACCAAGCTGGAAAAAGACGTCATGGCTCAGCGCCAGACCTTCTCTCAGAAGGCGCAGTCTTTTGAGCAGGATCGTGCACGTCGCTCCAACGAAGAACGCGGCAAACTGGTTAACCGTATCCAGACTGCTGTGAAAAGCGTAGCGAGCAGCCAGAGCATCGACCTGGTTGTTGATTCTAATGCCGTTGCATACAACAGCAGCGATGTAAAAGACATCACCGCTGATGTGCTGAAACAGGTTAAATAAGTAATGCCTTCTATTCGACTGGCTGATCTAGCACAGCAGTTGGATGCAGAATTACACGGTGATGGCGATATCGTCATCACCGGCGTTGCGTCCATGCAGACTGCAAAAGCAGGTCATATTACATTCATGGTCAACCCTAAGTACCGTGAACACCTGGCCGCTTGCCAGGCTTCTGCCGTTGTCATGACGCAGGATGATTTACCTTTTGCCCAAAGCGCCGCGCTGGTAGTGCGTAATCCCTACCTGACCTATGCGCGCATGGCTCAAATTCTGGATACCACGCCGCAGCCGGCGCAGGATATCGCCCCGAGTGCGGTGATTGATGCCACGGCGACGCTGGGTAAAAACGTCTCGATTGGCCCTAACGCCGTGATCGAATCTGATGTTGTGCTTGGTGACAATGTGGTGATTGGCGCCGGGTGCTTCGTTGGGAAAAAGACGAAAATTGGTGCTGGCTCCCGTTTGTGGGCCAACGTGACCGTTTACCACGAGATTGAGATCGGTGAGAATTGCCTGATTCAGTCCAGCACCGTTATCGGTGCCGATGGTTTCGGCTATGCCAACGATCGCGGCAACTGGGTGAAGATCCCGCAGCTGGGTCGCGTCATCATTGGCGATCGCGTGGAGATCGGCGCCTGTACGACCATTGACCGTGGTGCGCTGGATGATACCGTGATCGGCAATGGCGTTATCATTGATAACCAGTGTCAGATTGCGCATAACGTTGTGATTGGTGACAATACTGCCGTTGCAGGTGGCGTTATCATGGCAGGCAGCCTGAAAATTGGCCGTTACTGCATGATTGGCGGAGCCAGCGTGATTAACGGACATATGGAAATCTGCGACAAAGTCACCGTCACCGGGATGGGGATGGTCATGCGTCCTATCACCGAGCCTGGCGTCTATTCTTCAGGGATTCCGCTGCAACCGAATAAGGTGTGGCGTAAAACCGCGGCGCTGGTGATGAATATTGATGAGATAAACAAACGCCTCAAATCGATTGAGCGTAAGGTTAATCAGCAAGATTAGCGCATCCGTTGACACACAAAATCATGCCAAGCAGTATCCGGGCGGCAACTACCGCTGACCAGGATACTGCCTGAGAGATGTAGTGTAAAAATTTTCGGCCTGTTGCATTCATAAGATTGCCGCAGGCCGTGTTATTATTGCCTTTTAGTATATTTAGACAGGAAGAGTATTTTGACTACTGAAACTCATACTCTGCACATTGAAGAGATTCTGGAACTTCTCCCTCACCGCTACCCGTTCCTGCTGGTAGACCGTGTGCTGGATTTTGAAGAAGGTCGTTTTCTGCGCGCAGTAAAAAATGTTTCTGTTAACGAGCCGTTTTTCCAGGGGCACTTCCCTGGTAAACCGATTTTACCGGGCGTACTGATTCTGGAAGCGATGGCGCAGGCCACCGGCATTCTGGCATTCAAAAGCGTCGGCAAGCTCGAACCGGGTGAACTCTATTACTTCGCCGGGATTGATGAAGCGCGTTTCAAACGTCCGGTAGTACCAGGCGATCAGATGATTATGGAAGTCACTTTCGAGAAAACCCGTCGCGGCCTGACGCGTTTTAAAGGCGTCGCGCTGGTTGATGGTAAAGTGGTTTGCGAAGCAACGATGATGTGTGCGCGTAGCCGGGAGGCCTGATACGTGATTGATAAAACCGCCTTTGTTCATCCGACTGCCATCGTGGAAGATGGCGCCGTTATCGGTGCTAACGCCCACATTGGCCCGTTTTGTATTGTTGGTGCTAACGTCGAAATTGGCGAAGGTACCGTACTGAAGTCTCATGTTGTTGTTAACGGCCATACCAAAATTGGTCGTGATAACGAGATCTATCAGTTCGCTTCCATCGGTGAAGTTAACCAGGACCTGAAATACGCTGGTGAACCGACGCGTGTGGAAATTGGCGACCGCAACCGCATCCGCGAAAGCGTCACCATCCATCGTGGCACAGTACAGGGTGGTGGATTAACGAAGGTGGGCAGCGATAACTTGCTGATGATCAACGCTCACGTCGCGCACGATTGTACGGTCGGGAACCGCTGTATTCTGGCTAACAATGCCACGCTCGCCGGCCATGTCTCGCTGGATGATTTCGTTATCATCGGCGGCATGACGGCAGTGCATCAGTTCTGCATCATCGGCGCACACGTCATGGTCGGCGGCTGCTCCGGCGTCGCGCAGGATGTCCCGCCGTTCGTGATTGCCCAGGGCAACCACGCAACGCCGTATGGCGTCAATATTGAAGGGCTGAAGCGCCGTGGCTTTAGCCGCGAAGCCATCACCGCGATTCGCAATGCGTACAAACTGCTGTACCGCAGCGGGAAAACGCTGGATGAAGCGAAGCCGGAAATCGCCGAGCTGGCGACTCAGTATCCTGAAGTTCAGCCATTTGTCGATTTCTTCGCCCGCTCCACACGCGGTCTGATTCGTTAATGTCTGCACAGCGTCCCCTGACGATTGCCCTGGTCGCCGGAGAAACCTCCGGCGATATTCTTGGCGCAGGTCTCATCCGCGCCCTTAAAGCACGTATTCCCGATGCGCGCTTTGTCGGCGTGGCGGGGCCATTGATGCAGGCCGAAGGCTGTGAGGCCTGGTATGAGATGGAAGAGCTGGCGGTGATGGGCATTGTCGAAGTGCTTGGTCGCCTGCGTCGCCTGCTGCATATCCGCGCCGATCTCACCCGGCGATTTACCGAGCTTAAACCAGACGTATTCGTCGGTATTGATGCGCCTGACTTCAATATCACCCTCGAAGGTAATCTGAAGAAGCAGGGTATCAAAACTATCCATTACGTCAGTCCGTCGGTTTGGGCATGGCGGCAAAAACGCGTTTTCAAAATTGGCAGATCCACCGATCTGGTACTGGCATTTCTGCCTTTCGAAAAAGCGTTTTACGACAAATTTAACGTTCCCTGCCGCTTTATCGGCCATACCATGGCGGATGCCATGCCGTTGGATCCGGATAAAGACGCCGCGCGGGATCGCCTGGGCATTGCCCGGGATGCGCACTGCCTGGCGCTGCTGCCGGGGAGTCGCGGCGCTGAAGTAGAAATGCTCAGCGCAGACTTTCTGAAAACCGCGCAGATTCTGCGTAACGATTATCCCGACCTGCAGGTACTGGTGCCGCTGGTGAATGCCAGAAGGCGGGAGCAGTTCGAACGTATTAAAGCGGAAACGGCGCCGGAGCTTACGGTGCATCTGCTGGATGGTCAGGCGCGCGATGCCATGATCGCCAGCGATGCGGCCCTGCTGGCTTCCGGAACCGCGGCGCTGGAGTGCATGCTGGCCAAGTGTCCGATGGTGGTTGGCTATCGTATGAAGCCGTTCACTTTCTGGCTGGCGAAACGCCTGGTGAAAACCGACTACGTTTCGTTGCCGAACCTGCTGGCCGGCCGCGAGCTGGTCAAAGAGCTGCTGCAGGATGAGTGCCAGCCTGCGTCGCTTGCGGATGCGCTGCGGCCGCTGCTGGCTGATGGTAAAACCAGCCATGAAATGCATGACACTTTCCGCGCGCTGCATCAACAAATTCGCTGCAATGCGGATGAGCAGGCGGCGGACGCGGTACTGGAGTTAGCAAAATGATTGAGTTTGTGTATCCGCATACTCACCTGGTCGCCGGCGTAGACGAAGTCGGTCGGGGACCTCTGGTCGGAGCGGTCGTTACCGCCGCGGTGATCCTTGACCCGGCACGGCCAATTGTCGGTCTGAATGACTCCAAAAAATTAAGCGAAAAGCGTCGTCTGGCGCTGTTCGATGAAATCAAAGAGAAAGCGTTAGCCTGGAGTTTCGGCCGCGCGGAACCGCACGAAATAGACGAGCTGAATATTCTGCATGCGACCATGCTGGCGATGCAGCGCGCCGTTGCTGCGCTGCCGGTGGTGCCGGAGTTTGTGCTGATTGATGGCAACCGCTGCCCGCCGCTACCTGTGCCTTCACTGGCGGTGGTCAAAGGCGATAGCCGGGTGGCAGAAATCAGCGCAGCGTCTATTCTGGCTAAAGTCGCGCGCGATGCGGAAATGGCTGAGCTGGACCTTGAATTTCCTCAATACGGCTTTGCGCAGCATAAAGGCTATCCTACCGCTTTCCATCTGGAAAAACTGATCGAACATGGCGCAACCGAGCATCATCGGCGTAGTTTTGGCCCGGTAAAACGCGCGCTGGGCCTTGCGTCCTGATTCTTGTGTCGAGAAATAAGTAAACCGGAATCTGAAGATGTCTGAACCACGTTTCGTCCACCTGCGGGTGCATAGCGACTATTCCATGATCGATGGGCTGGCAAAAACCGGGCCGCTGGTGAAAAAGGCGGCCTCGCTTGGCATGCCTGCGCTGGCGATCACCGATTTTACTAACCTGTGCGGACTGGTGAAGTTCTACGGAGCGGGACATGGCGCAGGTCTTAAGCCCATCGTCGGCGCGGATTTTCACGTCCAGAGCGAACTGATGGGCGATGAGTTCACCGAACTCACGGTTCTGGCGGCCAACAATGTGGGTTATCAAAACCTGACGCTGCTGATTTCACGTGCTTATCAACGCGGCTATGGCGCGCTGGGACCGTGGATTGACCGGGACTGGCTGGCCGAACATCAGGAAGGACTGATCCTGCTTTCCGGCGCGCGTAAAGGCGATGTTGGCGTCAGCCTGACGCGTGGCAATATGGCGCTGGTCGATCAATGCCTCTCTTTCTACCAGGAGCATTTCCCGGATCGCTACTATCTGGAGCTGATCCGCACCGGTCGCGCCGATGAAGAGGCCTATTTACACGCCGCCGTGCAGCTGGCTGAAGAGCGCGGTATACCGGTCGTGGCGACTAACGATGTGCGTTTCCTGGAAACCGGTGATTTCGATGCGCATGAGATCCGCGTCGCGATTCATGACGGCTTTACCCTGGACGATCCGAAGCGCCCGCGCAAATACTCGCCGCAGCAATATATGCGCAGCGAAGATGAAATGTGCGAGCTGTTCTCCGATATTCCGGAAGCGCTGGAAAATACCGTCGAAATCGCCAAGCGCTGCAACGTTACCGTACGTCTTGGCGAATACTTCCTGCCGCAGTTCCCGACCGGGGATATGACGACGGAAGATTATCTGGTTAAAAAATCAAAAGAGGGCCTGGAAGAGCGTCTGGCTTTTCTGTTCCCTGATCCTGAAGAGCGCGTTAAACGCCGACCTGAATACGATGAGCGACTGGATATCGAACTTCAGGTGATTAACCAGATGGGCTTCCCTGGCTACTTCCTGATCGTCATGGAGTTTATCCAGTGGTCCAAGGATAACGGCGTACCGGTAGGGCCGGGACGTGGTTCCGGCGCCGGGTCGTTAGTCGCCTACGCCTTAAAAATCACCGACCTGGATCCGCTGGAATTCGATCTGCTGTTCGAACGTTTCCTGAACCCTGAACGTGTATCGATGCCCGACTTTGACGTCGACTTCTGCATGGAGAAGCGCGATCAGGTTATCGAGCACGTGGCGGAGATGTACGGTCGCGATGCGGTATCGCAGATTATCACCTTCGGTACGATGGCGGCGAAAGCGGTTATTCGCGACGTGGGCCGCGTGCTTGGCCATCCGTACGGGTTCGTGGATCGGATCTCGAAACTGGTGCCGCCCGACCCGGGGATGACGCTGGCGAAAGCGTTTGAGGCCGAGCCGCAGCTGCCGGAGATCTACGAAGCTGACGAAGAGGTCAGAGCGCTGATCGACATGGCGCGTAAGCTGGAAGGCGTCACGCGTAACGCCGGTAAGCATGCGGGGGGCGTGGTTATCGCCCCGACCAAAATTACCGACTTCGCCCCGCTATATTGCGATGAAGCAGGTTTGCATCCGGTCACCCAGTTTGATAAGAACGACGTCGAATACGCCGGGCTGGTGAAGTTCGACTTCCTTGGCCTGCGTACGCTGACCATCATCAACTGGGCGCTGGAGATGATCAACAAGCGGCGGGCGAAGAACGGCGAGCCGCCGCTGGATATCGCGGCGATCCCGCTGGACGATAAGAAAAGCTTCGATATGCTGCAACGCTCGGAAACCACTGCGGTTTTCCAGCTTGAATCGCGCGGCATGAAAGACCTGATTAAACGCCTTCAGCCCGACTGCTTCGAAGATATGATCGCGCTGGTGGCCCTGTTCCGTCCGGGGCCGCTGCAATCGGGGATGGTAGATAACTTTATCGACCGTAAGCACGGCCGCGAAGAGATCTCTTACCCGGACGTACAGTGGCAGCATGAGTGTCTGAAACCGGTGCTTGAGCCGACGTATGGCATTATCCTGTATCAGGAACAGGTCATGCAGATTGCCCAGGAGCTCTCGGGCTATACCCTCGGCGGCGCGGATATGCTGCGTCGTGCGATGGGTAAGAAAAAGCCGGAAGAGATGGCCAAGCAGCGCGGCACCTTTGAGGAAGGGGCGAGGAAAAACGGCATTGACGGCGAGCTGGCGATCAAAATCTTTGACCTGGTGGAGAAATTCGCCGGTTACGGATTTAACAAATCGCACTCGGCGGCCTATGCGCTGGTCTCCTACCAGACGCTGTGGCTGAAAGCGCACTATCCGGCCGAGTTTATGGCGGCGGTGATGACCGCGGATATGGATAACACCGAGAAAGTGGTGGGGCTGGTCGATGAGTGCTGGCGGATGGGCCTGAAAATCCTGCCGCCGGATATTAACTCCGGTCTGTACCATTTCCACGTGAATGACGACGGTGAAATCGTCTACGGTATCGGCGCGATTAAAGGGGTCGGAGAAGGGCCGATCGAAGCCATTATTGAAGCGCGTAACAACGGCGGTTATTTCCGCGAGTTGTTCGATCTTTGCGCCCGCACCGATACCAAAAAGCTGAACCGTCGGGTGCTGGAAAAACTGATTATGTCCGGGGCGTTTGACCGCCTCGGGCCGCATCGCGCGGCATTAATGAATTCGCTGGGCGATGCGCTGAAGGCCGCCGATCAGCATGCGAAAGCCGAGGCGATTGGCCAGGCGGATATGTTCGGGGTGCTGGCGGAAGAGCCGGAGCAAATCGAGCAATCCTATGCCAACTGCCAGCCGTGGCCGGAGCAGGTGGTGCTGGATGGTGAAAGGGAGACCCTGGGGCTGTACCTGACGGGTCATCCTATCAACCAGTATTTGAAAGAGATTGAGCGCTATGTTGGCGGCGTGAGACTCAAAGACATGCATCCGACCGATCGTGGTAAAGTCACCACGGCGGCGGGGCTCGTTATTGCTGCGCGGGTAATGGTCACCAAGCGCGGCAATCGTATCGGTATCTGTACGTTGGATGACCGTTCCGGGCGTCTGGAGGTGATGTTATTTACCGACGCGCTGGATAAATATCAGCAATTGCTGGAAAAAGACCGCATACTTATCGTCAGCGGACAGGTCAGCTTTGATGACTTCAGCGGGGGGCTTAAAATGACCGCCCGTGAAGTCATGGACATTGACGAAGCCCGGGAAAAATATGCTCGCGGGCTTGCTATCTCGCTGACGGACAGGCAAATTGATGACCAGCTTTTAAACCGACTCCGTCAGTCTCTGGAACCCCACCGTTCGGGAACCATTCCAGTACACCTCTATTATCAGAGGGCGGATGCGCGCGCGCGGCTGCGTTTTGGCGCAACATGGCGCGTCTCTCCGAGCGATCGTTTACTCAACGATCTGCGTGGCCTTATCGGCTCGGAGCAGGTGGAACTGGAGTTTGACTAATACAGGAATACTATGAGTCTGAATTTCCTTGATTTTGAACAGCCGATTGCAGAGCTGGAAGCGAAAATCGATTCCCTGACTGCGGTAAGCCGTCAGGATGAGAAACTCGATATTAACATCGACGAAGAAGTGCATCGTCTGCGCGAAAAAAGCGTTGAACTGACGCGTAAAATCTTCGCCGATCTGGGGGCATGGCAGGTTGCTCAACTGGCACGCCACCCACGTCGCCCGTACACCCTGGATTATGTTCGCCTGGCATTCGACGAATTTGACGAACTGGCTGGCGACCGCGCTTACGCTGACGATAAAGCCATTGTTGGCGGTATTGCGCGTCTGGACGGGCGTCCGGTGATGATTATCGGCCACCAGAAAGGGCGCGAAACGAAAGAGAAGATTCGCCGCAACTTCGGGATGCCGGCGCCGGAAGGCTATCGTAAGGCGCTGCGCCTGATGGAGATGGCTGAGCGTTTCAAAATGCCAATCATCACCTTTATCGACACCCCGGGTGCGTACCCGGGCGTGGGTGCGGAAGAGCGCGGCCAGTCTGAGGCGATTGCCCGTAACCTGCGCGAAATGTCGCGTCTGAGCGTTCCGGTCATCTGTACCGTTATCGGGGAAGGTGGTTCCGGCGGCGCGCTGGCGATCGGCGTTGGCGATAAGGTCAACATGCTGCAGTACAGCACCTATTCGGTCATTTCACCGGAAGGCTGCGCCTCCATTCTGTGGAAAAGCGCGGATAAAGCCCCGCTGGCGGCCGAAGCGATGGGGATCATTGCTCCACGTCTGAAAGAGCTGAAGCTGATTGACTCAATTATCCCGGAACCTCTGGGCGGCGCTCATCGCAACCCGGAAGCCATTGCGGCAAGCCTGAAGGCGCAGCTGCTGGCGGATCTGGCTGACCTCGACACCCTGAGTGAAGAGGAGCTGTTAAATCGTCGCTACCAGCGTCTGATGAGCTACGGCTACGCCTGATTATTTCTCGCGTCAATATTGCCTGGGGCCGGATTTTCCGGCCCCTTTTTTATGTGCGATACGCCAGCGCGATTGCTATGATGCCTGACTCAGGTCAATTCCAGGAGGAAAGCGTGAATATCATCGCCATCATGGGGCCCCACGGCGTCTACCACAAAGACGAACCGATCAAAGAGCTGGAAGCGGCCCTGCAACGGCAAGGCTTTCAGACTATCTGGCCGCAAAACAGCGCCGACCTACTGCAGTTTATCGAACATAATCCGCGGATCTGCGGGGTCATCTTTGACTGGGATGAGTACAACGCCGATCTGTGCAGCGATATCAATCAGCTGAATGAGTATCTCCCGCTATACGCCTTTATCAACGCGCATTCGACGATGGATGTCAGCAGTCAGGATCTGCGTATGACGCTGTGGTTCTTTGAATACGCGCTTGGCCTGGCAGAAGAGATCGCCACCCGAATCGCCCAGTACACGCGTGAATACCTGGATAACATTACGCCGCCGTTTACCAAAGCCCTGTTCAACTATGTGCAGGAGGGAAAATATACCTTCTGTACGCCGGGGCATATGGGGGGCAGCGCGTACCAGAAAAGCCCGGTTGGCTGCCTGTTTTATGACTTTTTCGGGGGCAATACGCTAAAAGCCGACGTGTCGATTTCGGTCACCGAGCTGGGGTCGCTGCTCGATCATACCGGGCCGCACCTGGAGGCTGAAGAGTATATCGCCCGCGCCTTTGGTGCCGAGCAGAGCTACATGGTGACGAACGGCACCTCGACGTCGAACAAAATTGTCGGCATGTATTCGGCGCCGGCGGGCAGCACGCTGCTGATTGACCGTAACTGCCATAAGTCACTGGCGCACCTGCTGATGATGAGCGATGTCGTTCCACTGTGGCTGAAACCGACGCGTAACGCGCTGGGTATTCTGGGCGGTATACCGAAACGGGAATTCACCCGCGACAGCATTCAGCAGAAGGTCGATACCACGAGCGGAGCCGGGTGGCCGGTACATGCGGTGATTACCAACTCCACCTACGACGGGCTGCTGTATAACACCACCTGGATCAAAGAGACGCTCGATGTGCCCTCGATCCATTTTGATTCGGCCTGGGTGCCTTACACTCATTTCCATCCGATCTACCAGGGGAAAAGCGGGATGAGCGGCGATCGCATTCCGGGTAAGGTGGTCTTCGAAACACAATCAACGCACAAAATGCTGGCCGCGCTGTCGCAGGCCTCGCTGATCCACATTAAAGGCAGCTACGACGAAGAGACCTTTAATGAAGCGTTTATGATGCACACCTCGACGTCGCCGAGCTATCCGATCGTGGCTTCGATAGAAACCGCGGCGGCCATGCTGCGCGGCAATTCTGGCAAGCGTTTGATCCAACGCTCCATTGAGCGAGCGCTGGATTTCCGCAAAGAGGTCCAGCGTCTGCGTGAAGAGACTGACGGCTGGTTCTTTGATATCTGGCAGCCGGAGGATATTGAGCAGGTGCAGTGCTGGCCGGTGGCAGGGGGGGAGAACTGGCACGGTTTCAAAGACGCTGACGATAATCATATGTTCCTCGACCCGGTGAAGGTGACGATCCTGACGCCGGGAATGGATGAACAGGGCAATATGGACGGTGAGGGGATCCCGGCGGCGCTGGTGGCGAAATTCCTCGATGAGCGCGGCGTGGTCGTGGAAAAAACGGGTCCCTACAACCTGCTGTTTCTGTTCAGCATCGGCATCGATAAAACCCGGGCGATGGGGCTGCTGCGCGGCTTAACCGAGTTTAAGCGCGCCTACGATCTCAACCTGCGAGTGAAGAACATGCTGCCGGATCTCTACGCGGAAGATCCCGATTTTTATCGCAATATGCGTATTCAGGATCTGGCGCAGGGGATCCATCGCCTGATCCGTCAGCACCAGCTTTCACAGCTGATGCTGAGCGCGTTTGACGTGCTGCCGGAAATGAAAATGACGCCGCATCAGGCCTGGCAGCGGCAAATCAAAGGTGAAGTCGAAACCATTGAGCTGGAAAATCTGGTTGGGCGCATTTCGGCTAATATGATTCTGCCGTACCCGCCGGGCGTACCGCTGTTGATGCCCGGAGAGATGATTACCGAAGAGAGCCGGGCGGTGCTCGATTTCCTGCTGATGCTCTGCTCGATTGGCCGCCATTATCCGGGCTTTGAAACGGATATCCACGGGGCGAAGCGCGGGGACGACGGCGTCTACCGGGTACGAGTCTTAAAAAATGACTCACTGCTTGCACCGCGCTAAGCGGCGCGAGTAACCTGGATGGCATTAACTGGAGGAGTAGACATGCTGGGTTTAAAACGGGTTCACCATATTGCTATCATCGCGACCAATTATGCGCAGAGCAAAGCCTTTTACTGCGATATTCTGGGCTTTACGTTGCAGAGTGAGTTTTATCGTGAAGAGCGCGACTCGTGGAAGGGCGATCTGGCATTGAACGGCGAGTATGTTATTGAACTGTTCTCTTTCCCGTTCCCTCCAGCTCGTCCGAGCCGTCCGGAAGCCTGTGGGCTGCGTCATCTGGCCTTTAGCGTGGATGATATTGACGCTGCGGTGGCTCATCTGGAAAAGCATGGCGTGGCCTGTGAGGGAATTCGCATCGATCCTTTTACCGGCAAACGCTTCACCTTTTTTAACGATCCCGACGGCCTGCCGCTGGAGATTTATCAGCAGTAACCCTTGCCAGAGCGCGCCCGGCCCGGTAACGTGCCGGGCTATCTCCCCAGCGACACTATCAAGATGATGACGCCCGATATTGCGCACACCCTACACCCCTATCGTCAGTTTTTGGTCGCCTTCAGCGGCGGTCTGGATTCGACGGTGCTTTTACATCAACTGGTCTGCTGGCGTGAACGGGACCCGACGCTGCAGCTGCGGGCCATCCATATTCACCATGGCCTGAGCGCGAATGCCGATAGCTGGGTTGCGCACTGCCAGCAGGTTTGTCAGCACTGGCAGGTTCCGCTGGTGGTCGAGCGCGTCACCCTGGCGGATGACGGCCTGGGCGTGGAGGCGCATGCGCGTCAGGCACGCTACCAGGCTTTCCGGGGGGCGCTGCGGCCGGGAGAAGCCCTGGTGACGGCTCAACACCTCGACGATCAGTGTGAAACCTTCCTGTTGGCGCTCAAACGCGGCAGCGGCCCAACCGGGCTGGCGGCGATGGCGGCGTCCTCCGGGTTTGCCGCTACCCGGCTGCTGCGTCCTCTGCTGAATACCCGTCGTGAGACGCTGCACCAGTGGGCGCTGGCTCATCAGCTCAGCTGGATTGAGGACGAGAGTAATCAGGATGATACCTACGATCGTAACTTCCTCCGCCTGCGCGTTGTCCCGCAGCTTAACGCGCGCTGGCCCCACTTTAGTGAAGCGGTCGCGCGTAGCGCCAGCCTGTGCGGTGAACAGGAGCAGCTGCTGGATGAACTGCTGGCGGAAGATTTGGCAAAACTGGTGGCGGATGACGGTTCGTTAGCTATCGACGCGCTGGCGTCCATGAGCGCGCCGCGCCGCGCCGCGCTGCTGCGGCGCTGGCTGGCCAGGCACTCTGCGCCGATGCCCTCGCGCGAGATGACGGAGCGAATCTGGCGCGAAGTCGCGCTGGCGCGGGAGGATGCCTTTCCCTGTCTGCGTCTTGGCGATTTTTCCGTGCGCCGTTATCAGCAGCGGCTGTGGTGGGTCAGGTATCAACCCGGCCAGACGAATGCGCTGCTACCGTGGCCGGACTACCGACAACCGCTACGGCTGCCTGAAGGTCTTGGCGAACTGGCGCTGCAACCAGGCGGACCGCTACGCGCCCCGCGTGGTGAAGAGCCGGTGACGGTGCGCTTTCGCGCCAGCGGGAATCTGCATATTGTCGGTCGTCACGGTGGCCGCAAGCTGAAGAAAATCTGGCAGGAGCTGGGCGTGGCCCCCTGGCGCCGCGATACCACACCGCTACTGTTCTACGGTGAGACGCTGATTGCGGCGGCGGATTCGCTGTTCGTAACCTGCGAAGGGGAAGCGCGGGAAGGCGAAGGGGTAGAGATGATATGGAGGAAAACGGGCGGCTGAGCCACCCGTTTTTATTCAGGACTCACTGACCACCACGGTACCGATTTCCGGGTGGCTGAAGCTGGCGATTTTATCCAGGCGTAGTTCGCGAATGTTTCCGCTCAGTTCCACCACCAGATACTCGATATTTTTGCGCGAGATAAGATCGCTTGCCTTCGCTTGCAGCTGCTCACCATCTTTGAGCGTCAGGACAAGCACCAGATGATGCTGGCAGGCAAGTTCGAGGTTGTCATAATCATCACAGTTGATGGGTTGATAAGTATCATTCATTGACATAATCGCTCACCAGTAAGTTTGCTGCCGCACAGGCGGCTTTTTCCCTGACTGACTCCGAAAGGGCCTCATCCGCCGCAATTTCATTCAATACTTTCAACACGCAACCCAGCGCATCTGGAATATACCCTAGGTCTCCGCTGGCTATTTCCGCATACCGCTTGCGTATTAACTCACAATATTGGTCCACATGCCCTCCTGTCAGTATTCTGACTCAACCGTGGGATGCAAGTTTAAGCCTACGAAGATACACTCTGTTTAGCAAGGTGACTATACCATAGTCATTTAAGCAATATCAGCAGGATGAAAAGAGAGCCGCCGATTGCCGGCAGCCTTTTGTCGCCCGTTTCGCTACAATGTACGCCATTTATTTCAGGAGAGTATTCATGGCGCTGAAAGCGACAATTTATAAGGCTACGGTGAACGTTGCCGATCTCGATCGCAACCAGTTTCTGGATGCCAGCCTGACGCTGGCTCAGCATCCGTCGGAAACCCAGGAGCGCATGATGCTACGCCTGCTGGCGTGGATCAAATACGCCGACGAACGTCTGCAGTTTACCCGCGGCCTCTCGTCAGAGGATGAGGCAGAGCTCTGGCTACTCAACGATCATCTCGGCGTTGACCTGTGGATTGAGCTTGGTTTGCCGGATGAGCGGCGGATTAAAAAAGCGTGTTCACGGGCGCAGGAGGTGGTGTTGTTTGCCTACAATAGCCGGGCAGCGGAAATCTGGTGGCAGCAGAACAAGAGCAAAATGGCGCAGTTTAGCAAACTGACGGTCTGGTATCTGGATGATGCGCAGCTCGCCAGGCTCAGCGCTTTTGCCGATCGTTCAATGGTGCTACAGGCCACTTTACAGGACGGCGGCATCTGGCTATCTGACGCTAAGAATAATCTGGAAATTCATTTAACGGCGTGGCAGCCGTCGGCATGATTACGATTAGCCGCAGCGTGGTTATTCCGGATGAAGAGATAACCTTGTCCGGGATACGCGCGCAGGGCGCGGGCGGTCAGCACGTGAATAAAGCGTCTACCGCCATCCATCTGCGCTTTGACATAAAAGCATCCAGTCTGCCTGATTATTATAAAGAACGATTACTGGCCGCCAGTCACCACTTAATTTCTGCCGAGGGTGTGGTTATCATTAAGGCTCAGGAATATCGCAGCCAGGAAATGAATCGCGAAGCGGCCATTTCCCGTCTGGTTGCGTTAATAAAAGAATTAACCGCAGTGCAAAAAAGTCGCCGTGAGACCCGGCCGACCCGGGCGTCAAAAGAGCGTCGTCTTGCCTCGAAGGCGCAAAAGTCCTCTGTCAAAGCGCTGCGGGGGAAAGTTCGTCAGTAGGCGGCATGGCGAACGGGTGGAATGGATTATAAGGAATTAACAGTGAAGAAAATCGTACTCTCCGTTGCCGTAGCGTGTTCGCTCTTTGCGCTATTTGGCTGCAACCATCGTTCGGATGTCGAGATGTTACAGCCGGCGCCGATGGAAGAACTGAAGCCGATGCAGCAAAGCTGGCGTGGCATTTTGCCCTGCGCCGATTGTGAAGGGATTGAAACCTCGCTGTTCCTCGAAAAGGATGGCAGCTGGGTTATGAACGAACGTTACCAGGGCGTCAGCCGTGAACCGTCATCGTTCGCCTCGTACGGGACCTGGGCGCGGACCGCCGATAAGCTGGTCCTGACCGACAGCAAAGGGGAGAAGTCCTACTATCGCGCGAAGGGGGAAACCCTGGAAATGCTCGATCGGGAAGGTAACCCCATTGAGTCAACGCTCAACTACACCCTGAAATCGGTCAAAGCCAGCCTGCCGACTACGCCGATGACCATGCGCGGGATGTATTTCTATATGGCGGATGCGGCCACCTTCACCGACTGCGCGACCGGTAAGCGGATCGCGGTGGCTAACAATGCCCAGCTTGAGCGCGATTATGCCGCCGCTCGCGGGACGCAAACGCGCCCGGTGCTGCTGGTGGTAGAAGGGCACTTTACGCTGGAAGCCAACCCCGATAGCGGGGAGATGGTGAAAACGCTGATGGCGGATAAAAATAGTAAATTCGTGCCGGGCAAAGAGTGTAACCAGTAAGTGTTTTCTCGCTTCGTGCCGGGCAAAGAGTGTAACCAGTAAGTCGTTTTCTCGCGAACGCGGCAAACAAACGCTGCGGAAAACGGAGCAGCGAACCTCGTTGCCAACATAAAAAAGGCCCCGCAGATGCGGGGCCTTTTTACGTTTAGCGGTGGGTTCAGCCTTTAATAGCGTTAACCAGGTAATTCACGATATCGCCGGTTTTGATCAGCTGCTTCTCGCCGTTGCGACGATATTTATATTCGATATCGTCATTGTCGAGGTTGCGATCGCCGAGCACGATGGTATGCGGAATACCAATCAGCTCCATGTCGGCAAACATCACGCCCGGACGCTCTTTACGGTCGTCCATCAGCACTTCGATACCCTGTGCGCGCAGCTCGCTATACAGCTTCTCAGCCAGCTCCTGCACGCGGTAGGATTTGTGCATGTTCATCGGCAGGATAGCGACCTGGAAAGGGGCGATCGCATCTGGCCAGATAATACCGCGGTCGTCATGGTTCTGCTCAATGGCAGCAGCCACCACGCGGGTTACCCCGATACCGTAGCAGCCCATAGTCAGCACCTGGTTACGGCCGTCTTCACCCTGCACCGAGGCGTTCATCGCCTGTGAGTACTTGGTCCCCAGCTGGAAGATGTGACCCACTTCGATGCCACGTTTAATCAGCAGCGTACCCTGGCCATCCGGGCTCGGATCGCCGGCGACAACGTTACGGATATCGGCAACTTCCGGGGTCGCCACATCGCGATCCCAGTTAATGCCGAAGTAGTGTTTACCATCGATGTTGGCGCCGGCAGCGAAATCGCTCATCGCCGCCACGGTACGGTCGATAACCACCGGAATCGGCATATTCACCGGCCCCAGAGAACCTGGACCTGCGTTAACGATGGCGCGAATTTCTGCTTCAGTAGCGAAGGTCAGCGGGCTGGCAACCTGCGCCAGTTTTTCTGCTTTCACTTCGTTCAGCTCGTGGTCGCCGCGCACCAGCAGGGCAACCAGCGGGTAGCTGCTGCCTTCAACTGCTTTAACCAGCAGGGTTTTGACGGTCTTCTCAACCGGCAGGTTGAACTGCTCGACCAGCTCGGCGATGGTTTTCGCATTCGGCGTATCGACCAGCGTCATCTCCTGAGTTGCTGCCGCGCGCGGTGCTTTCGGCGCAACTGCTTCAGCAAACTCAATGTTGGCCGCGAAGTCAGAGCTGTCAGAGAAGATCACGTCATCTTCGCCGCTCTGCGCCAGAACCTGGAACTCATGAGACGCGCTACCGCCGATTGAGCCGGTGTCAGCCTGTACCGCGCGGAAATCAAGACCCATGCGAGTGAAGATTTTGCTGTAGGCAGCATACATCGCATCGTAGGTCTCTTGCAGCGATTCCTGAGAGGTATGGAAAGAGTAGGCATCTTTCATCAGGAACTCACGAGAGCGCATTACGCCAAAGCGCGGGCGAACTTCGTCACGGAACTTGGTCTGAATCTGGAAGAAGTTCAGCGGCAGCTGCTTGTAAGAGTTCAGCTCGTTACGGATCAGGTCGGTAATGACCTCTTCATGCGTTGGACCGAGAACAAACGGACGCTCGCCGCGGTCAACGAAACGCAGCAGTTCCGGACCGTACTGCTCCCAGCGACCGCTCTCCTGCCACAGGTCCGCTGGCTGAACTACCGGCATGGACACCTCGATGGCACCGGCGTTGTTCATCTCTTCACGCACGATGTTTTCGACTTTTTTCAGGACGCGCAGGCCGGTCGGCAGCCAGGTATACAACCCGGAGGCCAGCTTGCGGATCATCCCGGCGCGCAGCATCAACTGATGGCTGATGACTTCGGCGTCGGCAGGTGTCTCCTTTTGAGTGGAGAGCAGGTATTGGCTAGTACGCATGTTGTTACGGTTCCATTTGGACGATCGGAACAGGCTGGGGGACCAGCCTGAAACAAAAAAAGTGGTTTAGTTTACCAGTGTGGCAAAGATGCCAAAAGAGAGGAAAATAAAATTAGCGCGGTTCAAGGGAAAAGACTTCAAAACCGGACGGAATCACGCGCCAGCGTACGTTAAAATCGAGCAGCCAGACGGCATAAGTTTTTCCCGCTTCTTCCTCTTTACGATAGGCCGGCCGCGGATCCTGCGCCAGCACCTCGCAGATGAACGCTGTAAGGTGCGGATAGCGCTGTTCCAGGGCGAGGAGCTGCGCCTGCGTTTCAGGGGTAAAGCTGACCGCCATCTCCGCCTGCGGCGCCTGCTGGGCGTAGCTGGCGTTGGCATCCGGCAGCGCTTCGGCAAACGGCAGGTAAGGTTTGATATCGACGACCGGCGTACCGTCTACCAAATCCAGACTGCCAAGCTGAAGGATGACCTGATCTTGATGACAGCGAACGCCTTTCAGTTCAACCAGCGACATCCCGATGGGATTCGGGCGAAACGTTGAACGCGTGGCGAACACGCCCATACGCGCATTGCCGCCGAGGCGGGGAGGGCGCACGGTGGGGCGCCAGCCGCCTTCCATCGTCTGATGGAAAACAAACAGCACCCACAGATGACTGAATGCTTCCAGGCCGCGGACGGCATCAGCCTGGTTATAAGGCGGCAGCAGATGCAATTCGCCGCCGCCATGTTTGACCAGGCCTGGCTGGCGCGGGACGGCAAATTTTTCTTTATATGGCGAGCGGATAACGCCTATCTGCGCAAACTGAAAAGCACTCATTGCGCCGAGACGTTAAGCGCTGAACCCAGGCAAACGGCCTGGCGATAGCATCCTGGTGTGCCGCTGGTGACTTCACAGCTGTGCAGAAGGACCGCGTTAGCTTTCATTTTAGCTGCGTTGATTTGCAGACGCTTGCGGGCGGTCGGGATATTGGGCGGCGAGTCCTGATTGCTGGCCTGGCATGATTCGCCGGTCACTTCACCGAGATCGCGGAATGGCTTCCCGACCAGTGCGGAGGCATCGGTATAAATTCTTACCGGCGCCGGACGTACTG
The DNA here is from genome assembly GCF_000735435.1 of Klebsiella planticola ATCC 33531. Lineage (GTDB taxonomy): Bacteria > Pseudomonadota > Gammaproteobacteria > Enterobacterales > Enterobacteriaceae > Klebsiella > Klebsiella planticola. The sequence continues at coordinate 3,731 of NZ_JMPP01000001.1, read as the reverse complement.
CTTTCGGTTTGGCAGGCTCCGTTTTGGCCGGTGCGGTTGCGGTGCTTTGTACAGGTTCGACGGGAGATCTGCTTAGCATAGAACAGCCGCTTAACATGAGTGCTAACAAACAGACCGGTAAAGCACGCATAGTATTTCCTCAATAAATGATCAAACAGGGCGCTATTGAATCAGGTGCTTGCATAAATGACAAGACGGGCATAAAGCCCGTCCTGCATGATATTACGGTGAAAAGAGATTACCAGCCTTTCACTGCGCCGCCGTTAAAGATTTTGTTAGCGGCTTCGTAAACTTCATCGCTCTGGTAAGCCTGAACAAATTTCTTAACATTCTCCGCATCTTTATTGTCTTCGCGAGCAACAATGAGGTTCACGTACGGAGAGTCCTTACCTTCTACGAAAATACCATCTTTGGCCGGGGTCAGGCCGATCTGGCTGGCGTAGGTAGTGTTGATGACCGCCAGCGCAATCTGTGCATCGTCGAGGGAACGCGGCAGCTGCGGTGCTTCCAGCTCAACAATCTTCAGGTTTTTCGGGTTCTCAATGATATCCAGCGAGGTTGGCAGCAGACCAACGCCTTCTTTCAGTTTGATCAGGCCCACCTGTTGCAGCAGCAGCAGGGAACGACCGAGGTTGGTCGGATCGTTAGGAATGGCAATCTGCGAGCCCGGCTGCAGTTCATCCAGTGATTTGATTTTTTTGGAATAACCGGCAATCGGATAGACAAAGGAGTTACCCACGGCCACCAGTTTGTAGCCACGGTCTTTAATTTGCTGATCGAGGTACGGTTTGTGCTGGAAGGCGTTAACGTCGATATCGCCTTTGCTCAACGCTTCGTTCGGCAGAACATAATCGTTGAAGGTCACCAGCTCAACGTCGAGACCGTATTTCTCTTTCGCCACTTTTTGTGCCACTTCGGCAACCTGCTGCTCGGCACCAACGATGACGCCGACTTTAATATGGTTCGGATCTTTTTCATCCTGACCACAACCCACCAGAGCCAGAGAACCGATTAATGCGCCGACTGCCGCAAAGGTTTTGAAATTAAAGGCCATGTTATTTCCTTTCTGTAAGAGTCTGTGTGTACACGAGTCATTGGGCCGCGCGGAGACGACCCGAATGAGGGGGTGTAGATAATGTTATTTGTGAGTTACAGCCCGGACGATACGATCGCCAGAGAATTGGATTAAATAAACCAGAATAACCAGTAATACCAGCACGGTATTCATTACCGTAGCGTTGTAGCCGATATAGCCGTACTGATAGCCAATCTGCCCCAGACCGCCGGCACCCACCGCTCCGCCCATCGCGGAATAGCCGACCAGCGTAATGAGGGTGATGGTTGCGGCATTTACCAGACCCGGCAGCGCTTCTGGCAGTAGTACCTTACGCACGATCTGCATCGGCGTGGCGCCCATCGCGCGGGATGCCTCGATAAGCCCGGTCGGAATTTCCAGCAGTGCGTTCTCCACCATACGGGCGATAAACGGCGCCGCGCCAACCGTCAGCGGCACAATGGCGGCCTGCAGCCCGATGGACGTACCGACAATCACGCGGGTGAAAGGAATCATCCACACCAGCAGGATAATGAAAGGGATGGAACGGAAAATGTTAACCAGCGCGGACAGCGTCCGGTACAGTTTGGCGTTGGCAATAATCTGTCCCGGGCGGGTGACGTACAGCAGCACACCCACCGGCAGGCCGATGACAAAACCGAAAAAGCCGGAGACGAAGGTCATGGCCAGCGTTTCCCATACGCCGCGCAACAGCAGCCAAATCATTGCCTCAGACATATCCCAGTACCTCTACTTTTACATGGTGTTCCTGCAACCAGGCGATGGCCGCCTGGGTATCTTCCTGCGTGCCGTGCATCTCGGTCAGCATAATGCCGAACTTCACGCCGCCGGCGTAATCCATCTGCGCGCTAATAATGTTGTTATTCACATTAAAGCGGCGGGCGGTTTCAGAGAGCAGCGGAGCGTCGACGGAATGACCGGTGAACTCCATGCGCAGCATAGGGACGCTATCGGGTAGCGCGGTCGGCTTCAGGCGAGCCTGGTAGTCGTCCGGAATATCCAGATGCAGTGTGGATTGAATAAACTGTTGGGCCAGCGGAGTTTTCGGGTGAGAGAAGACTTCACTCACCGTATCCTGCTCGATCAACTGACCATTGCTGATTACCGCGACGCAATCGCAGATACGTTTGACGACATCCATCTCGTGGGTAATCAGCAGAATAGTCAGCCCCAGGCGACGGTTGATATCTTTCAGCAGTTCCAGAATGGAGCGCGTGGTTGCCGGGTCCAGGGCGCTGGTGGCTTCGTCACACAGCAGCACCTTCGGGTTGCTTGCCAGCGCGCGAGCAATAGCCACACGCTGTTTCTGACCGCCGGAAAGGTTTGCCGGGTAGCTATCATGCTTATCGGCAAGACCGACCAGATCCAGCAGTTCGGTCACGCGGCGCTTAATTTCCGCCTGCGGGGTATTATCCAGCTCCAGAGGGAGCGCCACGTTGCCGAAGACGGTGCGCGAGGCCAGCAGGTTAAAGTGCTGGAAAATCATGCCAATCTGGCGACGTGCGCGGGTCAGCGCTTTTTCAGACAGCGCGGTCAGCTCCTGACCGTCAACCTGGACACTGCCTTCGGTCGGACGTTCCAGTAGGTTAACGCAGCGAATCAGCGTACTTTTACCGGCGCCGGATGCGCCGATCACGCCATAAATTTGTCCGGCAGGGACATGCAGGCTGACGTTGTTCAGAGCCTGTATGGTGCGATTCCCCTGCAGGAACACTTTGGTGATATTCGAAAGTTTAATCATCAGTTATTTATTATCGTTTAGCCGTTTGCCGTGGCATTTTCTTCTGCCGTGTCCAGGCGATGCCTGTCAATGAAATGGATGTTAAGGCATCCAGACGTCTAAATCAATCTGCCTCTGTATAATGAGCACTTTCTTGCCTCCAGAAACATGCGATACTAATCAGACTAGCCTTTATCAGGAGCAAACCGGTGGCAAAGTCAGTACCCGCAATTTTTCTCGACCGTGACGGCACGATTAATGTCGATCATGGCTATGTCCACGAAATCGACAACTTTGAATTTATCGATGGCGTCATTGACGCGATGCGTCAGCTAAAGGAGATGGGATTCGCCCTGGTGGTGGTCACCAATCAATCCGGTATCGCGCGCGGTAAGTTCACGGAAGCGCAGTTTGAAACGCTGACCGAATGGATGGACTGGTCTCTGGCCGATCGCGGTATCGATCTGGACGGTATCTATTACTGTCCGCACCACCCGCAGGGGACGGTTGAAGAGTTTCGTCAAACCTGTGATTGCCGTAAGCCGCATCCGGGAATGCTGATCTCGGCACGCGACTATCTTCATATCGATATGGCTGCTTCTTATATGGTTGGCGATAAAGTGGAAGATATGCAGGCCGCCGCCGCCGCATCTATTGGGACTAAAGTCTTGGTTCGTACCGGCAAGCCGGTCACGCCGGAAGCGGAAAATGCCGCAGACTGGGTGCTGAATAGCCTGGCAGACCTGCCGGAAGCCATCAAAAAGCAGCAAAAATAGGCGTTAAGTACAAAAGATGAGCGGTTGAAATAAAAATGCATTTTTCCGCTTGTCATTCCCGTTCGGCTCCCTATAATGCGCCTCCATCGACACGGAACAACGGCAAACAAGCCGCCGGGTTGAAAGAGAAAACTTCTGAAAAATGAGGTTGACTCTGCAA